>CAZKZP010000004.1:64151-136879 GCA_964557295.1 uncultured Chromatiales bacterium | reverse complement strand
AGGTCACCGCCAGGCTCTATACCCAAAACCCCTGCATCGTTGATGCGGGGGTTTTTTTATGTCTTAATGGCCTTCTTCAACCTAACTAGTCAGGCGGATGCCGGATGTATCTTTTGATAAAAAAACTGCATGTCATTTTTGCGTTGATTTCTGTTACAGGTTTTTTTGTGCGCGGCATTATGGTCATGCGGCAGTCACCTGTGATGAAACAAAAGTGGATACGTATCACGCCGCATGTCAATGACACCCTGCTGTTGGTTTCTGCGATATTTCTAGCGTGGCAGAGCGCGCAGTATCCGTTTGTGGAGCATTGGCTGACGGCGAAGGTGGTGGCTTTGGTGGCCTATATTTTTCTTGGGACATATACGCTGAAGCATGCGAATACCCTGCCCAAGCAGTTGCTCGGCTGGATTTTCTCGCTATTGGTGTTTGGCTATATCGTGCTGGTTGCGATGAATAAGAGCGCAATTCCTTTTTAATCAGGCTCATCCTCTTCTGATGCCATGCCGTCAAAATTGAATTACTCGTGGTGATGCGGATGTCTGATAGTTCATGTCTCCTGAATATTTCGTATTAGCACAGTTGGCCGATGGCCGGTTTCACTCCGGGACGGCGCTGGCCGAGCGGTTGCAGGTCAGTCGCACCGCGGTCTGGAAATATATCCAGTCACTCAGTTCCAGGGGGGTAGAAATCTTCTCGGTTACCGGGAAGGGCTATCGGCTTGCCAGACCGTTGGATCTGCTTGATGCGACCAAGATACGCTTGCTCATGGAGGGTGGTTCTTCGGCCTTGCTCTCGGATCTTGAGGTCCATTTGAGTCTCGACTCAACCAATTCGTATCTGAAGACCTTGGCGCAGCAGGGCCTGGCGTCGGGGCATGTCTGCATGGCTGAACACCAAAGCCAAGGACGCGGCCGGCGTGGCAAGGCATGGATCTCGCCGATTGGCTGCAATCTCTATATTTCCGTTTTATGGCGCTATCAGAGTACGCCCAGTAATCTTGGCGGGTTGAGCCTCGCACTGTCGGTAGGGGTTGCGCGTGCCCTGCAGAAGCTTGGTCTGGACGAGGTGAGGGTCAAGTGGCCGAATGATCTCTGGTGGCATGAGAAAAAGTTGGCGGGAATTCTGCTGGAGATGACGGGCGAGGCCGGTGGGGCCTGTCATGTGGTGGCGGGCATCGGCGTGAATGTCGGGATGCCTGCGCACGTGGCAGGTGACATCGATCAATCTTGGAGTGATGTGGCAGGAGCGCTTGGAAAAGCGATCGACCGGAATTATTTGGCTGGGATGCTGCTGCAAGAGGTATTGCCCATGCTGCGGGATTTTCCGCAGGCGGGACTGCGAATGTTGCATGAGGAATGGTATAGACTCGATGCCTTGGCGGGACGCGCTGTCAAAATCATCTATACTCCGGAACGGGAAGTTTTCGGCGTTGCTTCCGGCATCGATGATAACGGCGCGCTATTGTTGCAATGCAACGGCGAGATACAGCGGATATACAGCGGAGAAGTCAGTCTGCGCCCTGTGTAGCCACGATTATATGAAATCGAGTGGATAGTATGTTTCTTTTGGATATTGGCAACAGCGCGTTGAAATGGGCCGTCTTGCGGCAGGGCGTTTTGACGCAGCACGGACGGTGTCTTTATGACCTTCGTGAACTAGAGGCGCAGCTCGATGCATCATGGGTCAGCATAGATAAACCCCAGGCCGCGTTCGTGGTTTCAGTGGGCTCGGCCAAGGTTGGCAAGATTGTCGCTGAATGGATAGAGCGTCATTGGGGGATCCCCCCGCATTTTGTCGTCTCCTCCGCAGAGCGCATGGGGATAAGAAATGCCTACATCGAGCCTGAACGCCTGGGCGCGGATCGCTGGGTGGGCATGATCGCGGCCTATCACAAGGTGCGGGCGCCGGTGTGTGTCGTGGATTGCGGTACGGCGATCACCATCGACGCGATCTCGGCAAAAGGTGAACATCTGGGGGGGATCATTGTGCCGGGATTGCAGATGATGCGGGAGTCGCTGCTCAAGGGAACCCAGGGGATCCATCTGCGGAAGCGCCATTCCGCCCAGGTCTCACTCCTGGCGCGCGATACCGAGGGTGGCGTGGACGGCGGTACCTTATATGCGGTTGTCGCTGTCATCGACCGGGTGCTGGCCGATGTGAGCGAGACGCTTGGGAGAAATGTGAAGCACCTCATAACCGGTGGTGATGCCCCCCAGATCTTGCCCTTGCTCGCTCATGATTTCATCCATGAATCCGATCTTGTACTACAAGGACTCGCCAAGATCGCGATGGAAGAGAAATGAAAGTTTTCGTTCTGCTTTTGATCCTGATAAATCTCGGAATTTTCGCTTGGTACAGCCAAGATCAGGTCGGAGAAGCAGCCCCAGCATCAGTGGCGGAAGCGCCAAAAAAACCTTCGGAAAAACAGCTGCCTGAAATAAGTCCGCGGGTAAGCGAGCTACCGCAGCCCGAACCGCCGTTGGCCACCACCGTGCCAGAGCATACGGTTGCCGCGGCCAATCCGACCATTTGTTATGAGATTGGTCCGCTGGACGAGGCCCCATTCATGACGCTGGTGGCCTGGTTGAATGAGCAGCAACTCGCCTTTGATATGACCGAGCTCGTGGTTGATACCACTGCGAACTATTGGGTCTATCTTGATCCCCAGAAGAGCGCGAATGCCGCGCAACAAATCATTAAAGAGCTGAAGGCCAAGGGGATCAAGGACATCCATGTCATCGAATCGGGTGCGCAGAAAAACGCCGTCTCTTTGGGGTTGTTCAAGGATGAGGGGACCGCTAAGTCTCGGGTCAATGAGATTAAGAAACTGGGGTACCCGGTCCAGATCAAACCGCGCACCGAGTCGCACACCCAGTATGTGGTGTCTCTCAAAGACGAATTTACCACCCACCTGCCGCAATACGTGGAAGCTCACTCGACGATCGAGCCCAAGATTGTAGAATGCAAGTGATTGATGTTTTGACTGGATTTGATTAATATTTGGCACTTCGCCGACATAGCACAACTGGTAGTGCAACTGACTTGTAATCAGTAGGTTCCGGGTTCAAGTCCTGGTGTCGGCACCATATAAATCAAAAGTTTAGGCCCATTCTCCTGGAGTTTGGGCCTTTCTATGTCAGGGACTGTTGCGGCATTATACGTACACGCCGGATTAGCTCAGTTGGTAGAGCAGCGCATTCGTAATGCGAAGGTCGTAGGTTCGACTCCTATATCCGGCACCACTCACGACACAGGGGGCTTCGCGCCCCCTGTTTGTTTTGTAGGCGCACATTCCACTGTGTTGGGCCTATCGCCGGCGCAGCCGGGTTTGTTTCGTCTGCGGCGCCCGCGCAGACTATACTCTCGATAGATACACAGTACGGGGGCGATGATATCCATGAGCGGGGTCGCACGGCGCGCGCGAAAGAATCCCTTTCGCTGGATCGAGGCGGGGGTGATCGCGGTATTTGCGTTGTTTCTGTTGAGCTTCGGTTTTCAGGCGCGGCATGCGGCGCCGTGGAATGATGCGCAGATCACCGCAGCGCGACAGGCCTTGGCCGATAATCTGCTGGCATATCATCCAGTAAAGCCCCGCGAGGCATGGTGGTTGACGGGCAATACCTTGCAACTGGGCGTCGCCGACAATGACAAGAATCGCGACGCTGACGCGGCGAGCGTGTGTGTCGTCGCCGAGAATTTCGGCTTCAAAGGGCGTGGGCTGACGGTGGTGCTGGTCGATGTGGGACAGGTGAAAAATCCCGAGGCGCCGATGCTTGGCCGCTGGGAGTGCAGATAAAGCGGAAGTGAACGACGGATGCAACTGACCTGCACCACTTGCATGGGTATGATTTTGGTGGGCGAGTTCGAGATAAATGAGCAATGTGCGCGTTAAACCGGTGATCACCATTACGCCGGAGAATAAGTGTTCGTTTTGTGTGGGCACCAAGTGTTGCAGTTACATTACACAGCATATTTCCACGCCACGGTCGATGGAGGAATTCGATTATCTGCTGTGGCAGGTCTCGCACCGCAACATCCAGGTGTACAAGGACGAAGACGGCTGGTTTCTGTTGGTCAACAATCCGTGTGTGCATCTCCAGCCCGATGGGCGCTGCGGGATCTACGAGCGCCGGCCGAAGATCTGCCGCGAATACGAGAATGATTATTGTGAGTTCGACGAGCCGGCCGAGAAGAATTTCGAACTCTTTTTCGACGGGGCGGAGGCCCTGGATCAGTACTGCCGCAATCGGTTCAAGCGCTGGGATACTCGCTTCAAGCAGTGGTGATGTGCGTGCGGAGGGAAGGTCGCCGGTCTTCCCTCCTTCTTGTCAATATACGCCGATGTCGAGATAGGTCCGGGAGATCTTTTCGATCGAGATGACATACGCGGCGGTGCGGTAATCGCCGATCTGCGGATAGGTGTGGAGCACCCGCTGCATCTCCTGATAGGCCAGACGCATGGAGTCGTCGAGGCCGGAGCGCACCAAGTCGATCTCTTCTGCGCCACGGACTAGGTTTTCGCGGGCATTCTCCGGCATTTTCATGCCAGTCAAATTCTCCAGCACGGATGCAAATTGATGACCGCGCGTTTCGTCGTGCCGGCGCTGCATGCGCCCGAAACGGATGTGCGAGATGTTGCGGATCCATTCGAAGTAGGACACGATCACGCCGCCCGCGTTGACGAAGAAGTCGGGCAGTACGGTGATGCCGCGTTTTTTCAGCATTTCATCGGCGCCATAGGTGATCGGGCCGTTGGCCGCCTCCACGATCAGCCGCGCCTTGATGTTGTTGGCGTTGTGCTGGTCGATCACCGCCTCCATCGCGGCGGGGATCAGGATGTCGCACGCGAGTTCCAGCGCTTCGCTCACATTCTCGCCGTAGCGGGCGCCGGGAAAGTTCTTGAGGGTCTTGTGGGTGACGAGATGCCGGTGCACCTCTTCCACCGACAGGCCGTCTTCATGATAGAGATAGCCGTCGCTCTTGATGATGCCGATGATCTTGGCGCCGTCTTCCTCGCTCAAGAATTTGGCGGCGTGGTAGCCGACATTGCCGAAGCCCTGGACGATGATGCGCTGGCCCGCGAGCGTGCCGCTCAGGCCGGCGCGTTTGACATCATCGGGGTGACGGAAGAATTCCTGCAAGGCATATTGCACGCCGCGCCCGGTGGCCTCCTTGCGGCCGCGGATGCCGCCGTGCTGCACCGGTTTCCCGGTGACGCACGCCAGGTAGTTGATGTCCTCGGGGTGCAGATGTTTGTAGGTGTCGGCGATCCAGGCCATTTCGCGCTCGCCGGTGCCCATGTCGGGCGCGGGGACATTGGTCGCCGGGCTCAGGAAGCCCTTGCGCACCAGTTCCAGCGTGAAGCGCCGGGTGATGAGTTGCAATTCATCGCGGGTGTATTTCTTCGGATCGATCAGCAGCGCGCCCTTGGAACCGCCGAAGGGGACATCCACCAGCGCGCATTTGTAGCTCATCAGCGCGGCCAGCGCCTCCACCTCGTCTTGATTGGCGTAGGGCGCATAACGGATGCCGCCTTTGACCGGCAGCCGATGGGTACTGTGCACGGCGCGCCAGCCGGTGAAGAGTTCGATCTTGCCGTTGAGCTTGACGGGGAATTCCACCTTGAGCACCGAGCTGCACGCCTTGATGGCCGCTGCCGTGCCCGCATCCAGACCGAGCACCTGGATGGCGCGGTCGGCCATGAGGTTGACGCTTTGGTAGAAGCTGATGGTGTCGCTCATGGGACGAGTCCTCTCAAGAAATGCGCGGGTCTATGAATGATATCGAGTGTTTGGGCAAAAGATTTAACCGGGCGGATGCACCAGGTTAACAGACCCTGGCAACTAGCTTATGATAGACGCAACTGCACACACGAGGTTGAGCGACATGGCGATGGCCGAAGACAATTTTCTCGAGGGTCTGTTGAGGTTTCTTGCAAACTCCCCCACGC
This sequence comes from uncultured Chromatiales bacterium, assembly GCA_964557295.1. Taxonomy (GTDB): domain Bacteria; phylum Pseudomonadota; class Gammaproteobacteria; order RBG-16-57-12; family RBG-16-57-12; genus JBFMHP01. The sequence goes on along the minus strand of CAZKZP010000004.1, from coordinate 130,926 downwards.
CGTTTCATGCGGCGGCCAATCTGTCAGCCATCCTGCACCAGCGGGGATTCACCGAGTTGTGCGAATCGCAGCCGTGGCAGCTCGCGCCGGGTGGGCGGTATTTTGTCACGCGCAATGGCTCATCGCTCATCGCCTTCGTGGCCGGCACGGAGGATGCGCTGACGCACGGCGCGCGCATCGTCGGCGCGCATACCGACAGCCCCTGTCTCAAGGTCAAGCCGGAACCTGATCGCGTCAAGAAGGGCTATTACCAGCTAGGTGTCGAGGTGTACGGCGGGGCCTTGCTCAATCCCTGGTTCGACCGCGATCTCTCGCTGGCTGGGCGCGTCAGTTGTCTGACCAAGGACCAGGCACTCGCGCATCTGCTGGTGGATTTCAAGCGTCCGGTGGCGATCATTCCCAGTCTGGCGATCCATTTGGACCGGGAGGCCAACAGCGCGCGCAATGTGAATGCGCAATTGCAGCTGCCGCCGGTGGTGTTGCAGGCCGAGGAGGGTGCCTCGCCGCGTTTCAAGGAACTGTTGCTGGCACATCTGATCGAGGAGTGCGGGGCGCATGACATCGACAAGGTGCTGGATTTCGAGATCAGCCTCTATGATGTGCAGCCGCCGGCGCGGGTGGGGTTCTACGGGGAATTCATCAGCGGGGCGCGGCTGGACAATCTGCTCAGCTGTTATGCCGGCGCGATGGGCCTGTTGGAAAACGCAGGTCAGCATACCGCGGTGCTGGTCTGCAATGATCATGAAGAAGTCGGCAGCGCCTCCTACTGTGGGGCGCAGGGTTCGTTCCTGCGCGATGTGCTGGAGCGGATGAGCGGCACGGGGCAGGAGCTGGCGCGCATGATCAATCGCTCGTTGATGATCTCCGCGGACAACGCCCATGGCGTGCATCCCAACTTCGCCGACAAGCATGATGACAATCACGGGCCCTTACTCAATCGCGGCCCGGTCATCAAGGTCAATGCCAATCAGCGATACGCCACCAACAGTGTGACGGCGGCGTTTTTCCGCGCGCTGTGCGCGAGCGTGCAGGTGCCGGTGCAATCGTTTGTGGTCAGAAGCGATATGGCCTGCGGTAGCACGATCGGTCCGATCACGGCGGCGGAGCTGGGGATCAAGACCAGCGATATCGGCGTGCCGACCTTTGCCATGCACTCGATCCGCGAGCTGGCCGGGGCGCGCGATGCGTATGATCTCTACCGGGTGTTGAGCGCCTTCAATAATGCCGAGGCGCTCGGTTAGTCCTCGAGCAGCACATCCTTCGCCTCATTGACCTTGGCGGCGAGGCGATCGCTGCCGCCGTGGTCGGGATGGAGTTTTTGGATCAGGCGCCGATGAGCGGCGATGATCTCTTCGCGGCTGGCGCCGGGTTTGAGGCCGAGGATCTCGTAGGCCTCGTCCTTGTTCATCCGCCCGCTGTGGGTTCCGCTCGGGGCGGAGCGGGATTGCTGCGAGCCCCGGGTGGCGCGTTTGATCGCGCTGTACACCTGCCAGGCGCGCCACAGGCGCATGGCCAGCGCGGCGAGGCCGCCGCCGGCGGCGATGAGCCAGTGTATGCGGCCGGTGGCCGCGAGCACGATCAACCCGGCGAGCAGCAGGAAGATCAAGGCGCGGACCAGCCACATGCGCGCTTGCTGCGGCGGGGCTTTTACGAACCAGCGGCCCAGAAGAAACACGAGCAGCAATAACGCGATGGCGATGAGGAGATAGGGGCGCACGGATGGAATCCTATGGGTTGAGGTTGCCGCTGGCGAGGCTGAAGACCAGGCCGATCAGCCCGCCGAAGACGCCGCCCCAGACCACCAGCCAGCCGAGGTGTTCCTGGATGATCTTCTCCACGATCTCCTTGACCTGCTGCGGGGTGAGTTCATTCAGGCGCTGATCGAGGAGGCGCTCGATGTTCACGATGATGTCCTCGCCGAGCTGTTTCTGGTTGATGCTTTTGCTCAAGGCGGCATGGAAGGCTTCGCTCTGCGTGATGCCGCGCAAGGTCTCCTGCAGCTTGGTGGTGAAGGGTTCGCGGAGCGATTCCAGCGACTTCGCGCCGCCGAGCATGCCGAGCATGCTGCCGACGGTACTTTTCAAGATTGCCTCAGTCAGGGCGTCGAAGATGCGGTCGTAATCGACGATGCGCACCAGCGGCTCCAGGTCCATGAGCCGCACGCTGGAGTGTTCCTCGGTGTCGATGAAGCGGTTGATCTGCTCGCGGGTGAAGAATTGCTCCATGATTGTTTGCTTGATCACGCATTTGAATTCCTCGAAACGCGCGGGGATGATGCCGGAGCCGTACAGCAGCGGCACGCGCTCGAACAGCATGTAGATCGCGAGCCAGTTGGTCAGCGCGCCGGAGAGCGCGAAGGTGCCGGTTTCGATGATCACGGGGCCATACCATGGCGAGACCAACCCGGCCAGGATCAGGGCCGCAGCGATTAAATTGGTGAGCAGGCTTTTGTTCAATGAAAATCGTCCGAAATATTAGTCGATGCGACCTTGCCGGGCGCAGTCTAAGCTATTCCATATCGTCCATGATAACGCATCCGGAGGGTGGCACAGAATGACAACAAGGATCCAGGTGTTTGCCGACGCTGAAGTCTTGAGTCTGGCGGCGGCGGAACGGGTGGTCGCCTGTGCCCGCGAGGCCATTGCGCGGCGCGGGGAATTTCATCTCGTACTCTCCGGCGGCTCGACGCCGAAGCGGCTGTATGAGCAGCTGGCCACCCCGGAGTTCCGGCGTCGTGTCGATTGGTCGCGGGTGCAGGTCTATTTCGGCGACGAGCGCAGCGTGCCGCCGGATCACCCGGACAGCAATTTCCGCATGGCCAGTGCCGCGCTGTTGCAGCCGTTGACGCTCGATCCGTCCCATGTCCACCGGATGCACGGTGAGCTGGCCGATCTCGATCAGGCGGCGCGCGACTATGCCGAACTCGTACAACAGCGCGTGCCGCAGGAAAACCGGCTGCCGGCCTTCGATCTGGTGTTGCTCGGCATGGGCGATGACGGGCACACCGCCTCGCTGTTTCCGCAGACCACGGCCCTGGGTGAACGCACGAAACTCGTGGCCCCGGTGTATGTGGACAAACTCAATACCTGGCGGCTGACGCTCACCTATCCGGTGATCAACAACGCGCGGCAGGTGCTGTTTCTGATCGCCGGCAGCGGCAAGGCGCAGCGGCTGGCGGAGGTGCTGACCGGCCAGCCGGTGGATTATCCGGTGAAGGATGTGCGACCGCGCGGGGATCTGCTGTGGTATCTCGACGAGGCGGCCGCCGCCTTGCTGCCGCAGGAGATGCGCGCATGAAGGTGCTGGCATGTGATGTCGGAGGCACCAAGACGCTGTTGATGATCGCGCAGGTGGAAGGCGCGCGCTGCCAGCCGCTGTATGAGCACTCTTTTTCCAGCACTGTGTACGATGATTTCGAGGCGATGCTCGCCGAGTTCGTCGATGGTTTGCGCGCGGATCTCTGGCCGGTCTCCGGCGCTTGCCTGGGGGTGGCGGGGCCGGTCAGCGGCGGCCACGCCATGATCACCAATCTGCCGTGGGATATCGATGCGCGGCTGCTGAGCGAGCATTTCGACATCCCGCACGTCGCCCTGATCAACGACTTTCAGGCGGTCGGCTACGGCATTGCCGGTCTGCGTGAGGATCAGCTGGTGGTGCTGCAATCCGGCGTGCCCGATCAACATGGGGTGAAGGCGCTGATCGGTGCGGGCACCGGGCTGGGGGAAGGGATCATGGTGTGGAATGGCCGGCAGTATCAGGTGCAGCCCACCGAAGGCGGCCATGTCGACTTCGCCCCGGTCGATGCCCTGCAGATCGAGCTGCTGCAATGGCTGTTGGCGCGGCAGCCGCGGGTGAGTTACGAGAATGTGGTGTCCGGCGGCGGATTGGCGTCGATCTACAGTTTCTTCGCCGAGAAATACCCCCGGCGGCAGAGCGCGGCGCTCAGCGCCGCACTCGAGCACGGCGATCGCGCGGCGAGCATCGCGCGCTTTGCGTTGGAGGCGGGCGATGCCTTGGCCGGCGAGGCGGTGGATCTCTTCATTCGGATTTATGGCGCGCAGGCCGGCAATCTCGCGCTCACCTGCCTGCCCTACGGCGGGGTGTATCTTGCCGGGGGGATCGCCCCGAAACTCATCACGCAAATCCAGCAGGGCGGGTTCATGGAGGCCTTCCATGAGAAGGAGCCGATGGCGGAGCTGATGCACCGTTTCCCGGTGAAGGTGATCATGGAGCCGCGTGTGGGGGTGATCGGGGCAGCCTTGCGGGCTGCCCAGGATGTTGGGGGTTAGCTACTCGTATTCTTCCACCGAATTGCGCCAGGTCTGGTCTTCGCGGTCGAACAGGCGGTTGGCCACCAGCGGTCCCCAGGTGCCGGCCGGATAGGTTTCGATGAAGTCGCGCTCCATCGACCAGACCTTGAGGATGGGGTCGACCACCTTCCAGGCCCAGCTGACCTCGTCGTAGCGCAGGAACAGCGAGCGGTCGCCTTCGATCACGTCCAGCAGCAAGGCCTCGTAGGCATCGAGTTTCACATCGCTGGCGCGGAAGAAGCTGGCATCCATGTGGGTGGTGCGGATCTTCATCTCCAGCCCCGGTTCCTTCACCTGGACCACCAGGCGCAGGCATTCATTGGGTTGAATACCGAGGAGCAGCCAGTTGGGTTCCAGGCGATTGATTTGCGTTTCGCGGAACAGCTGCTGCGGCGGATGCTTGAAGCGGATGCTGATCACCGAGCTGTTCTGCGCCATGCGCTTGCCGGTGCGCAGATAAAACGGCACGTTGCGCCAGCGCCAGTTGTCGATGTAGACCTTGAGCGCCGCGTAGGTCTCCGTGGTGCTCACGGGCGGAACGTCTTTTTCCTCCAGATAGCTGCACGCCTTGGCGCCGCCGACCATGCCGCGGGTGTATTGGGCGCGAAAGGCGTGGGCGTGGACGGCGTTGGGCGGGATCGGGCGGATCGATTTGAGTACCTTCACCTTCTCGTCGCGCAGCGATTCGGAGTCCATCGAGGCGGGCGGCTCCATGGCCACCAGGGTGAGCAGCTGGAGCAGGTGGCTCTGGATCATGTCGCGCAGCGCGCCGGCGCCGTCGTAATATTCGGCGCGGTTTTCGATGCCCTTGCTCTCGGAGTGCGTGATCTGCACGTGATCGATGTAGTTGCGGTTCATCAAGGGTTCGAGCATCACGTTGGCGAAGCGGAACGCCAAGACGTTCTGCACCGTGCCCTTGCCGAGATAGTGGTCGATGCGGAAGATCTGGGATTCCTTGTAATCCTTGTGCAGTTGATGCTCCAGGATCTGCGCGCTTTCCAGGTCGTAGCCGAAGGGCTTCTCCACCACGATCCGGCGCCAGCCGCTTTCTTCATTGTTTAGCCCGACCACGGCCAGATAATGGCTGACCGTGGCGAAGTCCGCCGGGCGGATGGCCATGTAAAAGGCGATGTTGGTCGGGAGGTGTGGCGTGGCGTTGATGTGATCGCGCAAACGGGCGTAGGACGCCTGGTCATCGAGATCCCCTTGGAGATAATACAGACGCTTGGCGAGCCGATCGAATACCTCCTGCTTCAAGCCGCTGCGGGCGCGCGTTGAAAGGGTTTCGGCGACCTCGTTGCGCCATTGTTCATCGTTCCATTCACGGCGGCCGATCGCCAGGATGGAGGTGCCTTCCGGGAGGGCGCGGGCCTCTTCCAGATGATACAGCGCCGGCAAGAGTTTGACTTTCGAGAGATTGCCGGTCGCGCCGAAGATGACGAAGGTACAGGGTTCGCGCATGCTTGTGGTCCTTATTATTTTTTGATGGCGTGACCGCCGAAGGCGTTGCGCATCTTCGAGAGCATCTTGTTGCCGAAGTCGGCCTTGCCTTGGCTGGCGAAACGCGCGTGGATGGACAACGACAAGACCGGCGCGGAGACGCCCTGGTCGATGGCCTCGACGCAGGTCCAGCGGCCCTCGCCGGAATCGGCGACGAAGGGCTTGATGTCCGTGAGTGTCTGGTCGTGCTTGAGGAACTCCGCGGTCAGATCGAGCAGCCAGCTGCGCACCACGGAGCCGTGGCGCCAGATCTCGGCGACGTTGGCCAGATCGATGTTGAATTCTTGCTTGCCCTGCATCAGCGCGAAGCCCTCGGCCATGGCCTGCATCATGCCGTATTCGATGCCGTTGTGGATCATCTTGGTGAAATGTCCCGCGCCGCACGGGCCGACGTGCGCCCAGCCGTGATCTTTGCCAGGGGCTAGCGCCTGGATGATCGGTTTGATCATGGCGAAGTCTTCCTTGCCGCCGCCGACCATCATGCAATAGCCGTTCTCCAGCCCCCACACGCCGCCGGAGGTGCCTGCGTCCATGAAGTGGATGTCGTGCTGGGCCAGCAGCGCGTGGCGGCGCTGGGTGTCATGGTAGTTGGAGTTGCCGCCGTCGATGACGATATCGCCGGCCTTGAGTTTGGGGATGAGGCTCTGGATCATCTCTTCGGTCGGGGCGCCGCTGGGCAGCATCAGCCAGAGCACGCGCCGGCCGGTGAGCTTGGCGAGGGCCTCGTCCACGGTGAAGGCGGGGATCAGGCCTTCTTCCTTCGCGAGTGTTTCGGTGATGTCGGACGAGCGGTTGTAGCCCACGACCTCGATACCGCTGCGGCAAAGACGGCGCGCCATGTTGCCACCCATCTTGCCCAGGCCAAAGATTGCTAATTTCATTTCTCTCACCTTTGATAATGTATATATTTGAACGTGTTAACCTTGGAATGTGCTGCGTTGTTCCAGGTTGTCGACGGGTTATTGATTTAGTTTAGTTTGTGAATTGGATAATATTTTCTAAGCTTTATTATCCAGTTGCGAATGATTCGGCCGATAACTGATAGTGCCGATCCCGGCTATCGTGGTTATTTTTCAATCCGAGTGGAATCTGGCCATGAACATGCAGCAAATCCGTTACATCGCGAGCGCCAAGGGGATCAATACGTCCCGCTTGAGCAAGATGGAATTGATCCGCGCCCTACAGAATCGAGAGGGTAACCCCGTCTGTTTTGCCACGGATGCCGAGGGCAAGTGCGATCGTTATGACTGCATGTGGCGCGCGGATTGTTTGCAGATGTCGCAAAAGCTCAAGGCCTGAGGGCCGCCAACCGTACCGCTTCCTCATAGACTTCGATGTACTTCCCGGCGCTGGTCTTCCAGTCGAAGGACTGGCGCATCCCGGCGCGCATCATGCCGCGCCAGACCTTGAGATCCTGATATAGCGTCAGTGAGCGTTCCACCGCCCAGCAGACGGCGTTGGCATCGGCATGATCGAAGATGATGCCGGTCGCCGTGCCTTGGGCGATATTCTCATCGGTGGCGTCGATGACCGAGTCGGCCAGTCCGCCGACGCGGCGCACGATCGGGATCGTGCCGTAGCGCTGGCTGTACATCTGATTGAGGCCGCAGGGTTCAAAGCGCGAGGGCATGAGAAAGATATCGGCGCCGGCTTCGATGCGGTGCGCGATGGTTTCGTCATAACCGATGTGCAGACCGATGCGATCCGGATACAGCTTGGCCCACTCGCCGAGCGCCCATTCGTAGCGGGAGTCGCCGCCGCCCAGGATCACGAATTGCAGCGGCAACTGGATCAGGCGCGGCATGGCGTCGAGGACCAGATCGATGCCTTTCTGCTCGACCAGGCGGGTGATCATGCCGATGACTGCCAAACCCTTCTTTTGGCTGAGTCCGAAATCCCTGCGCAGTTGTTTCTTGTTTTCGTCCTTGTCGTCGAGGGTGCGCGCTGTGTACGGCTTTTTCAGGCGCGGGTCCTGGGCGGGATTCCATTTGTCGTAATCCACGCCGTTCAAGATGCCGTGCAGGCGATCGCGCCGGTGGTGCAGCAGGCCTTCCAGGCCGTAGCCGAACTCGTATGTCTGGATCTCTTCGGCGTAGGTCGGGCTGACCGTGGTGATGATGTCGGCGTAGACCAGGCCGCCTTTGATGATGTTGAGCTTGCCGTAGTATTCCAGGCCGTCCGGCTGCCACAGGGCGGGCGCGAGGTCGAGGCGGATGAAGGTGTCCGGGTCGTAGATGCCTTGATACGACAGGTTGTGGATGGTGAAGACGGTGGCCGGGCGCGCCGCCTCCAGGCTGAGCAGCGCCGGGACCAAGGCTGTCTGCCAGTCGTGGCAATGCACCACGTCCGGCCGCCAGTCGAGTCCGGCGCGGTTTTGCGCGATCTCGACGGTAACGCGCGATAGCAGGGCGAAACGCTGGGCGTTGTCCGGCCAGGGATCGCCTTGCAGGGTCATATAGGGGTTGCCAGGGCGGTTGAAGGCGGGCGGGTAGTCCACCAGCCAGACCTTGACCCGCGTGCCGGGCAGCGTGCCTTCCAGGATGCGGATCGGCTGGCTGGCGCCGGGCGGCTCCAGCGTGGCGACGGTGCGCAGATCGCCGGCCTGTTCCAGGGCCTCGTGGTAGGCGGGGAGCAGCAGGCGCACATCCTGGCGCTTGTTGCGCAGCGCCACCGGCAGGCTGCCCGAGACATCGGCCAGGCCGCCGGTTTTGATCAAGGGATAGGCTTCGCTGGTGACAAAGAGGATCTTCATGCAGGATTTCTTTTTGTTTAATCGACGTACTTGAGAACCAGCCCCGCCAGCGGCGGCACGATCACCTCGATGGAGTGCGGGCGATTCATCCACGGGATGTCCGCGCTGTGGATGTCGCCGGAGTTGCCGGTGTTGCTGCCGCCGTAGAAGCCGGAATCCGAGTTGATCATCTCGCGATACCGGCCGGCGCGCGGCACGCCGATGCGATAGGCGCGGCGCGGGACCGGGGTGCAATTGAGCAGGATGAGATACAGCCCGCCGGCGTCATCCTTCCGGAGATAGCTGATCACCGATTGCGCGGCGTCGTGGCAGTCGATCCACTCGAACCCTTCCGGCTGGAAGTCGTACCAATGCAGCGGGCGCGCCTCGCGGTAGAGATGATTGAGGTCCTTGAAGAGCTGACGGATGCCGCGATGGTGCGGATACTCGAGCAGATACCAGTCGAGGGCCGCGTCGTGATTCCATTCGCGCCCATGGCCGAATTCGCTGCCCATGAACAAGAGCTTCTTGCCCGGATAGGTGAGCATGTAGGTGTAGAGCAGGCGCAGGTTGGCGCAGCGCTGCCATTCATCCCCCGGCATCTTGTAGAGCATCGAGCCCTTGCCGTGCACGACCTCGTCGTGGGAGAACGGCAGGGCGAAGTTCTCGGTAAAACAATACAGCAGGCCGAAGGTCAGCTTGTCGTGGTCGTAGTGCCGGTAGATCGGGTCCTTCTTGAAATACTCCAGCGTGTCGTGCATCCAGCCCATGTTCCATTTCATGGAAAAGCCCAGGCCGCCGAGCCAGGTGGGGCGGGTGACCTGCGGCCAGGCGGTGGATTCCTCGGCCATCACCAGGGTGCCGGGACATTCGCCGTGCGTGACGGTATTGAGCTCGCGCAGGAAGTCGATGGCCTCCAGATTTTCGCGCCCGCCATATCTATTGGGGATCCAGTCGCCTTCCTGGCGCGAGTAGTCCAGGTACAGCATCGAGGCGACGGCGTCCACGCGCAGGCCGTCGAGGTGGAATTCCTCCAACCAGTAGACGGCGCTGGAGAGCAGGAAGTTCTTCACCTCGTTGCGGCCGAAATTGTAGATGTAGGTGCCCCAGTCGCGGTGTTCGCCGCGGCGCGGGTCTTCGTGTTCGTAGAGCGCGGTGCCGTCGAAGCGCGCCAGGGCGAACTCGTCCTTCGGGAAGTGCGCGGGCACCCAGTCGAGGATCACGCCGATGTTGTTGCGGTGGCAGTGATCGACGAAATAGCGGAAGTCGTCCGGCGTGCCGAAGCGACTCGTGGGGGCGTAATAGCCGGTGGTCTGATAGCCCCAGGAGGCGTCGAGCGGATGCTCGGTGATCGGCAGCAGCTCGATGTGGGTGAAGCCCATGTCGCGCGCATAGTCCACCATGCGGTGGGCGAGCTCGCGGTAGTTGAGGAATCCTCCGTGATCATCGCGCTGCCAGGAGCCGAGGTGGACCTCGTACACCGACATCGGCGCGTGCAGCCAGGGGGTGTGTTTGCGCTGCTCCATCCACGCCTGGTCTTGCCATTGGAACTCATCCGGCTGGGGCACCAGGGCAGCGGTGTCCGGGCGCATTTGGAATTGCCGGCCGTAGGGGTCGGTCTTGACCAGCGCCGCGCCGGTGTCGCGGTTGCGGATCTCGTATTTGTAGAGATTGCCCGGTTGCAGGCCGGGGATGAAGATCTCCCAGATGCCGCTGCCGCCGCGCGAACGCATCGGATGGCGGCGGCCGTCCCACCGGTTGAAATCGCCGATCACGCTCACGCGCGCGGCATTCGGTGCCCATACCGCAAACAGCACGCCTTGAATGTCGCCGACGCGGTGCGGATTGGCGCCGAGCACCCGATACACATGCCAGTGCCGGCCTTCGCCGAAGAGATGCATATCAAATTCGGAGAGCTGGGGGGCGAAGCAATAGGGATCGTAGTCCTCGTGCCGCTTACCGTCGGCATCGATCCATTGCAGCCGGTAATGGGCCGGGGTGGTGCCGGCCGGGCCTTCCCAATAGAACACGTCGGAGTGCGGAATGCGCTCGAGCTGCGCCCCGGTCTCCAGGATGCGCACTTCCCGGGTGTAGGGGAGGTAGGTTTTGATGTGTTCCCGGCCATCAGTAGCGGGGTGTTTGCCCAGGACCGTGAAAGGGTCGTGATGGCGCGCCTCGATAATCTTTAACAACTCAGTGTCGATATGCATGTTTTATTGTGGTTCTGTGAGTGGGTTGTTGTGCCAATAAAAAAGTGTTTTTTAACGGCTGGCGGCTATGAGACGATATTAACATAAGCTAATAATATTCAATACTTGCCAATTCTTGCCGCTAATTTGCATGCGAATTTCCTACCAACTGCAGGTCGATCTATGAATGAGAAACAACACGGTTCAAATCCTTCACGTTTTGTCAGCCGACTCACTCGAAATACCCTGGCTCTGATCATGGCGGGTGGCCGCGGCTCGCGCTTGAAGCATCTGACGGCCTGGCGCGCGAAGCCCTCGGTACCCTTCGGAGGAAAGTTTCGCATCATTGACTTCCCCTTGTCTAACTGTGTGAATTCGGGGATTCGGCGTATCGGGATCCTGACCCAGTACAAGGCGCATTCCTTGTTGCAGCATATCCAGCGCGGTTGGAGTTTCATGCGCGCGGAGTTTGGCGAGTTTGTGGAAATCCTGCCGGCGCAGCAGCGCATTACGGAAAACTGGTATGTCGGCACCGCCGATGCGGTGTATCAGAACATCGACATCATCCGTATGCACAACCCCGAGTTCGTGCTGATCCTGGCCGGCGATCACATCTACAAGATGGATTACGGCACCATGATCGCCGAGCACGTGGAGCGCCAGGCGGACATGACGGTCGGCTGCATCGAGGTCCCGCTGGATCAGGCGAGCGCGTTTGGCGTGATGTCGGTGGACAGCGATGGCCGTATCCAAGAGTTCGCCGAGAAGCCGGCCAACCCGACCGCGATGCCGGGCAAGCCGGGCATGGCGCTGGCATCGATGGGCATCTATGTGTTCAACACCGCCTTCTTGTACGAGCAGCTGATCAAGGACGCGGATACGCCGGGGTCCAGCCATGATTTCGGCAAGGACATCATCCCAGGCGCAATCCGGAAATACCGCGTCTTCGCCCATCCCTTCCGGGATGTGCAAAACAAGGAGACGGCCTACTGGCGTGATGTGGGAACGGTGGATTCCTACTGGGAGGCGAATATCGATCTGGCCCGCGTGACGCCGGAGCTGAACCTTTATGACAACGAATGGCCGATCTGGACCTATCAGGAGCAGTTGCCGCCGGCCAAATTCATCTTCGATGACGAGGGCCGCCGCGGCATGGCGATCGATTCGATGGTCTCCGGCGGCTGCGTCGTCTCGGGCAGCACGGTGCGCCAATCGGTGCTGTTTTCCAGCGTGCGGGTGAATTCCTTTTCGAGCGTGTACCAATCGGTGCTCTTGCCCAGCGTGGAGATCGGGCGGAATTGCCGCATCAAGAAGGCCGTCATCGACAAGGGCTGTTTGATCCCCGAGGGGATGGTGATCGGCGAGGATCTTGAACTGGATGCCAAGCGTTTCTATGTTTCCGAAGGCGGCGTGGTGCTGGTGACTCCGGAGATGCTCTCACAGGAGTACCGCCATGTCAGGTAATGGTCGGCTGAAGGTGGTGCTGTGTTGGCACATGCACCAGCCGGAATATCGCGATCTCAGCTCCGGGGATTATCAACTGCCGTGGACCTATCTGCACGCCATCAAGGACTATGCCGACATGGCCGAGCACCTGGAGTCCGTGCCCAAGGCTCGCGCCGTGGTGAACTTCGTGCCCATCCTGCTGGAGCAGATCGATGATTACGCGCGGCAGGTCAGTGCGCATCTCGATCAGACGGGGACGATCAAGGACCCGCTGTTGCGTCTGCTGGACGCACCGGTCATGCCCTCCGATATCAATCTGCGCAAGCGCATGATCAAGGAGTGTCTGCGGGTCAACCGTGCGACAGTGGTCAATCGTTTCGAGCCCTATCGCAAACTGGCGGAGATCGCCGACTGGATGAATGGCCAAGCCTATACGATGAACTATATTTCCGATCAGTTCCTGGTCGATTTGGCCGTGTGGTATCACCTGGCGTGGTTAGGGGAGTGCGTGCGCCGTAAGGACGCGCGCGTGAAGCGGCTGATCGAGAAAGGCCAGGGATTCACCGTGCACGACCGCCACGAATTGATGCATGTCATCGGCGAGTTGCTGGTCGGGCTGCTGGGGCGTTACCGCGCGCTGCATGCGCGCGGGCAGCTCGAGCTCTCCATGACGCCCTATGCCCATCCCATCGCGCCGCTGCTGCTGGCGCTGGACTCCACCCGCGAGGCCATGCCGGATGTGCAGCTGCCGTTGCTGGAGAAATATCCCGGCGGCGAGGAACGCCTGCGGCGGCATGTGGAGCATGGACGTGAGGTGTTCAAGAAATATTTCGGTTTTTCCCCCGCGGGCTGCTGGCCGGCGGAAGGCGGCGTCTCCACCCAGGCGCTCAAGGTGTTCGACGAGCTGGGCTTCAAATGGGTCGCCACGGGCGCGAGCGTATTGCGCCACACCTTGCAAAAGGGCTCGATGGATTTCGATGCGCAGATGTGCAAAGGCCCGCACCAGGCCTATCGCATCAAGGGGCAGAAGGTGAACTGCTTCTTCCGCGATGACGGACTTTCCGATCTGATCGGATTCAGCTACTCGAACTGGCATGCCGATGATGCGGTGGCCAATCTCGCCCATCATCTGGAAAACATCGCCCATGCCTGCAAGGATCATCCGGGCACCGTCGTGTCCATCATCCTCGATGGTGAAAACGCCTGGGAATATTATCCGGAAAACGGCTATTACTTCTTGAGCGCCCTGTACCGGCGCCTGTCTGAGCACCCCATGCTGGAGCTGACCACCTTCTCCGAATGCGTCGAGAAGGACTCTCTGGTGAGCGAATTGAACGGCTTGGTGGCCGGCAGCTGGGTGTACGGCACCTTCTCGACCTGGATCGGAGATCCGGACAAAAACCGCGGCTGGGATATGCTCGGGGACGCCAAGCGCTGTTATGACAAGGTCATCAGCAGCGGTAAACTCTCCGAGGATCGCCGCCAGCAGGCGGAACAGCAATTGTTCGTCTGCGAAGGCTCCGACTGGTTCTGGTGGTTCGGCGATTACAATCCGGCCGATTCGGTGAGCGATTTCGAACGCATGTTCCGCACGCACCTGGCCCATCTCTATGAGTTGCTCGGCGTGGAGCCGCCCGATTATTTGACACATGCCTTCACACACGGAAGTGGCGCCCCCGCCATGGGTGGAACCATGCGGCCGGGGCAGATGCCGTCATGAGCCAAACCGCATATGCCAACAATCTGAAACGACGCGCGGGGCTGTTGCTGCACCCCACCTCCTTGCCGGGGCCGGGGGAGGGTGGCGTGCTGGGCGCCGATGCCTACCGATTCGTCGACCTGCTCGCCGAGAGCGGGATGAGCATCTGGCAGTCCTTGCCGCTGACGCCGACCCACGGCGACCGTTCGCCGTATCAAAGCCTGTCCGTGCACGCATGCAGCGAGGAGTTGATTTGCCGCCGCTGGCTGGAGGCCCGGGGCTGGTTGTCGGCCGCTCAGCTGGGTGGAACCATCCTCGACTGTTTGAGCAATGCCTATGCCGCATTCCGGCACAAGGCCTCCGCCGAGGAACAGCAGGCCTTCGCCGCCTTCGCCGCCGCCCACGCCTATTGGCTGGAGGATTACGCCCTCTATCGCGCCATCCGCGTGGAGCAAGGGATGAAAGGCTGGGTGGATTGGCCGGCCCCGTTGCGCGACCGAGAGGCCTCGGCCCTGGCCGCGGCGGCCAAGCGTCTGGCGGAGGACGTCCAGCAGTACAAATTCGCCCAATATGTCGCCTTCACCCAATGGCTTGGCATCAAGCGCTATGCCAATGAGCGCGGAATCTGGATGTTCGGCGACATGCCGATCTTCGTCTCCTACGACAGCGCCGATGTCTGGGCGCAGCGCGAATATTTCCGCCTGGATCGGGACGGCCGGATGGAGGTGGTGGCGGGCGTGCCCCCGGATTATTTCTCGGCCACCGGCCAGCGCTGGGGCAATCCCCACTACCACTGGGAGCAGATGCAGGCCGACGGCTTCGAATGGTGGCAGAATCGCCTGCGCAGTCAGATGCAGTTGTTCGATGTGATCCGCATCGATCATTTTCGTGGCTTCGAGGCCTATTGGGAGATCCCGGCCAGCGAGCCGACGGCGATCAATGGGCGCTGGGTCAAGGCCCCGGGCGAGGAGCTGTTCAAGTGCCTCAAGAGCGAGTTCGGCGAGATCCCGCTGGTGGCCGAAGACCTCGGCGTGATCACCGACGAAGTCAATGCCCTGCGCAACGCGTTCCAATTGCCCGGCATGAAGATCCTGCAATTCGCCTTCGAAGGCGGGCCGACCAATCCGTATCTGCCCCACAATCATGAAATCCGCAGTGTGGTGTATACCGGCACGCATGACAACGATACGACCTGCGGCTGGTTCGCAGCGCTGAAGGAGCCGCAGCGGGCGCACGTGCTGGAATATCTGAACCTGCCCAACGAACCGATGCCCTGGCCGCTGAATCGCGCGGCGCTGGCGTCCGTGGCGCAGTGGGCCATCCTGCCGATGCAGGATGTGCTCGGTCTGGACAGCGCCCACCGCATGAACATCCCCGGCACCTCGCAAGGCAATTGGCTGTGGCGTTTTGGCTGGGACATGCTGCCCGACACCCTCGCCAAACGCCTGCGCCATCTCAATCAGCTGTATGGGCGGATTTAGCCCGGATTTTCCTAAGCGCGCTTTGCCTACGTGGAGGTAGGCGGGGGGCTGGAGGCCTCGGCTTGCAAGCAGGCCAGCGCCATCTGAAGATGGCTCCCCTACACAAAGACCGGAGGGTGGCCTGTTCCTCCGGCATCCGACGCCCCCATCCCGCAGCTTGGAATCAGTCTTGGTGGGATTTTTCCCATGCCTTGCTATCTTTAGAACAGTGGCTTTCCGTATCGTTGACCTTTAATCCCCCTAATTGGAGGTGCAAGATGATGAGAGACTTTGATCGCCAGATCGGCAAATGGTACCAGTGCGAGGAAGGTATTTTTGAGGTGGTCGCCTGGGACGAGCACACGCAGACCCTCGAAATCCAATATGATGATGGCGCTGTTCAGGAATTGGATCTTGATCAGTGGGATGCGCTCAATGTCATGGCCGTGTCACCGCCGGAGGACTGGGCGGCCGCCTTTGACGACATCGAGAAGTGGGAGCTCGATGATGCGGATGCCGCGGTGTTTCCCGAGGAGATCAGCCCGCTGGACCGAGTGAGTTTCTAGCCGCCCACACATGATCCAGCCGGTAGGAGCCATCTTTAGATGGCGATGATTGATCGCATGCGAAATATGTATCGATTGACGGTGAAATCTTAAGAACCTTCCTGTTCCTTCGATGTCTCGGCGTAGGAATGGCGTATCTCGGTCATTTGCTCCAGCCGTTCCAGAATGAGGGCGTTGAGCGTGCCGGCGGGATACTCGCCCTCCAGCGTGCGCTCGCCAGCCGGTATCCCCGTCAACAAGGCGGCGGCCTCGTCCACATGCGCAACTGGATAGATATTGAACTTGCCCGCGGCCACGGCCTCGACGACCACTTGGTCCAGCATCAGGTGTTTGACATTGTCGACCGGGATGATCACGCCCTGCTGGCCGGTCAGGCCGCGTGCCTGACAGATATCGAAGAATCCCTCGATTTTTTCATTGACCCCGCCGATGGCCTGCACCTCGCCGCGTTGGTTGACCGATCCGGTCACCGCCAGGCCCTGGGTAACGGGGATTTCCGCGATCGCGGATAACAAGGCGCAGAGCTCCGCGAGCGAGGCGCTGTCGCCTTCGATCTTGCCGTAGGACTGTTCGAATACGAGGCTGGCGTGCATGGAGAGCGGGCGCTCTCTGGAGTAGCGCTCGCCGATATAGGATGAGAGGATCAACACGCCTTTGGAGTGGATCGGCCCGCCCAATTCGACCTCGCGCTCGATATCGATGATGTGGCCCTCGCCGACACGGATGGTGGCGGTGATCCGTGTCGGCTGGCCGAAGCTCTCATTGCCGAGGGAAAGCACAGACAGACCGTTGACCTGACCCACCTTGGCCCCGTCGGTATCGATCTTGATGGTATTGCGTACGATCTCATCCTGGATCTGTTCCTTCAGGCGCAGGTGGCGTCTTTTCCTCTGGGTGATGGCCGCGTCGATGTCTTGGCGCTTGATGAGCTCGCGCTTGGCCTCCCGGGCCAGATAATCCGCTTCGCATAACAGGTCGGTCAAGGCGCGCATATTGGTGGTGAGCTTTTCCGCATCGCCGGCGAGCCGGGCGGCGTGTTCGATGACGCGGCAGACGGCGGCGCGATCGAGCGCCAGCAGCTCTTCCTTCTGACAGAGCGTGGCGATGAAGCGCGCGTACAAGTGCGTGTTGTCGCCGGAGCGATGCATATCGTCTTCGAAATCGGCGGCGACCTTGAACAGTTCGTCGAATTCCGGGTCGTACTCGCTCAGCAGATAATAAAGAATCCGATCGCCGACCAGCACGACCTTTACATCCAGCGGGATCGGTGTTGGCTCGAGCGAAACCGTGCTGATCAGGCTCAGCAGCTGTCCGAGCGAATCGATGTGCAGTTGCTTGCAGCGCAGCGCGCGCTTCAAACCTTCCCAGGCGTAGGGCTGGGTGAGCAGTTTGGTGGCGTCGAGGATCAGATAGCCGCCGTTGGCCCGGTGCAGCGCGCCCGGCTTGATCAGCGTGTAATCGGTGACCAGTGTGCCCATCTGCGATATGTGCTCCACACGCCCGATCAGGTTCTGATAACTCGGCTGATCCTCATAGATCACCGGAAGCCCGGTGGTGGCGCTGTTGTCGATCAACAGGTTGACTTTGTAGCGACTGAAGGAATTCTGGCGCCGCTCCGCCGCGCCGAGCAGCAGGTGCGGCAGATCCTCGTGTTTGCGGAATTCGTGGACGTTGTTGAGGATATCTTCCTGCACGGCATCGAGGTGGGCGATGACTTCGGGCAGGCTCCGGTATTTTTCCTTGATCTCGTCCATGAGGTGGCTGACGGCGCGCTGCGCGGTTTCCCGCTGCACCAATTTGATTTTATCGCGCGTCTCTTTGGACCAGCGCGGCATCATTTCGATGACCTTGCGCAATTTTTCCTGTAGATCGGTGATGAGCCGCTCGAGGGCCTCGCGCTCGTGGGGCGACATTTTTTTGAAGTCCTCGGGGCCGAGGATCTCACCGTTGTGGGTTGGGGCGAAGACAAAGCCATCGGAGGTGCGCATGAGCCGGATGTTATGCCGGCTAGCCTCTTGCTGGATTTCGTTGAGCGCCTGTTCCTGCTTGTTTTTGAGCGCCTGCTCCAGGCTTTCGATGCGGGACTGGAATTCGTCGCTCTCGAAGGCGGCGGGGATCGCGACATGGAGCTCGTCCACCAATTGGCTGAGGTCCTGCTCCAACTGCACCCCTTGACCGGGCGGCAGTTCCAGCGTCGCCGGGTGTTGCGGCTGCGCGAAGTTATAGACATAACACCAGTCCGGCGGCGGCGTGCCCTGCTTGGCGATCTGCGCGAGATGCAGGTGTACCATGGTGTGCTTGCCGCTGCCCGGCGGCCCCATCACGTACAGATTATACCCTTGGCGCTTGATGGAGATGCCGAAGCGCAAGGCGTCGACGGCGCGTGTTTGCCCCACCATGCCTTCGATCGTCGGCAGGTCATGGCTGGCGCTGATGTCGAGGGCGCCGAGGTCGCAGGGCGTATACAGTTGCGCTGGTTTGAGAGGATTGACCATATTGGGTTTGGACATGTTCTTTCTTTGTGTTCGAGGTGGTCGTGCGCACGTGGGTTAGTATAAACATCAGAATATTAGAGTTCAGCGGCCGAGTCACATAAATTGTGTTCCGCCGGCCCGGATTCGTTTCGTGGTAGTTTTCCCGGTCAATTTCACTTTTGAATATCCTGGCGATTGCAATATAGTGTTAGCGGACCTTATCAATCACTTCCGATGATTCCTCATGAGCGTTACCTCCGTCAGCTATGCGATCTGCTGCGCCGCTTTTCTCTTCTATTCGATCTACGTGCTGCGCAGCGGAGCGCGGCAGGGTCTGTTCCGGCTGCATGCCATCGCGGCATTGATCACCGCGCTGTGGGCGGGTGCGGCGGCTGTGGCCGCCGGGGACTCGCCGCGGCTGTTTCATTTTCTCGAGCTCTACCGAGGGGTGGCCTGGATTCTGGTGCTGATCCTGCTGCTGAAGCCGCAGGATGAGAACAAATATGTCGCCGCGCCCTTCCGGCAGGTGCTGAGAGTGATGGGCGGAGTGTTTCTTGCCGCCCTTGCCCTGGACCTTTATTTACAATTCGATACCAGCTTTGTGTTCAAGGTGTCGTTGTGGGATGTCTGGGCGATGGAATACATCGTCCTGGCCATCGCCGGGCTGATACTCCTTGAGCAATTATTGAAAAACTCCAGTGAGAAACAGCGTTGGTCGGTGAAATTTTATTTCATTGGACTGGGGACGGTGTTCTGCTACGACCTAGTCATGTATTCCGACGCCATCCTATTTAAGGAACTCAATCCGGCGTTATGGGACGCGCGCGGTCTCGTGAATGCCTTGGCGGCGCCCCTGCTGGTGCTGGCGGTCTCGCGCGGCTTGAAACAGCCGGGCACGGTGATGCTCTCGCGACAGATGGCGTTCCACAGCGCCAGCATGATCGGGGCGGGGGTCTACCTCCTGGTGATCAGCACGGTGGGATATTATCTGCGTACCGTGGGCGGCGCCGCGGGCATCGTTCTACAGGTAGTGTTCCTGGCGCTCGGGCTGATGATGCTGATGGTGCTGCTTTTTTCCGACCAGCTGCGCGCCAGGATCCGGGTGTACATCAACAAACACTTCTTTCCCTACCGTTACGACTATCGCAGCGAATGGCTGAGATTCATGCAGGCATTTTCGGGCGCGGAGTATCAGCAGGACATTGGCACGCGCGCCATCGAGGCGCTGGCCCGGATCATCGATTGTTCCGGCGGCGCCCTATGGGTCAAGGATGGCAGCGGCCAGTATCTCCTGTCGGCGCAGGTCGGCATGGCGGATCTGCCTGAGGTGGGTTTCGCGGCGCAGGGGGCGCTGGCGCAGTTGATGAGGGAGAAAGACTGGGTCATCGATATCAAGGATCGCAGAAAGAATCTGGAAGAGGATGAAAAAGTGGAATTGCCGGCGTGGCTGCTCGATATACCCCAGGCGCGCCTGTTGGTGCCGTTGATGCATCATGACGAGCTGTATGCCATCCTGCTGCTCAAGCAGCCGCGGGCGGACATCGACTTCAACTGGGAGGATCGCGATCTGCTCAAGACCGCGGGGCGGCAGGCGGCGGGTTATCTGGCGCTGGTGCACACGACGCAGTCGTTGTTCGAGGCGCGCCAGTTCGAGGCCTTCAACCGCCTCTCGGCCTATGTGGTCCATGATCTGAAGAATGTCGTCGCACAATTGTCCCTGGTGATGAAAAACGCCGAGAAGCACCGTGCAAACCCGGCGTTCATCGACGATGCCTTCGCCACGGTCGACAATGCCGTCAATCGCATGACCAAGATGCTGAGCCAGTTGCGCAAGGATCGCGGTGCAATGGCCGCGCAGGTCGAGAAGGTCAATGTCGTCAAGGTGTTGGCGGCCCTGTGCCAGCAGCGTGCGCAGCAGTCGCCGCTCCCCCGGCTGAAAGCGAATGGCAACGAAGACGCCTGCGTGATCGCCGATCCCGCGCGGCTGCATGCGGTACTGGAGCACATCGTGCAAAATGCCCAGGAGGCAACCGCGGATGACGGCTGGGTGACGGTGGATTTGGCGTGCGCCAATGCAACGGTTACCATAACGGTCAGCGATAATGGCTGCGGCATGGATCAAGCCTTCATCAAGGATCGGCTGTTCAAGCCCTTTGATACCACCAAGGGTAATGCGGGAATGGGGATCGGCGTCTACGAGGCGCGGGAGTACATCCAGGGGTTGGGCGGTAAAATTACCGTCGACAGTATGCCGGGGCAGGGCACATCCTTTATAATCGCGCTCCCAGCTTGCGTGGAATAGGAAGTTTGGATGCGCGCTTATGAATTCGGGGGAACAGGGTGAGAAAGTTATTGATCGTGGAGGATGATGCCGGCCTCCAGAGCCAATACCGCTGGTGTTTCGACAAATACGCGCTCATATTCGCCTCGCAACGCGAGGACGCCTTGGCGAAGTTCAAGGAGCATGCCCCGGCCGTGGTGCTCCTGGATCTCGGCTTGCCGCCGCACCCGGAGAACGAGGTCGAAGGGCTACGGGCGCTGGAGGCGATCGTCTCGAAGTCCCCACAGACCAAGGTGGTGGTCGTCACCGGCAACGATGACCGCAAGAACGCCGTCTCGGCGATTGCCCTAGGGGCGTATGATTTCTACCAAAAGCCGATCGAGCCGGATGTCTTAGGCTTGATCGTTGAGCGCGCCTTTCATCTGTACGATCTCGAACAGGAGATCAAACGTCTCGATCGCAGTTATCACTCCCCATTGCAGAATGTCGTGGCGTGCAGCCCTGAGATGCTCAAGGTTTGCAAGACCATCGAGCGCGTGGCCCCGGCCGATGTATCCGTCTTGTTGTTGGGAGAAAGCGGCACCGGAAAGGAGATTCTGGCCAACGCCCTGCATACGCTGAGCAGCCGAGGGAAAGCCCGGTTCGTCGCGATCAATTGCGCGGCCATCCCGGAGAATCTGCTGGAGAGCGAGCTGTTCGGCTACGAGAAGGGGGCCTTCACCGGCGCGGCCAAGCAGACCAAGGGCAAGATCGAGCTGGCGCACGGCGGCACGCTGTTTCTCGACGAGATCGGCGAGATGCCCATGTCCCTACAGGCCAAGCTGCTGCGGTTCTTGCAGGAAAGGGTGATCGAGCGGGTGGGCGGACGCGAGGAGATCCCGGTCGATGTGCGCGTGATCAGTGCCACCAATCGGGATATCGCCGCGCTGATATCCTCCGGCGAGTTCCGCGAAGATCTCTATTACCGCTTGAGTGAGATTTCGGTGGTCATCCCGCCCGTGCGTGAACGCAGCGGCGACGCGCGGCTGCTGGCCCGATTTTTCCTGGAAAAATACGCCGCGGAGATGGGGCGCAAATTGCGCGGCTTCAGCCCGGAGGCGCTTGCGGCGATCGAACAATACCCGTGGCCCGGAAATGTGCGCGAGATGGAAAACAAGATCAAGCGGGCGGTGATCATGGCCGATGACAGCCTGGTCAAGGCCGAAGATCTCGAGTTACCCCTGGCCGATCCCGATCGGGCGCCGCAGCAATTCAATCTGCGCGATGTCCGGGAAAAGGCGGAATTCACCGCCATCAATACCGTGCTTTCGATCACCCACGGCAATGTCTCCAAGGCCGCCGAGATGCTCGGCGTCAGCCGCCCGACGATGTACGACTTGATGGAAAGACACGGGCTGAAATAGCCTCGGCGAGCGGAGTTTGCGATGAATAAAGCGGTATCGGACACCTATCCCCCTTATGTCGGCATTTTACTTCTGGGGCTGGTCGTTGCCTGGGGGGTGAGTTATTGGCCGACGCTGGGCTTGCTGCTGGAGGAATGGGCGCAAGGCGGCGGGGTCTATAGTCACGGCTTTTTGGTGCTGGCCATCATGGCCTATCTCGTCTGGAAGCAGCGTGAGCAGCTGGCGCGCTGCGATATTCGTCCGAATGCCCTCGGGCTGCTGCTGGCCGTGCTGGCCGGTGGCGTGTGGGCCGTCGGTTTTTTGAGCAATGTCTTTCTGTTGCAACTGTTGGGCGTGGTCGCCTTGTTGCTCGCCAGCGTGCTGGCCATCTTCGGTCGGACGGTGTTTCAGCGCGTCTGGTTTCCAATCGTCTTCATTCTGTTCGCAAGCCCGGTGTGGGGCTGGCTTGAGCATCCCCTGCGGGTGATGACCACCGAGGTTTCCTATCTTTTCATCAAGCTGATCGATGTGCCGGTGTTCCGTGACGGTTACTCCCTTTCCGTGCCCGGCGGCCAGTTTCTGGTCGAAGAGTCCTGCGCCGGGGTGAGCTTCTTTCTCACGGCGCTGACACTCGGGGTGTTGTTTGCCCATGTCAACCAGCTCGGGATGCGCAAGGGGATATTCTTCGTTGCATATTCGCTGGCGCTGGCGATTATTTCCAACTGGCTGCGGGTGATCGTGATCATACTGGTGGGCAATTACACTCACATGCAACACCCCATCGTGCAGGATCACATCACCTTCGGCTGGATACTCTACGCCTTCATGTTGATCCCCTTGTTCTGGGTCGGGGCAAAGTTGGTGTCGGGGCAGCCGGCCGCGGATCCAGACTCCGGCGCCAGTAGCGCGGCCGCCTCCCTGCGTGGAACGGAGCGGTTGCGGGCGTTGCGCGCTCCGGTCAGCGTCATCGGTCTGGCCGGGCTGCTACTGTTGCCGCCGCTGACAGCGCGACTGGCCGACCATGGTTATGAGCAGGCTTACGGCCATGTGCCGCCACAGGCGGCGGGAGACTGGCGCCTGGTTTCGCACGGGGAGCAGCTCGATTGGGAGCCGCACTATGTCGGGGCCTCCTCCCACTACCGCGCGGTGTACCGGTCGAGCGCGGCACCCGTGTATCTGTATATCGGAAACTATAACAAGCAGACCCAGGGCCGGGAGCTGATCAATGTCGAGAATCGCCTCTATCCCAGATCCGGCTGGGTCCCGCGCGAAGAGCGCGCAGTCAGTGTTGACCTGGCGGAGGGGCAACGCACGGATGTCAACGAGCTGGTCCTGGAGGCCGGCTCGATGCGGCGCTTGATCTGGTACTGGTATGAGGTAGGGGCGCGGCGCACCATCAGTCCGGCGCGGGCAAAGCTGTATGATTTGCTGGGCATCGTTGCGGGCGAACGCGGGGCGTCGGTCTTTGCGCTGGCCACGGATTATCACGGATCCAAGGATGAGGCGGCCGCGCGGCTGCACGATTTCCTGTCCGTCTCGAATTTGTACAAGCTCGGCACGCCGGCGCGAGCAGGCGGCCAGGCAGAATAGTAAACGGTTTTTGAAGAGGATGAGCCATAAATGAGTGCAACGAAGTGGATGGGCTTGGCATTGGCAGTGTTGCAATTGACGGCCTGCGGCAAGGCGGAGATGTCAACCGCCGAATACCTTCAGCGCGCGCGGCAGGCGCTGGCGGGCAATGACGTTGGCGCGGCGGTGATCGACCTGAAAAACGCCCTGACCGCCGACCCCTCGAGCAAGGAGGGGCGGGTGCTGCTCGCCGACATCTACCTGCGCCTGGGTGAGGGCGAGGCCGCCGAGAAGGAACTCGAAAAGGCGGTTGCCGCCGGCGTGAAGAAGCAAGACCTGCTCGACCGCCTCGTGCTGGCCTATTTCTATCAGGGCGATAACGAGCGCGTGCTGGCGGCCGCGATCGATTCGAGCGTCCCGAAATCGGCGCAGGCCAGCATCCACGGGCTGATGGCGCAGATCGAATTCTATGCGGGAAAACGTGCGGAAGCCCAGACGCATGTCAACGCGGCGCTGGAGATCGAAGGCGACAACATGGAAGGGCTGCTGGGCAAGGGGCAGTTGCTCTTTGCGGAAGGCAAGCTGGCGGAGGCCAAGGCGCTGGTCGAGCCGCTGGTCCAGCGCGCGGACGGTCACCGGCGGGCGCAGCTGATGCTCGGCGATATCCACGCGGCGCTCGGTGATCCCGATGCGGCGCTCAAGGTCTTCGAGGCAGTCAAGGCGCAGGATTCGGGCGCCAATGTCACCCGGTTCGGCTATTTGGCCAATATCGCCATGATCAGGCTGCATCTGTCGAAAAACGATCCGGCGGCGGCCAAGACCATCGTCGATGATTTGCTGGCGAAGCAGGTCACTACCCCAGACGTCTATTATTTCAAGGGGCTCCTCGCCTTCGGAGAGAAGGAGTATGACGCCGCCAGCGAGGCCTTGCTGAGCGGGCTCAAGCTCTCTGAAAAGCATCGGCCGAGTCTGCTGTTGCTGGGCGCGGTCAAGCATGCGCAGGAGCAGTATTTGCAGGCGGATATGTATCTCTCGCGTTATCTTGCCGGCGATCCGGGCAATATCGCCGGACGCAAGCTGCTCGGCGACGTGCGGCTGCGATTGAATCAGCCGCAATCCGCGTATGATGCCATGCTGCCGGCGCTGAGCGAGACCGGCGAGGACGCTGAATTGCTGGAAATGATCGGCCGTGCCGCGCTCAGGAAGGGCGATTTCGCCCAGGGGCGCGCCTATCTGCAAAAGGTGCTGGAGAAAAATCCGGGCGCGGCTTCGCTGAAACTTGAGCTGGCCATGGCCTCGGTGGCTCAGGGCAATCCGGATGCGGCCATCGAGGATCTGACCAAGATGGTGCAGAGCGGCCAAGGCGAATTCAAGGCCGAGCAGCTGCTGGTCGTGGCCTATCTGCAAAAGAAGCAGCCCGACAAGGCCCTGGAGTCCGCGCAGTCATATCTTTCCCGCCACAAGGATGATGCGATGTCCTATCTGCTGCTCGCGTCGGTGTATCAGGTCACCGGGGATCTGGCCAACGCCGAATCGTTTATCGACCAGGGCATGAAGGTCGATCCCGAGCATGAAAAACTGCTCTTCGCCAAGGCGCAGATCAACTTCCGGCAAGGCAAGACCCAGTCCGCCAAGGACTACCTCGAGAGGGTGATCAAGACCCATCCCGACTTCGTGCCAGCGTATATCGCGCTGGCCGAGGTGGAGGCGGGGCGCGGGGACAATGCGCGTGCGCTCGAGCTGCTGACTACGGCCGCCGGCAAGGATCAGGCCTCGGTGCATCCGCGCCTGCTGTTGGGGCGGTACTATCTCCAGGCGGGGGAAATGGAGCAAGCCAAGAAGTATGTCGAGGAACTGAAGACGCTCGCCCCCGAACTGGACGACGTCGTCCTGCTCGAATCGGAATTGCAGGTGCGAAACAAAGATTTGCCCGCGGCGGAAAAGCTTCTGACGCAGTTGGCCGAGAAACGGCCACAGGCCCAGACCTATTTCAATCTCGCCCTCGTGCAGTTGCGACAGGAGAAGGTGGCCGCCGCGAAACGATCGTTGCAGAGCGCATTGAGCGCGAACGAGAAGTATTTGCCCGCCCTGGAGACGTTGGGACGGATTGCGCTGAAGGAAAATCAGCCAAATGATGCGCTGAAGATGTCGGAGAAAATCATCGCCCAATATCCGGATGCGGGGGCGGGATATGTGTTGAAGGCCGATGTCATGCTGGCTCAGAAACAAATCAAGGAGGCCGAACAGCTCATGGTGACGGCGCTGGGCAAGCAGGAATCCACCCGGGATGTCATCAAGCTCTACGAGATCCGCGAGGCGCTGGGACAGAAGGACGCAGGTCAGACGCTTGAGAAATGGCTGGAGCGTCATCCGAAGGATACGGCGGCGATGATCAGGGTGGCGACGGGATATCAGGTGCAGGGCCAGGCGGAAAAGGCGATTGAGCATCTAAAGCGGGCGACCAGCCTGGATGCCAACAATTACATCGCCCTCAACAATCTGGCGTGGCTCCAGTACGAGCAGGGCGATCTGGACAATGCCCAGCTCAATGCGAAAAAGGCCTACGACCTGAGTGGCGAGAGCGCGGGCGTGCTCGATACCTATGGCTGGGTGCTTTATCACAAGAACGCAACCAAGGAGGCCGAAGAGATCCTGTACAAGGCGCGGCAGTTGGCCAAGGACGCCCCCGAGATCAGCTATCACTATGCCGTGGTGTTGCACAAAAACGGCAAGAAGCTCCAGGCGAAGTCGATCTTGCAGGAGTTGCTCGATTCGAAGGCGGACTTCCCTGGGCGCAGCGAGGCCAAGAAACTGCTGGAGAGTCTGTGATCAGCGCAGCGAGAATCCTGGCGGCCCCGCAGCAAAACGCAGTGCTGCCGCACGGCCGTTTAGCGGTGTCATGTTGTCATAAAGGGTGCATAATAAATCGCTAATATGATTTATTGTGCGTGACGCGCGACGCGCTGGCGGAGGTGCCGAGGTACGTCAGCATTTCGCACCCGCGGCATCGATGCCTCCCGACCGCCGAGAGGCAAACCCCGCTTGCCGGAGCATGACAGAGGCTGCGGCGGCCCTGGCAGGAAGCGCTGATTTACGAAAGGAATCATTACTATAGTCTTGAATTGAGGGGGCGCGCTGACGTGTTTGGCCTCTGAGAGTCTTAATGAGATGGTGATTTTTGGCGCGGCATGGGAAAATGGCGCTCGCTGAATTCTGGCTAACAGATTTTTTTCGATAATTATGCGAATTGAATCGCATTTCAGGAGGGGTGGTGAACCGAGGGGCCATGAAAGTAACAATGATCGTTCTCTTATGTCTTGTCATGCTGTTGAGCGGATGTGCTCAGAACACGGCGATCAAGGAACCTGCGGAGGTCATGAAGCTTGCGCCAGTGCCGTCGCCACAGTCCGCGGGTCAAACCGCCGAGACGCAAAACAAGTTCGCCAGTAACGACAAAGCCGGCGCCAACTATATCATCGGCCCCGGTGACATGTTGCAGATCTTCGTCTGGCGTAATCCCGATTTGTCTGTTACCGTGCCGGTCCGGCCCGACGGCAAGATCTCGATTCCGCTGGTGGAAGACCTGATGGTTATCGGCCGCACTCCCAATCAGGTGGCGCGTTCCGTCGAAACCATGCTCTCCGACTTCATCAAGAATCCGCTGGTGACGATCATCATCACCCAATTCGGCGGCGTCGCCAGTCAGCAGATCAGAATCATCGGGGCCGCCGGCGAACCCAAGGCGCTGCCCTATCAGGAAGGGTTGAGCTTGCTTGATGTGATGATCTCCGCGGGGGGATTGACAGAGTTTGCGGCGGGTAACCGCGCCAAGATCGTGCGCAAGATCGATGGCCAGGATACCGTGATCCCGGTCAAGCTCAATGACCTGCTGAAGAAGGGTGACATCTCCGCCAATCGGCAGCTTATGCCTGGGGATATCCTGATCATTCCGGAATCATGGTTTTAACAATCTCGGCATGATGCCACTCGTGTGCGACGCCGAGCAGAGAATAACAGGTTGAAAAATGTCCGGGACGCTTGACCAAATTGTTGAACTGATCCGTTTGTTTTGGCATCGCCGCTGGCTGATATTTGCCAGCGCTTTGCTGGTTTCCATCATCGGCTGGCCAATCGTGACCCTGCTGCCGAGTGTCTACCAATCCAATGCCAAGGTGTATCTCGAGGCGGATTCCATGCTGCGTCCGCTGTTAAAAGGCCTGGCGGTGCAGAGTGATGCGCGGCAGGAATTCGCCAATGTCGCCAGACGCACGCTGCTCACTCGAACCAACATTCTCAAGGTGGCGCGTGACACCGACCTCGATTTGCAGGCGCGCGATCCGGAAGAACTGGAGAAGCTGCTGATCAATATCGAGAACAAAATCGAAGTGACGGGGAGCAATCGCGAAAACATCTACGATATCTCCTATAGCGACAAAGATCCGGAGATGGCCAAGAAAGTGGTCGAGGCCTTGCTGAATATCTTCATGGAAGGCACGCTCTCGGCCGCGCGCCAGGATACGGATGTGACTCAGCGGTTTCTGATGGAGCAGATCACGGAATATCAGCAGCGCCTGGAAGAGGCGGAGGAACGCCTCAAGCGCTTCAAGCAAGAGAACATCGGCTTGATGCCATCCGAAACCGGCGGGTACTTCCAGAAGCTGGAAACCTCCAAGGCGGCGATGGAGGATGCGCGGCTGAACATGTCGGAGGCGGTCAATCGCCGCGATGAGCTGAGACGCCAACTTGCTCGCGCCAGCGGCGGAGAAACCGTAGACGGTGTAACCAGCGGTCCGGTGGATGCTCGAATCAGCGAATTCCAAAAGCGCCTGGACGAATTGCGGATGGTCTATACCGACCAGCATCCCGATGTCATTGCGGTCAAGAAAAACATCGAAGATCTCGAGCGTCAAAAACAGGACGCCGCTGCGGGGCAAAAGAGCGCTCCAACCATTGTGCAAAATCCCGCGTACCATGAATTGAATGTCGAGCTCGGCAAGGCGGAGGCGGAAGTCGCTTCGCTGCAAGTGCGTTATCATGAGTATGCCCGGCGCGTGGAGAAGCTCAGAACCTTGATCGACACCATTCCCGCCGTCGAGGCGGAATTTGCGAAACTCAATCGTGACTACAGCATCAACAAAGAAAACTACGAGGCGCTGGTGTCGCGGCGCGAGTCGGCGAAAATCGCGCAGGATGTCGAAAAGAGCACCGATCAAATCCAGTTCCGCATCATCGAACCGGCGCGCGTTCCAATCCTGCCGGCGGGCCCCAATCGGCCGTTGCTGTATTCGGTGGTCCTGATTGCCGGCTTGGCCATTGGCGTGGCGGTGGCCTACTTGTTGTCAGAAATCAAATTGACGTTCTATAACGCGCGCCGGCTGCGCGAAGCCACTGGGCTGCCAGTGCTGGGCACCATCACGAAGGTGCGCACCCCGGCTCAAATCTACCGGTCCGCGGTCGATGTGGCGGTGTATTTCTTGGGGCTGCTGGTATTGCTGGCAGCTTATGGCGGACTGATGTACTGGTCGTTGGTGCATTGATGAATTTGCGAACATCCGGGAACGATATGGAGAATGTGGATAAAGTGGTTGAGCTGGCGAGCGCCGCCGGCAAGCCCTACGTGGAAATTGATTTCAGAGCGTTGGAGAAGGGCGGCCTCATCAACCCCGGAGCGCCACGCTCATTGGTTGCCGAAGAATTCCGGCAGATCAAGCGGCCGTTGTTGAACAACGCCTTTGGCGCGTCGGCCAACATGGTCGACAAAGGCAATCTTGTCCTGGTCACGAGCACTTTTCCCAACGAAGGCAAATCCTTTACGGCGATCAACCTGGCGCTGAGTTGCGCCATGGAGCTGGATAAGACCGTGTTGCTGATCGATGCCGACCTGGTCAACCCCTCGTTGTTCAATGTGCTCAATCTGCCGCCCACCAAGGGATTGTCGGACTATCTCTCAGGCAAGTTCTGGGATGTCGCGCCGCTGCTGCAGCGAACCAATCTGAACAATCTGGTGCTGCTGTCAGCCGGCCGGATGTACGAGCACTCCGCGGAGTTGTTGTCCAGCGAGAAAATGAAGAAGCTGCTCGATGAGATTGAATCGCGCTATGACGATCGAATCGTCATCATCGATTCTCCTCCCTTGTTGGTGAGCAACGAGGCGCGCATTCTCGCCGAACTGGTGGGGCAGATCGTCATGGTGGTGGAATCCGGCAAGACAGCGGAAAAAGATCTCAAGATGGCGCTGGAGTTCCTGGATCATAACAAGAGCATCGGGTTAGTGCTGAACAAGTGCCAAAGTCATCACCAGAGTTTCTACTACCCATATCCGAAGAAATAGTCATGACACGCTTCTGGATTCGATCTTCTGCCGGGGCATTGCTTATGCTCCTGGGCGCACCGCCCGGTGTCGCCGGCACGTGGGAGATCGCCCCGTATCTTCGGGCAGAGGCCCTGTATACGGATAACGCCTTGCTCGAGGAATCCGCGGCGCAAGCTGATGTGATTACAACCTTGGTTCCCGGCGTGCGCATCACGCAGCAGTCCAGGCATTTCAGCGGCAGCTTCGATGGCTATGTCAATCAGGTGATGTACCGCAACAATTCCGCGTATGACGATCACTACGGCTCGATGCGTGTGAGCGGCAATGCCCAGGCGACGGAGAATCTATTCGGACTGGATGGGCGTGTGGCCTTCGAGGAAAGGAGAAACCAGGAGGGTGTGGCGTCTGTGTCGCGCGTGCTCAAGGGGGAGCGCGAGCAGGTGAGAAATTATTCGGCCTCCCCGTACCTCAATCTGAGCCTGGGTCCATCCGTCAAGTTTTCAGCGCGTCATGCGATATTCTATCAGCGGCACGAGACGCGGGTGGATTTGAACAAGAATCAGGCGGCGACGATCCTGAGCGTCATGTCTGACAGGCAAGGCCGGTTGGATTGGTGGGCGGAGGGCGCAAAGCGCGAAACGGACTACGTTTATACCAATGATCAGCTGACGGCGCTAACGCTGAATGCCGGCGTGAGTTATCTGTTGAATGAGACTTGGCGGCTGGGAGGCGCGGCAGGCACGGAGACCTACGAGTTTACGCGTTTTCCCGACAGGGATTTTGACTCAACCACATGGCAGGCGCAGGCGCAGTGGGCGATGACGCCGAGGACCAGGCTGGCCTTGAGTTACGGGCACCGGTTTTATGGCAATGCCTATTCGGTCGATTTTACGATGCGCAATCCCTCGTCGACGCTGACATTCGGCTACAGCGAGGAGACGATCGATCAGCAGTATAATCGGGTGCAGAGCGATGCCCTGGCGCCGGATTCCTTGCTGAGCGATCTCAATCAGTTCATTGTCAACAGGACTGCGCGGGGCACGGCGGAGTTCACGCTCGCGAAGAGGCTTCGGCTGGCGTTCTATGGGTTTGCGCGCGAGCGTGAGGATGTCGAAAGCGACAAGAAGGAATGGGAGGCGCAGGAGCGTGCGGTCTTTACCTACACTCTCGGTCCCCGAACCAATGCGATATTGTCTCAGCGCGCCGGGCGGACGTGGAAGCGGCTGTCGGGGTATCGGAATGATCGGTACCGCGTGTATGAGATGTCCTTGGTGCGAACGGTGAGCAAAACGATCTCGATCGATGCGGGAGTCTCGGCGGCGAATATGGATTCCACGGACCTCACGAAGGAATACGAGGAGTTGGCGGCGAGGCTGGGCCTCAAGGCTGAATTCTGATGGGTAGGGCCAAGAAAACGGGCGAGTACTTTTCGCGTGCATCGGCCGCGGATAATGCCATTTATGCCTCGACCCGCGTGGCGAGGCTTAGGTGGGACACAAAGGAAAGATAGGATATATGCAAAACATTTCCTGGTATTTACATCGATTGAAGAGCATGTCCGCAGGCGAGGTGGCTTGGCGGATGGGATCGTTCGCTCAGGATGTCATCGATCGCATCCGTGTGGAAATGAATTTGATTCCCGATGCCGATGAAGTCTGCAAGCCCTATGAAGGACGGGATTTCACTCCGGGATTCAGAGTGGTCGATATGATCGGCGATGGCACGCGCGAACAGGTATATCAGCCGCGCTGGAAGGCGGCCCTGGTGCAAGCCGCTGAGGAAATTCTGGCGCACAAGCTCAGTTATTTTGATTTAAAGTCTGTCGACCTCGGCCATCCCATCAACTGGCACAAGGATCACAGCAGCGGTATAACAGCGCCGGTCCTCCCCATTCAGGCGATCGATTACCGTGATTTCAACCGCGTCGGTGATTGTAAATTGGTCTGGGAGCCGAATCGCCACCACCATTTAGTGGTGCTTGCCAGGGCCTATCATGTGACGCGCGATCAACGCTATGCGCAGGGGGTCATCGATCAGCTGGGTTCTTGGCTGGAGGCCAATCCGTATGGCAAGGGGATGAACTGGCGCAGTCCGCTGGAGCTGGGCGTCCGGCTCATCAATTGGGTATGGGCCATCGACCTCATCCTGGATTCCGGGTTGTTTGCCGGCGATTTCCGGCGGCGAGTTTTGCACGCGGTGTATCTCCACTGCCGTGATCTGGCCAAGAAATATTCGCAAGGCTCATCATCCAACAACCATTTGATCGGCGAGGCGGCGGGCGTGTTGGTCGCCAGCTGCTACTTTTCCAAGTTCGCGCTTTCAGCGCAGTGGCGCCAGCAAAGCCAGGCGATCCTCGAGCGGGAGATTCTTGCGCAATCCTACGCCGACGGCTGCACGCGCGAACACGCCCTCGGCTATCAATTCTTCGTGATCCAGTTTTATTTGTACACCGGCTTGTGCGCCCGAGCGGTCGGTCATGATTATTCGCCAGAATATTGGGCGCGGCTCGAGAAAATGTGCGAATTTGTGGCGCGGCTTGCCGAAGGCGGCAAAGAGCTGCCGATGTTTGGTGATCGCGATGACGGGTACGTGCTCGATCTGGGCAACCGTCCAGAGGATGTCACCGGGTTGCTGACAGTCGCTGCAGTGTTATTCAAGAGAGCGGATTTCGCCGCGCTTACGGATGAATATGCCGAAACGGCATATTGGACCATGGGCGGGGCTGGTCCTGCCTGGTATCACTCCGCGGCGAAGGACTCGGCACAGCAACTATTGGGTTCAACCGCCTTTTCCGAGTCCGGCTATTATCTGCTGCAAAGTGGGCTGCCGGGTGATGAGGCGATCAGTTTGTTTTTCGACTGCGCCGAGCTCGGTTATGGATCGATCGCCGCGCATGGTCACGCCGATGCGTTGAGTTTCACGCTGCGGGTGGCGGGCGTCGATATCCTGGTCGATCCGGGCACCTATGACTATTTCACCTACCCGGAATGGCGCAACTACTTCCGCAGCACCGCCGCTCACAACACGATCGAGATCGACGGCAGGGACCAGTCCCGAATGCTCGGGCCGTTCCTGTGGGGCAGCCGTGCGCGTTCGCGCTGTTTGTTATGGGAGACGAGTGCAGCGTCGACCTGCGTGATAGGGGAACACGATGGCTACCAGGCCGCCGACGGCTCCGTCATCCACCGGCGCACCCTCAGTCTGGATCATACGCGACGCGAAGTGGCGGTGACCGATGAGCTGCTGGCGTCGGGCAAACATCGCATGCGCGCGTTCTTTCATTTGTCGGAGCACTGCACGGTCGCGAGTTTAGAAAACAATATCTGTCAGCTCGTATATCCGAAAGGACGAGTAAGTTTGGCGTTTGATCCGACCGTGCGGGTATCGATGATCAAAGGGGATGCACACACCAAGGCGGGTTGGCTCAGCCGAGGCTATCACCGGAAGATTCCCGTCACTACGCTCGTGGCAGAGGGCGAATTCAATGGTGATGCTCAGTTTAGAACAATGATCAGGGTGTAAATCGCTCGCCCCCGGAATGCTGTAATGATAGACGATAAATCAAAACATCTAAGTCGATTGGTTTTTGTGCTCGATGGGCTTGTCATCGTGCTTTGCTACATCTGGGCAGTGCACGCCCACGCAATGTTTGTTCCCGGCAAGGAAGTCGATACCATCCTGCATCTGGCGCTCTTGCCAATCATTCTGCCGTCGCTGGGATTGAGCTTCAGTTATTGGGGGGCCTACCGACAGTTGCGCATCTCCATGGTGAACTATGCATGGATTGTCGCCCGAGGCTATATCTTGACCCTGGCCTTGCTCATCATGATGCTGTTTTTCCTGGGTGAGCAGGGCATCAGCCGGATCGTCATCACGGCATTTACGGTCGTGAGCGTGGCGTTTCTCATTCTGAACCGCGCGATACTGACATGGTGGTATTTCAAGCGATTCAAGATCAAGGATGAGAACCGCCTGAAGGTCCTGGTGGTGGGCACCGGGGAGCGTGCCGTCCGGGTCACGGAACTGCTGAAGAAGAACTCGAATTGGGGGGTGGATGTCGTCGGCTATCTGGATATCGACCCGGACATGGTCGGTACAGAGCTCTGCGGGTCGAAGGTGATCGGCACAGTGGATGAGATCAGCAATATCTTGAAATGGCATGTGGTGGATGAAGTGGTGCTCGCGGTTCCACGCTCAATGATCGAGGATGTCGGAAAAATCGTCGATGCTTGCAGCGAGGAAGGCGTGATGTTGAAGCTGATGGCGGATCTGTTTGATTTTCAAGTGGCGCGCATGCGGCTGGATGTGTTGGGCGGCGTGCCGCTGTTGAATTTCGAGCCGGTGGCCCAGCACGATGCCGAGCTGTTCCTGAAGCGGCTGATCGACATCGTGCTGACCGCCGCCGCGATGCCGATACTGTTGCCCATCCTGACGGTGATCGCCCTTGCCATCAAACTGGATTCGCCCGGCCCGGTGTTTTTCGTGCAGCAGCGTGTCGGCTACCGCAAGCGGGTATTCCCGATGTACAAATTCAGATCGATGGTCGAGGGCAGCGAGCAGAAGCTCAAGGACATCGAGCATCTCAACGAGGCCTCCGGTCCCATCTTCAAGATCGCCAATGATCCCCGCGTGACGCGCATAGGAAAGTTTCTGCGTAAGACCAGCCTGGATGAGCTGCCGCAATTGTTCAATGTGCTGTTGGGACATATGAGTCTGGTAGGGCCGCGGCCAATGTCGATACGCGACGTCAACTTGTTCGATCGCGGCATCCAGCGCAAACGGTTCAGCGTCAAGCCGGGGTTGACCTGCCTGTGGCAGATCTCGGGCCGCAGCAGCCTGCCGTTTGAAAAGTGGCTGGAACTGGATCTGGCGTATATCGAAAACTGGTCGCTCAAGCTGGATCTGAAGATTCTGTTCAAAACCGTGCCGGTGGTGTTGAGAGGCGAGGGCGCCGTGTGAGCTACCGTGCCCGGCAATACTAAGACGATCGGTAGTAAAGCCGCATTCAGCGGGCGGCTAGACGGTCAGCCCGCAAGGCGCGGCGGTGCCGGCATAGTCAATCTATGTCAAACCGTCGCAACGCGGCGGATGGCCGTCTAGCCGTCCGCCCGAAGGGAGCCACCCCAATGTTGCAGCCCAGCGTTGCAGTGCTTGACAAGGGCTTGCCATTGCCTGCGCACTGCGCCTTGTTCCGCAACATTGGGGTGGCTCTGAATGAGGCTTTACTACCGATCGTCTTAGTAATGCCCTCTCCCATCGGGAGAGGGCTAGGGTGAGGGGGCATGAATTTACTCCCTCATCCCAACCTTCTCCTGCATGGGGAAGGCGATATCCGTTTTTTTGGCGCCCAGGGTATCGTGACGGCTGTTCTCACGAGATGAATGTAATTGCAAAGAGGTGAATGGTGAAGGCAAAAATCCATCTTATCGCAGCGGCAAGACCGAATTTCATGAAGATCGCGCCCCTGTATCACGCGCTGATCGAAGCGCCTTGGGCGCAAA
Organism: uncultured Chromatiales bacterium; assembly: GCA_964557295.1. Taxonomy (GTDB): domain Bacteria; phylum Pseudomonadota; class Gammaproteobacteria; order RBG-16-57-12; family RBG-16-57-12; genus JBFMHP01. The sequence goes on along the minus strand of CAZKZP010000004.1, from coordinate 95,505 downwards.
CGGAATTGGTGCACACCGGCCAGCATTATGACGCCAATATGTCGGATGCGTTTTTTCAGGATTTGGGTCTGCCCAAGCCGCACATCCATCTCGGAGTGGGCAGCGGCTCGCACGCCGAACAAACCGCCGCGGTGATGGTCGCGTATGAAAAGGTGTTGCGTGAATCACAACCCGACATGGTGGTCGTGGTCGGTGATGTGAACTCGACCATCGCCTGCACGCTGGCGGCGGCCAAGATGATCTATGATGCCAAGCGGTTGGCCGAACCCGGCCGTCCGCGTCTGCCCTTGCAGAGGCCGGTGATCGCGCATTTGGAGGCCGGACTGCGCTCCTTCGATCGCACCATGCCGGAGGAAGTCAACCGCCTGGCGACGGATGTCCTGGCGGATCTGCTGTGGACGCCGTCGCCCGACGCCGACGAGAACCTGCGGCGCGAAGGCGTGGCGGAGGACAAGATCGTGCGCGTCGGCAATATCATGATCGATTCGCTGGAGATGATGCGCAAACAGATCGAGGCCGAGGCCTATTTCACCGAGTTGGGATTGAGCAAGGGCGGCTATGGCGTTGTCACGCTGCATCGCCCCAGCAATGTCGACCATCTCGACAATCTCCGCGCGCTGTGCGCACTGCTGCACGACCTCTCCCGCAAAACGGCCATTGTGTTTCCAGTGCACCCCCGCACGCGCAAGAATCTCGAACAGTTGGGCCTATACGACACGCTGCGCGAAAATCGCGCCATCCATTTGCTGGAACCAGTGAATTACGTGCGCTTCATGAACCTGGTGTTCAACTGCCGCTTTGTCCTCACCGATTCCGGCGGCGTGCAAGAAGAAACCACATATCTCGGCGTGCCGTGCTTCACCATGCGCGCCAACACCGAACGGCCGATCACGGTATCGCAAGGCACCAATCAATTGTGCAGCCTCGACAACATCAAGGCCCGCATCGACGCCATCTTCGGCCCGAAGGCCATGAAGCATCAAGTTCCCGATCTGTGGGATGGTAAGACAGCCGTGCGCGTGGTGGCGTCGATCAAGGAACATTTTTGTGCTTAGGCCCGCGGTTGAGCGGGCATGACGTGGGAAGGCAGTTAGAGGGGGAGAGGGGGGAATGGTAGGAAGGTTGAAGAGCGGTGTCCTGGCCTTGTTGTCGGAATGCTATATGAAATTGGATCGAAGACGCCGGTTGACGGTAATGACATTGCATCGTGTCGACGGGGGCTCGCTGATAACGAGCGCTCATGTCAGGGAGTATCTGCAATATCTTGCCGCGCATTACGATGTCATTCTACCAAGCCAGCTGGAATCATCACGCTCCAAGCGGTTGGCGATGGTGGTTGTGGATGATGGTCACCGCGATCTGTGCGAGGCTATTTTTCCCGTGGCCAAGTCACTCAATGTGCCGATTGCATCGGCGATACCTACCGACTTTTTTATCCGCAATCAATGGCTCTGGTTTGACAAGCTGCATTGGGTCATAGGCCAATTAGCGCCTGGCTTGGTCTATGATGTGCAGGGTCACCGTTTAACCGTCGGCGTCAGGACGTCGGAAAAGGCATTCAAAGGTTTCCTTAAAACGAAACTGCCTGCGGATCGAGACGCGGTCATCCAACGCATGTTTGATGATTTCGCTCTGGAGCTGCCGGAGATTCCGATCGAACAATACCGGGCCGTCAGCAAGCTCGACGTGCAAGAGATGCTGGCAACGGGACTGTTCGAGGTCGTGGGTCATACATGCTCTCATCCTATTGTTTCCCTATTGCGTGATGAGCAGTTGGTAGAAGAAATTCAGGGTGCTAAGGAGGAGTTGGAGGCATTTCTGGGAGTCCGCATCAGTAGCTTTTGTTATCCGAACGGGCTGCCAGGGGATTTCAACGACAGAACCCGCAGGGTCATCAAAGACGCAGGTTTTGATTTGGCGTTCACCTCGGTCGGGGGTACCAATCTCTTGAGTTGCTTGGATCGCTATGAAATCCGACGTGTGCATGTGCATCATAATTTCGATGTGATGAGGAAATCTTTGTCTGGGCTGTTAGATTTTCAATATTCTCTGGGGCGGAGAAACCCGGGGTAGACGGACCATGCGGTTTTTATGATTTTGCACGGTGTGTCACGGTCGTGTGTGTCTTTAGATATTAAGGTTTGTGATGAGGTGAACGGGTGGAAAAGTCATATGTGATTAATGGTGTGGCGCCGGTTAAGATCTTGGGCGTGCCCGTCCATCCGATGAGCATGGCGCAGGTGCTCGATCTCGTGCATGCAGCGATCAACCAGCGCTCAAAGTTGCAGATCGGCGTAGTGAATGCCGCCAAGGTCGTCAACATGCATCGTGATCCCGCGCTCGGTGAGGATGTGCTGAGTTCGGATCTCATTCTTGCTGACGGCCAGGCCGTCGTCTGGGCAAGTCGGATCTTGGGCGCGCCCTTGCCGGAGCGAATCGCCGGCATCGATTTGATGTACGGCATGTTCGAGCGCGGTCAAAAACATGGGTACCGTGTGTATTGTCTGGGTGCGACTGAAGAGATTTCCGCGAAAGTCGCTGAGCGCATAGCTGCGGATTACCCCGGCGTCGTGCTGGCCGGGCGGCACAACGGATATTTTTCGAAGGATGAGGAGGCGCGGATTGCCGCTGAGATCGCGGCCTCGCGCGCAGATATCTTATTGGTGGCGATGACTTCGCCTAAGAAGGAGAATTTCCTCGCGCGTTGGACTCAGGTCATGGGCGTGCCGGTCTGTCATGGCGTCGGCGGCTCCTTCGATGTGATGGCCGGTAAGGTCATGCGCGCGCCACCGGCATGGCAACGCTTGGGCCTGGAGTGGCTGTATCGCGTCAAGCAGGAGCCGCGCAGATTGTGGCGGCGTTATTTCGTGACGAACACTCTGTTTTTTTGGATGACATTCAAGGCCTGGCTGGGCCGGCTGGCTGATCGACGGGCCAAGGCCTGATCCCTGCGGACATTGGGTGAGCAACGGTGACAATGCTAGGTGATTTTAGGATGGGGCAAACTAATACGGTGGCGCACGAACGGCCGCTGGGTGATCTGGTATATATCATGTCACCGAGTTATTCCGGTTCGACGCTCTTGACCATGATGATGGCGGCGCACCCTGAAATATCCACGATCGGTGAACTGAAGGCGACCGCGATGGGGGACATCGAACGCTATCAGTGCTCCTGCGGCGCCCCGATCAAAACCTGTGGATTCTGGCGGCAGGTCGACGAGGCGATGACGAAGCAAGGCTTACCGTTTTCACTGGAACATTACGGCACGCATTTCCGTGACAACGACTATTTTTGCGATCGATTGCTGCATGCTGCGGTGCGTGGCCGAAGTTTTGAGACAGGGCGTGAATTTTTGTTTCGCCGGTCCGGGCATTGCCGCGACAAGCGCTCACAGATACTGCTGCAGAACCTGACACTTATTGAGATTATCACTCGAATCAAGGGTGGGCAGGTCTTTCTGGACGGATCGAAAGATCCGGTGCGACTCAAGCATTTAATGATGGCGCCCTGGCGAAAGGTGCGCGTGATTTCACTGGTGCGTGACGGTCGCGGGGTGACCTGCTCCTACATGAGGCATGAGCAGCACACGATGAACGGGGCGCTCAAGGAATGGCTGCACACGATTAGCGAGATGAAGTCTATGTCCGAAATGCTGACATCGCAGGAACACTTGGTCGTGCGCTACGAGGATCTCTGCCGCGATCATGCTCAGGTGTTGGATCGGATCTATCGTTTCATCGGGTTGGAGCCGAATGAGGCGGCGCCGGACTTCAATCGTGTCGAGCATCACATCCTCGGCAATAACATGCGCTTAAAGGCAATCGAGCAGATCCGATTGGATGAGCGCTGGAAGTCGGAGTTGAGTTCGGCGGATCTTGCTCGGTTCGAGTCCAAGGCGGGTGCAACCAATCGCAACTTCGGTTACGTATGAATTATCGAGAGCGTCCGAACGATCGTTATGACAGATAAAAGCACGCCACAGCCACAAGCGGAGGACATGACCGGGCGCGATAGATTCGCCTGGAATGTCATCACGAGCTGGGGCAGTTACCTGGTATTCTTTGTCGCGGGCTTCATCATTCCAAGGATGATCGATGAGCACGTGGGACAGGTGTCGCTGGGGATCTGGGATTTTTCCTGGTCATTCATCAACTATATCAGCCTGTCCAACCTGGGTATCGGCACGGCGATCAACCGGTATGTGGCGGTGTATCGCGCTTCCAACCAAATCGAAGAGCTGTCCAAGATCGTATCCTCGACAGTCTTCATACAGATCTTCATCGCACTCATTGTGCTGCTGGCTACCGCCGGTGTCGTATGGTCACTCCCAAAGTTTTTCTCAGAACAGCTGGGAGACCAGTTAAACACTGCTGGCTGGGTGGTATCGCTGTTGGGGGCCGCATTGGCGGCTGAAATGGCGTTCAATTGGGCCCGCGGCGTGCTCACTGGCTGTCATCGCTGGGACTTGAATAGTGGGCTGAATGCGGCGGGACGGTTTGTGGCCGTTATCGCCATGATAGCGGCCTTGACCTTTGGCGGCGGGTTGATCAGCTTAGGGGTGGCGTATTTGTCAGTGACCATCATCACCGAGGTGGCGCGCGTTTTTGTCGTCCGGAGGATATGCCCGGAGCTTACGGTGAGCTACCGGCATGTCAGTCGCTCGCATGGGGTCGAGGCATTTCAATTTGGCGGCAAGGCCATGATTTTTTCACTGCCCGCCCTGATGCTGGTGCAAACAACCAATATATTGCTGGTGGCCAAGCTCGGGCCGGCGGCGCTGGCGGTGTTTTCACGGCCGATCGCCCTTGTTCGCCACATGGAGGGTTTTCTCAGCAGGTTCTCGATGATTCTGACACCAACCGCTGGCGTATTGCATCAAAACGGTGTGCCGGGTGAAGTGCGCGAGTTCATGATCAAGAGCGCGCGATACGGCGTTGCCTTTACGCTGCCATTTGTTCTGCTGCTGGTGTGTTTCGGCGACGTGGTGCTCGATGTATGGATGGGGCAGGAATATGCAGACTGGTTGCTGATGACGATATTGGCCATCGGCTATTTCTTACCGGTTTCACAGGGCACCGTATACAAAATCTTGATGGGGATGGGGCATCACGGCAAAGTCGCGCTGATCTCGTTGCTGCTCAGTCTAGTGACCTTTGCCTCCGCGGCGCTGCTGATTGAACAATTGGGGTGGAGCCTAATCAGCGCGGCGTTATTGGTCACCATACCGCTCACGCTGAGCAACGGGATTTTGCTGCCGGTCTATGCTTGCCGCAAGCTCGATATTCCATTATGGACATATGTGCGTCAGGTATTCTTGCGGCCGTTGGCGCTCAATGGGATATTCTTGATGGTGTTGGCCGGGTGCCGTGTACTGTTCGCGGACAATCTCCTCGCGGGGCTGGCGCTGGGATGCGTGGTTGGCGGTTTTGTATTGGCGGTTTTGTATTGGCGATATCTTGTGCCCGCACAAGTGCGTTATGATTTGCGCAACACATCGCTCGCGAAGCGGCTCGGCCTTGGAATTGCCGAGAATGATTGATTGGTTAGTATTAACTCGGCGATCAATTACATCTGATGTAGGAGCCATCTTTAGATGGCGATCATCGCAGCGGTGGCTGATCGCAAGCTGAAGCTTGCTCCTACAGCAGCAGGTATCTTTAGCCGCCAAGTTAGTAACACCTCTGTCGCATATTCAAGACGTTCATTCTCCCTCAGGGAGAAGGAATAAAAGCAGACCTATTTTGGCGCCGATGATTAAATTATTAACCCGGCGACAAAATGGATCTGGTGTACTGTTCCCTCTCCCTCCGGGATTTATGCCCTTTAGGGTAGAGGGCTAGGGTGAGGGGGATTAACACATTAATTTACTCCCTCATCCTATCCTTCTCCCGGAGGGAGAAGGGACGCTTTTAAGATACGTGGCAGATATATTTAATCGCCGGGTTAATAAAAAAACACGACCGACATGTCGTCGCCGATGAAGTTGCAATTGCATACGATGAACATACAATGAAAAACAAGATCAAATCCAGCCTGCTTCGATTGGCGGCAACCGTGATTTTGTCAACGATATACGGGTTGAGCTGGGCTGTCGCGAAACTGCTTGCCGGCCGAAGCAAACACCCCCTGACAAGTACTGGGCGAATCCTGGTGATCGGCACCTTCCACAATCCCAATTGGTTTCATGCGCACATTCGTCCGTTGACGCAAAGCGGCGTCAATGAGGTGATCCTTGTCTGCGACGAGCCGGTGGAAATGCTCGACAGACTGCGTTATGAGTGTCCGCCGCCACTGTTATCTAAATTGTTCAGTCGCGCTCTGGCCAAATTTATCTGGGCGGTCCGTTGCGGCTGGCGTTATCGACCGGATCTCTATATGGGATATCATATTTTTCCCGCAGCCGTCTCTGCATTGGTGGCGGCGCGGCTGTTTCGACGGCCTGCCTGTTATCAAGTGACATCCGGCCCGCTGGAGCTTGAGGGGGGAGGATGGCACGCAGAGAATCGAGTACTGGTTGCGCTGGGCCGACCAAGCCGTTTGGTGGAGCGCTTTGCGTTCGCAGTCGTGCGCGCCTTTGACTTGGTGGTGGTGCGCGGGAACAAGGCCGCGGATTACATCAGACAGCTTGGTTACCGCCGCAGACTGTGCATCATCACCGGCAGTATCGAGGCGCCCGCTGCGCCATTGCCGCTCAGTCAGCGCGCGGATGATCTGGTGTTCGTCGGTCGGCTGACGGAATACAAGCGCCCTGATCGATTCGTCAGGGTAGTCGCCGAGGTGGCCAAAGAGGTGCCTGGCCTGAAGGCAGTGCTGATAGGTGACGGCCCCGATGCAGGAGACCTCAAGGCGCAGGCGCAGGCATTAGGTATCAGCCACCACCTGCAGTTCATGGGGCAACGCAGCGATGTGCCAGAGCTTGTGTCGCGCGCCAAGGTCTTTGTGCTGACATCGCGCTGGGAGGGGATGTCCATTGCCATGTTGGAGGCGATGGCCATGGGGACGGTGCCGGTCGTCGCAGAGGTGGGCGATCTGGGTGATATCATTCGGAACGATCACAACGGATATATATTGCCCGGTGACGCAATCGGCCAATTCAGGGACAAGATTCTATGTCTCTTGAATGACGAAAGCCACTGGCAATCCTGTTCACTGTCCGCGAGCCGCGATGCGCTCGGATATAGCAGTACCGAGGCGATTGCCGCCCGCTGGCATGATGAGTTAAATGCGGTGATTGGTCAATATCGGCTCGGGTGAGTGTCGGCGGCCCTGTTTCTTGCGGCAGTTGAATATTGATGAACTGATTTGGAGTGAAAGACTAGAATGTGCGGCATCACTGGATATGTAGGCTTGGATGACGGCAATCTGCTGCGCGCGATGTGCAACAGCATGACGCATCGCGGGCCCGATGATGCCGGCTATTACACGGCACCAGGCGTCGGGCTGGCGATGCGCCGGCTGGCCATCATCGATCTGAAATCCGGCAATCAGCCCATCACGAATGAAACCCAGGATGTCTGGGTGGTCTTCAATGGCGAGATTTACAACTTCGAGGAATTGAGGGCGCAGCTTATCCAGCGTGGCCACACCTTGAAGACGCACTCCGATACCGAAACCATTGTCCATCTGTATGAGGATTACGGTCTGGACTTCGTGCATCATCTGCGCGGCATGTTCGGTATTGCGCTCTGGGATGCCAAACAGCGCCAGCTGATCCTGGCGCGTGACCGCATCGGTGAAAAGCCTCTTTATTACGCTCAGCAAGAGGGCCGGGTATTTTTCGGGTCGGAAATGAAGACCATTCTCCAGGCATTGTCCAGCCGTACGGTCGAGGCGCAATCCGTCTGTGATTTTCTCGCTGCCGGATATGTGGCGGGACCCAAGACATTCTATAAAGAAATATCACGCCTGCAGCCCGGCGAGATGCTGATCTGGCGCGAACAAACCGGTTGTGCACTGAAGCGCTATTGGTACAATGATTTTTCAAAAACGCTCGACATTTCCTATCGTGACGCGCTTGCCGGCCTGGAGCATGAGCTCGATGAAGCCATCCGGCTGTGCCTCAAGAGTGATGTGGAGGTGGGGGCCTTTCTCAGCGGCGGTATCGATTCCTCACTGATCTGCGCGCTGATGAAAAAGCACGAAGCGCAAGTGCAGACATTTTCCGTTGGCTATCGTGGTGAGGCCGCCGGATTCAATGAGCTGAGTCATGCCCAACGCGTCGCCGACCACCTGGGCACACAGCACCATGAGTTGATTCTCGAAGCGCACTCCAGCATGGAATTGTTGCCGCGAATCATCTGGCACTATGATGAACCGCACGGCGAGCCGACATCAGTTTTGGTGTATCTGTTGTGCGAATTCGTGCGCAAGCGGCTCAAGGTCGCGCTCGGCGGCACAGGTGGCGATGAGCTGTTTTACGGTTATCCCAAGCATCAAGGCTTGCGTTATCTCGAATACTATCAGCGCCTGCCGAAATTCGTCCGAGCCCAGATCGTCGAGCGCATCGCGATGAAATGGCCAGAGTCCACGACCGGAAGCCGTTTCGCCAAGCGGGTCAAGCGATTTGTGACCGGTGCGGATCTGCCGCCAGACCAGGCTTATCTATCCTGGGTGAGCTTGCTGAATCCGGATGTACGCAGTGCACTGATCTCTGAAAACTGCCGGCGCTTGGCGGACAATCCTGCCGGCGATAGTTTTTTGCGAGATCACTTGATGGGCGGATCATCAGAAATGACTATCTTCCAGCGGGCCACATCACTTGAGGTGGAGGGCTACCTCCCCGAATATCAGCTGACCTACATGGATCGCATGAGCATGGCCAACAGCCTTGAGGTGCGTTCACCTCTGTGTGATTACAAGCTGGTCGAGTATGCCGCCAAGCTGCCAAATCAATACCGGCTCAAAGGCACGCGAACCAAACACATCTTGAAGGAAGTCGCCAAGAAGTACTTGCCAGAGCAGATTGTCGAGCGGAAGAAAGTCGGTTTCGATTCTCCAATCGGCCAATGGTTCAAGGGGGAGCTGAAAGAATTTATCAGCGCCTTCCTGTCGCCGGAGCAAGTGAATCGAACGGGATTGCTCGACGGCGGAGCTGTGCAAAAACTGATTGCGGAACACATGAGCGGCGCGCGAGATTACTCTTTGCAGCTCTGGAGTATCATCGCGCTCGAGGTCTGGTACCGCATGTATATCGAAGACAGGGTGATGGACGGGAATAATTATCAGCTTAGCGACTTGCGTGGGCTGTAGCGTGAGCCGGCCAATTCTTGGGGCGTGAGAAAAACAGGGGTTGCCACCGCAGGCGCCCAAGAGCCCAACATGCGCCGGAGTGACGCTAGAAGTTCAACAGAGCCCCCTGAGGCGCTGAAATCCGAACAGGAACTTTGCTAAGGAAAACGATGAGAGTAGTGATTTTTAGCCGCATGCCTGCCAGCATGGATAATCCACGTGGTGGTGTCGAAACCGCGACCATTGGATTATTGCGTGGGCTGCTTTCATCGGGTGAACACGAGTTGCATGTGGTGACCTTTGAGAAGGGTCGTCATGCTATCTCAGTAGAGAAAGTCGAGAATATTACTGTCCACAGATTACCGAAAACTCGTTGGCCGATGATGTTTGACATTTTCTTCGGGCCAGGGGAGCGGCTGCTTAAGCAGTATGTGTCCTCATTGAATCCCGATATTGTGCATTTTCAGGAAACCTATGGATTGGGCGTGCATAAGCTAAGGGTGCCGTCGGTATTCACAGTGCACGGATTCGACAGCCTCAATCTGGGCGCCGAGCGAAAGCCGTTCTGGCGGCTACGCTCGTTGTTATGGCGGCGGGCGGAGTCATTTGGATTGTCCCGACAACATCACATCGTATCCATTAATCCCTACGTAAGAAAAGAGATTGAGCCGCTGACATCTGCAAAAGTCTATGAAATAGAAAATGCAATTTCGCGCGACTTTTTCGCCATCGAGCGCAATGAGCAGGCGGGAAGAGTGTTCTTTGCCGGGTGGTTGAATCCACGAAAAAATGCGCTTGGGCTAATCAAGGCTTTTATAAAAGTGATTGCGGCTGGAGTCGATGCGCAGCTGCACATAGCAGGCGAGCCAGGCGGAGAGGTTGAATATTATCGTGAGATAAAAAATATCATCGTTCAGAATGGCCTTGAGACCCGAGTGCACCTGCTGGGCAGGCTGAGTCAACAGCAGATGCGCAAGGAGTTGAGTGAAGCCAGTGTGTTTGTGTTGCCCTCGTATCAAGAGAATGCGCCGATGGCAATCGCAGAGGCCATGGCGGCTGGCGTGCCGGTCATTTCGTCCAATGTGTGCGGTATGCCCTACATGATCGAGGAAGGGAGAACAGGCTTTCTTGTCGGCCCTGACGACCATGACCGATTGGCGCAAAGATTGATCGAGCTGCTGACCGATGCGGGCATGCGGAATAAGATCGCGGAAAATGGGCGGCAGGATGCGGCTGCCAAGTATCATCCCGAGTCAGTGGCGCAGAGAACTATCGCCATGTATCGAGCGATCATGGATTCAAAAGCGCAATAACTACTGGCATGATCTGAAGCAATCGCGCTTATTCGCTGCCATTGTTCCGTGGGTGCGGGATGGTTTAGAGATTGATTAAGTTATCGGAGTGTGTGGATTGAGCAAGCCATCAATATGCTTTGTTGCGCACCATGCGTATGGCGCATTGGTTGGAAATAACAAAAGGCATGCGGGCGGGATTGAGCGACAGCAGTCCCTCATGGCTAAGTGGCTCGCCAGTCACGGGTACAAGGTAAGCATGATCACATGGGATGAAGGGCAGCCAGATGGTGAGCTGGTGGATGGCGTTCGCGTGTACAAAATGTGTGATCGCGATGACGGCATTCCAGTGGTTCGATTTATATATCCGCGCTGGACAAGTTTGATAAAAGCCATGAAAAAGGCCGATGCTGACATCTATTATTATAACTGCGGAGACATGGGTTTGGGGCAGGTTGTCAATTGGGCGCATCGACATGGAAAAAAAGTTGTGTACTCTGTTGCCAGTGATCCAGATTGCGAATCGTCCCTGCCAAGCCTTCGTCCGCTGCGCGAGCGGGTGCTATATCGCTATGGCCTCAAAAGAACCGATGTGGTGATTGTGCAAACTAACAAGCAACAGCAGTTGTTGAATAGAAATTTCGGCAAACATTCGACAGTTATCAGCATGCCGTCGGCGGGAATTGGAGGTGCAACGCTGACGAATAATGAAATGGCAGAGCAGCACCATGTGCTGTGGGTGGGAAGATTGAGCGCTGAGAAAAGGCTTGAATGGATGCTGGATGTTGCAGAAAAGCTCAAGCACGTAAAATTTGATATTGTTGGCGCGGCGAACATGGACACTAAATATTCAAGCGGACTGCTCAGCCGCGCACGTGAGATGGACAATGTCGTCATACATGGACGGATTGACCACGGTAATTTAGCAAAATTCTACCGGAGAGCGGCCGTGCTTTGTTGCACCTCCACCTTTGAAGGGTTTCCAAACGTGTTTTTGGAAGCATGGAGCGTCGGACTGCCCGTGGTGTCAACGGTGGACCCTGATTCTGTGATCGAGAAAAATGGCTTGGGCGGTTTTGCACGAACCCCAGATGAAGTAATTGAATGGATAACCGGCATTTTATCTTCGCCCAAAAAGCATGAGTCAGTGTCGCATAATTGCATCGAATATTTTCAGAGGAACCATTCGTTAGACGTTGCCATGCCAAAATTCGAAAAAACATTTGGCGAACTCTGCGTAAGTAACTAAAGTGATATTTCAGATTAACGCAACTCATCAGTCATGTGGGGGTTGGAAAACTCGGAAAAAATTGATTGGGTGATGTAAGGCCAGCCGCACTGATGTTGTGAGACGCGTATATTCTCTCTATTGCGACCGTTTGTTAAACCGCATAGACGTATTTTTTTCAGCTAACTTACGTCCCCACATTAGATCATCGATGGGCGCGGAGTTGCTGGGTCGCATGGTGATGGCTTTTGCTCTCTCAATGTAAACGCGCAGCACCAGTCCGATTGCACACCAAAGGGCAACAGTGCCTTCGCGCGGATAGAAAGATTGCGCGCCAAGGCTGGCGATAAGTTGGGCCAAGATGATTGCGAGTCCTCCACCGCCTACGGCGATGAATATAGTGCTGCTTGAGTCGCGGAAGAGTGAAAAACTGAATTTTGTCAGTAGCGCAAATAAGATAAAAACGGGGATTGCTCCAAACAATCCCGTATCAAATATCAGCTCTAGATAAGCGTTGTGGGGGTGCGGAAAAAGCTCGCCATAATTGAGCAATAGGTGTGTGCTAATGCCGAGGTTCTGCATCGCTAAGCAACCGTAACCGAAAAGTGGCGCTTCTGCTATCTTATCTAGTACAAATGGCCACGCAAAGTTGCGTCCTGATGTCATGGCATACAGCCCCGCATCGCCCTCGTTGAGCGTTTCAGCAACGACAGTTGGTGGTGCTTCCTCAGTGGCAAATTCGCCTCCGAAACCTTGTGTAAAGCGGTCTACAACCGAGGGCATATAGATCGTTATCAGGACGACCATAATTGGTAGTAACAGAAACAGCTTTCGCCAACGAAAGGCAGCGAATATTAATCCAATAATCGCAGTAGTGACATAACCCATTCGGCCGCCCGTAAGCACCTGGCTGAGTGCTGTAATAGCGCTAACAGATATTATGATGAAGTATTGAATTTGGTTTTTTGCGAATATTCTGGCGGCAAAAATGGCGCAAGCCCCCCCTCCAAGGATCATTGACAAATCGACACGGTGATAGCCTATTTCTCTGTCTAGCACACGTAATGCCCGATAGCTCAATTCCACCCCATCGGTGAGCAACCCTAAGGGCATCCATTTGATGACTTGGAGTGCAAGAAATAAATACATGCCCGCCAGTGCGGCCAGCGCCCAGTTTAGTCGGCTGCGACTGTTGCAGCCGATAAAAAGCAATAACCCTGGAATTGTATATTTAATGCAATTGACATAATAATCAATTATCAAGCCCGACTTTGTTGGAGCTTCCTGTCCTGCGGCCAATCGAAATTCGGTAATGCCGCTAATGTCGCTAAGCATGCGGGCAACTGCAACAGTGATAGCAAAAAAATAAAAAAGTAGTAGAAATGTGATTTTGGGAGGCATATCCCATTTCAGCTCTTCTCGCCGTTTCGATGCTAGCCATGCCAGTAAGACGACTGCAAGAAGGAAATTCCAGGGATTAAAGCCCGGAATATCAAGAATGGTCTTTGGAATGTCCGGGCGCTCGAGAAAAGCCATAAGAAAGATTAGTGCGCAAAGCGATTTATACCAATCTTTCCAGGCATAAAGAGAGAAAAGTGTTATAAAAAAAGTTAAAGCAGCGATTTTCACTCGGGCGCCAATCTATTCGAGAATGCCCCATCTATTGTTATATTTGGGTGGTGAAATTTTAAGCTGTCCCGACTCAGCAGCATAAGTTTCTGTATCAATAAATCTCTTTGTTGGGAGAAGTCTTTCGTTTGCAGCTCTACTAGTGCCATATATGATCGTGGGGGATCTATCAAGTAGGGGCCAAGATGGATTGAGTTACCGCGCCGTATGGCTGCTTCCGCGCGCATGATTATTTTGTCTATTTCTAAGTCACGCCCTTTTTCTGCCGGTCCAAATAGATTGATATATTCGAAGCCAATTTTGCTTTCTGAGAGTTTTATCAAGTGTGCTGTAATTATTTCATCAAATGATATCAGCAGATCGCCAGGTTTAACGGTATTGATGTATTCGCTGTTGCGTTGGTCAATATCTGAGCTGGAGTTGCTGTAAGGTAGTATCGAGGCGCAAAGATTGGCCGCTAAAAGTGCTGCCGAAAATACAATAGCAATAAGGGTGCCGTTCTTCTTGAGCCGTTCAACGGCGAAACAAATTGTCATTGCCCAGAAGGGAAGTATCCAAATCCAAAATTCGTCAGATATTGATTCCCACCACAAAAAAAATAACATCTGAGGTACAACGGAAAATATAAGCACTTTTTTTGCAGCAGATGGGTTTTTTGCGCAGCACCAGAGTGCGAATATGGTGAGCGGTGCTGCAATCAATACGGTTATAAACAGGCCTATCCAGGCGACTGTAATTTGCAAAGACGTCATTTGCTCTGCTAAATAGACTTGGCTTAGCATGTGACGATAGGGGAATTTGTTTTGAATGTTCTCCACAAAGGAATGATTGCTGAATAAGATGTTTGTGCTTACAAGCGAGCGAGCAAATCCGCCAGCGCCTTTGATAAGTGTTGCTGGCGATAAGTCTTTCATGTCTGGGTAAGCTGTAAAGCTCGAGGCGTAGCCGGACATGAATTGGAGCGTGGAGGGAGACTCCTCATGCGGAGGGGTAGAGAATTTGTGAGCAGAAACATAAATTGCAATGCACGCAAGCCCGACCGCTACTGATATTATGAGGCCATAAGTCAGGCCTTGTTTGCTAAGTGTGTTGCTGTATAAAAGCCCGATAAATCCAAGTCCTATTACAAAAACAAAAAAAGCCTGATGATGCATAATTGCAGTGAGAAAAAACAAGACGCTTAGAAGGGCGTATGCTTGTTTAGTTGCACTAGGGTTGCGCTTCAATCCCTTCAGAAAGAATAGTGTGCCTCCCACCAAGCTTGCTGTTGCGGGCACATAAACATCTCCCACGATAGAGTATGACCAGTAACCAACAGATATTCCGCAGAGAGTGACGCCGACTATACGGGAGTTATGCAATCCAACTTCTTTTAGTAAGAAGCTTAGAAGGAGCAATCCGGTGCCACCCCAGAGACTTGAGTAGATAGTTAAGAAGCTTGATGGTGATACGCTATCAAATAGACTGTTAAATAGAATAAATGCTTCTCTTAAGGCGTTAATAATCAGATGGTGAGAGTTGATAATGCCGCCTTCTTGCGTGATACCATAAGCCCACCGAAGGCTATCATCTGCGTAGCTATGATTGGCCGAAGGCAGGGCTAGGTAGAGAAGAAGAAATCCAGCCGATATGAGATAATGGGATGACTTTCTAAGTATTTTAAAGGTGGTGTTTTCCATGCGGAGTTCTCATAAATTCCTAAAATAGCCATCACCACTGGATGCTCACATGAGGTACCTGGTAAATTTTAATCAGATTTGCACAGTGGTCAGATAGACTATCAGGTTGCATACCAGAACCTCTCAATTCCCTCGAAGACAGGATCCAGGCGGTTTGAAAAATCTGGACCCCCGCCTTCGTGGGGGCGCCACATCTAGATGCGGCGCCTTATATTCTGATCACTGAGCAAGGTCGTGACGAGCTGGGATTCCACGCATCACGCGGGAAAATGGTAACACTTTATCCTCCGGATTCCCATACGGAGATATAGATGATAATGAATCTGGCTTAGAGCATGGTCCAATAGAGTGGGCTATTTGACTGTAAAGTTGCTCGGCGCAGTAGGGGCTACACCCACCTCAAAGGCTCCGAAGTCCGGCTTCAATCCCAGTACGCGAGTCCTGCCTGCGAAGTCCTTTTTGATGTCTATGCCATAGAGCGTAAAGAAAGTGTCATACGCTGAATGCAGCTTCCCTTTGTTAATGGCCGAGGAGGTTTTTTGCAGGTCAAACTTTCCGGTTGTCGGGTCGACGAATGCAGGATTGCCGACTTCGCAGCCGCTGCATTGTATATTCCCCGTACCACTTTTGAAGGCTGACAGGCTGGTGTAATCTGCCCAGTTCCAGTTGATACGGGCTGAGGCCAGTTCCGGGTCATAGAACAGCCCACTGTCGATTGATGCGTTTCCGCTGCGCGCGGAGTGCGAGCTGCTGATGTGATAATCTGCATCGTGAATGTTTGTAATGATGTTCCCTGACATGGACACTGGGCCGTCATAGATCGTGTTAATGCCACCATGTACATCATAGATGGTGTTGTCGACGATGTGACGCTGCATATTGCCATGCCACAAGGTGATCCCGAGTCCTTGCCGCCATCCGTCATTCGGCTTGTAGGCGGCGACATCTTCTGGATGAATGTTGTAGATCAGATTTCCGAGAATATAGGCCTTGTGAGTGCTGGCGCTGGTGCCAGTATCCGACTGCCGGATTCCGTAATTGCAGTTGTAAATCTCATTGAAGATGATCCATAGGTTGTCCGGACCATATTGGAAGCCGATGCCGTCTCCGGGTTGGGGGCCGTGCGCTCGGTTATCATAGACGGTATTCTGCGAGATGATGACATCCCGTGCCTGCTTGGACCAGAAACCTGCCTGTCGGCCGGCATGGGAGACGTTCCGACCAATATAGACGTGGTGGAGATATTTCCAGCTATCGGCCCAGTTGCCGGCATTGACCTGCACGCAGTTGCCGCTCACATGGAAGCATTGGCTATCAAGAATCCACACATTGGAAAGCTCGGCGGTGCTGTCACGTCCCCAGAGGCTCGGATTGACACCGTGAAAATCCAGATCGTCCAGGCGTAACCAGTCGCCGAGATCGCTGAACTCAACCTTATGGATCACGACATCTGACACTTTTTGGCCAGGGGCGGGAATGAGGCCGATGGCGGCGGTAGCACCAGTGGGATGCGCCCTGTTGCGGATCTTGGAGTGCCTGATGGATACATATTGTGACGTACCCGTCACGTTCAACGCACCACCAACCCCGCCGTTGAAATCGAGGTTCTCCACAATCAAATATTTGGAATTAATGCTCATCGATGCGGTGATTGTCGGCATGGTTGTGGCGCTGGCGCCTCTGACCCAGCAGGGGGCTGCCTGAGTGCAGTTGAAGTTCAGGCTCATGTTTGAGGAATACGTCCCCCCGTGCAGCTCAACGTAAGTCCCAGGCCCAAAGGTGGTGTTCGGAATTGTCAACCGGGGCTTGTTGGGATAGCCGTATGTGTTGCCGGTGTCTGTCGCCGAAGGATGGGACTTGTCGACGTAGTAGAACCCGGCCTTTTCGCCGCTGGGCCAGGCCGCAGGCTGTGCCGGGGCGGTTTCATCGATGCCGAACGCGGGCGCTGGAATGCCGATGGGCGGGGTATACGCATGAGCGGCGCTTGAACCGAGCATGGTCAGGCCCAGAAGCCAGGTTGCTGTGTTATGTTTTGTCATTGTTGAAATCTTCTGCTGGGACTGGGAATCATACTCTGAAAGTTAGAGCTGGTATCTGGTGTGTGGGGTGCGCGCGGGGCAGACGATCTGGGCAAGGGCATCCTTGCCCAACGCGGAGATTATTTTACTGTAAAATTACTTGGTGCAGTAGGCGCTAGGCCTACCTCAAATGCACCGAAGTCCTGTTTTAATCCAATCTTGCGAGATTGGCCGTGGAAGTCCTTTTCGATGTTTATGCCATATAGACTGAAAAATGTGTCGTAGACTGATTGATCTTTGCCTTTATTAATAGCCGCGGATGTTTTTTGCAGATCAAACTTTCCATTCGCTGGATCTAGAAAGTCGGGATTGCCTACTGAACAGTCAGCGCATAACCCATACGCAGCTTTAAAGGACGTCAGGGTGTTATGCAAATCACCATTTCCACCTTCCCAGCGAATTTTGGCGTTGCCGAGCTCGGGGTCGTAGAACAGGCCGCTGTCGATAGAGGCAT
Organism: uncultured Chromatiales bacterium; assembly: GCA_964557295.1. Lineage (GTDB taxonomy): Bacteria > Pseudomonadota > Gammaproteobacteria > RBG-16-57-12 > RBG-16-57-12 > JBFMHP01. The sequence goes on along the minus strand of CAZKZP010000004.1, from coordinate 77,914 downwards.
CTGCAGTTGGATTTGGTCGAGCTGGATGGGCAATGTATAAGTGATAGTCCTGATCGTGAATATTAGAAATAATGTTGTTTGAAATGGTCAATGGGCCATCATAGATGGCTGTAATGCCGCCATGAACATCATAAATGGTGTTGTCCACGATGAAGCGTTGCAGGTTGCCATGCCACAAGGATATGGCGACCCCAGGTCTCCAGGCATCGTTGGGGTTGTAGGTGATGCTAGCTTCAGGATGAATGTTATGAATTACGTTTCCGACAATATAGATCTTGTTGTTTGGGAAGGGGGTGGAGGTATCCGTTTGCCGAATGCCATAGTTAGAATCGGATATATCGTTGAAGATAATCCATAAATTATTGGGGCCGTATTGAAACCCAATCCCATTGCCTGCTTGTGGGCCGTGTTGGCGCGATCCATAGGCTGTGTTTTGAGAAATTATTACATCACTTGATTGTTTGACGCCAAATGGACCCTGACGTCCTTCATGGCCTACATTTTTTCCTATATAGACATGATGCAGATATTTATAAGAGTCGGTCCAATTACCAGCATTCACTTGAACACAATCGCCGCTTAGGCGGTAACAATGGTTTTCAAGTGCCCACACATTGAATAACTCAGTAGTGCTGTCACGCCCCCAGAGGGTCGGGTTGATCGCATGAAAATCGAGATCCACTGTTGCCGTATAGTCACCAAGCGCGCTGAACTCATTTTTATAGGCTACGATGTCGTGAGATTTTTTTCCAAGCGCTGGTGTGATGCCAATTGCGGCGGTGTTGCTTACAAAAGCCCTGTTGCGGAATTTTGAGTGCCGCACAGACACATAAGTCGAATCGCTGACTATATCGATACTGCCGCCTGTGCCTCCATTGAAATCGAGATTCTCTACAATCAGGTAAGTGGCATCCAGCGTAAAGTTCCCGGAAATTGTCGGCATTACACTTGCGCTGGCACCTCTCAGCCAGCAAGGGTTTTCCTTGCGGCAATCGAAGGTGAGCATGCCTAGGCTTCCACTATATTCTCCCCCGTGCAGTTCAATGTAAGCGCCTGGGCCAAATGTGGTTCTCGGAATAGTCAGTCGAGGCTTGTTGGGATAGCCGTACGAGTTGCCAGTGTCAGTGGCTGATGGGTGGGATTTGTCGACATAGTAGAATCCGGCAGCTTCGCCGCTGGGCCAGGCCGCAGGCTGTGCCGGGGCGGTTTCATCGATGCCGAAGGAAGGTGCTGGAATGCCGATGGGTGGGGTATACGCATGGGCGGCGCTTGAACCGAGCATGGTCAGGCCCAGAAGCCAGGTTGCGCTGGTAAGTTTATTCATCTCTTTGATCTCCTGTGGGGGGCTGGGCGATATGGGACCATTCGCTAGAAGTATAGTCCGCGCATCGCCCTGGAAATATGTTTATCAAGAATGGTTGACGTTGATTTCAACAACTGTGGAAAGCGCGCTTTCTATCAGGTCGTTGTCGTAGGCGGTCACTGCCATGTAATAAGTGCCGTTGCTCAGGCCGGTCAGGGTGTATTCCGTGGTGGCAGGGTCTGCGAGATCCACGACCGGGGTCATGGTGTCGGCGCTGCTGCCCAGGTATACCTTGTAGCCACCGAGTTGATAAAGGTTGATGGGGGCGCCAGTTTCATCCGTCAGCGGGGCTGACCAGCTGAGCGTCGCCGATGACTTGCTGATGTTCAATCCCGAGCCTGATCCTGAACCGGATCCAGAACCACCAGTGTTGCCGGTGCCGCCCACATTGTTAGTGTTATTCGGTGTGGTTTCGTTGCTCGCCGAGGGTCCACCCTGGCAGGCAGTGAGGGCCAAGGTGATGCTTCCCAGTGCCACGAGTTTCAAAATGTTGCTTGCGATGCTCGATCTCATTTTTCACTTCCTCTGCAACTGCAAAAGCGCATTTGTACGACAAGTTGTGTAATTGTATCGACCGGCGGTAGGAAAGGTTAGATGCAATAGTGTTAACTCTTCCGCAAAAATGGTATTCAGCATCAATGAGTTGTGAGTTGTATCACACAACAAAACGGCAGCCGCGCGATGAGCGGTTTGTGCCTTCCATGATTCAGTGACGGAAAGCGTTTTCTATAAAACAGGGGGAAGCCCGATTATAGAAAAACATGGCGTCCATGGATACAAAAAAAACCGTAGTTTGGGTGAGTGGGTGCATAGATGGGACTCCGGGATTCGAGGCGATAAGGCCAGGATGAGCGGGATATAATCAAGCGCTAATGCATTAGGGCACCTCTAAAAATTCAAATTTTGTCATTCCGGCGAATGCCGGAATCCAGTGTTTTAAAAGATCTGGACACCGGCCTTCGCCGGTGCGACGAATTATTAGAAGTGCCCATTATTGATTTCCTCGGTAACAGCACGATGCGCTGCACTACCTCCGGGGTGTCCATGATGCCGTCATCCCAAGCCTGCCTGCGTGCGAGGGAGTGTCGCTGGAGGGGGCAAATGTTTCTTGGATCGAGTGCTTTGCCGCTCAGGGCAGCCTCGGGAAATGCGGCATGGGATAAATAAAAAAAGAGCAGACAATTATGCATTGTCTGCTCTCGAGCCGAAGGAGGGAGGCTCTACGGAATCGTCTTGCTCATGACGCTTGAGAGTGAGCTTTCGATGTTGTTGACGTCATATGTGGTTACGGCAAAGTAATGAGTCCCGCTCGTGAGCGCTGTGGCGGTATACGATGTCGTGGTGTTGTTTTTGATGTCTGATATGACGGTCATCTTGTCCGGAGCCGTCCCGCGATAGACGCGATAACCGGCGATTTCGTACATGGGCATCGGGCTGCCATCTTCCTTGGTGGTAGGAGTGCTCCATGACAGTGTGGCGCTGCCGCTGCCGCTGCCGCTGCCACTGCCACCGCCGGTGCTTGAAGTGGTCACCGTGATGGCGAAGGCGGGAAGCGATGTGCTGGCCTTGCCATCTGAGGCGGTGATCACGATGTTGCTGGCGGTGCCGGCATTGGCTGCATTCGGGATGCCGGACAATTTGCCGGTGGCGGTGTCGAACATGGCCCAAGCAGGCTTGTTGCTGACGCTGAAGGTGAGGGTGTCGCCATTGGCGTCGGATGCCTTCGGCGTGAACAGGTAGTATGATCCCGCCGCGACACTGCCAGCGGGGGTGCCGCTGAGGGTGGGCGCTGCATTCTGCGGAGTGACCACCGGTGTGGTGCAGCGCTCGTTCGAGGGCAGGAATTGGTTCAGCGCGACATACCGGGACTCGACCTTGAAGCAATGCGCTACCGATACATCCAAGCCGCTCAGGGTGAGCGATAGGGCGGTCGTGCGATATTTGCTGCCGGTGTCGGTATTGTCGATGAAGAGATCATAGCCACCATCGGGTGTCGGGTTGCCCTGGGACCAGGCCAGTACAATATCCGTTCCTTTAACGGTTGCGGAATTGAGCACCGGGGCTACCGCCTGAGGCGCCGGAGTGGGCGTAGGTGATGGCTTCGGCGTTTGAGTGGGGCCTGGTGCAGGCGTGGGCGTCGCCGTTGGCTTGGGCGTCGGTGAGGGCGTCGCCGTTGGCTTGGGCGTGGGTGAGGGCGTCGCTGTCGGCTTGGGCGTGGGTGAGGGTGTCGCCGTTGGCTTGGGTGTCGGTGAGGGCGTCGCTGTCGGCTTGGGCGTCAGAGTCGGACCAGGTCCCGGCACGATGATCGGCGCAGGTGTCGGCGTGGGTGCCGCGCTCGGCGCAGGCGTTGGTGTGGCCCTCGGGGTCGGAGTGGGTGTTGCGGTCGGCGCAGGCGTTTGCGTCGGGAGCGGCCCTGGCACGACATCATTGATCGCCTTCAGATCGGTAGCATCGGCTTGCAGGGCATATTGAATGGCGCCGTCGAGCGCGCCGCTGGCAGCGTCTGGCAGAGTCCGGTCTGCGTCACTGGCGGAACTATTGGGCGCAAGTGTGGCAAGCTGTTTCGAGATCTCGACCAATGTAGTGCTCGGGGTAATGGTGTTGACGACATCGACGATACGTTTGGACTGATCAATGATTTCGCCGGTAATGGCCACCGAGCCGGTCAGTTTAGTGCTGCCGGGATGTGTGGCCATAATGGCGTTGTCCATGCGCACGGTCGCTTCGGCGCCGTTGACGTTCAGGCGGTTGCGCACCACTTCGAGCAGAACCTGGCCGGTGACCAGGTTGGCGACGGCGGCGATGCGGTTGTCGGCACCGGTAGCGCCGCGGCCATCGATCTTGCCATCGACGAGGTCGGCCGAGAGCGCATCGACGATGTCATCGCCCGTGACGTCCAGGCCTTTTGCCCGAATGCCATCGCGCGTTCTGCGCACGATTTCGCCCACGGACTCGCTCGCCTTGACCATCACCGCGATCGTGTTGGCGTCGACAGTTTGACCAATGGTGTCGGAGATGAGCGTGGTATCCAGTCCCGCGTGCAGATTCGCCAATACGGTATCTGTGGCGGTTTGTACGTTGGTGGTGTTAATGCCGCCCGGCATGTTCTGCGCGATGCGGGTGATGAAGGTGGTGAACGGATTGACGTTGAAGGTGCTCGATGCACTCGGCTTGAGCGCGACTGAATACAAGGTGAAGTCGGGGGCGGTATCGGTGACGAGATCGGTGCCGCCGGAGACTTCGATCGTCAGGGGATAGAGCCTTCGTTTGACGTTGATCGTGGTTTCATAGCTGGCCGTGCCGCTGCCCATGAGGGCTTGCACCACTGCGCCGTTCTTGTCGCGGATGGCGATGACGGCGTTCTGGATCGGGCCGTCGCCGACGCTGCCTTGCATGGCTGCGACGATTTCCTCATTGTCTTGGGGGCTATTCTGTCCGGAATTTTTTTCACTTCCTGTCGATCCTCCACCACAAGCGCACAGAGTTGCGCTGAAAATGAGTATGGGTATTTTCTTGAGCATGATATGGGTGTCTCTCTAGTGGATTGCGCTGCTTACCATAGTGGGTCGCGGTACAAATTTGCGCGACACAAGTCACATTTCGCCTCGGTGCTATACGAAAAACAGGGTGAACCTCTTGCTTTGTGAGTCTTATCACAGGCTGTCGGTGGGTGGCGTCACACGGGCCAGCGGCGCCTTTGATGGCGGGCGACGTGTTGTGGCAGCGCATCGGCCGAGGTGATTGTCTGGGTGCGGGGGCTGTGAGAGTATCTGCCCTGGTGATTTTTCCGATGGAATTCTGATGAGTGTGAAGTTGATTCTTGGGCTGGATTACGAGCTGTTTTTTGGTGAGAAGACCGGCTCGGTGGAGCATTGCCTGATCCGTCCGATCGATGCGCTGCTGGCGGTGCTCGACCGCTACGGGGTGAGGCTGACCTTGTTCGTCGACGCGGGATTCCTGTTGCGCTTGAAGCGCGAGGCGGCGCGCCATCCCGGACTGGGCCGGGAGTACACGCGGATATCCCGCCAGCTGAGTGACCTCAAAGCCCTGGGACATGATGTGCAGCTGCACATCCATCCCCATTGGGAAGACTGCGCGTTCGACGGCGAGAAGTGGCGTATCGATGCGCGGCGTTATCGTCTCCAGGATTTTTCCGAGGCGGAGATCAACCGCATCGTGACTGCGTATAAGGCGGAGCTGATGGAGCACGTCGGCGATACGGTCTTTGCCTATCGCGCCGGCGGGTGGTGCATCCAGCCGTTCGAGCGGATCGGTCCGGCCTTGCAGGCGGCGGGCGTCTGGCTGGACAGCACGCTCTACCAAAACGGCATCTCGCGGGATACGCTGCGTTGGTTCGACTTCAGCGGCATGCCGGAGAAGTCCACCTGGCGCTTTGCCACGGACCCGCTCGTCGAAGATGACGCCGGCACGTTCGTCGAGGTGCCGATCAGCGCTGTAACGGTGATGCCGCCGTTTTTCTGGAAGATGATCGTGCAGAAAAAACTTGGCGGCGCGGCACATCGGGCCTTCGGCGACGGCGCGGCGATGCAGGCCGATGGCGGCTATTATCTGCGCCTGCTGCTGCTGTCGAGTTCGAGCGTGGCCTCCATCGACGGGGCCAAGGCCGCCTTGCTGGAACGGGCATTCCGCCAACTGCCCGCGGGTGCCGCGCCGCGCATCTTCAATGTGATCGGCCACCCCAAATCGCTCACGCCGTATTCGCTGCGCGAGCTGGACCGCTTCCTGGCGCGGCATCGTGAGCTCGAGTCCATCACGTTTCAGGATCTGAAATCACTGGCGCGCCGAATCCGGCATGCGGCGAGATAGGCCGTGGTTGAGGATAGGGGCGCCTGATATGTGAAAATCCGGTTGATATAACCGAATTTTCGCAATATGCTCGAAGCATGGAACGTCCTGATCACCTTGCCAAGATTAAGCGTGTGTTTGCCGCACATCCCGTCGCTGCCATTTTGGGACCAAGGCAATGCGGCAAGACAACATTGGCGCGAATGTATGCCAAGCAACTGGCCGATACCCGCGTCACCTTTCTCGATCTGGAAGATCCCACCCACCTGGCCCGGCTGGAAAATCCGAAGCTGGCGCTTCAGGATTTGAGCGGGGTCGTGATCATCGACGAGGTTCAGCGCGCGCCCCGTCTGTTCGAAACGCTGCGTGTGCTCGTCGATCGTGAAAATAATCCTGCCAGGTTTCTCATCCTCGGCAGCGCCTCCCGGGATCTCATCCGGCAGTCCTCGGAATCGCTGGCCGGGCGCATTGGTTACCTCGAATTGACGCCCTTTTCGCTTGACGAAACCGGCATCCAGCAGCGGCAGCGGCTGTGGGTGCGGGGCGGCTATCCCAGATCCTTTTTGGCGGATGACGAACCTGTCAGCGTCGAGTGGCGCAAGTCATATATTTCGACCTATCTGGAGCGGGATATTCCCGCCTTGGGCATTACGATTCCTCCGACAACCCTGCGCCGCTTCTGGATGATGCTCGCCCACTATCACGGACAACTGCTCAATTACTCGGAGTTGGGCCGCTCGTTTGGTGTCGCCGACACGACGATCAGAAAATATGTTGATCTGCTGTCATCGACTTACATGATCCGGCAACTCCCACCCTGGTTCGAAAACATCGGCAAGCGCCAAGTCAAATCGCCCAAGATCTACTTCCGCGACTCCGGGCTCTATCACACCTTGATGGGCATCAATGACTACGAGGCCCTGCAATTCAACCCGAAGCTCGGTGCTTCCTGGGAGGGCTTTGCACTGGAGGAGATCATCCGCCGCTACGATGCGGGAGAAGGAGAGGCCTATTTCTGGTCCGTCTACGGCCGGGCGGAACTCGATCTTATGATCATCAAGAACGGCAAGCGCCTCGGGTTTGAAATCAAATATACCGAAAAACCGGCCGTAACCCGCTCCATGCTCGTCGCCCAAAAAGATCTTGGCGTTGACCACGTCTTTGTCATTTACGGTGGAGCTGAAACCTTCCCGCTGGCCGAGAACATTACCGCGGTGGGTATCGATAAGCTGGCCGATTTGCCGCAATGTTGATCCCGCGCGCTTTCGCCGCGACGCGCTGTTTACAGATTCAGCCATCACATCCGATATATTCGATATCTAATGATAATTCGGTGCGGCGATGACACGGGAACCACGCGGCGAGACGGACAAACTAAAGACCCTCATCGAAACCCTGGCGATCGTCAACACCTCGCTGGATTTGAGCGAAATCGAGGCGCGGACCATCGAGGCGGCGATGCGGCTGGTGCAGTCGGAGCAGGCCAGCCTGCTGCTGCTCGATGAACAGACCGGCGAGTTGTATTTCGATACCGCCACGGGCGATAAAGGGGAAGAGGTCAAGCAGATCCGCCTGAAAAAAGGCGAGGGCATCGCGGGCTGGGTGGCGGAGCACAACGAGCCGCTGATCGTGCCGGATGTCAACCACGATCCGCGCTTTACCGGGCGTGTCGATCGCAAGAGCGGTTTCATCACGCGCGATATCCTGTGCGTGCCGGTGCGCATCAAGAACCGGCTGATCGGGGTGTTGCAGGCGATCAACAAGCAGGGCGGCGGCTTCGGCGAGGAGGATCAGGATTATCTGACGGCGCTGGCCAATCAGGTGGCGGTGGCGATCGAAAACGCGCGGCTTTATCAGGACCTGCGCGCGGCGTTTCACTCGACGGTGCAGTCGCTGGCAGAGGCCATGGATCTGCGCGATCAGGCGACCAAGGGCCATGCGCGGCGCGTGGTCGGCTATAGCGTCGGGATCGCCCGGGTGATGGGGATGCCGCCCAAGCTGCTGGGTACGCTCAAGCTGGCGGCGATGCTGCATGATGTCGGCATGATCGGCATCAGTGACGAGCAGGTTCAGCGCGCGGAACTCACCGACAAAGAACACGCGGAGATCATCAAGCGCCACGTCGAATTGAGTTGCCAGATCCTCAATAACATAAAGCAGTTGAAGGACTGCATGCCGGTGATCCGCCATCATCACGAACACTATGACGGCAGCGGGTACCCGGACGGGCTCAAGGGCAATCAGATTCCCATCCTGGCGCGCATCATCGCCGTGGCCGACACCTTCGATGCCCTGGCGACACAGCGCGCCTATCTGCCGAAGGCGGCGCGGGAGCAGGCCCTTGAGCGAGTGAAGGCCATGAGCGGCAAGGAGCTTGATCCGGCCGTGGTCGATGGCTTCCTCGAAGCCTATCTGCTGTACAGCCTCGATAAGGTGACCTGAGGCCGATCACTCAGTGCTATCGCCATCTAAAGCTGGCTCCAACCTGTTTTGTAGGAGCAAGCTTTGCCTACATGGAGGTAGGCAAGGGGCGTGAGTCTGGAACGGAAGCTTCAGCTTGCGATTGATCCGTGGGCGGTTTCCTACCGCGCGATCAACACTTTTTTGAACGGCACATGCTCGCGCAGCTGTGCCATCGCCTGCCGCACATGCGCGGTCTCTTCCCGCAAGTAGTATTCGATCGCGTGCTGAAAGCGCGCATCGCGCAGCCAGTGCGCGGAATGGGTGGGCGTGGGTTCGAAGCCGCGGCTGATCTTGTATTCGCCCTGCGCGCCGGGCTCGAAGCGCGCCAGGCCGTGTTCGATGCAATATTCGATGCCTTGGTAGTAGCACAACTCGAAGTGTAGGCAGTCGACCGGCTCCAGGCTGCCCCAGTGCCGGCCGTAGAGGCAATCGTCGCTGCGAAAGCAGATCGCGGCGGCGATATATCGGCCAGCGCGTCGCGCCAGTATCAGCAGCAGTTGTTCGCCCATGGTCTGGCCGAGCTCGGCGAAAAACTCGCGCGATAAGGTCGCGATGCCCCATTTCTTTTCGAAGGTGGCGAGATAACAGCGGTGCACCACCTCCCATAATTCCTCGCTCATGTCCGCGCCGTGGCGCAGTTCGATGTGGATATCCTGTTCCACCACTTTGCGCCGCTCACGCCGGATATTCTTGCGTTTGGACGCACTCATGGTTGCGAGGAAATCGTCGAAGGTGTGATAGCCCCGGTTATGCCAGTGATATTGGCAGTCGATGCGCGGACGCAGCTGCGGTTGCAGCAGCTGGAGTTCCTCTTCCTGGGGAAAGAGCCAGTGCAGCCCGGAGAGCTGGCGTTGTTCGAGCTGTTGCTGCAACCACGGCAACAGCGCGGTGATGATCTGCGCCTTGCGCGCGGGCGCATCGCTCAACAAACGCGCGCCGGTGGCGGGGGTGTAGGGCACGGCGACCACCAGCTTGGGGTAGTAGGCCAGCCCCGCGCGCTGGTAGGCCTCGGCCCACGACCAGTCGAACACCAGCTCGCCATAGGAATTGTCTTTGATGTAGGCGGGGACGGCGGCGCAAAGCCGGCCGTGCGCGTCGTAGCCCAGGATGTGTTGCGGGTGCCAACCGTAACGCGCCGTGGCGCAGTCGTGGCGCTCCAGCGCGGCCAGAAACTCATGGCGGGTGAACGGATGCGCGGTGCCGCTGAGACGATTCCAGTCCGCGGCGGCGATGTGCGTGATATCGGTGCAGAATTCGAAGCGCATTGGGCGAGTTTAACCCAGATTCCATCGTTGCCGCATCGTTGCGTCGTCTCTTGCATGGGCCATCTTCAGATGGCGCAAATGATCGCATGCTAAAGCATGCTCCTACAGGTGATCAAAAAGAAATGCTTCAAGGGAAAAGCATGGGCAAAAAAAAGCGCCTTGCGGCGCTTTTAGTAGTCTCGAACACGCTCTCAAGGGAGGGAGATCAAGCGCTGCTCGCGCGCTTGCTGGTTGCCTTTTTGTTATCGATGGCGGCAAGCAAGCTAGTGAAGGCATCGGCAAACAGCTCGACGCCTTTAGCCTCCAGTTCGTCGGTGATGGTCTTCAGATCGATGCCGGCCAGGGCCAGTCCTTCCAGGACGCGGTGCGCTTCGCCGTGATTCTCGGCCAGACTCGCGCGCGGCTTGCCGTGATCGCGGAAGGCGTTGTAGGTGGCCGGCGGAATGGTGGAGACGGTTTCCGGGCCGATCAGTTCTTCGATGTAGAGCACATCGCTCAGCGCCGGATTCTTCACGCCGGTGCTGGCCCATAACAGGCGCTGCGGCTGCGCGTTGTGTTGCTTCAGGGCGGCGAAACGCGGCGAGTTGAACAGATCCTTGTAGGCCTGATAGGCCGCCTTGGCGTTGGAGATGGCGGCCTTGTAGAGCAGATTCTTCAAGCGCGCCGCATCGCCGCCATTGGCGATCTTGGTCTCCAGCGCCTTGTCGACGGCGCTGTCCACGCGGCTGACGAAGAAGCTGGCCACCGAGGCGATGTTGCTGATCGCCCCGCCCGCGGCGCGGCGTTTTTCCAGTCCTTTGATGTAGGCCTCCACCACCGCCTTGTAGCGGTCTACCGAGAACAGCAGCGTGGCGTTGATGTTCACGCCCTCGGCGGTCAGGGTTTCGATGGCGGTGAGGCCCGCGATCGTGGCGGGCACCTTGATCATCAGATTAGCGCGGTTGACGCGCTTGACCAGATCGCGCGCCTCGGCGATGGTGCCCTGCGCATCGTGCGCCAGCGTGGGGGAGACCTCGAGGCTGACGTAGCCATCGCGTCCCTTGCTGGCGCGGTAGGTGTCGTGAAAGATGTCGGCGGCCAGCTGGATGTCCTCGATGGCCAGCAGGTAGAAGATGTCCTTGCTGCTGAGATCCTTTCCGGTCTTCAGAATCTTGGTCAGGCTGTCTTCGTAGTCGCGGCTGCCGGCGATCGCCTTTTCAAAGATGCTCGGATTGGAGGTCATGCCGCGCAGGCCGTCGTGTTCGATCAGGCGCTTGAGCTCGCCATTGGTGAGCATGGAGCGCTGGATGTTGTCATACCACACGCTCTGATCGAAATCGGCGAGTGATTGCAGTGGATTCTTGCTCATTTGAATCTCCTCGTTGGGTATGGTGCTGTGAGTTTCCCGTGCGATGTTGCGCGCGTTCGGCCAACTCTTCTACTAATTTGCTCAGGTCATCGGCAGGCGCGGGAGTTACTTTAAGGACAGTATGATGATTGATAAGGGGTTTGATATTCTCATTGCGCGGAGTGTCAAACAAGCGACAAATAGCCAACGAGGTGTGATGTGACCGACACAACCATCCAAGAACCCAGACCTGCCACCTTGCGCGGGCTGAAAAAATATCTGCTCGCCACGCGGCCGCCGTTTCTCTCCGCCGCGCTGGTCCCGGCGGTGTTGGGGCTGGCCACGGCGTCTTATTCCGGCATCCCCTTGCATTATGCCTGGGCGCTGCTCACCGTGCTGGGTGCGCTGCTGGCGCATGCGGGCATCAATGTGCTCAATGACTACTACGATGCCTTGAGCGGGACCGACGACCTCAATCAGGAGCGCATCTACCCCTACACCGGTGGCAGCCGTTTCATCCAGAACGGATTGCTCAGCCGGCGGCAGACGGCGCTGTATGGCGCGGCATTGATGGGCACTGCCGCCTTGATCGGCTTGGTGTTGCTGATCGGCGCGACCGCGCAATTGCTTTGGGTAGGCCTGGCGGGCCTGCTGATCGGCTGGGCCTATTCCGCGCCACCGCTCAAGCTCAACAGCCGTGGCCTGGGCGAACTCTGCGTCGGGCTTGGCTTTGGTGTCTTGATTCCGCTCGGGGCGGACATGGTGCAGCGCCAGGCCTTCGACTGGCTGCCGGTGCTCGTCGGCGTGCCCTATGGATTGCTGATCACCAATCTGCTCTACATCAATCAATTCCCGGACCGCCGCGCCGACGAGGCCTGCGGCAAGCATCATTGGGTGGTGCGGTTGGGTGCGGAGCGCGCGCCGTGGGGGTATGTTCTGATCGCCGCCGTTTCCTATGTGTGGGTGATTGCCCTCGCGTATGCGATCTCTCCCTGGCTGCTGGCGGGCTTGAGCGCATTGCCCTTGTCGATCATTGCCGCCATGCAACTTTTCAAATTCGCTCGCGCGCCGCAACGACTCGCCCCGGCGATCCGGCTCACGATCCTTGCAGGGATGGTGCAGGGGAGTGTGCTGAGTCTGGTGTTGTTTCTCGGGTAACCGCCCCCCATTTGCGTCATAAGGTAGGAGCACGCTTTAGCGTGCGATCGCGCATCGCCGTCTCAACGATGCCTCCTACAGGGGTATCAACGGTTCTCGTCCTTCGAAACCAAGCGCGCGATGGCATCCATCGCGGCGGTGGGCAGCAGGCGCCGGAGCCGGGCGAAGACGTGCGTCGGCACGGTGACGTAGTAACGCCGTTTGGGCTGCTTGGCCTCCAGGGCGTGGATGAGTTTTTTCACCACGGCCTCCGGCGGCAGGGTGAACGGCGCGGCGGGGCCGGGCTTGGCCAAGCGTTGCTCCACTCCTTGATAGACCTTGCGGTGCGCGCTGTGCTCGCGGTCGATATTGGCGAGAAAGTGCCGGATCGCGTTCTTGCGAAAGGCGCTCACGATCGGGCCGGGTTCGATCAGCGCGATATGGATGCCGCTGCCGCGCAGCTCCAGGCGCAAGGTATCGGTGATGCCTTCCAGGGCGAATTTGCTGGCGTTGTACGCGCCGCGATAGGGCATGGCGAAGAGCCCCAGCACCGAGCTGTTCTGAATGATGCGCCCGTAGCCTTGTTTGCGCATGACGGGGATGACGGCATTGGTGAGTTCCAGGGTGCCGAACAGATTGGTTTCAAATTGCGCGCGCAGCACCTCGCGGCGCAGATCCTCCACCGCGCCGGGTTGACCGTAGCCGGCGTTGTTGAACAGGGCGTAGAGCCGGCCGCTGCTCAGTTCGAGGGTTCGCGCTACGGCGTCGTGAATGGAGTTCGAATCATTCAGATCGAGCCGCAGCGCGGTGAGGCCTTCCGATTCAAGCCGCGCCACATCCTCTTCCTTGCGGGCGGTGGCGATCACCCGATAGCCGCGGGCGCGCAGCGTGCGCGCCGCACAGGCGCCGATGCCGCTGCTGCAGCCGGTGATCAGTATCGTTTTATCGCGGTGCGGGTTCGACAAGCGGACATGCCTCTGCGTTGAAGGTGGAGATCATAGCGCAGAGGTGGTATCCGAGAATACTGGGCGTTATTTGAATTGATGCGTCAGCGATTGCAGTTCGTTGGCCAGCGTGTTCATTTTTTCGCTCTGTTCGGAGGTGTGGGAGGCCTCGGTGGTCGTCTGGAAGGCGATCTCGGAAATGGTTTCGATGTTGCGCTGGAGTTCATTGGCCACGGCGCTTTGTTCCTCGGCCGCCGAGGCGATCTGATGGTTGCGATCGGTGATGGCGCCGACAACCTGGGCGATCTGACTGAGCGAGGCATTGACCTTGCTGGCCTCGCTGACGCTGTCTTCCGCCTTGCGGCGGCCGTTTTCCATCACGGCGGCGGCCTGGCTGGCGGCCGATTGCAGCTTCTCGATCATTTTCTGGATCTCGATAGTGGACTCCTGGGTGCGAT
>CAZKZP010000004.1:55900-64141 GCA_964557295.1 uncultured Chromatiales bacterium | reverse complement strand
GCCAGTGAGCGCACTTCATCGGCGACTACGGCAAAACCGCGCCCCTGGTCGCCAGCGCGCGCGGCCTCGATGGCCGCATTGAGCGCCAGAAGATTGGTTTGTTCGGCGATGCCGCGAATGGCGTCCACGACGGTGCCGATACCCTCGCTGTCATGCTTGAGTTGCAAGATGACTTCAGCGGCCTGGGTGACTTCGCCGGCCAGGGATTGGATGGTACGTGTGGCGGATTCCACCGTGGCCTTGGCATCCTTGGAGGTGCGATCGGCTTCGGTGGTCGACTGCGCCGCCTGCAGCGCGTTGTGCGCGACTTCGTTGGCGGTCGCCGCCATTTGATTGATGGCGGTAGCCAGTTGGTCGGTTTCCTGATGCTGCTGTTTAATGCCCTGTTCCGTGAGTTCGGCGGATTGCGCGCTGAGGCGCGCGGCATCGGCGACGACGGCGGAGGCCTCGTCGATGCGGCAGAGCACGGTGCGGATCTTCGCCTGGAGGAATTTGACGGCCAATTCGATGGCGCCAGCGTCGTCCAGCCGCCCGGTGTAGACGTACTGCATGATCTTGTTGTCCACCACGCCGCGCGCCGTTTTCAGCGCCTGATCCAGCGGGTGGCAGATGATCTGGCCCAGGATCACCGCCAGTATCACCGTCACCAGTTCCGCCCCGGCGAGCAGGCCGGGTGTCGCATTGCCTAACAGCCCGAACATCACGACCAGCGCGCTGCCCAGGCCGATCAAGCCGGCGATGGTGCGCGCCTTGGTGCTGTTCCACCAGGCATTGAGGCGCGGGATCTTGCCGGCGTTGACTTGTTTATAGAGTGCGCCGGCCCGCTCGACCAGACGGCGGTCGGGTTTGACGCGCACCGATTGGTAGCCGGTGACCCGGCCGTCTTCGTAGATGGGGGTGACGAAGGCATCCACCCAGTAGTAATCGCCGTTCTTGCAGCGGTTCTTGATGATGCCCATCCAAGAATCGCCTTTTTTCAGGGTTGCCCAGAGGTCGGCGAAGGCGATCGGCGGTAAGTCGGGGTGGCGAACGATGTTGTGATTCTTGCCGAACAGCTCGTCTTCGGTGAAGCCTGCAATCCGGCAAAAGTCCTCATTGGCATGGGTGATCATGCCCTTGAGGTCGGTCGTCGAGATAATGATCGACCGTTCTGGATAATTGTTTTCCCGGTCAGTGACAGGATGATTGATCTTCATGGTGCCCCGGTACCCCTTCGCGCATTATCAATTATGTAAACAATTGTTACAGGCATAAAAATACATGACGTGTAGGTTATCGGCTCACGTTTGAAACAATTGAGAAATTCCCCGAGAGGGATTTATGTTTTAGAAAATAAATATTTGGATGGGGGTTGATGTGTCTGAGAGGAGCTGATTTAATCCCCTTCACCCGGGGATAGTTTTTTTGGACGGCCAACGGAACGGTTGGGTTGGCCGTCGGAATTGTAACGCTCCGGCCAGATCTGATGGGGTTCCATCCCGATCTTGTCGGCAATGGCGCGTTCCATCCGAGGATAGGGGCGGTCCAACGCCAGTTTCGGGGCGTGACGGCTCACCCCGAGTTCCCTGGCCAGGGAACTGAGCGAATAACCGGAGAGTTCAAGCTGGTATTTGATCCAGGCTCGTCTCTTCGCGGGGTCTTGAGGGATGTGTTGTTCTGACATGGCGATGTACGTTAGCAATTAATTTCTATGCTGGCAAGCGTTTCCTTACAAGAATGATGGTCATGAGAGGCCGCATGATATGCAAGCCTTTGAAGCGAGATGAATGACCTTTCAAATCAATGAGTAAAGATGCAGGTTCATGCGTCAACGAGCGGTTAAAAAATTATTAAATCATACTCCGATCGAAGGGAACTGAATGGATACCGCCCCAGAAATAAAAGCAACTCCGAGTGACGGCACTTTGAGGTTCCCCCAGCGGATTGCCTTTGCTGCCAAGATCGCCGGAAATGCCACCGAGCTGGCGAAAAGGGCCGGCATCTCGCGGCGGGCGATCGGGACTTATCTGTCGGGTTCGTCCGATCCCACCTTGCAGCGGCTGCTGGCCATCGCCAATGCCACCGGCATATCACTGGAGTGGCTGGCCACGGGCGCTGGCCCGATCTTTACACAACACAAGGCCATGCCGGCGGCCCCTGAGCCAGCGGCGGTAGAGCCGGCGGGGTACCTCATCGTCCAGCAAAAAGAGATGTACCTCGATGTGATCGGCTGCAACGACGACAAGGGCGTGATCAAGGACGCCAGCGATCTGGCCTTTCATCCCGAGTGGATGGCTATGATCACTTCATCCAAGACCGAAGACTTGATCGCCTTTTCCCTGAAGGCACAGTATGTATTGCCGTTTGGCTTGGGCGAGCTGGTGCTGGTGGACAAGCGCATCGAATCCGAGGGTGAGCTCAATGGGATCTACATCATCAAATCGCGCGGGATGATCTGTCTGCGGCGCATCACGACCTTGCCGGATGGCCAGTTGGAGCTGGTGGGCGTCGATCCGAGCATCCCAACGCTGCGCAGTAACCGCGATCTCAACGGCATCAAGATCGTCGGCAAGGTGGTCTGGAGCGGTGGGCGGACCTGTTCACGCGAGTAGCGCCGCCACCACGCCGGTAATGAAGATCCCGTCGAAGGTGCCGGCGCCGCCGATCGAGGCCAGCGGCGCGCCGAGTCGCCGCACATCCTTCAATCGCAGCAGATCCGCCCCGATCAGCACCCCGAGCGTGCCGCTGACATAGGCCAGCGGCGCGCTTTTTTCTGGCGCGAGCAGGATACCGACGATCGCCGCCGCCAGGGGGCCGATGAGGATCGGCATGCCGATGCCGATGCCCGGAACCGGGCGGCTCACCAGATAGCTGATGGTCGAGACGATGCCGATGCCCAGCAGCGCCGTCGTCAGATCGATCCCGCTGCGATTCAACAGATAGACGGAAAACCCGGCCGGGACGAGGCAGCCGCCGACATTGACGGCGATGAGGGTCTTGCCGGTGAACGGCAGCGGCGGCAGGCGCAGGAGGCGGCGCCAGGCCGTGGCGAGGCTGTCCTCCGGCGGCGGCCAGGCGGTGACGGAGAAGAGCGGCAGATTGATCTGGCTGCCGATCAGCGAGACGAGCAATAAGACGAGGCCGCTGCTGGCGGAAAGCCCGAGCTTTTCGAAGGCGAGCGTCAGCAGTCCGATCTGGACGAAGGCCAGCAGAAGCGACAGCAGGACGATGACGGCGAGCAGGTGCGGGGTGGAGAAGCGGTTGTGCATCGCGGTCAACCCCGTTCGCGGAGGTTCGGGCGAACATCCTGCTGAAAAACGCCCTCACATGCAGGGTCGGGGTGAGGGGACAGATCACGTATGACGATTTGATTATCTCCCCTCATCCTAGCCTTCTCCCTGGGGGAGAAGGGACTGAAATCCATTTTTAAACAAGCCGCTAAACTTCACGGCCAGCAGCGCCGCCAGCGGAATCGCGTTGCTGGGATGCGGGATGCTGTCGGTGCTCCAGATGCCGTCAAACCCGGCTTGCACCATGCGCGGATAACTGTCGCCCGCGAACAGCGCGTGGGTGACGATGCAGTGCAGGCTGCTCACGCCGCGCGTCTTGAGCTGCGCGGCGATCTCGATCATGGTGTGGCCGCTGCTGATCACATCATCGATCAGTACGACATCTCTCCCCGCCAACGGCAGCTCCGGCAGTGCGATGCGCACCGCGCGATCGCCCAGCCGGGTCTTCTCCGCCACCGCCCACTCCAACCGCCGCCCGTCGGCGATCGTCTGCACCCACTGCCGCGACTCGCGGTCCGGACCCAGCACGATCGGCGCTTCAAATCGCTGGGCGATGAACTCGCCGATCAAGGACGCGGCGGAGCAGGCCAGGGCCTGTTCTGCGGGGATGGCGCAGGCGAGTTGCTGTGTGCGGTGCAGATGCGGGTCGACGGTGAGCACGTCCTCGACCAGTCCGGCGAGAAACTTGCCGATGATCGTCTGGCTGACCGCCTCGCCGGGATGAAATGCCGTATCCTGGCGCATATAACACAGGTATGGCGCGATCAGGCTGATGCGGCGCACGCCGAGTTGCCGCGCGGTTTGGCAGGTCAATAACAGTTCGATCAATTTCGGATCGGGCCGGTCGAGACTGCGGTAGAGGAGGATATGTGCGGGCAGTGTTTCCGGCAGCCGCACCCGCGCCTCCTCATCGGGAAAGCGATGGCAGTCGATGCGCTGATGCGCGACGCCCAACGCCGCGGCCAGTCGCGCAGCGCCCTCTGCCGAGTCGTGATAGCTGAGAATCATCCATACTCCGGTAGATTCAAATCGGCCTGGGTGATGTCGCCGAGGGTGTAGGCATCGTGCTGTTCGCTCAAGGCGCGGGCGAAGTTGAAATCCGCCGGAAACTCGGCATGGACGCGGTACAGCACCTCGCCCTTGCGCACCGGCGCGCCGAGTTTCTTCATGATGTCCACCCCGGCGCCTTTGTCTTGCGGCGCGCCGGCGCGGCTGGCGATGCGCGCCAGTTGAAAGTTGTCGATGGCGATGACGTGTCCGTCGGTCTCGGCGCAGACCTCGAAGCTCAGCTTGCCCGGCGCGGGCGCGGCGGGGTTTTTCCCCTGGGCCGCGATGATGGCCTCCATCTTTTGCAGGGCGCGGCCGGAGTCGAGGATGTCGCGCGCGATGGCGTAACCGGAACCACCGCGCACATCGGGGTGAAACTCCAGGATACGCCCGGCCAGGCGCAGCGCCTTTTGCCGCAGATCGGGCGGGGCCAGCGGGTGATTGTGCAGCACCAGCATCACGTCGCGCGCCTCCAGCACCGGGCCGATGCCGTTGCCCACCGGTTGGCTGCCGTCGGTGATGATGACCTCGATGTGCAGATTGACCTGATCGCCGATGTATTCGAACAGTTTGCGCAGCCGCAGCGCCTCGTTCATGCTGCGCACCTTGGCGGTGGGGCCGACCGGGATGTCGATCAGCAGATGGGTGGAACCGGCGGCGAGTTTTTTCGACAGGATCGAGGCGACGAGCTGGCCGTGCGAGTCGATCCCCAAAGGCCGTTCCACCGAGATCAGGATGTCGTCGACCGGAGCGAGCTTGGCGGTGCCGCCCCAGCCGAGGCAGGCGCGGGTTTCCGAGACGATGCGGTGCATCTGCTCGGGCGAGAGTTCCACGTGGGCCAGCACCTCCATGGTGTCGGCGGTGCCGGCCGGCGAGGTGATGGCGCGCGAGGAGGTCTTGGGCATCAGCATGCCGTAGGCGGCGACGATCGGCACCACCAGCATCGAGGTGCGATTGCCGGGGATGCCGCCGATGCAGTGTTTGTCCACCACCAGCGGTTCATGCCAGTTGAGGCGCTTGCCGGATTTGGTCATGGCGCGGGTGAGGTGCAGGATCTCGTCGCGGTCGAGCCCGGTCTGGCCGGAGGAGACCAGGAACGCGGCCATCTCCACCTTGGAATAGCGGTTGTGCACGATGTCCTGGGTGATGTCCTCGAAGTCTTGCTGGCTGAGCCGCTCGCCGTTGATTTTGCGCCGCACCGCGCCCATCGAGCGCGGCGGTTCGGCGTGCAGGATGCTGACTTGTTTCCCTTCCGCGCAGTTGAGCTGGTCAAAGGCCTGTTCAGAGAGCCCCAGCTCGCCAGGGGCGACGATGCAGGTGTCGTCGACCACATTGAGCACGGCGATCACGGTCCTGCCGTTGGCGCTGACCTCCACCTTGGCCAGGGCCTGGAAGCCCTCGGCGCGGTAGATCGCGCAGTCGCGGTGCAGGTAGGCGACGTTTTCACGATAGGTGTCGATGCGCACGCGGCGCAGCGCGAGCATGTCTTTGGGAGGGGCGGCGGGTCGCTTTTTATCGGGCATAGGCGTTTTGTGTCTCCGCGGGAAGTGCTTCATTCAGAGTCTCTTCCTCCCGGTGTTCGGCCTGTTGCAGGCGCCACATCCGGGCGTAATGACCGTCATGCGCGAGCAATTCCCGATGATTTCCGCGCTCAATGATTCGCCCCTGGCTCATGACCAGGATCTCGTCGGCGTCGACGATGGTCGAGAGCCGGTGGGCGATGACCAGGGTGGTGTGATCGGCCGCCAGCTCGCGCAGGGCCGTGAGGATCTCTTGTTCTGAATGGGAATCGAGCGAGGAGGTGGCCTCGTCGAAGACCATGATGGCTGGTTTTTTCAGCACCGCGCGCGCGATGGCGATGCGCTGTTTTTCGCCGCCGGAGAGTTTCAGGCCGCGCTCGCCGACCACGGTCTCGTAGCCCTTGGGCAGGCTGACGATGAAGTCATGGATATTGGCCAGGCGCGCGGCGGCGTGGATCTCCTCATCACCCACCCCCGGCCTGGCGTAGCTGATGTTGTAATGGATGGTGTCGTTGAACAGCACGGTGTCCTGCGGCACGATGCCGATGGCCGCGCGCAGGCTTTGCTGGGTGACCTCGCGGATGTCCTGATCGTCGATGTAAATCGCCCCGCCGCTCACGTCATAGAAGCGGAACAACAGCCGCGAGAGCGTGGACTTGCCCGCCCCGCTGTGCCCGACCACGGCGACCTTCTTGCCGGGCGGTACCTCGAAACTGACCTGATGCAGGATCGCCCGCTCCGGCTGGTAGTGGAAGCTGACCGCGTCAAAGCGCATGCTCCCGTGCCGCAGGGCCAGGGCGGGGGCGCCGGGTTTGTCCTCGATCTCCCGGTGTTCGCCGAGCAGGCCGAACATGCGTTCGATATCGGCGAGTGAATTCTTGATCTCGCGGTAGACGAAGCCGAGAAAGTTCAGCGGCATGAACAACTGGATCAGATACATATTGATCAGCACTAGATCGCCCAGGGTCATGGTGCCGGCCACCACGCGCTCGGCGGCCATGTAGACGAGCACGGCGAGGGCGATGGCGATGATCGAACCCTGGCCGGCGTTGAGCAGCGAGAGCGAGGTCTGGTTCTTTACCGCGGCCTGCTCCCAGTGGGTCAGATTCTCGTCGTAGCGCCGCGCCTCGTAGGCCTCGTTGCCGAAGTATTTCACCGTCTCGTAGTTGAGCAGGCTGTCGATGGCGCGGGTATTGGCCTGGGAGTCCATCTCGTTCATGGTGCGGCGGAACTTCATGCGCCACTCGGTGACGATCATGGTGAAGGCCACGTAGAAGGCCACGCTGCCGAAGGTGATGATGGCGAAGACCGCCTCGTAATTGGCGAACAGGATCACCGCCACCAGCACGATCTCCAGCAGCGTGGGCAGGATGTTGAAGATCATGAAGTTGAGCAGGAACTGGATGCCGCGCGTGCCGCGTTCGATGTCGCGCGAGACCCCGCCGGTCTTGCGGTCGAGGTGAAAGCGCAGGCTCAGGCGGTGCAGGTGGCTGAATACCTGAAGCGCGATGCGCCGGATCGCCCGCTGCGTGACCTTGGCGAAGATCATGTCGCGCAATTCGCCGAACACGGCGTTGATGACGCGCAACACCCCGTAGCCGAGCAGCAGCCCCACGGGGAGGACCAGCGCGGTGTGCAGCGTGCCGTCGAGACTGTCGACGATGTCCTTGAGCACCAGGGGCACGGAGACATTGGCCAGCTTGGCGATGACCAGGAAGCCGAGCGCCAGCAGCACGCGGGTGCGGTATTCCCAGAGGTAGGGGAGCAGGGTCTTGATCGCCTTCCAGTCGGTTTTGCCCGGCGGCGGGGTGCCATGATGCGGTGACATTGAAAGCCTTAAGGATTGGTTGGTATATCGTGGAATCGGTGCTTTGCGGTATACTATGCGCCTTGAATTCCAGGGGATTCAACCTTATTCCAGCGGATCGGGGCCGTGCTTCCCAATCCCGGCCGAGTCTCCTGAGTTGTGTGTCCATAGCGTTTTAGGGTGTCGTTTATGCCGATTTATGAATATCAATGTGGGGCCTGTCAGCATCAACTCGAAGCCATACAAAAGATGAGCGATGCCGCGCTCACCGACTGCCCGGCCTGCGGCAAGCCCGCGCTGAAGAAACTGATCTCCGCGGCGGGATTCCGCCTCTCCGGCGGCGGTTGGTATGAGTCCGATTTCAAATCCGGCAACAAAAAGAACTTGACCGATTCCAGCGGCGAGAAGGCCAGCGCGCCCGCCTGCGGTGGCGGCGGCCATTGCCACAACGATTAAAGACCGTCGTCTACTTCGTCATTCCGGCGCAGGCCGGAATCCAGTAGACCGCTGAAGTGTGACTCCTGGATTCCGGCCTGCGCCGGAATGACGGAGGGGGGCAAACGCCACGGCGTCCCCTTGCGCGGCCGGGGCGCACACC
>CAZKZP010000004.1:54926-55890 GCA_964557295.1 uncultured Chromatiales bacterium | reverse complement strand
CACCGTAACATGTCCCCCTCATTTTTTAGCCAGTTGATCAAAGGAATACAAAGAATGCGCAGCCACTATTGCGGGCTTGTCAACGAGTCCCTCGTCGATCAAGAGGTCCATGTCTGTGGATGGGTGCACCGTCGGCGCGACCACGGTGGCGTGATCTTCATTGACCTGCGCGACCGTGAAGGCCTGGTGCAGGTGGTGTTCGACCCGGACAACCGCGACACCTTCACCCTGGCCGAGCGCGTGCGCAGCGAATATGTGCTGCGCGTCACCGGCAAGGTGCGGGCGCGTCCCGAAGGCACGGTCAACCCCGATCTGCGCAGCGGCCAGATCGAGATCCTGGCGACCGGGCTGGAACTGCTCAACCGTTCGGAAACCCCGCCATTCCAGATCGACGAGGACGAGATCGCCGAGGAAACGCGCCTGCGTTATCGCTACATCGACCTGCGCCGCCCGCTGATGCTGCAACGCCTGAAGATCCGCTCCGAGGTCACCCGCGTGCTGCGCAGTTATCTCGACAGCCATGGCTTCATGGATATCGAAACCCCGATCCTCACCAAGGCGACCCCGGAAGGCGCGCGTGACTACCTGGTGCCGAGCCGCACCCACAACGGCTCCTTCTTCGCCCTGCCGCAGTCGCCGCAGCTGTTCAAGCAGCTGCTGATGGTCTCCGGCCTCGACCGTTACTATCAGATCGTGCGCTGTTTCCGCGACGAGGACCTGCGCGCCGACCGCCAGCCCGAATTCACCCAGCTCGACATCGAGACCTCCTTCCTCAACGAGGATCAGATCATGAGTCTGATGGAAGAGATGATGCGCGAGGTCTTCGCCAAGGTGCTGGAAGTGGCGCTGCCCAATCCCTTCCCGCGCATGACCCATGCCGAGGCGATGCGCCGCTACGCCTCGGACAAGCCCGATCTGCGCGTCCCGCTCGAATTGGTGGACGTGGCCGATGTGATGCGCGAGG
>CAZKZP010000004.1:44858-54916 GCA_964557295.1 uncultured Chromatiales bacterium | reverse complement strand
GTCTTCTCCGGCCCGGCCTGTGACCCGCAGGGGCGGGTGGTGGCGCTGCGCCTGCCCAAGGGCGGCGAGCTGAGCCGCAAGGAGATCGACGATTACACCAAGTTCGTCGCCATCTACGGCGCCAAGGGTTTGGCCTATATTAAAGTGAATGACACCGCGCAGGGGCGCGAGGGCCTGCAATCGCCGATCCTGAAGTTCCTGCCCGATGCCACCGTCGCGGCCATCATGAGCCGCACCGGCGCGCAGAACGGCGACCTGATCTTCTTCGGCGCCGATAAGACCAAGATCGTGAATGAATCCATGGGCGCGCTGCGCGTGAAGCTCGGCCATGATCTGGGCCTGGTCGAGCACGGCTGGCGGCCGCTGTGGGTGGTCGATTTCCCAATGTTCGAGTGGGACGAGAAGGAAAACCGCTGGGCCGCGCTGCATCACCCCTTCACCTCGCCGGCCAATGCCGATCCGGCGGCGCTGGAGGCCAATCCGGGCGCGAGCATCTCGCGCGCCTATGATATGGTGTTGAATGGCACCGAGGTCGGCGGCGGCTCGATCCGTATCCACCGCGAAGAGATGCAGGAGACGGTGTTCCGGCTGCTCGGCATCGGCGCCGAGGAGGCCCGTGACAAATTCGGCTTCCTGCTCGATGCGCTGAGATACGGCTGCCCGCCGCACGGCGGCCTGGCCTTCGGACTGGACCGTCTGGTGATGCTGATGACCGGCGCGGCCTCGATCCGCGATGTCATGGCCTTCCCCAAGACGCAGTCGGCCAGCTGCCTGCTGACCCAGGCGCCGTCGGAGGTCACCGAGCATCAGATGCGTGAACTGGGCATCCGCCTGCGTACGCCGAACAAGCAGTAACTTGTCGATAGGCATGTGTTTTGTTCATTTTGACAGGAGCGGGATATGTCGAACGTGAAAGAAAAAATGACAGAAGTGATCCAGTCACAACCGGAAGACGCAAGTTATGAAGAAATCATGCGGGAACTTGCTTTCGAACGAATGATCGAGCGCGGCCTGGAGGATTCCCGCCGTGGCCGCGTAATATCGAATGAGGATATGGAACAGCAGATTCGATCATGGCAGAAGTAAGATGGACTGAGGAAGCGCAGCGTTGGCTCCGCGACATATACGATTACATCGTTGTTGATGATCCGGTTGCAGCACAGAAAGTTGTGTCCGGGATTTTCGAAAAAGCTCAGGTATTGCAGAGTTTTCCCGAGATCGGATACCGCTATCGCACTGAGGTTGAAGGTGAAATCAGGATTCTGCTCTATGGTCATTACCGGATTGCCTATCTTCTCAAGTCGACCTCCAGTATTGATATCCTAGGTGTATTCCATGGGGCACTTGATATCGACCGGTATTTTTCGTGATTCATACACCAACTGAAGATGGCTCCTGCAACACAACCGATATCGAGTCCATTTAAGTAGCAGTACGGCGCTGTCCGAGCGCTGCAAGAGAGAGGTAAGTCGCCATGGCCACGACCGCGATCGAGATCAAACAGCGTCTCCAGCTCAGTGATGAAGAGTGCCAGCAGCGCATCATCGCCGCCAAGCGGGCGCTCGGCGAGCGGGTGGTGATCCTCGGGCACCACTACCAGCGCGAAGAGGTGATCCGCCACGCGGATGTGACGGGCGATTCGCTCAAGCTCTCGCGTTATGCCGCCAATTCCAAGGCCGATTACATCGTGTTCTGCGGCGTGCATTTCATGGCCGAGGTCGCCGATATCCTCTCGCGCCCGGAGCAGATCGCCATCCTGCCGGACCTCTCCGCCGGGTGTTCCATGGCCGACATGGCCAATCTCGCCAAGGTCGAGCGCGCCTGGCGCGAACTCTCCACGGTGCTCGACGCCGAGACGGCGATCACCCCCGTTACCTACATCAACTCCGCCGCCGATCTCAAGGCCTTCTGCGCCCGCCACGGCGGCATCGTCTGCACCTCCACCAATGCGCGCCAGGTGCTGGACTGGGCCTTCGCGCGCAAGGAAAAGATCCTGTTCTTCCCGGACCAGCACCTCGGGCGCAACACCGGCTACCGCATGGGTATCCCGCTGGAGGAGATGGTGGTGTGGGACTTCGACCAGCCGATGGGCGGGCTCACGCCAGAACAGATCAAACAGGCGCGGATGATCCTGTGGAAGGGGTTTTGCTCGGTGCATCAGATGTTCCAGCCGGCGCACATTGACAACTTCAAGGCCAAGTATCCCGAGGCCAAGATCATCGCCCATCCCGAGTGTTCCTTCGAGGTGTGCCAGAAAGCCGATTACGTCGGCTCCACCGAATACATCATCAACACCATCGCCGCGGCCGCCCCCGGCACCCGCTGGCTGGTCGGCACCGAGCTGAACCTGGTCAACCGCCTGCACGAGCGCTTCAAGCACGAGGGCAAGCACGTGCATTTCATGTCGCCGATGGTGTGCATGTGTTCCACCATGTTCCGCATCGATCCGCCGCACCTGATGCAGGCGCTGGAAAGCCTGGTGGCCGGCCAGGTGATCAATCAGATCAAGGTCGCCCCGCAAGAAGCCGAACAGGCGCGGCTGGCCCTGCAACGCATGCTGGAGGTCTCTCCTTAATCCTCAGCGTTGCCGCGCAAGCCGGATCGTCCACACCAGAGACCCGCCCTTCGGCGGGTCTTTATTTTCTCAATTCACCTATCGCGCATGAAACCCCGCGCCCCCGTAATCAAGATTCCCGTGCAGGGTCCGAAATATCTGATACCAGGCCAGAAAATCTCCCGGCGCAAGCGGCCGGGGATTTCAAAACATCATAAAAGCAATTTGCAGCAGCACATTACTATAGATAACTCCCTGGCCGGAGGAGGAGCGTTTGTCAGAAAGACCGAAAAAGATCAGGCTGGGCGATCTGCTGGTCGAACAGGGGGCGATCACCAATGATCAATTGATGGCCGCGCTGCAAGAACAGAAGAGCACCGGCAACAAGCTCGGGCGGGTATTGATCGACAGTGGCTATATCACGGAAGACAAGCTGCTGGGCATCCTCGCGCGCCAGCTCAATATCGATTACATCGATCTCAAGTCCCTCAATGTCCAGCCCGAGGTCGCCAAGCTGATCCCCGAGGTGCAGGCGCGCCGCCACCGGGTGCTCGCGCTGGAGGCCGACGAGCGCGGTGTGCTGATCGGCATGACCGATCCCTCCAATCTCTTCGCCTATGACGAGGTGGCGCGGCTAGTCAACCGCCCCTTGCGCCTGGCCGTGGTCAAGGAAGCGGATCTGCTGCACGCCATCGACACGGTGTACCGGCGCACCAGCGAGATCAACAACATCGCCGCGGAGCTCGATCAGCAGATCCTCTTGTACGAGGAGTCGACGGCCGATCGCGCGATCTCCGAGGGCGTGGCCGATGCGCCGGTGGTGAAGCTGCTCAACACCATTCTGGAGGATGCCGTGCA
Source organism: uncultured Chromatiales bacterium (assembly GCA_964557295.1). GTDB lineage: Bacteria > Pseudomonadota > Gammaproteobacteria > RBG-16-57-12 > RBG-16-57-12 > JBFMHP01. The sequence continues at coordinate 51,504 of CAZKZP010000004.1, read as the reverse complement.
GGTGCGCGCCTCCGACATTCACATCGAACCCGATGAACAGGAATTGCGCGTGCGCTTTCGCATCGACGGGGTCTTGCGCGTGCAGACCACGACCGAGCCGCGCATCGCCAGCGCCCTGGTCTCCCGGCTCAAATTGATGGCCGGGCTGGATATCTCAGAAAAGCGCCTGCCGCAGGACGGCCGTTTCAATGTGCGGCTGCGCGATCAAAGCATCGACGTGCGCCTGTCCACCCTGCCCTTGCCGGTGGGGGAGTCGGCCGTCATGCGGCTGCTCAATCAATCCAACGCGCTGATTGGCCTCGGCCAGCTCGGGATGGAACCGGAGGTGCTCGCGCGCTTTCGCCGCCTCTCGCACAGCCCGCACGGCCTGATGCTGGTGACCGGGCCCACCGGAAGCGGCAAGACCACCACGCTCTACGCGCTGCTCAAGGAACTCAATGATCCGACGGTGAAGATCATCACTGCGGAAGATCCGGTGGAGTATCGGCTCAAGGGCATCAACCAGGTGCAGATCAACACCAAGGTCGACCTGACCTTCTCCAAAGTCTTACGAACGGTCTTGCGGCAAGATCCGGACATCGTGCTGATCGGCGAGATGCGCGACCGCGAGACCATCGAGATCGGATTGCGTGCCGCGATGACCGGCCACTTCGTCATGTCGACGCTGCACACCAACGATGCCGTCTCCAGCGCCATCCGCCTGATCGACATGGGGGCCGAGCCGTTTCTCATCGCCGGAGCCCTGCGTGGGATCGTCGCGCAGCGCCTGGTGCGCAGGATCTGCGGCAATTGCGCCGCGCCGGATGTGCTCGATCCGCAGACCAAGATCGTGCTGTCCGAGATGGTCAAGGACCGCGCTAATGTGGTCTTCATGCGCGGCCGCGGTTGTCCCTATTGCAATAACTCCGGCTATACCGGGCGCATCGGCATTTACGAGTTTCTGGAAATGGACGGTGACCTGGCGCAGACGCTGCACAATCGCGATTTGATCGGATTCGGCCAGCTCGCCGCCACGCGTCCGGGATTCAAAAGCATCAAACAGAACGCCTACGAACTGGCCGTCAAAGGCATGACCACGGTCGATGAATTTATCCGCGTCGGCTACGGCGCGGAGGGTTAATCCATGGCGATGTATGCATACAAGGGGCGCAACCGGGCCGGCGAACAAATCGACGGTCTGCTCGAAGCCGAGCATGTCGAGGCGGTGGCGGATTATCTGATCGAGCGCAACATCATGCCGCTGGATATCGTGCCGCATGTGAAAAAGCTCAGCGTCATCGACCAACTCAATGACATGCTGCGCCCCAAGAGCGTGCCGCTGGTGGATTTGATTTTTTTCACGCGCCAGATGTACACCTTGCTGAAGGCGGGGGTGCCGATTATTCAAGCCCTGCAAGGACTGCGAGAATCGACCCCCAGCGAAGTGCTGGCGCGCGTGATCGGCGATATCCGCGACTCACTGGATGCAGGCGACAGCCTGAGCATCGCGCTGAACAAACATCGCGCGGTGTTTTCCACGCTTTATGTCAGCTTGATCGAGGTGGGCGAGGCCAGCGGTACGCTGGTTGAAAGTTTCGCCAAGTTGAGCTCCTACCTGGAACTGGAGCGCGAGACGCGCAATCGCATCAAGGCGGCATTGCGCTATCCGATGATCGTGATGGGCGTCATCGTCATCGCCATATTCGTGATCAATCTGTTCGTGATACCCGCGTTCGCCAAGGTCTTCGATCGATTTCATGCCGATCTGCCGCTGCCCACGCAAATCCTCATCGGCGTCTCACAATTCACCCAGCACTATTGGTATCTGATGATCCTGGCGCTATTCGCCATAGTGCACGCGTTGCGCCGCTACGTGGCCACTGAGCAGGGGAGGATGCGCTGGGATCGCTACAAGTTGCAGATCCCCGCCATCGGCGCGATCCTGCACCGCGCCACGCTGGGGCGGTTCGCGCTGGCGATGTCGATCAGCATCCGCTCCGGCGTGCAATGGCGCCAGGCGATGACGGTGGTCAGCCACGCGGTGGATAACGTCTATGTCGCGCAGTTGATCGTCCGCATGCGCGATGAAGTCGAACGCGGTTCCACCATCGCTCACGCGGCGATGCTCACCGGGCAGTTTCCGTCCATGGTGTTGCAGATGATCAGCGTCGGCGAACAGACCGGTTCGCTCGATGATCTCTTGAGCGAAGTCGCCGAATATTACGAGCGCGAGGTGGACTATAAGCTTCGGAATCTCAGCGCGGCGATCGAACCATTGCTGCTCGCCTTTGTCGGCGGCATGGTGTTGATCCTCGCGCTGGGTGTGTTTCTGCCGATGTGGGACTTGGGCAAGGCGGCGATGGCTAAATGATTTTGCGCGCGTCATTTGCTTGTCTCGAATGTGACATTTTGTGAAATCCGTGGCCAAGGCCGCGCAGGTCTAAAGTCTGTCCACGAAATGCCGTAACTCCCTATGGCAGGCTGTTAAAAATATATGAACACACGTCGCGCGGTGCGCGTGATGTGAAACAGCAGCAAAGGTTGCTTGTGCAATAGACATCATGCTCGCGTCATGAGTCGCCCAAGCGCAATCGCGTGACTTTAGGAGTCGAACATGAAGAAGCAAATGGGGTTTACCTTGATCGAATTGGTGATGGTTATTCTGATTCTGGGCATACTGGCGGCCGTGGCGCTGCCAAAGTTTGTGGATCTGTCGAGTGATGCCCAGGCCGCGGCCACCAAGGGCATCGCGGGGGCGCTCAGCTCGGCGGCGACAATCAACTATGCCAAGAAGAAGACTAAAGGCACCGCCACGGCCGTTGCGGCCTGCACGGGTGCCGGCGCCTTGTTGGAGGGTGGATTGCCTGCCGGGTACGTTTTGACCAATGGCGCCACGACCCCGGCCGCCGAGGGTGATGTGGCTTCCGACTGTGTGTTAACCCACACCGCCAGCAGTTCCACCGCCAACTTCACCGTCATTCGGGTCAACTGATGAGTTCGATGCAAGATGCCTGCGCGCAGTCGCGGGCATCTTCATCATTACCGACCATGTATCATGAAGACAAGATCACAGCACGGCTTTACCTTGGTGGAGTTGGTCACCGTTCTGCTGATCGTCTCGGTCATCTCCGTTACCGCAATCGTCTCCTGGCCGGGTGACGGCATCAGCTTGTCGGCGCAAGCCGATCAACTCCTCGGCGATATTCGCTACGCGCAATCCATGGCCATGCATCGTGGCCAACGCTATCGCATCAATTTCGCCAGCGACCGCTACTGGCTGAGCGATGAAAGCGGTGCCACCGTCTATGCGCATCCGGTGGTGGGGAGCGCGAACGTGGCGCTGGGCGCGGGCATGAGTTTGTCCGCCACCAATACCTCGCTGATTTTCAATACCGCCGGCGTGCCCTATAGCAGCACTTCTACACCGCTGGCATCGACCGCCGTGCTGACGCTGAGCTCGGGCAGTGAATCGATTGCCGTGCGCGTGAGTCCTGAGACGGGCCGGGTGATCAAGCAATGAAAATGATGCGACTGGTGCAAACTGGCTTCACCTTGATCGAGCTGGTGATTTTTATCGTGGTCATTAGCCTGCTATCCGTTGGGCTGTTTTCCGTTTTCACTAACACGGTGAAGGGTGTCGATCAGCTCGATGTCGGCACCCAGGCGATGCAGCTGGCCATCGAGCGCATGGAACTGATCCTGCCGCAGCGCCACGCGCTGGGATTTGCGGGGTTTACCAGCACCACCTTCGATCCGTGCACGTCATCGCCGGTGTCGGCGCAGGCGGTGTGCGCCTCGATCCCTGCCGGCTACGCCATTGCGACGCAACTGGTGACGGGCTGGGGCGGGGACACGAATTACAAGGTGGTGACCGTGACGGTGACCGGCAAGGGGCAGGCGACTATGCAGGCGCTGGTGGCGAATTACTGATGAAACCAGGCAGACGAACAGGGCAACGCGGCTTCACCCTCCTGGAGATGGTGTTGGTGGTATTGCTGCTCGCCATTGTCGCCGGGGTGGCCAGCCACATGCTGAGCGGCGGGTTCAACGCCTATCTGATCGGCAAGGATGCGGTGGAAGTCGACTGGCAGTCGCGCAACTCGCTGGAGTGGTTGATGCGCGATCTGCGCGCAGTGCGCTCGGCGACTGCCGCTGATCTCACCATCACGCCTGCCAGCGCCATCACCTTTACCAATACCTCGGGCAGCGTGGTGAGTTATGCGCTTTCCGGATCGACGTTGCTGCGCAACGGCCAGCCATTGGCCGATGGCGTCACAACGCTCAGCTTCAGCTACATCCAGAAAGATGGCAAAAATACCGCAGCCTCGGTCGGCCAGGTGTATTACATCATGGTGCAACTCGGCGTGACGCAAAACGGCATCAACAAAACCCTGCGTGCGACGATCCACCCAAGGGGGATCTCATGACCGGGCCGAGCAAACAACGCGGGGGCTTGCTCATCATCACCGTGGTACTGATCGTGACGATCGGATTCCTCGCGACGGCGCTGCCTTTTGTTTTTGTCTCCGAAACGCGCTCCATGCTCGATCAGGCGCGCTCTGAAGAAGCCTTCGTGATCGCCGAATCCGGCTTGCAGCGCGGCATTCGCCAATGGAGGTTGAATTCCGCCACCTATGCCGGCGAGGGGCCGGTGACGTTTGGTGGCGGCAATTTCACCGTGACGGTGGCGAACACGGATTTCGCCGGCGCGGCACTCCCAGCCGGGCAGAAACGCATCATCAGCGCCGGGCGTGTGGCGAGCGTGCAAGGCAATGTCGCGCGCACCAATGAAGCGATTGTGGCCTTGTATGGCGCTTCGCTGAGCGATCCGTTTCCAAGTTTGAGCGATTTCGCGGCGAACTGGGTGACTTCCTATGACGCCACCAAGGGTGCCGTGACCCAAGATGCCAGCAACAGCGCCACATCCTCGACCGGCGGATCGATGTACATTTGGGCCGATGCGACGGTGTCGGAGCAGATCTTTACCGGCTACGCCGAACGGACTCTTTCATCGCCGATTGCTGGCGGCACGAGTGTGACCGTGAATTTCTGGTACCGCACGAAAAAAGGCACTCCGCAAGCCGATGAAATGAAGGCGTGGATATCTCTGATCGACAATACCGGCACTGTGTACACACGGTGGAGCTATGATGCGGTGGCGAATAACAATTGGAGCGAGGTTTCGACCACTCCCTGGTCCGTTCCCAGTGGGCGCACCATCACCAAGCTGCGCATCGAATATCGGATGAAGAACGGCAATGGGTCGGCCGCCACCACGAAGGTGCCAATCGAGATGTGGTTCGATGAGGTCTCGCTCAGCGGCGCGGGCGGATCGAGTCAGATCATGCAATGGCGCGAGACGGTGTACTGAACGCATTGTTACATCCGGCCACAATTTGGCGCGTGATATTAATAAAATTTACAGCAGGTTAAGTACGCGCCTGACTGGCCGATACACAGATGAGACGCGGCGTTCCGAAGACCGCGGCACAATAAAACGATGAGGAGGTTTGGTGTTCAGTGCGTTGACAAAACGTTCGCACGCGGGTGTCGCGGGTCTGTGCATCCATGAGCACGCCGTGACGTTTGCGCTCATCGTGCGCCGGCCCAATGCCAAACCGCTCTTGTTGCAGGCCGAGACGCGGCCGGTGACGGCGAAGAATGTCGACGAGATCCTGCATCAGCTGGTGGCGAAGCACCGGCTCGACCGCTTCGCATGCACCACCTTGCTCGCTCACGCTGAATACAAAATCCTGATCACGGAAGCGCCCGAGGTCGGGGTGAACGAGATGAAATCCGCGCTCAAGTGGCGCGTGAAGGATCTGTTGGACATGCCGCTCTCCGAGGTCACTCTCGATGCCTTCAATGTCCCGCAACCGCCGGGCGCGCAGCAGCGCTCGGTGTATGTCGTCGCCGGTTTCAACAAGGCCATCGCTGCCATGGCCAAACGCATGGAAGAGAGCTCCGCCAATCTCGTCGCCATCGATATCCCAGAACTCGCCCAGCGCAATATCGGCATGCTCGCCGGCTTGGATGCCCACGGCGCGGCGGTGCTTTCCTTTCAGGCCGCAGGCGGCTTGATCACGGTGAGCAAGGGCGGGGAGCTCTACCTCAGTCGTCGCATCGGGACCGGCCTGGACATTTTGAATGGCATGCCCAAAACCGCTGGCGATGGAGCAACGCAATATGACAGCCGCCGTGCCGCCGTGTTTGACCAAGTGGTGTTGGAGTTGCAGCGCTCTTTGGATTTCTACGAAAGCAATTTTCGTCAGGCCCCGATTCGGCGCCTGCTGTTGGAGAAGGGTTGTCTTGCCATCGACGGATTGGTCGGATATCTGCAATCCAGTCTGGGATTGGAGGTGCGCACGCTCGATTTTACCGATTTGCTCGAGTGCCCGGTGCCGTTGTCTGACAAACAGCAGTCGGAACTCTTTTTCACCATCGGCGCCGCCCTGCGCGAGGATGCGTCATGATCCAGCAGGTGAATCTTTACCAAGCGCCGTTTCGGAAGGAAAAGCCGAAATTTCCGGCCGCGCAGATGATGACCGTAGTCGTGGCGTGTGTGCTGCTGATAGCCGCCATCACCGCCGCGGAGATCTGGCGCGCACGGAAGACGCAGTACGAACTGGCCGCGCTGGAGACGCAACAACAGGATTTGACGCAGCAG
>CAZKZP010000004.1:28867-44848 GCA_964557295.1 uncultured Chromatiales bacterium | reverse complement strand
AGCGGGATGACCTCGCCAAACAATTGGAGCAGCGCCGCCAGCGCAGTCCACTCGATGCGCAGATCGAAAAGCTCGAGAGCATGCTGGCGCACCGCCAGCAATTGCAACAGATGATGGCGCAGGATCTGTTCGGCGCGGGCGAGGGCTATTCGGTGTATCTGATCGCGCTGGCGCGCCAGCATCTCTCCGGCATTGCGCTGCTCGATATCAACATCGACGGGGCGGGGCGCGACATCACGCTGCGCGGCCGGACCGGCGACCCCGCGCTGGTGCCGAAGTATCTCCAGCGCATGGCGCAGGAGGATCGGCTGGTGGGTACGGAGTTTCTCACCTTCCGGATCGACCGCCCCATGGACGATCAGGAACGGCTATATGCCAACGATGTCGACTTCTATGTTTCCACCCGCAAGGAGGAACCGCCGCGATGAGCCTGCGCGCGAAATTACACAAGCGTTGGCGGAACATCGCGATGATGCTGGACCGGCGCGCGGCGCGCGAACGGGTGCTGCTCGCCCTGACGGTGATCGCCGCGGTCTCCAGCATCGTCTATCTGCTGGCGCTGCTGCCGGCGGAAAAAACGCTTGCCAAGGCACAGGCGGCTGCGGCGCAGCTGCAAGCGGCGAATCAGATTCTGTTGATCGATGTGCAAGATCTGCGGGCGCAACTGAGCCAGTCGGAGGAAGAGGCCAAGGTGCAGAAGCTGCGTGCGCTGGAGCAAAGCGTGCGCGATACCGGCACGCTGAGCTCTCTGCTTCAGGAGTTGGTCAGTCCCGCGGAAATGGCGCAGCTGGTCGAGCGGATCTTGGAGAGCAACGACGCGCTGAAGGTGATCCGAGTGGAGAATCGCGCCGCCGAGCCGTTGACGCTGGCGAGCGCGGGTAACGATCCAGCGCAGGCGCAACCGGCGGCGGGCGTGGCCGAAGGATTGGTGGTCTACAAGCACGGCTTGCACATCGAGGTGCGCGGCGGTTATCGCGATATCGTCAAGTTTCTGATGGCGCTGGAGCGGATGCAGTGGAAGGTGATGTGGGATCAGGTATCGATCACCACGGATGACAAACACGCCGGCTCGCTGGCGGCGTTGACGATCTATACCGTGAGCCTGGATCAGGCCTGGTTGGGTTTGTGAAGGAGGCGGTGGTGGTCAGAACCGTGTGGCTGGTGGTGTTGCTGGGGCTGAGTGCCGGAACGCAGGCGGCGGACGATTTTGATCTGCCCGATCCGACGCGCAATGGTCCAACGCGGGCGTATGCGGCGAAGCCGCCGGCGGCTGCATCGTCCGCCGAGCTGGTCCTACAATCGACCCTGGTGGGCGCGGGGCGCAGCCTTGCGACGATCAACGGCAAGACGCTTGCGGCAGGTGATGTGATCGACAATGCCAAGGTGGTGGCGATCGGCGCCAACGAGGTGGTGCTGGAGCGCAACGGCCGCGAGCTGCGGCTGCAACTGGTTTCGCGTGTGTCCATCGAAAGGCGTTTGGACGGAGAACGATAACAATGAATCAGAAAGTCATGAAAACTTCCATTCTCAGACCGTTGTTCGCGCTGCTGGCATGTCTGCCGCTGTTGGCTTGTCAGGCCGGGACGACGCGCTGGCACGAACCCGCCAAGCAGGCCATCGACAAGCAGATGGCCGCGGCCGAGCAGGCCGCGGCTGCCGCTGCACCGGCCGTGCCGTTGCCGCCCGTCGCAGCCGTTGCGCCGGCGCCGCCGGAGCCGCGCTTCGATCTCAACGCCAATCGCATGCCGGCGCGCGAACTGTTCATGGCCTTGGTGCAGGGCACGCCGTATAGCATGGTGGTGCATCCGGACATCAAGGGCGAGATCACCTTGCAGTTGAAGCAGGTGACGGTCGAGGAGGCGATGCAAACGCTGCAAACGGTCAGCGGTTTTGCCTATCGCCGCGAAGGCCATCGCTACATTGTGCTCGGGCAGGGGATACAGACGCGGATTTTTCCGGTCAATTATCTGAATTTCGACCGGCGCGGGACGTCCGACACGCGGGTATCGGCCTCGGAGCTATCCCAAAATGGTGGAGGCTCATCGTCCAGCGGCAGTGGCAGTAGTGGCAGCAGTGGCAGCAGCAGCGGTGGCGCCAGCGGTCAAGGCGCCTCGTCGCACGGCAACGGCATCCAACTGAGGACCAATTCCGAGTCCAATTTCTGGAAGGAGCTGAAGGAGTCCCTCGAGGCGATCGTCGGTACCGACAACGGTCGCAAGGTGGTGGTGCATCCCCAGGCCGGGCTGGTGATCGTGCGCGCCTGGCCGGAAGAGCTGCTGATCATCGAGAGCTATCTCGGGGCGACCCAGGCGACGATCAATCGCCAAGTGGTGCTCGAGGCCAAGATCGTCGAGGTGGAACTCAACGATACATTCCAGAGCGGGATCAATTGGTCGGTGCTGGGCGATGACGTGTGGGCCACCCAGACCGGCGGTGGCACGGTGCTCAGTTCCGGGGTGAGTGAGATCGCTGGCGCCAGGGGCAACTTGAATCCGAGCGCCTTTGCGCCGGTGAATGCCGGGCTGACCTCGGCCTTTGGCGGCGTGTTCAGCCTGGCGGTGAAGTCCGGCGACTTCACCGCCTTCATCGAGCTGCTGCAAGGGCAGGGTGATGTGCATGTGCTCTCCAGCCCGCGCGTCTCCACGGTCAACAACCAGCGGGCGGTGATCAAGGTGGGGGGCGATGAGTTCTTCGTCACCGGGATCACCAACAACACCACGACCACGGGGGCGACCACTACCCAGATCCCGTCAGTGGAGTTGACGCCGTTTTTCTCCGGCATCGCGCTGGATGTGACGCCGCAGATCGACGCGAACGAGAACATCGTGCTGCACATCCATCCCACGGTCAGCAACGTCTCGCAGAAGGACAAGAGTTTTGTGATCAGCGGCGATACCTTTAGTCTGCCGCTGGCCGTCAGCAGCATCCAGGAATCGGATAATGTGGTGCGCGCGCAGAACGGCCAGGTGATCGTGATCGGCGGTTTGATGAAGGAGGCCAGCAGCGAGATCAATGCCTCGGTGCCGTTGCTGGGCGACATCCCGATCATCGGCAATCTGTTCAAGCACAAGAAACTCACGCGCGTGAAAAAGGAACTGGTGATCCTGGTCAGACCCACCGTGGTCGACAACAGCCGGCACTGGAACGACTCGGTGCGCGATTCGCATCAGCGGATCAATGCGCTGCTGGGCGAGCGCCAGGCGAGTGAGTCGCCGTCCGAGGGCGACGCGGCGCAGTGATGTGACACGCCTGCGTCCGTCTCCCTGAAGTCCCACCCGCCGGGGCGTCTTGCCCCGGCGTATCCCTTTATGAGTCCCCGTGCTCCTGTGTTAGAATGCCCGCGTTTATTATTCTGATTTGGCAGTGCAGAGGCCGTTATGGCGGGACACAGCAAATGGGCGAATATTCGCCACCGCAAAGGCGCCCAGGACGCCCGGCGCAGCAAGATCTTCACCAAGATCATTCGCGAGATCACCGTAGCCGCGCGCACCGGCGGGGCGGATGCGGACTCGAACATCCGGTTGCGCGCGGCCATCGACAAGGGCCTGGGCGCCAACATGTCGAAGGATACCATCGAGCGGGCCATCAAGCGCGGCGCCGGCGGGATGGATGGCGAGAGTTACGAGGAAGTGCGCTACGAGGGTTACGGCCCTGGCGGGGTGGCGGTGATGGTCGACTGCATGACCGACAACCGCAACCGTACGGCAGGCGATGTGCGTTATGCCTTCACCAAGCGCGGCGGCAATCTCGGCACCGACGGTTCGGTCTCCTATCTCTTCACCAAGCAGGGCATCCTCAGTTATCCGCCCGGCAGCGATGAGGGTCGGATCCTGGAGGCCGCGCTGGAGGCCGGCGCCGAGGACGTGGTGAGCCATGAGGATGGCTCGATCGATGTGCTCACCACGCCGGAGGGCTTCTCGGCCGTCAAAGACGCCATGCTCGCCGCCGGGCTGGCGCCGGAGCACGCCGAGGTGACCATGACGCCCGGCACGCTGGTCACGCTGGATCTCGAGACGGCGCAAAAACTGCTGGGCATGATCGAGATGCTCGAAGACCTGGACGACGTGCAGAACGTTTACAGCAACGCGGATATTGCCGACGAGATTATGCGGCAGCTGGGTTAGTGATCCAGCCGTAAAATGTAGATCTGATGTGATTCCCTCTCCCTCTGGGAGAAGGGACTGGAACGGGTTTTATTCAGCAGGCTGTTAGAGGACATATGACACGCATACTCGGCATCGATCCCGGCTCGCGGGTGACCGGATTCGGGATCATCGAAGTGGAGGGCGGGCGCATTCACTACGTCACCAGCGGCTGTGTGCGTGTGCAGCTCGAAGAATCGTTGCCGCAGCGGCTCAAGGAGATCTTCGAAGGCGTGCGCGAGATCACCCAGTCCTTTCGCCCGGATGAAATGGCCATCGAGCGGGTGTTCATGCATCGCAACGCCGATTCGGCCTTGAAGCTCGGTCAGGCGCGCGGCGCGGCGATCTGCGCGGTATTGCAGGACGCGCTGCCGGTGCACGAATACGCGCCGAAGGAGATCAAGCAGGCGATCGTCGGCAAGGGCAACGCCGCCAAGGAACAGGTCCAGCATATGGTGAAGGCGCTGCTGCGCCTGCCCGCCGTGCCCCAGGCCGATGCCGCCGACGCCCTGGCCGTGGCGCTGTGCCACGCCAATACCCGCAGCACCCGGCTGCGCATGGGCCTGGCCAATCCTGCCCTGAATAGGGCGCGGCCATGATCGGGCGCTTGCACGGAAAGCTGCTCGGCAAGCTGCCTCCGGTGTTGCTCATCGATGTGGGCGGCGTCGGTTATGAGGTCGTGGCGCCGATGAGCACTTTCTATGTGCTGCCCGGACTGGAGAAAACCGTCACCCTGCACACCCAACTGATCGTGCGCGAGGACGCCCACCTGCTCTACGGCTTTGCCACCGAACAGGAGCGTGCGCTGTTTCGCAGCCTGATCAAGGTCAACGGCGTCGGCCCCAAGCTGGCGCTGGCCATCCTCTCGGGTATTTCCGCCGATGATTTTGTGAACTGCGTGCATGACAACGATATCGCTACCCTGATACGGTTGCCCGGCATCGGCAAGAAAACCGCCGAGCGGCTCATCATCGAGATGCGCGATCGTTTCAAGGACTGGCACGCCTCCGGCGATGAGTTCGACGCGGGCCATCCGCTCCCGGCCAAGTCCGATGGCGACAGCGCCGTGAAGGAGGCGCTCACCGCGCTGGTCGCGCTGGGATACAAGCCGCAAGAGGCCAGCCGGCTGATCGAGCCGATCAAGAACAAGGGCATGAGCAGCGAGGAGCTGATCCGCGCTGCCTTGCAGTCCGCGGTGAGATGAAAGATAAATGATAGAAACCGACCGATTGATCAACGCCGAGCCCCAGGGCAACGAGGAGCGCATCGATCGCGCGATCCGTCCGACCCGCCTTGCCGATTACATCGGGCAAGAGGTGGCGCGCGCGCAGATGGAGATCTTCATCAGCGCCTGCAAGGGGCGGCAGGAATCCCTGGATCACGTGTTGATCTTCGGACCGCCCGGCCTGGGCAAGACTACGCTGGCCAACATCATCGCCAACGAATTGGGCGTCAACATTCGCCACACCTCCGGCCCGGTGCTGGAGCGCGCCGGCGATCTGGCCGCGCTGCTCACCAATCTCGAAGCCAACGATGTGCTGTTCATCGACGAGATCCACCGTCTCAGCCCGGTGGTCGAAGAGGTGCTCTATCCGGCGATGGAGGATTATCAGCTCGATATCATGATTGGCGAGGGGCCGGCGGCGCGCTCGATCAAACTGGATCTGCCGCCGTTCACCCTGGTCGGCGCCACCACGCGCGCGGGCCTGCTGACCTCGCCGTTGCGCGACCGCTTCGGCATCGTGCAGCGCCTGGAGTTTTACACCCCGGCCGAGCTGACCTTGATCGTCACGCGCTCGGCGCGGATCCTGGGGATGGAGATCGAGTCGGACGGCGCGGTGGAAATCGCCCGGCGGGCACGCGGCACGCCGCGCATCGCCAATCGCCTGCTGCGCCGTGTGCGCGACTACTCGCAGGTCAAGAGCGACGGGCGGCTGACGCGGGAGATCGCCCGGCGCGCCTTGGACATGCTCGACGTGGATGAGGAAGGATTCGATATGATGGACCGCAAACTGCTGCTGTGTATCATGGAAAAGTTCGACGGCGGACCGGTCGGTGTCGACAGCCTGGCCGCGGCCATCGGCGAGGAGCGCGGCACGATCGAGGATGTGCTCGAACCCTACCTGATCCAGCAGGGCTTCATGATGCGCACCCCGCGCGGGCGCATCGCGACGCGTTCGGCGTATCTGCACTTCGGGCTGCTGCCGCAGGCCAAGGGCCGGGATATCGGCGCGCCCGATCTGTTCGCCGAGCCGGCGGATGAATGAGTGGCCGGGACGGGAGCGGGCGCAAGGTGGCTGAATTCGTGTGGCCGGTGCGGGTTTATTATGAAGACACCGACAGCGGTGGCGTGGTCTATTATGCCAACTACCTCAAATTCATGGAGCGGGCGCGCACCGAATACCTGCGGCAGCTGGGTTTCGAGCAGGACCGGCTGCGGGCTGAAGAGGGCGTGATCTTCGCGGTGCATTCCCTGGCGGTGGAGTATGCGCGCCCGGCCCGGTTCAACGATGCCTTGGCGGTGAGCGCGCGCGTGGCGTCGCTTGCCAAGGCGAGCGTGGTATTTGAACAATCGATTAGAAAACAAGGCGAGGACGCGGTATTGTGTCGCGGCGAAGTCCGGGTCGCCTGTCTGGATGCGGAGCGTTTTCGCCCCAAGGCGATTCCTGCGCAGCTTTATGCGGAGATGTTGAATGAATGCTGATTTGTCGTTTATTTCCTTGATCACCAACGCCAGCCTGGTGGTCCAGCTGGTGATGTTGATACTGTTGATCGCCTCGATCCTGTCATGGACCATCATGATCGGCAAATGGCGCATCACCGAACGCTATCGCAACGAGGCCAACGAATTCGAAGACCGGTTCTGGTCGGGCAAGGATCTCGCCACGCTGTACAAGGATGTCACCAGCCATGCGGAAAATTCCGGCATGGCCGCGATCTTCGAATCGGGATTCAAGGAGTTCATGCGCCAGCGCAATCAGACCGGCATCGATCCCGAGGTCATGCTGGAGGCCACGCAGCGGGCGATGAAGGTCACGCGCTCGCGCGAGATCGACGGGCTGGAATCCCAGCTGCCGTTTCTGGCCACGGTGGCCTCGTCCAGTCCGTATATCGGGCTGTTCGGCACCGTGTGGGGGATCATGAACTCGTTCCGCGCGCTGGGGAATGTCAACAATGCCACGCTCGCCATGGTCGCACCCGGCATCGCCGAGGCGTTGATCGCCACCGCCATGGGCCTGTTCGCGGCGATCCCCGCGGTCATCGCCTATAACCGCTACATCAATCTGGTCGACCAGCTGGGCGGCCGCTACGACAATTTCATGGACGAGTTCTACAGCGTTCTGCACCGTCAGGCGTACGCGCATCATGGCAAGTAATAATCCACGCAAAGGCGCGCGCCGCGCCATGGCCGAGATCAACATCGTGCCTTACATCGACGTCATGCTGGTCCTGCTGGTGATCTTCATGATCACCGCCCCGCTGCTCGCCCAGGGCGTGAAGGTGGATCTGCCGCAGGCGAGCGCCGAGGTGCTGCCGCCGGAGCAGAAAGAGCCGCTGGTGCTGACGGTCGACAGCCAGGGCCGCTACTACCTCAATATCGGCGAACCGGAAGAGGCGCTGGCCGCCGAGACCATGGTCGCGCGCGTGGCGTCGGTGCTGCGCCGCGCGCCCGACACGCCGGTGCTGGTGCGGGGTGATCGCGAGGTGGGGTATGGAAAAGTGGTGCGCGCCATGACCTTGTTGCAGCAGGCGGGTGCGCACAGTGTCGGTCTCGTCACGGAGACTCCGGAAAAATAAGCGACGATGCTGGAAGTCATCCTGAAGAATCCGCTGGAGCTGTTTCTCGCCATCGCCCTGCATGCGATCCTGGGGGCCTTCATGGTGTTCAGCTTCAATTTCGTGGAGCTGCCGCCTCCGCCGCCGCAGGCCGAAGTGATGCAGGCCGTCGTGGTGGATGAGGCGCTCATCAATCGGGAGACGGAAAAGCTCCGTCGCGCCGAGAAGGAGCAGGAACTCGAGCGTGAGGCGCAGGAAAAACTGCTGGAGCACCAGCGCAAGAAGGCAGAAGAAGCGCAGCTCAAGCGTCAGGAAGAAGAGCAGCGCCTGAAGGAAGTGGAACAGCAGCGCAAACAAGCCGAGGCCGAGAAAGTCAAGATTGATGAACAGCGCCGCCAGGCGGAAGAGGCCAAGAAAAAGGCGGTCCAGGAAAAACAGCGCATCGAAGAACAGAAGCGCAAGGCGGAAGAGGACAAGCGCAAGGCTGAAGACGCCAAGCGCAAGGCCGAGGATGATCGCCGCAAGGCGCAGGAGGCCAAGCGCCGCGCCGAGGAGGAGGATCTCTTGCGCAAGCAGATGGAAGATGAAGATCGCCATTTGCAGCAAGAATCCGAGCGCCGGCGGGAGGAGGCCGAGCAACAACGCATCTTGTCGGAGGTCGAGCGTTATCAGCTGCTGATACAGAACAAGGTGGAGCGCAGCTGGATCCGCCCGCCCAACACCACTAAGGGCATGAAATGCACGGTCAGCGTCAATCTCATCCCCGGTGGCGAAGTCGTCGGGGTGAAGATCGTGAAGGGCAGCGGCAATCCGGTGTTCGACCGCTCGGTGGAAACCGCGGTTTGGCAATCCTCGCCCATGCCGGTATCATCCGATGCTCACGTGTTCGACAAGATGCGCACCATCAACTTCGTATTCAATCCGAAAGACTGATAGGTATCCGATGAATAGATTCACGATGCAAATCCTGCTCAGCGGCCTGCTGCTGGTGACCGGCGTGGCGGCGCACGCCGCATTGACCATTGAAATCACCCAAGGGGTGCGCAAGGCGCAACCGATCGCCGTGGTGCCATTCGGGATGGAGGTTGCCGTAACGCCTTCCGAGAATATCGCCGCCATCATTGGTGATGATCTCAAGCGCAGCGGGCGTTTTTCCCTCGTTCCGCAGAAGGATTTCATCACCCAGCCGCATCAGGCCAATGAGGTCAAATTCACGGACTGGCGGCTGTTGAACGTCCCGAATCTGGTCGTGGGCAAGATCAAACAAACCGCCACCGGGGCCTATGACGTGCAGTTCCAGCTGTTCGATGTCTTCAAGGGATCGCAGCTCGAAGGCTATGTGCTGCGCGGCGTCAGCGCCACCCACATGCGTGCCGTGGCCCATCAGATCAGCGACATGATCTATGAGCGGCTGACCGGCGAGAAGGGGGCCTTCAGCACCCGCATCCTCTATGTCGAGGTGCGGACCAAGCCCGACAAGACCAAGCTCCACACCCTCGTGGTGGCCGATATCGATGGCCACAATCCGCAGGTGGTGCTGTCCTCCTCGGAGCCGATCATGTCGCCGGCCTGGTCGCCGGATGGTCAGCGGGTCGCGTACGTCTCCTATGAGAAAGGACGCCCCGAGATCTATGTGCAGGAGATCGTCTCCGGGCAGCGCCGGGCATTGAGTTCGGAAAAAGGCATCAACGGCGCCCCGGCCTGGTCGCCGGACGGCAAGAAGCTGGCCTTGACGCTCTCCTATGCGGGCAATCCCGATATCTATGTGCTGGATCTGGCGAGCAACAGCCGCACCCGCCTCACCGATAACTACGCCATCGATACCGAGCCGGCCTGGTCGCCAGACGGCAAGAGCCTCGTCTTCACCTCCGATCGCGGCGGCAAACCGCATATCTATCGCTACACCATCTCCGATCGTCAAGTGACTCGCTTGACCTTCGATGGGGATTACAATGCCAGGGCGAGTTTTTCCCCGGATGGGAAGCGGCTGACCATGGTCAATGGCGATAAAGGTAGATTTCGGATAGCGATTTTAGATTTGAAATCAGGTAATATGCAGGTTTTAACCGAAAGCCGCCTGGATGAATCACCGAGTTTCGCGCCCAATGGCAGCATGGTGATTTATGCCACGGAAGACAGAAACCGCGGGGTATTGTCGGCGGTGTCTGTCGATGGCGGCGTTAAGCAACGATTAGCGATCCAGGAGGGCGATGTACGTGAGCCCGCCTGGGGACCCTTCATGAACCATTAAGATAGTGTTTTTTTTCGAGGAGAGAATAATGAAACAGGTGTATCTGGGACTGCTGGTGGCCGGCGTGATTTCACTGAGTGCGTGCAGCACCACACCGAAGGCGACGGAAGGCGAGGCCGGTGCGACGAAAATGGAAGGGGCGGAGTCCGGCGCGGTGACGAGTGGCGCGGCGGGTACGGGCGCGGCGGAAGGCTCGGCCATTACCGGTGCAGGCACCACCACGGCCGCCACCGCATTCGAGGATCCCAAGAATCCGCTTTCCATCCGCGTGGTTTATTTTGATTATGACAGCAGTGTGGTCCCGTCCGATGTGCGTGAAGTGCTCACCGCGCACGCGCAGTATCTGGCGAGCAATCCCGGCGCACGTGTTCGTCTGGAAGGCCATGCCGATGAGCGCGGTTCGCGCGAATACAACGTCGGACTGGGCGAGCGCCGCGCGCACGCCGTCAACCAGATCATGTCGCTGCAAGGCGCTGGTGCCAACCAGCTCACCACCGTGAGCTATGGCGAAGAGCGCCCGGCCGAGGCGGGTCACGATGAGGGCGCCTGGCGCTTGAACCGCCGCGTCGAGCTGGTCTACACCAGCCGTTGATCGATGCCAGTGCTCGGGTTCTCTCCATTTCGAGCAAAACAGGCGGCCCTGACGACGGGTTGCCTGTTCCTCATTGTTGCCGCGGGCGCCCAGTCTGCGGCGCCGGTGGTGGATCTCACGCCCAAACCTGGCGGTTCGCAGGCCTATACCGCGCCGCTGACCACCGAGCAGCGCGTGCAAAGGTTGGAGCGTCTGCTGGAGAGCCAGAATCTCGTCGACATGGTGCAACAGCTGCAAACCCTGCAACAGGATGTGCAGCAGCTGCGCGGCATGCTGGAAGAAAAGGGTTATGAACTCGAAAGCATGAAACAGCGGCAGCGCGATCTGTATGTGGATGCCGATCGTCGTCTGAACAATCTCGAGCGCGCGTTGAGCGATCTGACGCGCACACCCGCCTCGATGGCGCCGACCGAGGATCTCGGCGAGCTGCCTCCTGTCCCGGCCTCGGCCACAGGCGGAGGCGCCTCGTCCGAGCAGGCGACCTACCAAAACGCCTTCGCCGCGCTCAAGCAAGGCGACTATGAACCGGCGATCTCCGGGTTCAAGACCGTGCTTGCGCAAAACCCCACGGGGCGCTTCGCCGACAACGCGCAATACTGGCTCGGCGAGTGCTATTACGTCACGCGCCGGTTCGACGAGGCCGTGGCGGAGTTTCGCAAGGTCGTCGCCAATCCCGAAAGCCAGAAGCGCAGCGATGCCATGCTCAAACTCGGATTTGCCTATTACGAGCAGAAAAATTTCGCAGAGTCGCGCAAGATACTGGACCAGGTCGTTGCTGAATTCCCTGGCACCAGCGTGGCGCGATTGGCTGAAAAGCGCCTGCAGGAACTCCGCACGTCGGGCAACTGAGCTCGCGTGAACCTCCCGCCTCCAGCGGAAGTCTGACCGTTGCATAAAAGTGCGTCTAAACCGAAGAAAGCCGCATGACCTTTCTTTTGGCAGTACGTAGCAACCCTATGATTGAAAGGCACCCTAAGTGCAATCCAGAATATCCCCCTCTCCTGCAGGCGGGTGAGGGATGAAGTGAGGGGGTACAAAGCGAAAGATGCTTTTATTTGACTCCCTCCCCTAACCCCTTCCCGAGGGGAGAGGGAACTTACGCAATGATTGGTTAAACCCTGTTGGCATCCGCAATGAATCGTCTCCGCATCACCGAAATCTTTCTTTCCCTGCAGGGCGAGTCGCGCACGGTCGGCCTGCCCACCGTGTTCGTGCGTCTGACCGGCTGTCCCCTGCGCTGTGGCTACTGCGACACCACTTACGCCTTTCAGGGCGGCGAGTGGATGGGGCTGGACGAGATCGTCGCGGCGGTCGACAAATACGCCGTCAAGCACGTGACCGTCACCGGCGGCGAGCCGCTGGCGCAGCGCGAATGCATCGGCCTGCTCGCCATGCTGTGCGACCGGGGCTTCGAGGTGTCGCTGGAGACCAGCGGGGCGCTCGATGTCAGCGCGGTCGACCCGCGCGTGATCAAGGTCATGGACATCAAGACGCCGGGGTCGGGCGAGGTCGACAAGAATCTCTACGGCAACATCACCCATTTGCAGGCACATGATCAGGTGAAGTTCGTGATCTGCGATCGCGCCGATTACGCATGGGCGAAGGACGCTTTGGTGAAATACAACCTGCCCGAGATCTGCGAGATCCTGTTCTCGCCCGCATTCGCCTCCATGGCCCCGCGCGAGCTGGCCGAGTGGATCATCGCGGATCGTCTGCCGGTGCGCTTTCAATTGCAGCTGCACAAGGTCCTCTGGGGCGAGGAGCGCGGGCGTTGAGCGGAAAAGCGGTGGTCTTGCTCTCGGGCGGGCTGGATTCGGCGACCGTTCTCGCACTGGCGCAGTCGGCCGGCTATGAATGTTACGCCCTGAGTTTTCGCTACGGCCAGCGCCATGAGAGCGAAGTGAGCGCGGCCACGCGCGTGGCGCAGGCGGCGGGCGTGGCGCGCCACCTCGTCATCCCGCTCGACTTCAGCGGCATCGGCGGCTCGGCGCTCACCGATCACTCCATCCCGGTGCCTGAGAGCCTGCAAGACGGCATCCCCGTCACCTATGTGCCGGCGCGCAACACCATCTTCCTCTCCTACGCCCTGGGCTGGGCCGAGGTGCTGGCGGCGCAGGACATCTTCCTCGGCGTCAATGCCGTCGATTATTCCGGCTACCCTGATTGCCGCCCGGAATACATCGCCGCCTTCGAGACGATGGCCAATCTCGCCACCAAGGCCGGCGTCGAAGGTAAGCACCTGCACATCCACACCCCGCTGATCCATCTCACCAAGGCGCAGATCATCCAGCAGGGCCTCGCCCTGGGGGTGGATTACGCCTTGACCATCTCCTGCTATCAAGCCGACGAGCTGGGCCGCGCGTGTGGCGTCTGCGATTCCTGCCGGCTGCGCAAGGCAGGATTTGAAGCCGCCGGTGTCAGTGATCCCACGGCGTATTTCAGCCAAGCACGATAAAGCGGCTTTCCTTCTGGTACATGTCTCCAACCCGGATTTTCCATTAGCGATCTACTGCGAACGAACAATACGGTGAATCTGCACGAAAAAACCGCAAAAACTTCCTGTCACCGTAGAATGACTACGGCTCGGCAAGTTTCCGCAGTTTTTTCGCGCATCTTCAGTGCCTTGTTCGCTCTCGCTACGATCGCTAATGGAAAATCCGGGTTGAATTGCGCCTATGGGCTTGGTAGCGTGATGACTTCAACGACATCAGGGGAGGGTAAACCATGAAAATTTACAACGATAATTCCGCTTCGATCGGGAACACCCCGCTGATCAAGCTCAACAAGATCATGGATGCAGGCAAGGCGCTGGTGCTCGGCAAGATCGAGGGACGCAATCCCGCCTATTCGGTGAAGTGCCGGATCGGCGCGGCGATGATCCTCGACGCCGAAAAGCGCGGCGTGCTCAGGCCCGGCATGGAGATCATCGAGCCGACCAGCGGCAATACCGGCATCGCGCTGGCCTTCGTCGCCGCCGCGCGCGGCTACAAGGTACACCTGGCCATGCCGGAGACCATGAGCCTCGAGCGGCGTATGGTGCTCAAGGCCTTCGGCGCGAATCTGATCTTGACCGAAGGCGCCAAGGGCATGCCCGGTGCGATCGCTGAGGCCGAGCGCATCGCCGCCAGTGATCCGAAGAAATATTACATGCCCCAGCAGTTCAAGAATCCGGCCAACCCCGCCATTCATGAATCAACCACCGGCCCCGAGATCTGGATGGATACCGACGGCGCGGTCGATGTGTTGATCTCTGGTGTCGGCACCGGCGGCACGATCACCGGGGTCTCGCGCTATATCAAGAACACCCGTGGCAAGAAGATCGTGAGCGTGGCGGTGGAACCCGCCGCGAGCCCGGTCATCACCCAAACCCTTGCTGGACTGCCGGTGAAACCGGGGCCGCATAAGATCCAGGGCATCGGCGCCGGGTTCATCCCCGACACGCTCGACCTGTCGCAGATCGATCGCGTGGAGCAGGTCACCAACGAAGAAGCCATCGAATACGCCCGGCGTCTGGCGACAGAAGAGGGCATCCTCTCGGGCATCTCCTGCGGTGCTGCGACGGCGGTGGCGGCGCGTCTGGCCAAGCTGCCCGAATTCGCCGGCAAGACCATCGTCGTGATCCTGCCGGATTCCGGTGAGCGTTATCTCTCCAGCATTTTGTTTGACGATATCCGGGCGTGATCAGGTCCGAGGTTGGGTCTGGTTGGTGGTTTGTAGCCTGGGCGGTGCGCAGAGATGGCGTTATGTGTTAACTGGGCGATTAAATATATCTGCCACGCATCTTAAAAGCGTCCCTTCTCCCTCCGGGATTTATGCCCTTTAGGGTAGAAGGACACGACTGCATGGATGCAGGAGGTAGGGCAACGCATGGAGCGGTTGCCGAGGATGAGGGGGTAAATTAATGTGTTAATCCCCCTCACCCTAGCCCTCTACCCTAAAGGGCATAAATCCCTGAGGGAGAGGGAACAGTACACCAGATCTATTTTGTCGCCGGGTTAATAATGGCCATTCGGCGTGGATCTCTTCGATGAAAGACGCCATCAATTCACGCCTCCTCGCGAACAGGGCTCGCGTCTACGTAGCTGTCGCGCCGTAGGAGCCTGCCCTGCGGGCGATAGGCCTTTCCGTTCCAGAGCAGGGCACGCCCCTACAATTCGGCGCAACAGCCGGGAACAATGCATCCGCGGTATCACCTTCGTTGTATGGACAGCTGGCGTGCGATAAGCCGACAATGTCCGTCTCAAGACAATGACGGGAGTGCGCGATGGCGCAGATACAGATCGAAGAACCTGCGCGTAATCCGAGTTCGGGGTTCGTGCCGTTTGCGCTGGGGTTTCGGCCGTTCTTTCTCGGGGCGGGCGTCCTTGCGGTTATCTACATAGCGCTGTGGCTCGGCGTGTATCTCGGTGGCTGGGCGTTGCCGCAGCACTATCAGGATGCGCTCTCCTGGCATCGGCATGAAATGGTGTTCGGTTTCGGGCTGGCGGTGGTGGCGGGATTTCTGCTCACCGCGGTGCGCAACTGGACCAATCTGCCCACGCCGGCGGGCGCGCCGTTGGCGCTGCTGTTTCTGCTTTGGCTGGCGGGCCGGGTGTTGGCCTTTCTTCCCGTGCCGGGGATCGTGCTTGCCGTCATCGATTGCCTGTTTCCTTTGATCCTCGCGCTGGTGCTGGCGGTGCCGATCGCCAAGGCGCGCCAGCCGCACAATCAAATCTTTCCCTTCATCCTCGTCGTCATCGCCGTGGCGGATGCATTGATGTACCTCCAATATCTGGGCGTGCTGTCTAACGGTGCCGAGCGCGGCGTGTTGCTCGCGCTGTTGTCCATCCTGTGGATCATGGTCATCATGGGCGGGCGGGTGATTCCGTTTTTCATCGAGCGCGCGACGCCGGGATTTCAGCGCCGCAGCTGGACGCTCGTCGAAAAGACCGCCGGTCCGAGCATTCTCCTCTTGATGGCGGCTGCGTTATGGCAGTGGCCGACGGGCGTGATCGTGGCGGCGCTGCTGGCGGCGCTGATCCACGGCGCGCGGTTGTATGGCTGGCATACGCGCAAGATCTGGCCGGTGCCGCTGCTCTGGGTGTTGTGGCTCGGTTATGCCTGGGTGGTGTTGGGGTTCGCGTTGCACGCCTTGCACGCGGCGGGCGTGATCGCGCCGGCCGTGACGCTGCACGCCTACGCGGTCGGCGGCATGGGGGTGTTGACGCTGGGGATGATGG
>CAZKZP010000004.1:26593-28857 GCA_964557295.1 uncultured Chromatiales bacterium | reverse complement strand
GTGTGGGTGTATGCGCCGATTCTGGTGCGACCGCGCATCGATGGGCGGCCGGGATAGCGGGTCATTCCAAGCGGATGTGGTCGAGATAAAACGTGACCGGCGCGGGTTGCCCGTCCAGATACAGGACCACGCGGCGCACGGTGTGCAGGTGCAGTGTGCGCATGGGGCGTTGCGTTTCGATCGCTGCGATCGGGATGGCGATCGCGTTGTGGCCGGTCGCGACGCGCACCTGATTGTTGAAGCGCTCATCGTAATCATCGATGTCCTGGTCGTCGTCCACGCGCAGATGCAGCGTGAATGGCGCACTCGGATTGTAGATGTCGAGCCGTAGATGCCGATAGGCGCGCCAGTCCATATCGCCGGTGTGATTGACGATGCCGGGCCAGGAACTCAATCCCGCCTCGATCATCAGGCTGTGCGCGCCGTGACTGACATGGTCTGGCGAGCGCGCGATGCGCGTCGGCGAGCGGCTCTCGGCGTCGGTCGTGTTCCAGAGGCGCAGGTCTTGCGTGGTTTCGAAATCCCCCAGCAGCGGAAATTGCCGGATCTGCCAGGCCACCGCCGACCATTCGCGATAGGCCGGTGTGGCCACGGCGGCGAACAGAATGAGCGCGAGCGTTACAAACGCGGGTTTGAGCCACCATTGCGCGTTTCGCCAGAGGAGAATACCAGCCGCGGCGACTAGAATTCCAAGAGTGCCGACGCAGAGATCCTGGCTGCTCTGGGTGCGGCCAAAATAGGGTTGTATCAATTCGATGGCCAGCGCCAAGGTAATGCTGCCCAGCACGGCGAGCAGCAGGGCACGCGGCACGGCAGCACACGCAAGCAGGACGTGGGCGCAGAGGGTGAGGGCGATGAAGGCGGGGAAGTGCCCGGTATCCATGGTTGCGCTGATGGCCCGATGGTAAGGCAGCGCGTCGATCGGGACGAAGGCTAGTGCGAGCAGCGCGAGCGCGGTGACCACGAGCAGTTTGTTCGAGAGGGCGGGGAGATTCATTGCAGTGCTCGTAGGCGGTGGATTCTATTAACCTGGCATCAAATTAAATCTGGTGTCATTCCCTCTCCCTCTGGGATTTATGCCCTTTAGGGTAGAGGGCTAGGGTGAGGGAAGTTAATGCATTGATTTTATTCCCCTCATCCTGTCCTTCTCCCTCGGGGAGAAGGAACTTCTTGCGTATGCAGCAGAGGTATTTAACCGCCAGGTTAATAACTATTAACCCTGCGACAAAAAATCTCTGTCAGTGCAACCCAATCACTGCACAAGTTCCCTCTCCCCTAGGGACGACTCCATGGATGGAGTCGGTAAGACAAAGCCTGGAACCCGAGTCGAGAGGGTCAGGGTGAGGGAGTCAAATAAGAGCATCGGTCACTTTGGGCCCCTCACCCCGTCCCTCTCCCGCCTGCGGGAGAGGGTGAAAATGCAGACCTATTTTGCTGCCGGTTCAATAATATTTGTTCAATCGGCATAGTATGTCAGATGCGCAACCACATCGATAGAAGAGCGATCATGAGCCGCGATTTCATTTTCATAAAAGGCGCTTGTCAGAACAATCTGAAGAACCTGGATCTCAAACTGCCGCTGGGCGAGCTGATTGTGATCACCGGCGTGAGCGGCTCCGGCAAGTCCTCGCTGGCCTTCGACACGCTGTATGCAGAAGGTCAGCGCCGTTATGTCGAGACCTTCTCGCCCTATGCGCGGCAATTCCTCGATCGCATGGACAAACCGAAACTCGAACGCATCGAGGGCATCCTGCCGGCGATCGCCATCGATCAGACCAATCCGGTGCGCACCTCGCGCTCGACCGTCGGCACCATGACCGAGTTGAACGATCATCTCAAGCTGCTGTTCGCGCGCGCGGCCGATCTGTATTGCCACGGCTGCGGCCGGCATGTGCGGCGCGACACGCCGGAGAGCATCGCCCGGCAGGTCATCACGGATGACGCCGCCGCGCCGGTGGTGTTGATCACCTTCACGGTCAAGGTGCCGGAGAATTTCAGCGCCGACGAGATAAAGGGCTTCCTCGCCAATCAGGGTTACACCCGCATCCACCGCGCATCGGCGCAGACGCTGGAGGTGATCCAGGATCGGTTGCGTCTTGGCGCGGACAAGCGCGATCGTCTGATCGAGGCGCTGGAGCGGGCCTTCCAGGTCGGGCATGGGCGGGTGCAGTTGTATCCGCTCGATGAGCAGCGCCAGGCGGGCAAACCGTGGCGATTTTCCGCCGATCTGCATTGCCCGGATTGCGACATCGCCTATCAAGATC
>CAZKZP010000004.1:0-26583 GCA_964557295.1 uncultured Chromatiales bacterium | reverse complement strand
CTCGCCGATCGGGGCGTGCGAGACCTGCCGCGGTTTTGGTCGCACCATCGGCATCGATTATCGCCTGGTGATTCCCGATGAGGGCAAGACGCTCTCCGAAGGCGCGATCAAACCATGGCAGACCGAGAGCAATCGCGTGTGCCAGGATGATCTGATGCGCTTCGCCAAGCGGCGCGGCATTCCCACCGATGTGCCGTGGCGCAAGCTCAGCGCGGCGCAACAGGAGTGGGTGATCGCCGGCGAGGGTCATTGGGATGACGGCGTGTGGTATGGCGCGCAGCGCTTCTTCGACTGGCTCGAAACCAAAAGCTACAAGATGCACATCCGTGTGCTGCTCTCCAAGTATCGCGCCTACAACGTGTGCCCCGCCTGCCACGGCGCGCGCCTGAAACCCGAGGCGCTGAATTGGCGCGTGGGCAGCCGGGAGAATGCCGAACAGGTGGTGCCCGCCGGTCAGCGTTTCAAACCGGCGTCGGTGCGAGTCTCGGCGAAAAACTTCGCCCAGCTGCCGGGATTGAATCTGCACGATGTGATGCAATTGCCGCTGGAAAAGGTGCTTAAGTTTTTTCAACAGCTCGCGCTGCCCGCGCCCTTGGATCAGGCCACCGATCTGCTGCTCGGCGAGATCCGCACGCGCCTGAACTATCTGGTCGATGTGGGCCTGGGCTATCTCACGCTGGACCGCCAGTCGCGCAGCTTGAGCGGCGGCGAGGTGCAGCGCATCAATCTGACTACGGCGCTCGGCACCTCGCTGGTCAACACCTTGTTCGTGCTCGATGAGCCGTCGATCGGTCTGCATCCGCGCGATATGGCGCGCGTGATCAAGATCCTGAAAAAACTGCGCGATGCCGGCAATACCTTGGTGGTGGTCGAACACGATCCGCAGGTGATCCTGGCCGCCGATCGAATCCTCGACATCGGGCCGGGGCCGGGCGAGCGCGGCGGCGAGATCGTCTACTACGGCAATGCGGCGGGCCTGTTGAAAGCACGGCGCTCCTTGACGGCGCAATATCTCAACGGAAAAAAACAGGTGCAGGTCGGACTGGCGCGTGCGGCGCGCGGCGGGCGTGAGCGTTTCATCGAGGTGTGCGGCGCGGCCGAAAACAATCTGAAAAATATCGATGTGCGCATTCCGCTCAATCAACTGGTGTGCGTCACCGGCGTGAGCGGCTCCGGCAAGTCGACCTTGATTCAAGATGTGTTGTACAACGCACTGGCCAAGCTCAAGGGCAAACCGAAGGATCCCGCCGGGCGCCATCGGCTCATCAAAGGCCATCAGCACATACACGCGGTGGTGCTGGTGGATCAATCGCCGATCGGCAAGACCACGCGCTCGAATCCCGCCAGCTACGTCGGCGCGTGGGACGCCATCCGCAAGCTCTACGCCGCCACGCCCCAGGCGAAGGCGTGCGACTACACCGCCGGCACCTTCAGTTTCAATTCGGGTGACGGACGCTGCCCGCTCTGCGGCGGCAACGGGTTCGAGCATGTCGAGATGCAGTTCTTGAGCGATGTGTATATCCGCTGCGCGGAATGCGACGGCAAGCGCTATCGGCCCGAGATCCTGGAGATCAAGTTGCAGGATGTCGCGCAGCGCGTGAGCAAGTCGATCGCCGAGATATTGGAGCTGACCGTCGCCGAGGCGCTGAGCTTTTTCGCCGATCAGCCCGAGGTGATCCGCGGCCTGCAACCGCTCGCGGCGGTGGGGCTGGAATACCTCAAGCTTGGTCAGCCGGTGCCGACCTTGTCCGGCGGCGAGGCGCAGCGGCTGAAACTCGCCGGCTATCTGGCCGAGGTCGCCAGTGGCGCGGCGGAAGAATCCCTGCTGTTCCTGTTCGATGAACCCACCACCGGCTTGCATTTCGACGACATCGCCAAGCTGCTCCAATCATTCGCGCGACTGCTCGCGCAAGGCCATTCGGTGCTGGTGATCGAACACAATCTCGATGTGATCGGCGCTGCGGATTGGATCATCGACCTGGGGCCGGAAGGCGGCGAGGCGGGCGGGGCGGTGATCGTCTGCGGCACGCCGCACACGGTCATGGAGTGTGCCGCCAGCCACACGGGGCGGTCGTTGCGCGAGTATCAACGACAGCTGCAACAGGGCGCTGCGATGTTCGTCGCGCCGCAGGCGGAACGCGCGCCGGCTGCGCGCGCACGCAAGGACATCGTGATCCATCATGCGCGCGAGCACAATCTGAAGAACATCGACATCACCATCCCGCGCGAGCGCTTCACCGTGATCACCGGCTTGAGCGGCAGCGGCAAGAGCACCGTGGCCTTCGACATCCTGTTCGCCGAAGGCCAGCGCCGTTATCTGGAATCGCTCAACGCCTATGCGCGTCAATTCGTGCAACCGGCGGCGCGCCCCGATGTGGATGCCGTGACCGGCATCCCGCCGACGGTGGCGATCGAACAGCGCACCTCGCGCGGCGGCAGAAAGAGCACGGTGGCGACGCTGACCGAGATCTATCACTTCCTGCGCCTACTGTTCGTGAAACTCGGCGTGCAGCATTGCCCGGAATGCGCGGTACCGATCGAGCCGCAGACCCCGGCGGCGATCCAGGCGCAGGTCATGCGCGACTATCGTGGCAAGACGATCCAGGTGTTCGCCCCGCTGGTGGTGGCGCGCAAGGGGTATTACACCGATCTGGCGAAGTGGGCGGAGGCGCGCGGTTTTCCGCATCTGCGCGTGGACGGTGAGTTGTTGCCCACGGCGCAGTGGCCGCGTCTGGATCGTTACCAGGAGCACGACATCGAGCTGCCGCTGGCGACGCTGAAGGTGCAGCCGAACAAGGAGGTGGCGCTGCGCGCGGCGCTGGAGCACGCACTTCAATTCGGCAACGGCATCGTGCAGATCGGTGTGGTCGGCGCTAAAGGTAAAGCCGCGCGCGAGGCGGTGTTTTCCACCAAGCGTTCCTGCCCGAGTTGCGGGCGCGGCTTCGAGGAATTGGACCCGCGTCTGTTCTCCTATAATTCCAAGCACGGCTGGTGCGAGCGTTGTTACGGCACCGGCTTGAAGCTCAGTGGCTTCGATGCCGAGCAGACCGGCGAGGAACTCACTTGGACGGAATTTTTCGAAGGCGAGGAGCAGCCGTGCCCGAGCTGCGAGGGAAAACGGCTCAAGCACGAGGCCCTGGCGGTGTATTTTAATGAGCGCTCGATCGCCGACTTCGCCGCCATGCCGGTGGCCGCGGCGCAGCGTTATTTCGCGCGCTTGAAGTTGCGCGGGCGCAGCGGCGAGATCGCGCGCGATTTGCTCAACGAGATGCGGGCGCGCTTGCTGTTCCTGCAGGAAGTCGGCTTGGGATATTTATCGCTGGATCGCGCCGCGCCGACCTTGTCCGGCGGCGAGGCGCAGCGCATCCGGCTCGCCGCGCAACTCGGCTCCAATCTGCGCGGCGTGTGTTACATCCTCGATGAGCCGACCATCGGGCTGCACCCGCGTGATAACGCGATGTTGCTCGACACCTTGGCCAAGCTCGAAGGCAAGGGCAATACCATCGTCGTGGTCGAGCACGATGCCGATACCATTCGTCGCGCCGAGCACATCATCGACATCGGTCCCGGCGCCGGAGTCAACGGCGGGCAGGTGGTGGTACAGGGCACGCTCAAGGATCTGCTGCGCAGCAAGCAATCGATCACCGGACAGTGTTTGCGCGCGCCGCTGGTCCATCCGGTGGTGGAGCGGCGCCCGACGAATCTCAAGACCGATGCGACGCTGTCGATCGTCGGCGCCGGGCTGAATAATCTCAAGGCGGTGACGCTGGCCTTGCCGCTGCAACGCCTGGTGTGTGTCACGGGCGTCTCCGGCTCCGGCAAGAGCACGCTGGTGCGCCAGGTGCTGCACGAGAATCTCAAGCGCTTGCTCAGTCAGACGCGCAAACACCCAGCCGTTGCCTTGCACGGGTGCGCCGCGCTGAGCGGATGGGAAGGGATCTCGCGCGTGCTCGAGGTCGATCAAACACCGATCGGCAAGACGCCGCGCTCGTGTCCGGCGACTTATATCGGCCTGTGGGATCACATCCGCCGGCTGTACTCGCAGAC
Source organism: uncultured Chromatiales bacterium (assembly GCA_964557295.1). Classification (GTDB taxonomy): domain Bacteria; phylum Pseudomonadota; class Gammaproteobacteria; order RBG-16-57-12; family RBG-16-57-12; genus JBFMHP01. Next base: position 22,536 of record CAZKZP010000004.1, on the reverse strand, counting down.
CAACGAGGCGCGGCTGCGCGGTTACGGCGCGAGCCGGTTTTCCTTCAACGTCGCCGAAGGCCGCTGCGCCGAGTGCGAAGGCCAGGGGATGAAGAAGATCGAGATGAGTTTTCTCCCCGATGTGAAGGTGCCGTGCGAGGTGTGCGGCGGCGCGCGCTTCAATCAAGAGACCTTGATGGTGCGCTACAAGGACAAGAGCATCGCCGAGGTGCTCTTGATGAGCATCGATGAGGCGGTGGCGTTTTTCGCCGCGCATCAAGGCATCCATCACGCCCTGCGCTTGTTGCAGGATGTCGGACTCGGCTATCTCACGCTCGGGCAGCAAAGCCCGACCTTGAGCGGCGGCGAGGCGCAGCGCATCAAACTGGTCACCGAGCTGGCCAAGGCCAAACCCGTGTTGGACGATGCCTCAGAGAAGCCGCGCGCGCGCAGCCGGCGCGAACATACCATGTACATCCTCGATGAACCGACGGTGGGCCTGCACATGGCCGATGTCGAGCGCCTGATCCGCGTGCTGCATCGCCTGGTCGACGCGGGCAACACCGTGGTGGTGATCGAACACAATCTCGATGTGATCGCCGAGGCCGATTGGCTGATCGACATGGGGCCGGAAGGCGGTGAGGCGGGCGGCAAGGTAGTGGCGCAGGGGATGGTGGATGATCTGCTGCGGCGCAAACGCGCGACGCACACCTTGACGGCATTGGCGGGTTTTCTTGGGGGGCGGTGATTTTGAGTTGCCAAAATCGTCATCTAAAGTCGGCGGCTCCCACGGTGCGGTAGGTCGACGTAGAAAATCCAATATTCACGAGGGATAGGCCAATCATTGCGTGTTCTATGCGGCAGCGGAGGAACACGTTGGGCTTCGCAAGTTCAGCTTAACCTACAGTGCTGAAGATGGCTCCTGCGCCAATTCTTACGTTCGATGTAGGAGCATGCTTCAGCATGCGATACGACGCCGAAATTATGTAGCCCTTTTCGCCATCTGAAGATGGCTCCTACACCCATTCATGCCGTCGGTCTTATTCCGCCCGCAGCGCCTCCACCGGATCGAGGCGCGCGGCGCGTTGCGCCGGCACCACGCCGGCGATCATGCCGATGGCGCCGGAGAGTAATACCGAGGCGAGCACGTAGCCCCAGGCGATGTTCACCGGCAAGGCGGGAATCAAGACATCGAGCAGCAGCGCGCCACCGATGCCAAAGCACAATCCCGCCAGTCCGCCGACCAAGGCGAGCACGATGGCCTCGGCGAGAAACAGCCACAGGATCTGCACGCGGCGCGCGCCGAGGGCGCGCAACAGCCCGACCTCGGAGGTGCGTTCGTTCACGGCGATGGTCATGATGGTCAACACGCCGATGCCGCCGACCAGCAGCGAGATGCCGCCGATCGCTGCGACTGCGAAGGTGATGGTGTCCAATACGGAGGACAGCACGTCGAGCATCTCTTCCTGGGTGATGATGGTGAAGTCGTCGCGGCTGTGACGCTGGATGAGCAACGCGGTGACCGCGGCGATCACATCACGCACCTCGGCCTGGGATGCGTAGAGCAAGTCGATCTCCATCACGCTGTCGCGATTGAACATGGACTGCGCTTTGGAGGTGGGGATGTAGACCGCGTCATCCATGTCGAAGCCGAGGATCTGCCCCTTGGATTCCATGACGCCGATGACCCGGTAGCGTTCATCGCTGATCTGTACCCGCGCGCCCACGGGATTGGCGCCTGCGAAGAGTTCCTGCCACACCTTGTGGCCCAGAACCACGAAGGCGCGCGCGCTGCGCGGATCTTCCTGCGGCAGAAATTCACCGAGTTCAACCTTGAGGCTCCAGACCTTGAGCGTATCGGCGCCGACGCCGAGCACCATCGTATCGCGTGCGGCGTTACCGCTTTTGACCTTGGCGGTGCCTTGCACCACAGGCACCGAGGCCAACACGTGCGGCACGCGGCGCAGGGCCTCGGCATCGTCGATGGTCAGCGGCCGCGTGGTGCCGAACATGCCGGGCGAGGCGCCGTGGGTCATGGTCTTGCCGGGACTGATGGCGAGGATGTGCGTGCCGAATTGACTGAACTCGGCGAGCACGAAGCGATGGATGCCTTCGCCGATCGAGGTCAGCAGCACCACGGCGGCGATGCCGATGGCGATGCCGAGCGCGGTGAGCATCGAGCGGAAGCGATAGCTGAACACGCTGCCGAAGGCCAGACGCAACAGATCGTTCAGCGCCATGATCCTAACGCCGGGAGTCGAACGCCACGCCGGGTGCGTTCTGTTTCGTGCCAGACGAGGCGCACATGTGCCATCTCACCATACTTTTTAACTCTCCAAAGCAGCGGTTAACTGCGGGATGTATTCAGCCGGCATCAAATCAAATCTTGGTGTGATTCCCTCTCCCGCCTGCGGGAGAGGGGGCAACAGGCTATTGCCGGTTAACAACGGCAATGACCTCACCTCCGCGCCAGCGCCCGCACCGGATCGAGCGTGGCCGCGCGTTTGGCCGGCAGCACGCCGAACAAGATGCCGCTGCCCAGGCAGACGAACAGCGCGGCGAAAATCGCCCACGGTGGCGCGCTCAGCGCCAGCGCCGGATACCACCACTGCACCAGCCAGGCGGCGGTGCTGCCGAGCAATAATCCGATGAGGCCGCCGCAGAGCGAGAGCACCGCGGCCTCGGTGAGGAACAACCAGCGGATCTGCCGCGCCGAGGCGCCGATCGCCTTGAGCAGGCCGATCTCGGCGCGGCGCTGGCTCACCGAGACCAGCATCACGTTCATGATCAGCACGCCCGCCACCAGCAGGCTGATGCTGGCGATGCCGGTGATCGTCATCGTGAGCGCGTTGAGGATGCGATCGAACGCGGCGAGCACCGCGTCTTGGGTGATCACGGTCACGTCTTCATCGCCATCATGGCGGCTCTTGATGACATCGATCACGGCCTGCTGCACCTGCGGAATGTAATCGCGGCCTTTGGCTTGCACCAGGATGCGAAACAGCGAGGGGGTGTCGAACAACTGCTGGGCCGAGAGCACGGGGATCACCACGAGATCGTCGCGATTGAAACCCATCGAGGTGCCTTGCGCCTGCATCACGCCGATCACGCGAAAGCGCCGATCCTCGATGCGGATCCATTCGCCGATGGCCGGCTGGTTGCCGAACAGTTCGTTGCGCACCGTGGCACCGATCACCACGACCGGCATCGGTGAACGGATATCTCCCGGCGGCAGGAAGGTGCCTTCGGCCAATTGCATGTCTTGAATGATTTGCATCTCGCTGCTCGAACCCAGGATCACGGTTTCGCGTTCGCGGCGCTGCCAGGCGACCGGAGCGGTTCCGATATTCATCGGCGCGATGCGATCGACGCCGGGGATGCGCAGCAGGGCCAGCGCGTCATCGATGGTCAGATCGCGCGGGGCCTCGCCCACGACCGGCGGCATCGGGCCGGTGGTCTCGGATTTTCCGGGAAAGACGATGACCAGATGCGTGCCGAGCGAGGAGAATTGCTCGATCACATAGCGCCGCGCGCCGTCGCCCAGCGCGGCGAGCATCACGACCGCCGCCACGCCGATGGCGGTGGCCAGCAGCATCAAGGCCAGCCGCAGGCGATGCGCGCGAAAGGTGGTGAAGGTAAAGCGCATCGCATCGGTGACCATCATGTGTGCGGGTCTCGGCGCGTATGCTCGACCATGGCGCCATCGACGATGCGGATCTGTTCGCGCGCGCGATGGCCGATTTCTGGATCATGGGTGACGACGATCAGCGTGATGCCTTCGCGATTGAGCCGCTCCAGGATATTGATTACTTCCGCGCCGCTGCTGCGATCGAGATTGCCGGTGGGTTCATCGGCTAGGATGATCTTGGGGCGCATCACGGTCGCGCGGGCGATGGCCACGCGCTGGCGTTGACCTCCGGAGAGCTGATCCGGACGATGATCGGCGCGATCGGCGATGCCGTAATCGGCGAGACTGGCCAGGGCGCGTTTGCGCCGTTCCTCGGGCGGGATGCCGCTGAGCATCATCGGCAGCTCGATGTTTTCCACCGCCGTCAGGCGCGGTACCAGATGGAAGAACTGGAAGACGAACCCCAACTCATCGCGGCGCATCCGGGCCTGCTCTTCGTCATCGAGCATGGTGGTTTCGCGGCCATCGAGCAGATAGCGGCCCTCACTCGGGCGATCGAGCAGGCCGATCAGGTTGAGCAGGGTGGATTTGCCAGAGCCGGAAGGCCCCATGATCGAGATGTAGGCGCCGGGCGCCACAGTGAGATTGATGTCGCGCAGCGCGTGCACCTGCTGCGTGCCGACGCTGAACACGCGGTTGACATGCTGCATGTCGATGATCGGCGTCATCGCGCTTGATCGTTCTGTTCTTGCGGGGTCACCGCCATGTCCTCGGTGAATTCGCGCTTGTCGGTCGGCAGCACGATGCGTTCGCCGCGCGTGAGTCCCGCGCTCACTTCCGTTGTCTGCCAATTCTTCAGACCCGGGGTGATGACGCGCTTTTGCAGCGTGCCTTGGCCTGCATCGTACACCCACGCCACATTGCCGGCTTGAATGGCGGTGGTGGGAACCCACAGCACGTTTTCGCGGCGGTCGAGCACGATCTCGACATCGGCGCTGTAGCCGGGTTGCAACTGCTTCACCACGTCCGGATCGCGCAACTCCACTTCCACCTCAACGGTGCGCGCCTGTTTTTCCAGATCCAACACATAAGGCGCGATGCGGCGCACCGTGCCGGCGAAGCGCTGCTTGGGAAAGGCATCGAGCGTGACATAGGCGGTGAGGCCGGGCTTGATCGCCGGCACGTCGATTTCATCGATTGGTGTGGAGACATAAAGACAGCCTTCCTCGATGAGGTCGACGGCCGAGGCGTATTGGCCCAGGGCGGTCACCGGCGCGAGCACCTCGCCCAGTTCCGCGTTGATGTCGGCCACGATGCCGTCGAACGGCGCCTTGAGCTGGGTGCGTTCGAGTTCAGCGGCGAGCACCTTGAGTCTGCCGGTGCTGACATCGACCGACGCGCGCGTGGCGTTGCACGCGGCCTGCGTGGCGCGGGCGGTGTTGACGGCCTGGTCATGGCTTTCCTCGGAGACGAGGCCGCGTTGCTTCAATTGCCGGACACGATCTGCATCGCGTTGCGCTTGCTCTGCGCGCAGGCAGGATTCTTCCGCCAAGGCCCGTGCGGATTTGGTTTCACTGTTGGACAGCGCGATCTGCGCCTTGATATCCGCGTTCCACAATTCGATCAGCAGTTGCCCGGCCTTGACCTGCTGGCCTTTGTGGACGAGCAGCTTTTCCACCCTGCCGCTGACGATGGGCACGATCTGCGCGCGCCGGCAGGCGGTGATGGTGCCGGTGCGGGTGTTGGCCACGGTGTCTTCAACCGTCCCATATTCCACCGTGTGCAATTTGACCGGGATCGGATCAGGGCGTGACAGCCACCAGATGACCGGGATGCTGGTGATGACGAGGGCGATGAGGAGAATGCGGCGTGGATGTCTCATGGGAAGGCGCTCGTAGTATTGATGATCACCACTGGAAGCGGTGATCCATAGACTGTTTGTTTTTCTAAAGTACCACTTCCTGGTCCTTTTCGAGCATGAAGCAAAAGGCCGCCGCTGGGCGCGTGGTTTTTAATGTCGTTCCGGCTGTGTTCCGGGCTGAGTGGCTGAGGCGTTCTCGGTCGGCTGGGTGTTTTGGCGTTCAGTGCTGGCTCTGAAACGGGCGAACAACACACATCCCTTCATGCCGGGATGACATGTCGCATCATTGAGCCGTTGGCACCGGCCGTTGACTTCGTGGGGACAGCCCCATCCGCCCATCGTGTTGCCTCTCCCATGGAATGTGCCAGGAATAACCCCATCATAACCGCTAATGTCCGCCTCACATAGTATTTCGCTTCGCGGAGCCGGAATGGACGCTGGGTGACGGCGAAGTGTTCAGTATATTCGGATTCTGCGAAGTGATTCACGTAAATCAGGGGGTTGCTACGTGGCGCCGGACTCATGTGTGGACTATAAATTTCCTTGCAAAAAGAATTTATGAACCAGCGTCATGGCTTTTTGTAAGGTAAATGGAAACGATGGACATAAGTATGTCCCAATACAGAGTGGAGAGAATGAATATGAGCAATTTGAAAGGTCAATTTATCGCAGCCGTGGCTGTGGCCACCTTGTGCGTTGCTGGTGCAGCTTCCGCCGCATCCATGGCGGATACGAAGCACTCCGAGGAGTTGCCGGCGTTCGACAAGATGGATACCAATAAAGACGGGTATTTGTCGGTCGAGGAGCTGAATAAGCATAAAGAGGTGATGGAGCACTTCAGCGCCGCCGATGCCGACAAGGACAAGAAACTGAACAAGGACGAGTACGCTTCCATTCATTTGGAAAAGGTCGAGTAAGTTACGTTCCAGGGAGGCATACCCGCCGCTCAAGGCCGATTCCTCGGGCGGGGATCTCGCTGGACGATGAAGGGCGGCTCGCAATGAGCCGCCCTTTTTTCGTCCTGGGGTGCCGCTCGCTTGATGTGTCGCGACCGGCGGAGGTAATCAAATTATTGGTACTTCTAGATCCTTGAAAACACTGGATTCCGGCATTCGCCAGAATGACAAAATCTAATTTTTAAAGACCTCCTTAAATCGGGTGACACTCCCACTCCCGCAGGCGGGGGAACGTCTCGAAACATGCGGAAGAGATAGTTGATCGTCGGGATCCTTATCCGGCTCCAGGCGGCGCAAAGTCCCCGTGATCTTGGTTGTTATCCCGTAGTTTGGTACCATTGCGCCTTCCATTTTCCGGAGCCGAGCATGAGCGGAACGAAGCCATTGGTAGGTATGATCATGGGGTCGCAGTCGGACTGGGCGACCATGATGCATGGTGCCGAGATCCTGGAGAAACTGGGCGTGCCGCACGAGGTGCGCGTGGTTTCTGCCCATCGCACCCCCGATCTGTTGTTCGATTATGCCGCTCAGGCCGAGGCGCGCGGCCTCGAAGTAATCATCGCCGGGGCCGGCGGCGCGGCCCACCTGCCCGGCATGGTCGCCTCCAAGACCGTCCTGCCGGTGCTGGGCGTTCCGGTGCAATCGCACACCCTCAACGGCCTGGATTCGCTGCTGTCGATCGTCCAGATGCCGGGCGGCATCCCGGTCGGCACGCTCTCCATCGGCAAGGCCGGGGCCATCAACGCCGCGCTGCTCGCGGCCGCCATCCTCGGCAATAAATACCCCGAGATCCGCCGCGCCCTGCACGAGTTCCGCAAGAACCAGACCGACACCGTGCTGGCCAATCCCGATCCCAGGGTGAACGGATGAAGGTCGGTATCCTTGGCGGCGGGCAGCTGGCCCGCATGCTTGCCTTGGCCGGCCACCCGCTCGGCGTGGCCTGCACGTTCATCGATCCGGCGCGGGAGGCCTGCGCCGCCGCGGTGGCACCTCATGTGACATCGCCCTACGATGAAGTGGCCCCGCTCGACTCCCTGGCGGCCGGGTGCGACGTCGTCACCTTCGAATTCGAACACATCCCCGCCAGCGCCCTGCGCCATCTCGAGAGTTATGGCAACGTCTTCCCGCGCCCCAACGCCGTCCTGGTCGCGCAGGACCGCTTGCGCGAGAAGACCTTGTTCCGTGACCTAGGCATCCCCGTGCCGCCGTTCGCCACGATCGGCACGCGCGAGGAATTCGACGCGGCGCTCGCCGTGATCGGCATGCCCCTCGTGCTCAAGACCCGCACCCAGGGTTACGACGGCAAGGGGCAGAAGGTGATTCGCAGCGCGCACGATATCGAAGCCGCCTGGGCCGAGCTCGGCGGCCAACCGCTGCTGGCCGAGGGATTCGTGCCGTTCGAGCGCGAAGTCTCGATGATCGCCGTGCGCGATCGAATGGGAAACGTCGCCTGCTATGCGCTCAGCGAAAACGTGCACCGCGATGGCATCTTGCGCCTGGCGCGCCCGTACATCCACGCCGCCTTGCAGCAACAGGCGGAAGACTACAGCCGTCGCGTGTTGGATGAACTGGAATATGTCGGCGTATTGGCGTTCGAGTTCTTCGTGCACGACGGCGGACTGCTCGCCAACGAGATCGCCCCGCGCGTCCACAACTCCGGCCACTGGACCATCGAGGGCGCCGAGACCAGCCAGTTCGAGAACCACCTGCGCGCCATCCTCGGCCTCCCGCTCGGTTCCACCGAGACAGTGCAGCACAGCGCCATGGTCAACTTCATCGGCCGCATGCCCGCCGCCGCCGAAGTCCTCGCCATCCCCAACACCCACCTGCATCACTACGGCAAAGCCGACCGCCCCGGCCGTAAGGTCGGCCATGTCACCGTGCGCGCCGCCACGCCCGAATTACTCCAAGCGCCGCTGCAAGCGGTGATCGGGCTCAGTGACAGGATGGGGTGAGTGGTGGCCTGGGTAGCGCCGCAGGCGCAACCCGGGTTTCGCGCACAGCGCTCTACCCATCAGGCTATGGGCTTGACCATTGATTAACCCGGCGATTAAATATTTCTGCCACGCATCTTACCTTCTCCCTCCGGGAGAAGGACAGGATGAGGGGGTAAATTAATGTGTTAATCCCCCTCACCCTAGCCCTCTCCCTGAGGGAGAGGGAACAGTTCACCAGATCTATTTTGTCGCCGGGTTATTAGCCTGAGTTTCTATATTCACCCGCCTCTATCTACATGACAACAAATTGCCATGCCCGACTCGGTTCGCGCACGTCATCAGTGCTTCGTCATGCGATCTCGAAGTAGCCCATGAGGCCGGTGTGCATGTGTTCGATGAGGTGGCAGTGGTACATCCAGCGGCCGGGGTTGTCGGCGACGAAGGCGATGCGGATGGTTTCGTATTTGCCGAGCATGACGGTGTCGGCTTGATAGGGGCGGATGTCGCGCGTGCTGGCGTCGAGCACGGTGAATACTACGCCGTGTAGATGAATCGGGTGCATGTATTGGCTGGTGTTGACCAGTTCGAAGATGTAGCTGCGGCCGCGTTGGAGTTTGGCGAGTGGTGGCGGCAGGTGGGCGTCGGAATGGCCGGGCCAGGGGATTTTGTTGATCGCCCAGAAGCTCGGGTGCTCGGTGTCGCCCGCAGGTGCGATGGCGCCGCTCCAGTCGAAGGTGAAGCGCAGGGTTTCGGCATGGGCGGTCTCGGGCAGGGCGATGGGGTTGGGCGGGAGCGCGGGCAAGGCGCTGCGCGCGGGATGTTGCGCGGGGACGGTGCGCAGGGTGCAGAGCTGTTCGCTGCGCTCGCCGCGCCGGTGGTACAAGGGGATGTCGGCGCCGATTTCACTCGGGGCGATGAGGCCGAGATCCAGGCGCATGCCGGGGCCGAGTTCGTAGTCTTCCTGTTCGCGCGGCGGGTGCAGCGGCATGCCGTCATAGGCGAGGTGTTGCACGTTGGGATATTCGAGCCGCAGGTCGTAGTGGACGGTGTTGTCGAGGTTGGCCAGGCGTAGGCGCACGGCGCCGCCGGCGGGGATCGGCAGCACCGGGTCGTGCTGCGCGTTGACCGTCTGCCAGGTGCCGGGGGTGCCCATGCGCGCGCTGTTGCGCGGGGTGGCGAGTTGCAGGAATTGGCCGTCGTCGTCGAGGCGCCATTTTTTCAGCACCAAGGGTAGGTCGGCGTCGAAGGCCGGCGGTTCGCGCTCCGCGACGATCAGCAGCCCCACTAGGCCCTTGCTCAATTGTTCGATGCTGTTGATGTGCGGGTGATACCAGAAGGTGCCGGCGTCGGGCGTAATGAATTCGTAGACGAAACTCTCGCCGGGGCGCACTGGGTCTTGGGTGAGATACGGCACGCCGTCCATCGCGTTGTGCAGGCGCACGCCGTGCCAGTGGATGGTGGTATCTTGATCGAGTTGATTGACGAGTTTCACGCGCAGGCGTTCGCCCTGGCGCGCGCGCAAGACCGGGGCGGGGGCGATGCCGTTGAAGGTGAGCGCGGGCGTGGTTTTTCCATGCATCAGTTCGACCGGCGCGGGCATCGCGGTGAGCACGTAGTCGAAGCCGGGCTCATCCGGCGCCCGCAGTATGGTGCAGCCGCTTAGCGCGGGCAGGCCGGTGGCGGCGCCGAGATAGGCCAGGTGGCGCAGGAAGTCGCGTCGGTTGAGTGTCATCGGAGGTCCTCAAGATAGCGCGAGGCGCGTGATGTGATTGTCCCAGCGCGCAGCGCGATTTGTGGTGTCGAGTGATTGGGTGCGCCCATCCGCGACTCGATGGCGATACAGGCCGCCGAGGCCGCTGCTCAGAATGAATTCGCCAGGTTCGGCGCCGGCGGCGAGGCCGCAGCCGTCGGGGATGTCGGCCTTGCCAGCGTATGCCCCGCTTTGCGCCGACCAGAAGGTCACCACATTGCCCTTGGGCGAGGAGACGGCGAACCATGCGCCGGAGACATCGGCGCAGACGCTGCCGCAATAATTGGTCATCTGGCGCTGCACCGCCTCGGGGGCCGTGAGCAGCTGGATCTCGCCGCCGCGCCGGTGCAGGCCGATCAGCGGCGGCAGATCGGAGGGTGCGCCCTGATATTGCATGGCGAAGCAGAGCAGATCATCATTGCCCAGCGCGAAATGGCGGATGCTGTTCTGGTGCAGCGCGGCGGGGAGCCGGTGTTGCTCCAGCAAGCGGCCGGAGGCGGCGTCGAGATAGACCAGCGAGGGGGCCATGGCGTCGAGATTGAGCATGGCGCGGCCGGTTTCGGGGCGCGTGTCGATGCCGCCATTGGCGATCGCCAGGGTTTGGCCGTCGCTGAGCCAGGCCAGTTCGTGCGGGCCGATGCCGTGGGCGGAAAATTCCCGGCTCACTCGATAGTCATCATGCGCGTCGCGCACGGCGACGAGGCCGCTGCCGTTCTCGATGTCGTTTTCCGTGGTGTAAAACCAGCGCCCGTCGGGTGAATACACGCCATGGCCGAAGAAGTGCCGGTTCGGTTCGCTGTGCAGACGATGCAGCACCGCGCCGCTGTCCAGATCGGCCACCAGGAAAAACTGCCCCGGCCGCCGCGCCACCACCGTCACGTGATGATGCTCCGGATGCACGGCCACGCCATGGCCGCGCTCGGGCAGGGGGATGTCGAAACGCCACGTGCCGGACTCGTCGAAACCGCTCAGAAAATATCGGCCATCCGCGCTGCCGCGCGCGCTCAAGTAACGGGTGCGCGGGTTGCGCGCGGTGAGCGTGAGCGGCGTGGCGCAGCCCGGCAGCGTCGCGGTTACCGCGACGCAGGCGAGGCTGGCGAGAAATCCCCGGCGGGTGCACGGCATGTCAATCACCATCCAGCGCGTTGAAGCTGAAGGGGATGTCGAGCGCCTGCGGCAACGGGCCGCTCAACAGCGCGAGCAATTCGCGGTTGGCGGCCAGCAGCTTTTCCAGTCCCGCGCGATTGGCGGGGTCTTCGAACACATCGCCCGCGATGGGCGGGAGGGTTGAGGCGGCCAGCAGACTGGTGTGGAAGGCGTCGGCGATTTTTCGATCGAGTTCTGCGCCGTTCGCCTTGCCGCGCAGCAGCGGGGCGAAGCCGGTCTCATAGAGCGACTGCACCGCCTGGAGGTTCAGCGTGATATTGCGCAGCGAGCGCTGGCTGCGCCACGACTCCGCCAGGCGTGGCTTGGCGTCTTCGGCGCGCTCGCCCAGCGGGCGCAGCAGTTTCTGATCGATGATCGACTGCACCTGCGTGTTCATATTGTTGAAGAACATGGCGCTGACCTCGCGCTTGGCCGCCAGCGCCTGGTTGCTCGGTTGCTGGTCGAGATGCTGGCTGGTGGAGATGAACAGCATCGCGTACGGTGGGTCCGCCGGGTTCCAGTCTTCGACCAGCTCCGCCGACATGCCCGCGAGGTTGTGGGCGATGGCCTCGACCACGCGGCAGCGATAGTTCGGCGCGCCCGCGCTGCCGAAGGCGCCGGGGTTAGCATCATCGTCGAACAGCAATCGCTCCAGCGCGGTGAGACCTTGCACCGCCACGCTGCTGTGGGTGAAGTTCTCCGGCGCCAGCGCGGCGGCATCTTCGGCCGCGAGCAGCGCGCCGAGTTGCTTGGCGCCGGTGTTGTGCTTGTCCGGCCAGAGCTCAAAGCGGTGATAACGCGTGAAGAGTTCCACCGGACCGTTGCGGATGTGTTGGATGCCCATCCAGGCATCCATGGTGGTGTTAAATCCGGCGCGCAGCGATGCCAGATGCGTGGCATCGGGCGCTGTACACATGACGTGGGCCTGCTGCTCCAGCGCGCGGCTCGCCTCAGCCAGCTGCCGGTAGCGCGGGATGATGTGCTGTTCGACGATGGCGCGATTGGTCGATTGCCACGTTGCGGCGGGCGCGGGCGGGGCAGAGGGCGTGCTGGTGCAAGCGGCGAGCAGCGTGGCGGACAGCGAAAGTAGGAGGGTTGAGATCTTCATCGTGAGTGCAGGGCCTTACAAGGAGTTGATGAATGCGAGCAGGTTAGCACGATCCTGCGAGGTCATGCGAACGATGGCATCGCGCGCGCGTTGCGCCTCGCCGCCGTGCCACAGGATGGCTTCGAGCAGCGTGCGCGCGCGGCCGTCGTGCAGGAAAAAACCATTGCCATTGACCACCTCGGTGAGCCCGATGCCCCACAGCGGTGGGGTGCGCCATTCGTTGCCATCGGCCGCGCCTTCAGGACGGTGATCGGCCAGTCCTTCCCCCATGTCGTGCAGCAGCAGGTCGGTATACGGCCAAATGGTTTGTCGCGATTGTTCGGGCAGGTGCGCGAGCGCGCGCGTGGTGTGGCGCGGCGTGTGACAGGCGGCGCAGCCGCTGTCATGGAAGAGTGTTTCTCCGGCCCGCACCTCGGGGGCGTCGTGGTTGCGCCGCGCGGGCACGGCGAGATTGCGCGCGTAGAAGCTCACCAGCTCGGTGACTTGGCGCGGGGCCTCCAGGTGTTCGTATTGCGGACTGTTGCCGCTGGGCGCGGCCAGGCATGTGGGCTGGCGCGCCGTGCAATCGCCCACGCCGCCGGGGTGCCGCGGTACGGAGATACCAATGTCGTTGATGAAGGCGGCCTGCACTTGTTCATCGATGCTGGCCGTGCCGGCCTTCCAGCCGAAGCGGCCCAGCACCACTTGCTGGTGTTCAGCGCTCCACACGCGATTGGGTCTGCCGGAGATGCCGTCGCCGTTTTGGTCCTCAGGGTCGGCCAGCGCGAGGAGGTCCGCGTCGGCGATGGCTTCGAGCAGGCCCAGGCCGATCATCGGCGGCGCGAGGCGCGGCGAGAGCCGGGTTTGCGGATGCAGCGGGCCGTAGCCGAGTTCGGCGACGCGATACGCGGGCTTGCGCAGGGTGACGGTGCCGCCGTCGTTCAATGTGACCGCGATGTCTGCGTAATCGATGCGCATGCGGCCTTCGGCGGCAAGGCCGGGAATGGCCAGCGTTTGCAGCTGCGCGCCGTAGGTGGGTTCCGGAATCGCCGTCATGCGATGGTCATCGAGCAGGCGCTGTTGTTCGGCCGTCTGCGCCGGGATGCTCAGGCGCAGGATCATCGAGAGGGCATCCTTTTCACCCGCGTGCGGTGGACGGCCGCGTCCGGCATTGCGATGACAACGTTCACAGCTGCGCGCGTTGTAGAGCGGGCCGAGGCCGTCGGCCGCTTGCGTGGAGGCCGGCGCGCTGACCCACAGGCGTTTGAAAAGGGCGTGGCCGAGCTTGAAGTCCAGCTGGCGTTCGAGCGTCATGTGCGCTGATGGGTGGGCGAAGGCGTTTTGATCGATGGGATGATGGTCTGTCGCCGCGCCGCCCGGATCGCGCCCGCTGTGCTGCGCGTGCGCCATCGGGGTGTGTCCTAGTAACAAAGCTGCGAGTAGGTAATGGTGATATTTCATACATCTTGGATTGTATTGTAGGAGCGAGCCCTGCTCGCGATATCGGTTTGAATTCGGAGCATTTTCGCGAGCAGGGCTCGCTCCTACAATACACATACATTATTGACCGGCATTCACAGGCATCGGCCTTTCGCCCCCTCTCCCGCAAGCGGAAGAGGGGCCTGGATGATCGCCGGTTGATCTATTCGTGCTTGTCCAGACTATCGGAGCCCTGGATGGTGATGGGCGCCAATTGCAACGCGGCGACCGCCTGCTCGATGCCCTTGGTCTGCGCGAGCAAGGCGTTGACCGCGGCCAGGACCATCGCATTGCCTGCCTTGTTGCCCTGGGCGATCAGTTGATCGTAGGCCACGCCGTCTTTCTCCGCGCTGTCGACGATCCGCTGCATCTTCGCCACGGTGTCATCGAGCAGGGCGCGCAGTTGCTTATCGACCGCGGCGTCTTTCGCGGCGACCAGGTCGGCGGCACTCGGTCCGCTCAGCGTCGTGCCATTCACGCGCGTGTAGCTGCCGGTGTAGACGTTCCGGATGCCGAGGGCGTCGTTATAGTGCGAGCGATGGGTGTTGTCGCTGAAACAATCCTGCTCTTCCTCCGGATCGTGCAGCATCAGCCCGAGTTTCGTGCGCTCGCCCGCCAGTTCGCCGTAGGAGAGGCTGCCCAGGCCGGTGAAGATGGTGGCGATGCCTTGTTGCGGCTTGCCTTCCACCAAGGCCTTGCGCGCCGCGCCCTTGTCCGCCCACTGGGCGGTGATCCAGGCGAGATCGTCCACGAGTAGATCGGTGGCTGCCTTCAGATACGCGGCGCGCCGGTCGCAATGGCCGCCGGTGCAGTTTTTCGTGTCGTAATCGCTGGCCGGCCGCTTGCCCGCGCCGGGGCCGGTGCCGTTGAGATCCTGTCCCCACAGCAGGAATTCGATGGCGTGATAGCCGGTGGCGACGTTGGTTTCCACCTCGTCGATTTCATGGAGGGAATCGCGCAGCAACTCTTTGGTGATGGTGTCGGCGTCGATGGTCTTGCCGGCGACCTTGAGTTTCGGATTGGCGATGATATTGGCGGTGTAATACAGGTTTTCATCCGACTCGTCGCCGTAGCTCGCGGCCACGTAGTCGATCAGGCCTTCATCCAGCGGCCAGGCGTTGACCTTGCCTTCCCACGCATCGACGATCGGGTTGCCGAAGCGGTAGGCCTCACTTTGCAGATAGGGCTCGCGCGCGGCCTTCCACGCCGTGCGGGCGGCCGTGAGATTTTTCTCCGTGGGCGCGGCGATCAGCTGATCGACCGCTTTTTGCAGCGCGCGGGCGGTGATCAAGGCGTCTTCGTATACGGCGTGCGCCAGATCGGCGTAATGCAGGATGACATCTTTCTCTGCGGGTGCGGCCCAGGCCTGACTGGCGAGCGTCAGACCGGCGATGAAGGTGAGCGTCTTTTTCATGTGTCCCTGCCTCTGGTGATGATGCGTGGGTGAGTGGTTCGGCAGCAATGATGAATCTAGCGGGTTGCGAGGGCCGATGAGACGGCAACACCGCACGCCTCATGGATACTAATGATAATGATTCTTATTAGCAAGTCAAGCTTGGATGGGAAATGTTCCTGGCGCCGGCTCAATCGTGAAACAACACACCGATTCCGAAGTGCACCCGGGTCTCGGGGGCGGAGCCTTGTTTTGGCCAGAGTTGCAGTTGCGTGGCGTGCAGCACGGGGTAGGTGTATTCGGTCTCGCCGATGCGCCCCGCACGGCTGGGCAGCAGCGTGCCTTTGACGGTGAGCAGGCGGCCTTGCGCGTAGTCGCTGATCTCGAGATAGCCATCCTGCTGGGCGATGAAACGCCCCAGGGGAGACTGATTGGTGTCGGGCCGCTGATCGGATTGCAGGGGATAGGCCAAAATTTCGAGCTGGGTGGCGTCCTTGAGGTTGCTGCTGTTGATGATCACGCCGCCCCACAGCAGCGGGGTGCCTTGCAGCGCCTCCGCTTGCGCCACCGCCCGCTGCGGTGTGACGGTAAGATCGATGCCGCTGGTATCGAACTTCGGGGTGGTGGCGCATGCCGTCAGCAGCAGCGCCGCGAGTGTCAATCGAAGGCAGAGTTGGCTAGTCATAACATTACGTCCCGATCACCAATAGTAGGGTGGATAGTAGTGTGGGTAAGGGTGTGGCCACCATGGATCATCGTACCAAGGCGGGTATGGATAGTCGTAATAGCGCAGCGGTTCGGGTTCCGGCCACAGCTGGAAGATCGTGACTGAGACCATGGGATACTGATACTCGAACTCACCGATCTTGCCCGCAATCGTGCCGCTGAGGATTCCGGCCACGGTCAGCTGGCGCCCGGGGCTGAAGACGAGGGGATCGATGAATCCCTGGAAGCGGGCGATGAAGCGGCCGTCGCTGGTGCTTTCCACCTTTGGCCGGCCGTTGCTGTTCAGTTGGCGGCTGACCACCTCGACCTCGGTGTGCACCGCTTGGTTACTGATCCTGGCGATCACACCGCCCCAGCGCACCTCGGCGCCCTCGAAGCGCTGCGGCGCGGAACGGACCTCGGCCAGGAGCACAGGAACCTGCGGTCCCTGGCTGATGGCCGTGGGGGTCTGCGTGGCGCAACCGCCGAGGCTTAAAAGCACGATGATCGGGCAGAGTCTTTTCATATTATTGAGACTTATCTATCTAGATTGACACCACAGTGTTTGTCGAGCAGGCCCTCACCCTCGATCCATCTCCTGCGGGAGGGGGATGTGAGCCCTTCTCCCTGCGGGAGAAGGGTGGGGATGAGGGCCGATAAGTATTCTGTAATGCTCCATGGAAAATTATAGGCCATCCCGCGTCCGTGTTATTGCTTGACGGTGAACTTCCGGATACCGATGCTTGAGGGAACGGGACCATTTCGGGGAAGGGTGCGATCATGATCGTCTTATTCACGGATTTCGGCTTTCAAGGCCCCTATGTCGGGCAGATGAAGGCGGTGCTGCATCAACACGCGCCGGCCGAGACGGTGGTGGATCTGATGCATGACGCGCCGGCCTTCGACATCCGCGCCGCCGCCTTCCTGCTGGCGGCGCTGGTCCGCGAGTTTCCGCTCGATACGGTGTTTCTCTGCGTGGTCGATCCGGCGGTCGGCAGCGATCGTGAAACCGCGGCGGTGCAGATCGATGGCCGCTGGTTCGTGGGGCCGGACAATGGACTGTTCTCCGTCCTCACCCAGCGGGCCGACCAGGTGCTGTGGCATCACATCCGCTGGCGTCCGGAGCGGCTGTCCGCGAGTTTTCACGGCCGGGATTTATTCGCGCCGATTGCCGCGCGTATCGCGGCGGGCACGCTGCGGGAAAACGACCTCGTGGCGTGTGCGCCCTCCACCGATCCCGGCTGGCCAGAGGAATATGTGGCGGCGGTTTATATCGATCACTACGGCAACGTCATGAGCGGGGTGCGCGCTGATGCGATTTCGCCGCAGGCGGTGATTCAGATCAACGGCCAGCGGTTGCATCATGCGCGGACCTTTTCCGAGGTGCCGGCCGGGCGCGCCTTGTGGTATGAGAATTCGCTCGGGCTGGTGGAGTTTGCGGTCAATCAGGGAAACGCGGCGCGGGTTTTAGATATCGAGATCGGGGCGCCGTTTACGGTGATCGGCGGGTAATTCATTGGGTTACTTTTGCGCGATCAGCTCGCCGATGGTGACCTTATGCAGCATGTTGTCGAAGGCGCCGCGGATCGGCTTGAAGTAGGGGTGCAGCGGGCAGGGTTGGCTGTCATTGCAGATGCCCAGGCCGTAGACGCATTCCTTGCCTTCGGCGGCGGTGGGGCCTTCGACGATCGCCAGCACTTCATCGATGCTGCGGTTGAGGGCCTGTGGATGGATCTTGAAGCCGCCGCCCCAGCCTTTGCGTGATTCCACAAAGCCGTGTTTTGCCAGTGTGTTGAGGATCTTGCCCTGGTAATTGGCGGGAATGCTCGTCGCCTTGGCGATATCCTGGCCCGAGATCCAGTCGCCTGGATGCTGTACCAGATAGCCAAGGATGTGCAGTGCGTGTTTGCCGGTTCTACTGATCATCTTATTCTCTTTGGTCATGACTATATGAGCTAAGAGGGGGGATGTCAACCAAGTGGCACCACCTTTTCTCACCCAACAGCAAATCAGGACGCACCGTAGGAGCCATCTTCAGGTGGCGATGGCGCGGGCGAATCGCAAGCTGAAGCTTGCTCCTACAGGGTGAGCAGCGGGGCGAGGAACTGTCCGGTGTAGGACTGGGGGGCGCGCGCCACGTCTTCCGGCGTGCCGGTGACGAGGATGCTGCCGCCTTTATCGCCGCCCTCCGGGCCGAGGTCGATGACCCAGTCGGCCGTCTTGATCACATCCAGGTTGTGCTCGATGACGACGATGGTGTTGCCGTGATCGCGCAGGCGGTGGAGCACGGCCAGCAGTTGTTCGATGTCGTGGAAGTGCAGCCCGGTGGTGGGCTCGTCCAGGATGTAGATGGTCTGGCCGGTGTCGCGCTTGGAGAGCTCCTTGGCCAGCTTCACGCGCTGCGCCTCGCCGCCGGAGAGGGTGGTGGCGCTTTGTCCGAGCTTGATGTAGCTCAGGCCCACGTCGATGAGCGTTTGCAGCTTGCGCGCGATCATCGGCACGCTGTCGAAGAAGGCGCGGGCGTCCTCCACGGTCTGCTCCAGGATCTCGTGGATGTTCTTGCCCTTGTAGCGGATCTCCAGGGTCTCGCGGTTGTAGCGCCGGCCCTTGCACACATCGCACGGCACATAGATGTCCGGCAGGAAGTGCATCTCCACCTTGATCAGACCATCCCCCTGGCAGGCCTCGCAGCGGCCCCCCTTGACGTTGAAGCTGAAGCGCCCCGGGGTATAGCCGCGTGCGCGTGCCTCCGGGGTGCCGGCGAGCAGCTCGCGGATCGGCGTGAACAGCCCGGTGTAGGTGGCCGGATTGGACCGCGGCGTGCGGCCGATCGGGCTTTGGTCGATGTCGACCACCTTGTCCAAATGCTCCAGGCCGATGATGCCGCGATACGGCGCCGGATCGGTGCTGGCGTGATTCAGATCGCGGGCCAGGATCCTGAACAGCGTGTCGTTGATCAGGGTGGACTTGCCGGAGCCGGAGACGCCGGTGATCGCCGTCATCAGCCCGAGCGGGATCTCGATCGACACGTCCTTCAGATTGTTGCCGGTGGCGCCGTTCAGCCCGAGCAGCTTCAGCGGATTGACCGGCGTGCGCTGACCCGGCACCTCGATCCGGCGCCGGCCGCTGAGGTATTGTCCGGTGAGCGAGGCAGGGCTTTGCAGCAGGTCTTGCGGCGTGCCCTGCGCGACGATCTCCCCGCCGTGCACGCCGGCGCCGGGACCGATGTCCACCACATGGTCGGCCAGGAGTATGGCGTCTTCATCGTGTTCGACCACGATCACGGTGTTGCCGATATCGCGCAGATAGACCAGGGTGTTGAGCAGGCGCTGATTGTCGCGCTGATGCAGTCCGATGGACGGCTCGTCGAGCACATACATCACGCCCACCAGTCCCGCGCCGATCTGGCTGGCCAGGCGGATGCGCTGCGCCTCGCCGCCGGAGAGGGTCTCGGCGCTGCGGTCGAGCGAGAGATATTCGAGTCCCACATCGATGAGAAACTTCAGGCGCTGATTGATCTCCTTGACGATCTTGCCGGCGATTTCACCGCGGCTGCCCGCCAATTGCAGTGCGTCAAAGAAGCCATGCGCCGCGCCGATCGGCAGCGCCGCCACTTGCGGCAGCGTCTTCTCGGCGAGAAAGACATTGCGCGCGCCGCGCGCGAGGCGCGTGCCCGTGCACGCGGGGCAGGTTTGAATGCTGAGGTATTTTGCCAGCTCCTCGCGGATGACGTTGGAATCCGTCTCGCGATAGCGGCGTTCCATGTTCGGGATCACGCCCTCGAAGGGGTGTTCGCGCGTGACGTTGCGGCCACGCTCACCCGGATAGCTGAAGGCGATGGCCTCCTCGCCGCTGCCGTAGAGCACGGCCTGTTGAATCGCCTCCGGCAATTGGGCGAACGGGGTTTCGATGTCGAAGCGGTAATGCGTGGCCAGCGAGCACAGCATGGTGAAGTAGTACGCATTGCGCCGGTCCCAGCCGCGCAACGCCCCGCCGGGCAGGGGCAATTCGGCATCGAGGATCACCCGCTGCGGATCGAAGAATTGTTTGACGCCCAGGCCGTCGCACTCGGGGCAGGCGCCGGCCGGATTGTTGAAGGAGAAGATGCGCGGTTCGAGTTCCGCTATCGAGTAGCCGCACTCGGGGCAGGCGAATTTGGCGGAGAACACCAGCTCCGGCCGCTCAGGTTCATCCAGATAGGCCACACTCGCCACGCCATCGGCCAACTGCAAGGCGGTCTCGAAGGATTCGGCCAGGCGCTGGGCCAGATCGGCGCGCACCTTGAAACGGTCGACCACCACCTCGATGGTGTGCTTCTTGTGCAGATCGAGCGCTGGGGCTTGGTCGAGCTCGACGACCGCCCCGTCGATGCGCGCTCGCACAAAGCCTTGGGTGCGCAGCTCGCTCAAGATGTTCTGGTGCTCGCCCTTGCGCTCCTTGATCACCGGGGCGAGCAGCATCAGCCGCGCGCCTTCCGGCAGGGCCAGGACCAGGTCGACCATCTGGCTCACGGTCTGCGCCTCCAGCGTGATGTGGTGATCCGGGCAGCGCGGTTCGCCGACGCGCGCGAACAGCAGACGCAGATAATCATAGATCTCGGTGACCGTGCCGACGGTCGAGCGTGGATTGTGCGAGGTGGTCTTCTGTTCGATGGAGATCGCCGGTGAAAGCCCTTCGATGTGATCGACGTCCGGCTTTTCCATCATCTCCAGGAATTGGCGCGCATAACTCGAAAGGGATTCGACATAGCGGCGCTGGCCTTCGGCATAGATGGTGTCGAAGGCGAGCGACGACTTGCCCGAGCCGGAGAGTCCGGTGAACACGATGAGCTTGTCGCGGGGCAGATCCAGGTCGATGTTCTTGAGGTTGTGGGTACGTGCCCCGCGGATCTTGATAGTATCCATCAGTTATTTTCGCAGTCGGAGTAACCTGCTAATATACGACGCCTTGCGCTTTATAAGCAAAATCCATACTCGCTGTTGAGAATCCGTCGTGAAAAAACAAAATCAGCACATTGATGACATGACCCCGCTGGAGAAGCGCGCGGTGGGTTCGCTTGCCGGAATTTATGCCCTGCGGATGATGGGGCTGTTCATGATACTTCCGGTCTTCGCCCTGTATGCCGAGGATCTGGAGGGGGTCACGCCGTTCCTGGTGGGTGTGGCCATCGGCGCCTACGGGTTGACGCAGGCGATTCTGTCGATCCCGTTCGGGATGTGGTCGGATCGCATCGGCCGCAAACAGGTGATCACCATCGGTCTGCTGATCTTCGCCGCAGGCAGCGTCATCGCTGCGACGGCCGATTCGATCTATGGCGTCATCCTCGGTCGCGCCATCCAGGGCAGCGGCGCCATCGCCGCGGCGATCATGGCCTTGACGTCCGATCTCACCCGCGAGGAGCACCGTCTCAAGGCAATGGCGCTGATCGGGATAAGCATCGGCGTGTCGTTCGCCGTTTCGCTGGTGATGGGGCCGGTGCTCGATCGCTGGATCGGCGTCGACGGCATCTTCTGGCTGACGGCCGTGCTGGCACTCGGCGGCATCGTGTTGCTGCACAGCCAGGTGCCGACGCCGGTGCACAGCGGCCTGCACCGCGACACCATGCCGGTGCCGGCCTTGTTCGCCAGTGTCTTGCGCGACGGGCAACTATTGCGGCTGGATTTCGGCATCCTGGTCTTGCACATGATGCTGATGGCGACCTTCGTGGTCATGCCCTTGGCCCTGCGCGACATCGCCGGGCTCGACAAGGCCCACCACTGGTATGTCTATCTGCCCGTGCTGTTGTTCGGTCTGTTCCTGATGGTGCCGTTCATCATCATCGCGGAGAGCAAGCGCAAGATGAAACAGATCTTCGTCGGGGCGATCGCCGCGCTGGTCGTGGCAGAGCTGTCGCTGGCGTTCTGGCACAGTAGCCTGACGGCTATCGCCTTCGCGCTGTTGATCTTCTTCATCGCCTTCAACGTCCTGGAGGCCTCGCTGCCCTCGCTGGTGGCCAAGGAGGTCACGCCGGACCGCAAAGGTACCGCGATGGGCGTTTACTCCACCGCGCAATTCCTCGGCGCCTTCATCGGCGGCGGGCTGGGCGGATGGCTGCACGGCAAATACGGCATCGGCGCCGTGTTCACGATGTGCGCCGTGCTCGCGGCGATCTGGTTCTTCGTCGCCGCCACCATGCGCAACCCGCGCTATCTGAGCAGCTATATGGTGCGCGTGGGTAAGGTGGATGCCAAACGCGCCGAGGAATTGGCCATCGCGATGACCGCCGTCACCGGAGTCGCCGAGGCCCTGGTGATCCCCGAAGATGGCGTCGCCTATCTCAAGGTGGACCTGCACGCCCTGGACAAGGCCGAGATCCTCAAATTCGCCGTGCCGGATGAGGCCTAGACCTCCCGGCGGGTACGATTCTGGATCAGGAGAAAGTTGGGTTCAAAGAGTCGTTGAACTGGGGGGCACGTTCGAGGATGAAGCCAATGAGTAATGCATTACAAGACCTGAGAATCCTCCGGTCAGCCTCCTCCTTATAAGCGTTGATGTGACGGAGTGCTGCGAGAAATAGAACTCGTAGATACTGTTATTCACGTCAACCCCCATGCAATGCTGGATTAAACAACTGTC
>CAZKZP010000003.1:125171-139015 GCA_964557295.1 uncultured Chromatiales bacterium | reverse complement strand
AATAACAGGTATCGACAATAACCATATTGTCCCCATCGTCTAGAGGCCTAGGACACTGCCCTTTCACGGCGGTAACAGGGGTTCGAATCCCCTAGGGGACGCCACCTTTCGCAAGCCGGGGAATAAATACTCCGGCTTTCGTTTTTCCGCACCAGCCCAATCCTTATGCTTTCGAGTTCTGCGGTACCTCACACCATTGATGAAAGAGTACCCTGCGCGGAACCGTAGATTCAACCCGGATTTTCCATCAGCGATCGTCGCGAGAGCGAGCACGGCGCGGAAGATGCGCGCAATAATACCAAGTACTTGCCTAGCCATAGTCATTCTACGGTGCGGAATGCTTTTGACATTTTTTCTCGCAGATTCAACGTATTGTTCGTTCGCAGTAGATCGCCAATGAAAATCCGGGTTTAAATGCTTCCGCGGCTGACTATGCTTTAGTGGTAAGTCAGGCTTTTTGTCTTAATTTTGCAGAAATTTCTCATGGTCGGACCACTCATTCCTGTCCTTTTGAATCATGGCGATGTCACCGCGCGGTGGAGCGGAGGCGTAATACCGTCTGCCGGTACTTTCGATGATCAGGCTGTCGCCCGGGTTCTGCAACTGGATGTGCGCGAACAGCCCTTGTCGCTTATGCCGATTGGCAAGTTTCGGGTGGTGCCGTGATGAACGCCGTGATTTCAAAATATCTCCTGACATGTCTGTTGGCGACGCTATGGCTGGGAATGCTCTGGAGCCAGCCAGTCCATGCCTTGCGCTGTGACGGTGCGTTGGTGAGCGTTGGCGAGACCAAGCTGGAAGTGCAGAAAAAGTGTGGCAAACCGACCTGGCAGGATCGCTGGGTAGAGGAAACCACCAAGCTTCCGGATACGGATTTCGAGTATCGCATCAGCCGGCTCAATGAGCGCTGGATCTATAACTTTGGCCCGACGCAATTCCTGCAGATAGTGACGTTTCGCGACAGCCGGGTCTCAAACATCGAGACGGGGGGGCGCGGCTTTCTCATGCCGCTCGGCAAGCATAAATGCGATCTGAACGTTTTTTCGCTGGGCACCTCCAGCGCCGAGATTGCCCTGCAATGCGGCGAGCCGGACTGGAAGGAACGGCGTTTCGAAACCGTGACCGGCCGAGTACCCGGCGGCAGGGAGGCCGTAACGGTTTCGATCGATGAATGGACTTACGATCTCGGTGCGAATCAGTTTATCCGGATCCTGACCTTTCGCAATGGCGACCTGATCGATATCAGAACCGGGGGCAGGGGATTTGAGTAATCTCAACACCGCATCACACCTTGGCGTGCGCGAAACATAACGCACTCTGCACGGTGTCCGACTGCCGGATTTAGGAGAATCAGCGCGGATGCGATATGCACATGCTCAGGTGTTGGCGCCACTGTGCCAATAGTTGTTGATGTGCAGTTTCATTATCGCGACTGGCGCGCAGCAGTTTCTTGGACACTGACCAGCTGAGTCGTGACCAGGGAGTTCCCGTCTCGCTGCAGGCGCATTCCACGACTAAACGCCACTCATTTTCGCCGGGCTCGATTTCAAACAGATACGCGTTCACACCAAGTTCGGTGAGCAACTCATCGGTGATTTCGCGTGCCTGAGCCAATTCACTGATAGAAAGAGTCATGATTAGGGTTTGCAATTGTTAACTTCCTCTGAGTATAGGAAAACATTCCTCGCCTGTCTCAAGAGGGAGGCTGTCAGAGGGCATCTTCTGGTCTAATCTTAGGGGGAGGCGCACGGCCACAGTGGTGTGCGGCGGTGGTGTCCTGAGCAGATTTTTTCAAAACAGTCACCGCGGCTGGTGATAAGCAGCACGGGAGTAGGCGATGAGCGATTTAAGCGCAAGAACATGCGAAGCATGCGAAGTCGGTGCCCCGTTGGCAACGCACGCACAAATCGATGAATACATGCCGCAGATACCCGCATGGGAGATCGTCGCAATCGATGGCATCCAGCGACTGCGTCGCACGTATCACTTCAACAACTTCAAGCAGGCCCTGGTTTTTACCAATCAGATTGGCGATCTCGCTGAACAGGAGGGCCATCACCCCGCGATTTTAACGGAATGGGGCAAGGTCACCGTGACATGGTGGAGTCACAAGATCCGGGGATTGCATGTGAATGACTTTGTGATGGCGGCAAAGACCGACCGGTTGATGTTGCCGCACCGGTGAGCTTGCGGGAGCCAATAGTTTCGGCCCGCATCATGGCGAAGAGGATCCGCTGCGCGGCCGGCGTGGTTCGGGAACCGTTTTGTTCGCCGGATGTAATCTGGTGGAGGCCGAGATTGCCACGCAGCGAGGCCTGCGTCTTCCCTTGGTATGCAACACGGGGGTATGACAGCCCCGAGGCGCAGACCTTTCTTGATCGGCGGTTTCCGGGCCATCAAGGACGTGCAGGCCATGCTTGAATCTGGGGTGGCCGCGCCGCATTTTGGATGAGAACAAGAGTGAGCCATCATCGCAACACGCAACACAGATGAATACCGAAATTACGCCGGACAACCTCAAGGCCCACGTCTTTGCGCTCGCCGCGGATATCGGTGAGCGCAATGTGTTCCAACCACAAGCGCTGCACGCGGCCGCACACTATATTGAACAGACGTGGCAAGCGCAGGGCTACACCGTGCTGCGCCATCCCTATCGGGTGCGTGATGTCACCTGCGATAATCTGGAAGTCACCTGTTCTGGCACGGGTAGCTCCGATGAGATCATCCTGATCGGCGCCCATTACGATTCGGTGCTTGGCAGTCCGGGCGCCAATGACAATGGTAGTGGGGTCGCCGCCCTTCTGGAGCTCTCCCGGTTGTTTGCCACCATCAGGCCCAGCATCTCGGTTCGGTTCGTCGCCTTCGTCAACGAAGAGCCGCCGTTTTTCATCTGGGGGAATATGGGCAGCCTGGTGTACGCCAAGGCCGCGCGCGCGCGGGGCGACCAGATACGCTTCATGGTCTCGCTGGAGACCCTCGGTTATTACAGTGAGGCCCCCGGCAGTCAGCGGTATCCACCGCTGTTCAAATACTTTTACCCCGACCGCGGGGATTTCATCAGTTTCGTCTCAAACTTTCGTTCACGCGGCGTGATGCGCCGGGCGGTGCGCGCCTTTCGCGCCAATTCAACCTTCCCGGTACAGCATATCGCCACCTTTGCCTGGATTCCCGGTGTTGCCTGGAGTGATCACCTGTCGTTTTGGCGTCAGCGTTATCGGGCCTTTATGGTGACGGATACCGCATTCTATCGTTATCGTTATTATCACAGTGCGGAGGATACGCCGGAAAAACTCTGCTATGAGCCGTTCGCCCGATGCAGCAGCGCGCTGTTTCGCTGCATCGCGGCGCTGGCCAAAAACTAGCGGCGTGCTGGGAGAGAATCAGGTGGGTTGTAGACCAGCGGAAATAGGAGTAACGCCAAATGCTGAAAACCGACGGCATACCGCCACGCCTCAATAATCAAGTGTGTCAAGAGTTGCTCTGTCAACAGTATCGCTACCGCGGCAAGTTGCAGCAGGATGTCGATGTGCTGCTGCTGAAGGTAAACGGCCGCTGGCATCAACTCTATTTCGAAAATGGTACAATCTTCTGGCGCCTACAGGGTGAGGCCCCCAGGGTGGTGGCAGCGCAGCCGGATGATCCACTGAGCCATCCCTTGATCGACCTGGGTGAAGACTACGGGCTTAAGGAATGTGTTACTAAGACGATCGGTAGTAAAGCCTCATTCAGAGCCACCCCAATGTTGCGGAACAAGGCGCAGTGCGCAGGCAATGGCAAGCCCTTGTCAAGCACTGCAACGCTGGGCTGCAACATTGGGGTGGCTCCCTTCGGGCGGACGGCTAGACGGCCATCCGCCGCGTTGCGACGGTTTGACATAGATTGACTATGCCGGCACCGCCGCGCCTTGCGGGCTGACCGTCTAGCCGCCCGCTGAATGAGGCTTTACTACCGATCGTCTTAGTATTGTCGATTGTATTACCGAGCCCCTGTTGGATGGCGCACGGATCACTTTTGTATTTGAGCACAAGGGTGCCTTGCTAGTAGCTCATAGCAATAACAACACGTCGCTGCGTTTTATCAACGCCGCCTGAGCATGAACAGTGTTGCCGAAGGTGCGCCTGACGCGCATGCTTATCTGAGCTCTTTTTATTCATTCGATAAGGTTCAATAAATAACTACAATGGGAGACATCATGACTGCTAAACCCACGACCCAGATCATGGCCTTGTTCTGTGATTTCGAAAACATCGCCCTTGGGGTGCGCGATGCCAAGTATGCGGCGTTCGACATCCAAAAGGTGTTGGAGCGGCTGCTACTGAAGGGCAATATCGTCGTCAAGAAGGCCTATTGCGATTGGGAGCGTTATAAGGAGTTCAAGGCAGCCATGCATGAAGCGACCTTTGAGCTGATCGAGATCCCCCATGTGCGCCAATCAGGCAAGAATTCGGCGGACATCCGCATGGTAGTCGATGCGCTGGATCTCTGTTATACCAAGTCGCATGTCGACACCTTCGTGATCATCAGTGGCGACTCCGACTTCTCGGCGCTGGTCAGCAAGCTGCGTGAGAACAACAAGATCGTCATCGGTGTCGGGGTCAAAAATTCCACCTCGGATCTGCTGATCTCCAACTGTGACGAATTCATCTTTTACGATGATCTGGCCCGCGAGGCCCAGAAAGAACGCAAGGCCACGCGCAAGACCGGGGCCAAGAAAGCCGTGGCGAAAACGGCGGGAAAGTCTGATGAGGACAAGCAGCAGGAGGCCTTGGATCTGCTGTTGGAAACCGTTGAAGACTTGTTTGAGGAGCGCGGCGAGGAAGAAAAGGTCTGGGGATCCATGGTCAAGCAAGCACTGAAGCGGCGCAACCCCGGTTTCAACGAAACCTATCACGGTTTTCGCACCTTCGGGAAATTATTGGAAGAGGCGCAGGCGAAAAAGCTGTTGGAATTGGAATATGACGAGAAGTCGGGCGGTTATATCATCAAGGGCCATGCCCATGAAGGCTGAGCCTCTAGTAGAAAAACAATAAGGCAAGCATCAAATGATGCGCACCGGCATGGCTAGATCGATGGCGATATTGCTGTTGGTACTATTGATCGGCAATAGTTATGCCGAGGCGGTCGAACGGCGCAAGGATCAGTTTGGACGTGATTTTGGTTATTATGTCTACCCGATCGCTGGCGAAATCCCCGGCCTTGGCACTGCCGCCGGTGTCGGGGCCAGTGTGCTCAATATGGGTGATGGTGATACCGACTTCACGGGTTACTATGTACGCGGAGATTTCGAGGCCACCGGCTTTGCAGTGCTGGATTATCATGTGCTGCCACAGCGCCTGATCTTCGATTTCGGCTACAACGACTACCTGGTCGCGGCCACCGCCTATGATCGAGGCATCGACTCCGATCCCGAAGACGTTATCTATCCCAAGGCCGAAGGCAAGTACCTGCTGGGACAGTTGACCCTCAGCTTCGATGAGCGCCGCTATGAGGCCTTCGTACGATTGCTGGTCGGCCGTGAGCGACTGCATGAGGTGTTGGATAAGGACGGCCAGGCATTCGAAGGAGTGGATACCGACTGGGACCGCGGCCATCTAATCTCTTTGGGCGGCTCTGTGGATCTGACCGACGATCGGCTTGATCCGCGTCGAGGTGTCCGTTTTGAATTTTCCACGCGGCTGCCGACAGACAATGATCCTGCCGAGAGCGAATATTTTGTCAACGATTATAATCTCACCGGCTACTGGCCGATGCGCCGCTGGGATACCCTGGCGTTCAATCTCTATTATTCAAGAGCCCACATTACCCGGAGCGGCGTCGATGACTTAAGCGTGCTCCAGGCGTTGTACGGTCTGGATTGTGGTCGATATCCCCCAGGGCCGGAGGCGGATGCCTGCCAGCGCACTGAATCAAAACTGCTGATCGGGATTCAAGCCAACAACCGTTATGGTACGGCCTCGCCCTTGGGTGGAACCCAACGCCTGCGCGCCTATGACAATGGACGCTTTTATGCCGGACAGGCGCTGTTCTACGGCGTGGAGTATCGCTGGAATCTGACGGATGAGCACACGCCGTTTGATATCTTTATCGCCAAGGGGATACGCACCGGAATTCAGTTGGCGGCATTTTGGGAGCGCGGCATGGTGGCGGATCATTTTGCGGACTTGTTGCAAGACGGTCGCAGCAGCTACGGGATAGGCGCGCGCGTGGTGCTTTCCGGTGTCATCATACGGTTTGATCTGGCCCATGGCGAGGAGGGCGCCCAGACCCAGCTGTTTATCACGTATCCCTGGAGCATGTTTTCAGTCGACAATCCCGGCTGATCGCCGACACGATTGTAAAACCTGTGAATGCTGGGTTAATGTGAACGGGCCTAATCAAAAATTGTCATTCCCGTCGGGAACGGGCACGGTGGCGGTTCATGACAGGGGATTGCTACGGGATGGCCGCCGCGGCTCTGGCATGGATGGGCGAAGCGTGGAGGTCTGTATGGTAAAACCGAATGACGACAAGTTGAATCAAATTGTTGCCGAAGCACGCCGGGCCCGCGAACTGCGCGAGCGGGGTTACCGCGCACAGGCGCTGAGGCTGTATCCACATATTTGTGGACGCTGTGCCCGCGAGTTTACCCGCAAGAATCTTCATGAGTTGACCGTGCATCACCGTGACCACAACCACGACAACAATCCTGCCGACGGCAGCAACTGGGAATTGTTGTGCATGTATTGCCATGACAATGAACACCAGCGACAGCTGGAGGCGCTGCCGGGCACTACCACCGCCGGCAGTGCCAGGAGTGGCGCCACGGCCACCTATCATCCATTTGCCAACCTCAAAGCCATGCTGAAGAATGATAAATAGCGGTGATGCCAATTGCTTGACGCAGGTATGGGTGAGTGTATACGCGGCTTGCTCTGTGCCGGTGTGCGACATTGTGCCAGGAGGCAAACCCCTTGGAAGCACTGAATAATGCCGCCCTGGAATCTTCAGCGCCCCTCCCTGTGCCGCACGGAAGCTCTAATCAATCAGAGGTGCCTTAGTAATTTCCGCAATGAAAAACCAAGCGCGCCCGCGCGAAACATGAAATATTCGCCTGTCCGAACGCGGAAGGAGTGCGCCGAATGAGCAAGTCAAACCGACAAGTCACACATAGAAATCGAGTTAGGCGCCTCAGGAGCAGAATGGCGGTTTTGATCTTACCATTCGTGCTGGCGGCGCTGCCTTGCGCGGCAACCGAGAACGCACTCCCGTTTATTGCTCAATACGAGGGCAAGAAAAAGATATTTCTGTTTACCGCCACGGCAAAAGCGCAGCTGGAATTACACCGATCGGGTCAATATCTCAAGTATGACATGCGCAGCACCGTGACCTGGTCGATTTTAAAACGGAAGTTTTACGATTGCAGCATCATCCGTTTGGACGGTGACAAAATGCTGCCGTTGGAATATCTTCACATCGACGATTCCAATCGAGAGTTCAATGTTCGCTCCAGATTCGATTGGGACAATGGCAAGGCGGAAACCACTTTGGGTGATGCGTCCAGCCCGAAAATTGTCGACCTGACTTGGCCAACCTGGGATCCGATGTCGTTCCAATTGGCGTTGCTCACCTTGGCGCCGGCGCGCGCCCCGGGAAGCAGTGAGTCTCATCATGTGTTGGAACGGGGGACCTTGAAGCAGCACAGCGTGCATTTCAATGGTGCGGTGGCGATCACCTCCAAACTCGGCAATCTCAACGCCTATGAGGTCATCACAAAAAAAACCAAGGGCGGTGCGGCATTGTGGTTGGCGCCTGATTTATCCTGGGTGCCGGCAAGAATCACTATTGAGGATGTCACAATCGACCTGATCGCTGCGCCCACCATCAAGAACGTGGCAGAGGACGCTGATGGCCTGGCCCCCCAATGCGAATAAGATCCGATTGAAGTGATTAAGATGAATGACAATCATATGTTGAGCTTGTGGAAGCGATATCAAGGTGTCTTCTATCCCCTCATGGGGATTGCCGCCGTTTTTTTGGTCTTGCTGTTTCTCTCTGCAATCGTGGGGCTTGATCAAGCCAGCCTGCCGCGGCCCGCGCTCAACGCCATCCAGGATTATCCGAAAGGGTTTTCACTCGAGGAAATGGTGTTGTTCACCGGCGCGGGGATGTGGTGGCTGCTGTTGAGCTTTTTCTTTTGGCTGTTGGGGCTGTTCGCAGTCGGCTTTTGCTGGTATCTGCTCGTGAGCGCCACACCGCACGATGCCGCGAGCCGCAAGGCTGTCAGTGCGATCTTCTTGAGCGTGCTCGTGAGCACGATCGGGATGTTGATCTATATATCGGAGGTCAAGGGCACGCCACTGATGTCATTTGAATTCATCTTGCGCAATCTTGGCATGATATCAAGCGGCACTGTCGCTCTAACCAGTTACAACACCGCTTTGGGTATCGTCGTGGTGGCCATGCTGCTGCTAAGCGCGTCATTATTGCTCTTGCCTGGCGCTTACAAGAATGATGCCACCCAGCAAATGCGTGCGATTACGCGGATCATGTACTGCGGCGCCGCTTTCCTTTTGACGTGGGTGGCGGTCGCGACCGAGATGTATCGATTCGCGGCGATGATGCTCGTCGCGGCGGAGCGTGAACAAATTCTGAAGCTGGCGCCGACCATTAGCCTGATGGCGGGGGCGTTTGCAAGCCTGTTGCTGGCAACCGCATACATCTCCGCCTACCTTTGGCTGCAAACGAGTTATAGCAAGTCGGCTAAGAAAAATCTGACAAAAGACGTGAGCCCGAAGGATTTTTTGCTGGCGCATTGGCCTAAGGTCACTGCGCTGCTCATGCCGGTGCTCCCTGGCGCCATCGGCACCGTGATGAGTGTTTTTTCGCAACCCATGTGATTTGTGGTGATCAATGCATGGCGCCATATTTCTTTTTGTGTTCGTGATATGACCTGGCTGGAGACCCTGTATGCGTTTGAGAAAATTTGGCAGTAGTCTGGTAATGATCTTGGGGATGTTGGCAATCTCTGCCGCTGAGGCGGGGAGTGAGCGCTGGATATTTTCGATCGATCCCGCCGAGATGCAGCAGGCGAAGATTGTCCATGTCCAATTCGCCGATCAGCAAGGGCGGTCTATCGATAGCGACGGCCTGAAGCAGATGGTGCTGAAGCAGGGTTGCGATTCTGGCGCGCCCTATGTGACCCCCAAAGACTACCGTTTCGGTTTCAGTCCCGAGGGTAAACGCGTTGGCTTGTACCTGCCCGCCGCGACCTGGGTCGGTAAGAAGATCTGTTTCCTCTTGCCGGGGCTGGGGCGATTGGAGACGACGCTTTCGGAAGAGAACGCCGGTAAGTCTATCTCATTGACCCTCGGCCAGCCTTGAGCACCACACACGGCCTGGCCAGCGGTTGCCAGCCAGGTCGCGTGATTTACTACCGATCGTCTTAGTAAGTGGCGCCTGTCTTATGGGGTGAAGACTTGTGCGAAGGCCCCGTTCCAGTCCGTACCATTGGGGTAGACGGTGTTCAGATACACACGGTCGCCCAAGGCCGCGCTGCGCCAGTCTTGCGGATCGAAGCCCTGGTTCGGTTCTTGCCCGGCGAAGCCGTTTTGGAAGATGGCGTTGAGCAGTTCGGTGCAGTTGGCATCCGCGCCGCTGCTGCCCAGGCAAGAGCTGAGTTCGCCGCCGCCGAGCAGGCCTTGTGAGACAAGATAACCGTCGATCGCGGTGTTGGTGGCGCTGGAGGTGGTGTTGCCGCCTTTGTATTGCGCCGCGCCGATGGTTTTGTCGATGAAATCCCAGTCACCGTCATCCTCGAAGAAATACTGATCGGTTTTATCGAACAGGAAATTGCCGAGATTTTCGTCGTTGAAGACCGGGCCAAGTGGCAGCGTCAAGGCGATGTCCTCCAGCTCGGCGATGGCCGCGCCCGTGCCAAGGCGATCGGCCACGGTGTACATGCGCAGCAGCGGTAATTCCGTGACGCCGGACACCTCGATGAATTGGCGTTTCACGCCCACCAGGCCGCGCGCGACGAATACTTGCGAGAGCGCCCCTGCGGACAGATCCTTGGTCACCTCGATGCGCATGCCATCCGCCCAGGCGTTGTTGGCATCGAAGCGCAGGAACATGTCGGCGTGTTTTCGGGTGGCGTTGAAATCGAAGTCCATGCGCATCGCGACCGGATCATCAAGCTTGTGCTGCTCCGGGTGTATGTCGGTGGCGTCGATGATGAGGCGCCCGGCGATATCCCCCTGCGTGTCTTCATTCCAGGAAACATAGAACTGTGCGTCGTCTTCCGTGGCCGGGGGGGCGCTGCGCGCATAGCCGTAGTAGAGGCGCACGGTGGTTTGGGTGGCCGAGTCGTCGATCACGCTGTAGTGGGTCGGTTCATCACTTTCATACGCGGGACTGTCGAGATCGTTGTCCGTTGCGCGGATGGCGCCATCATGCGGCACTGTGGCGGCGACATCGATCAGCGTGTCGGCGATGCAGGTCCAGGAGGCGACGGCGGAGACCATGAATTTGGTCATCTGATAGCCATTGCGAAACGGATCTTCATCCTCGACGCCGCGATAGGCGCAGGGCTCGCCCGTGCCGGCGCTGCTGGCGGCCGCGGCAAAATTGGCGGCGGCCGCCGCCGGGGGATGGCCGCCGGTGAGGCTGTCGGGCAGATCGAGGCTCAGCGACAGGCTGGGTTCGGCGGCCGGGGCCTCCTCGCCGGCGCTTTGGCACCCGGCGGTGACGATGAGCGCCGGCAGCAGCAGGGCGCACACCATGGCGCGCAGTGGGGTGGCAGGGACTCCTGGATTGTTCATGGTCTTCTCCGTTGGTTAGGATTGGGTGGACAGTCAAAACGGCGGTGAGGCCGCGTTGTGATGAATAGACGCCAACTGGCCGGCGATTTGAAAAGGGCGCGCGGATTTTTTCGGGCGTTGGCAGAATAGGCCGTGCGGCGCGGCCGTTTCCGGCGGCATGGCAAAAAAAGTTTTCAAATGCCGCTCGGTATCGTGTCTTAATATCACAACAAGATCAGATGAGTCCGTATCGATGACACATATCCCTGGGTGGTCCGTGGCCGTCTTCATGACGCTGCAGACCGCGTTCGCCGCGCCGCTGGTGCCGCCGGAAGACCCGAGCCAGTCGATCAATTACTGGAAGCCGCATGTGATCGATCCGCGGGAGGATGCCTCTGTGGCGCAGGCCCAGCGGGTGTTCGACAATCTGCTGCGCGCCTGGGACGACTCGCGCATCGCGCCGCGGCTGCACGTGGTGGAGTCTGCGGCCGGCCCGTGGGCGGCCTCGCTGGTGGATGGGAATATCCTGCTCAGCCGCCAGGCCCTCGCGGCCTGCCAGGCGCAGGGCGCGGCGCGCACCGAGCATCTGCTGGCCTTTGTGCTGTCCCATGAGTTGGCTCATCAGAAGTCCGATGATCTCTGGCACCAGAAGTTCTTCCGGCTCACGGGCAGTCAGGCCCCGGAGGTGCAGCGGCAGATGCTGCAAGGCCTGAAGTTGACCGCGGATGCGCTGGACGATCTGGAGCGGCGCGAGGCCCGCGCCGATCACGACGGGCTGATCATGATGGCCACGGTGGGCTACGATCCCTTCGCCATCACCGATCAGCGCGACTTCTTCACCGTCTGGGTGGAGAACGTCTGGGATGCCTCGTGCGGCAGCGGGGCCGGAGAGGAGACGGTTCGCCAGGCCTGCGCCCAGGCCAAGTCGCGCGCCTTGCGCACCCAGGCCCAATGGGTGACCGTGGCCAATCAGACCACACTGTTCGAGCTGGGTATCCAGGCCTTCATCGCCGGGCGCTACGACCAGGCACGCGAACTGTTCGTGGGATTCGGGCGTGATTATCCCAGCCGCGCCGTGCATTTCAACATCGGCCTGACCTATCTGGCCCAGGCCGTGGCGCTGCGGGAGCAGTCCGACGATCTTCTGCCGGTGCCGGGTTTTTATTTTCCGCTGCTGCTGGATGTCGATCCCCAGGCGACGCCGATCGGGGCGGCGGCCGGCGCGCTAAAACGCGGCGATCAGCGCCGGCGCATCCATGAACATCTGCTGCAAGCCGTCGATTATTTCGAGAAGGCGATCCGCCTGGAGCCGGCGCATCGTGATGCGTACCTATATCTGGCGCTCGCGCATCTGCTGGACAATAACACCTTCATGACGCGCGGGGTGCTGCAGGGCCAGTATCAGCCGCAGTTTGGCGCGGATCCGGCACTGGAGTTGTTACTGGCGATGACCAGCGCCTTCGAGGGCAAGCGTGAACAGGCAGTGCAGGGCTTTAAGCAGTTGCTCGGCCGCGTGGCGGCGCCGGGCAGTGCGGGTGTGTTGCCGCCGCAGGTGCTGCGTTATGCGGCGCACTACAACTATGCGGTCTATCTCAAGGCAAGCGGTGATGCGGCCGCGGCGCACCGGCTGTGGCAGGACTTGGCCTCGCAGTCGCAACAGACGGGCGACAGCCTGTTGTTTCGCCTGGCGCTCAATCAGCTCCAGCCCGCGGCGGCGCCGAGCAGTGTGGGCACGGCCCGGCCGCAGGTGCAGTCGCTGCGCATCGGCGACCGGCCCAAGGGCGTGGATCTGGCGCGTCGCGCCGCGGCGCAGTCCACCTTCTGGCACGAGGGTGAGCAGTTCACCATCCTGCGCTTTGCCGATGGATCGCGCCTGGTGCTCGGCGCCAAGCAAGAGGTGGTGGCCGCCTGGCAGCAGGGTGGCGCGGCGGCGGTACTGGGCTTGGCGATCGGCGAGGCCGCCGACCGGCCGATGAAATCCCTGGGCTTGCCCACGCGGCGCGTGCATTCGATCAAGGGAGAGTATCTGGCCTACGATACCCTGGGCCTGGCGATCCATATCGTGGATGATAAGGTGGCCGGATGGTTTTTGTATCAGAGAACCTAAAGGCATATCAGACCGTAGGAACGAGCCCTGCTCGCGAGCACATGCAGGCCCCGCTCCTATTTGCTTGCGCGTTGAATAAAAGGTAGTGCAATCGATGCAGCGGCAATCACGGCCAGCGCACCACAACAATGAATTCGCCGACGATCTGACACTGGCGCAATCCGCCGCGCTGGGGCAGGCCGCGGCGCGCCAGCAGATCGCGCAGCGGCTCCATCCCATCATCGCGCATCAGACCGGCCGCTTCTGCAAACGCTTTTGTCATGAGCAACGCTTTCATTACCGCTGCACGGTCACCCCGCCGTGGGGCACGCCCCCGCGCGATGCGCTCTACTGCGAGTGGGGCAATGCCAGTTACGGCTGGATGCTGGAGGATCTCGGCAACAGCGAGCGGTTGCGCGGTTTCCAGGGAACGGACGGCGCGAGCCTCAAGGCCTACTGGTTCAAGATTGCCAATTCGTTGCCCTTTTATGAGCGCTGGAAGGACTGGCGCTTCGGGCGGCGCGTGCACGTGCCGACCTACATCCAGGCGCTGGCCCCGGAGGCGGCCAAGGTCTTCCTGGCCTTGCAGAAGGGCGATGCGCCGGCGCTGATCGCCCAGAATCTGGGGGCGGCGGAAGAACCCATCCGACAGCTGATCCAGCGCATCATTACCGAGCTGGCCCAGCGCAGCCGCCTGCATCTGCTCAATCCGCCGGTCACGGTCTCCCTGACGGGCTTCGGCCATGCGGCGGCAGAGGACGATTGTGCGGATGGCCAAGGTGATGTGCCCGTCTATGACGAGGAACCGCACGAGCGCGAGACCAAGGCGCAGCTGGCCGCCGGTTGGGAGCAGTTGTCGGCGGTGGAGCAGTTTGTGCTGGAGGCCATGGTGGTAGAACAGCAGGATGCCGCCGATGTGCTTGCGGCATTGCAGCGCCTGAACATCAGTATCGTCGAAGGACGCGCGCCCGCCGCGGGCGCGC
>CAZKZP010000003.1:107457-125161 GCA_964557295.1 uncultured Chromatiales bacterium | reverse complement strand
GCCTTGCAGGCAACGGATAGCCCTTGGGCCCCGGCCCGCCGAGACTGATCGGCAACAGCTGTATTATTTCCGGCGCAAGGCCTTGGCGAAACTGGCGAAGGTGACCGGTTTAATGGATGAATAAAGATTTTCAAATGTAGATGAGTTTGCTGTCTTTATACCAATGTAGGAGCTATCTTCAGATTGATCGCACGCTAAAGCCTGCTCCTACAGTGTTAATGAGACATCACATAAGGTCCAGGACATGAGTGAACCACACGCCTCCATCGACAGCTTGATCGCCTATCTCGACGCGCCTGCTTCAGCGCAGTCCCGCGAGGTGGGCGCGCATCTGGTGAGTTGTCGCGACTGCCGCACCCAAGCGAGCCTGCTCAGCGCGGTGCGGGCGCAGGCGGCGGGACGGTCTGAGCTAGGTGATTTGAGCGAGGCCGAGCAGTTGCGTATCGCCGCGTATGTCGATGGTGAATCGCCCGGCGCGGCGCAAGAGACCGCAGCGCGGCTGGCTGCGGATAAGCAACAGCTGAAGGCGGCGCTGCACTACGCCTGTCACAGCGCCGCGATGCGGCGCGCGCTGGCATCTGAGGCAGAGACGAGCGCACCGCTGCAAGCATCGCGCGCCTCTACCGGGCGCTGGCGCATGGTGACTGCGCTGCTGGACTGGCGTCCCTCGGTGTGGATCAGCGCACCGCTCGGCGCGGCGCTCACATTAGTCGTCGTCTGGATGATCATGCCGGCGCAGCAGCCACCTTCAGGCGTGATAGTCGCCGCCTATCAAGACCGCGCCGTGTTGAGTTTTCGGCCCGATGCCCCCGTGCAACCGGGGATCGGGTTTTTCAGTGCCGCAAAACAATTCGAACGGCCCTTTGCCCGGATGGAGATTGCGCTGACGGCGCAGCAGCAGTTGCAGTTGCGCTGGGCGCCAGTGGCGGGGGCCCACAGTTACAGCCTTGAGCTGTTCATCATCGAACAGGAGCAACGCACGGCGCTGGGCAAGGTGTCGACGCCGAGCGCCATGGCGGAAATCGCGCCGTTCAACGCCAAACCGGGCAATCGTTACGAGTGGGAGCTGTCGGGCCAGACCAACGACGGCTATGTATTCAGTACCAAGGGCGGGTTTGTCATCGATGTGCAGCATGATTGATAAAAAATACGAGACATCAGGTTCAGTGAAAAAAGTGCGTGTGTTCGTGTCGCTGGTGCTGCTGCTGGCGTCACAGACACTGCTGGCGGGCATCAGCATCACTGCGGTGGAACGCGCGCCGGCGACCCCGTTTAGCCAAGGCGTTTATCGTGCCGTGATCATCGGCAACAACACCTATTTCGATCCGGCGAAGTATTGGCCGAACCTGAAGACGGCCGTCTCCGACGCGCGTGCCATCGCGCAGGTGCTGGAAACCCAGTACGGCTTCACCGATGTGGCGGTGTATGAGAATTCCACCCGGCGCGAGATCCTGCATGCGCTCAACGATCTGGGTAAACGCGTGCAGTCCAACGACAGCGTGCTGATCTACTATGCCGGGCACGGTTTTCACGACGAGGCCACGCAAAAGGGCTATTGGGTTCCAGTGGACGCCGAAGGTACCGATCAAACCACGCTCCTGCGCAATTCAACCATCCGCGATGAGATCGGCATCATCTCGGAGCGCGCGCAACACACCCTGCTGATCTCCGATTCCTGCTTCAGCGGCAGCCTGTTGCGCGACGGCCTGCGCGGTGTGCCAGCGCAAGAGGATTCCGCGCGCTACTACGAGAAGGTCGCAAACAAAAAGAGTGTGCAGGTGATGACCGCCGGCGGTGTCGAATATGTGGATGACGATTACAAGGGCTCGGGGCATTCACCGTTCACATATTTTCTGCTCAACGAGCTCAAACACAATGACAAGCCGATGCTGATCGCCAGTGAGTTGGCCGGCAATGTCGAGCGCGTGGTGGCGAGCAATGTCGACCAGGTTCCGGCGAGCGGCGTGTTGCAGGGTGCCGGCGATGAGATGGGTGAGTTCATCTTTCTCAAGGTGAATGTGGCCGTGGAAGGCATCGACCCGAACAAGGTCAAGGTGCAGGTCGATATCGTTCCGCGCAATGCGGCCGCCGAAAACGCCGCGGCCCCTGCGCCTGCGGCTGTCGAATCAAACAAGGGACAGGGGACTGGTAAAAAACATTCCGTGGTGCCGCTGCCGTCGCTGTGAGGCGGTTGCGGGGTGATGTCGCAAACAAGTAACAGGTGGTAAAAATGTCTCTGCTGAAACAGAAAAATACGAACACGTTTTATTTTGGATTGATGTTGCTGGCGGGGTGTGGGGCCGCCAGTGCCGGCACTCCCGCCCAGTGGTCGATCGGGGCGAAGCTGCACGGCTCGACCTGGACCACGGAGAATAAGGCCACCGGTCAGAAGGCGGAGGCCGAGGGCGGCCAGCTCGGCGTATCGCTCAAGATGCAGAAGGGGGCGTTCTACAGCGGCCTGTCGTTTACCGGCGGCGATTTCGAATTCACCGATCGCGCCCCGACGCATCCGGTCAATGGTGCGACACCCACACCCACCACCATCAAGCATGGCGAGGCCGACCTGATCTTCGGTTATTACTTCTGGCCGCAGGTCTCGCTGTTCCTGGATCTCAAGAGCGTCTCGAATGAAGGCGACGATTACGAGAAGGTCACCTATGGCGGCATCGGCTACGGGATCAGCGGCTATCATCGCCTGACCGATCAATGGACGCTGTTCGGTTCCTTCGGTGTGGTACCGATGCGCATCCGCGTGGCGGATGACAATATCGGCGACACCGGACGCAGCGCCTTGGAGTTTGGGTTGTCGTTCACGCCAAGTCAGAGGCTCAATCTCAGCGCCAGCATCAGAAGCCAAGGCCAGCGAGACGAGTACGACTCTGGCTTGAAACAAGAACAGCACATCGGCGCGCTGGCCTTTGGGGCGAATTTAACGTTTTGATGCCAAGCCTTGAAATCTCTCTGTAGGAACGAGCCGCAGCGCGCTATCGCAAACTAAAGCTTGCTCCTACAGGGACACACACCGTTAACAAAGGACACGATCGACGGTATGATAGCGCTTTGACCTTCTTTCAAAGCGATTTGTCATGATCAGAGGAAGAATCCGCCGTGGCAGCCTGTTGTATGCTTCCGCATTCTCGGCACTCGTTTGGTTTCTTGCCGCATATGCCCAGGCCGCCGGAAAGATCGATGTGGCGATCACCACGCATCTGGGCGATCGGCAGATCTTCCGCGCCGGTGATACCGTCTCGCTGCTGGTGAGCCTGGACCGGGACGCCTATCTCGTGATCATCTATCAGGATGCCGCCGGCAATCTGATTCAGCTGCTGCCCAATCCCAAGGCCGGAAATCCTCGGATGTCGGCGGGACTGTTTGCCGCCATCCCCTCGGCGCAGGCGCCCTATGCCTTCACCATCACCGCGCCCTTCGGCGAAGAGCACATCCATGTGTTTGCCGCGAGCCAGGCCTTGCCCGCGTTGCCCGGCAAGACCCTGGCCGATGGGACGCTGCGGCTGTCCGACACGCTCGATGCGATCGTTACGCGTCTGCGCAAGACCGCCGCCGCGTCCGGGGGGGACTATGGCGAGGCGGTGACTACGCTTATTACACAGGGACGCTGACGGCGCGCTTCACTTGGCGTTTCTACCAGCGTGCTGAAAAACAACACAAACAATAAACATCGCGGTGATTACTATGTTGACGACAACACAAAAGAAAACGGCGCAGGGCATTCTCAACATCTTCGAAACCAGCGAGGTGCTGGGCGATTACGGCAAGGTCACCGTGATCACCGGAGACACCGGGCATCTCACCTTCGGCCGCTCCCAGACCACGCTGGGCTCCGGCAATCTGCATGAATTGATGCGGCGCTATTGCAGCAATGCCGGGGCGCGCTTCGGCGCGCGGCTGGAGCCCTATCTGGCGCGGTTCAAGGCGCGCGACATCTCACTGGACCATGATCTCAAGCTCCATAATCTGCTGCGCGCCACCGCGGATGATCCGGTGATGCGCGATACCCAGGATGCCTTTTTCGATGAGGTGTACTGGCAGGCCGCGGCGCGCGCCGCCGAGCGCGATGGCATCAGCAGCGCACTCGGCGTGGCCGTGGTCTACGATGGCCATGTGCACGGCTCATGGAAGACTAT
Organism: uncultured Chromatiales bacterium; assembly: GCA_964557295.1. Lineage (GTDB taxonomy): Bacteria > Pseudomonadota > Gammaproteobacteria > RBG-16-57-12 > RBG-16-57-12 > JBFMHP01. Next base: position 121,016 of record CAZKZP010000003.1, on the reverse strand, counting down.
GCGCGATCGAACCAATGCCGGGGCGGGTGATGTGGCCACGCTCGGCGAGAAGCGGTGGGTGCAGGCCTATGTGCGCATACGCCGCGAGTGGCTGGCCACCAATCGCCGCGCGGATCTGCGGGCAACCGCGTACCGGATGGATGCCTTCATGCGTCTCATCGAACAAGGGTATTGGGGCTTGGAGCTGCCGCTGGTGGTGCGCGGCAAGGAGATCTCGCTCGCTACGCTCTCGGCCACGCCGCCCGGCTGTTACGAGGGCCCGCAACCGGGTTCCCGCGCGCTCACGCTGCAAAGCCCGCTGCAACGTGGCTTGGATGTGCGCCTGATACAGCTCGGTCTCTCGGATCTCGGCGTGGATGTGAAGGCCGACGGCATCCTTGGTCAGACCACCTTCCGCCATCTCAAGGAATATCAGGCCTCGCGCGGGCTTCCCGCCACCGGCGTGGCCGATGCCGCGCTGATCGCGCAATTGCTGGCGTAATGACTAAATAGTTGAAGAACAATTATCGAACAAGAACGAGGAGTCGCCATGCTGTTTATCACTTGCAGAATGCCTACGAAGAACACCGAGCCGGAGCTCAACAAAGACTTTCAATTCGATCTCGGAAACAATTCGTCGAACCGTGCGTTTTTTTGTTGCCGCAGAATCAAGAAAAATGTTTATGAGGAAATCGGCAGCAAGGCGTTGCTGACGGAAATCAAAAACGCGAAATATCGCCAGATCGTGCTTTACCTCCACGGTTTCTCCAATCTTCCGGAGAATGTCTTCGAGGACGCCGGCGAGTTTCAATCGCTGTGCAACAAGAAGAAGGCCGGGGAGGCGCTGATCATTCCCGTGATCTGGCCGTGCGATAACGATCTCGGACTCGTGAAGGATTATTGGGACGACCAGAAGGCGGCGGATCAAAGCGCCTTTGCCCTGGCGCGGATGCTGCAAAAGTTCATGGAGTGGAGAGGTTCATCCGAATACAATCCCGAGGACGATCCGTGTCTGAAGCGCATCAATATTCTGGCGCATTCCATGGGCAATCGTGTGCTGCGCGAAACCATCAGTAATTGGCGGAAGTATGATCAGCCCGCCGGGCTGCCGCTGATCTTCCGCAACACCTTCATGATTGCGGCCGATGTCCTGAATGAATCGCTGCACAAAGGAAATGCGGGGGAATCGATCTGTCATGCCTCACGCAATGTGGTGGTGTATTACGCCTCCGATGATTTGGCGTTGCGTGCAAGCAAGGTGGCCAATCTCAAAAACGCCGAGGCCTCGCGCCGCTTGGGGCATACCGGGCCGGAAGACATGGAGCTGACGCCGAAGAATGTGTTCGCCATCGATTGCGATGAGGTCAATACGGTCTATGATTCGCCCAAGGGGCATTCCTATTTTCGTTCCGGAAAGAAACAGGGTGAACCCGGCGTGGTCTTCGAGCACATCTTCGCGACCATGCTGACCGGGCGGGTTTTTCCGAGTGATGAATATCGCAAGACAAGCATTCTGAATTTGCCTAAATGAAGCCGTCATACAGGAGATTTGACGGCGGATCCGGCACCGCTGCGCAGCAGCAAAAGCAAGGAAGGCGATGCGGCTGGATAAGACAGATTCTAATTGCTTGACAGCGGTAGGTCTTGAACCATACTTACCTGCTCTAATCAGTCACACACATGTATGTCAGGGAGTTATTATGGCTACCAAACAAACGCAGTCAAAAGTCAGGTCTTCAAAAAATCCCCCTTTGGAAATGGGCGTCATCGACTTGAGCAATATCTCTGAAGATGATCGCCAACGCATGATTGCTGAAGCGGCCTATTTCAATGCCATCAATCGCGGTTTTTTGAGAGGAAGTCCAGAAGACGACTGGTATCAAGCGGAGGCACAGATCAATGCCATGATTTCCAAGGCAAAGCTGCATTAAGAGGATCTGCTGAAAACAGGGGGGATGCCGCAGGACGGGCATCCCCCCTTTTTTTCGTGCGCTAACGGGTCAGCTCTATGCGCAACTGGCGCAATTTGTCTTTGACTCTGGTCGCATTCCCGTTCCCCATGCGGATGAGCAGCTTCTGTCCGGCGGAGAGTGATTCGAGCTTAGGGTCGGCATATTTGTAATACACCGAGGGCCGGATCAATTTGACCGGCTCTTGCGATTCAGGGGTGGCCAGCAGATGATCCATTACGCCGATCAGCTGGTCATTCAAATGGCCGCTGGGATAGCCGAGTTCCCGGTAGGCCTGTTGGAATAATGGATAGTAGCGGACATACAAACTGGCTAGTTGCTTGGAATCGAGGGCCCCGAGCAGGTTCACGTATTTCTCATAGCGGGCGTAATTGGCGCTGTCGAGGAGGTAGACTTCCTCGGATTGCTGAGTGGTCACCAATTCCCCACTCGGACCTTTGACCGGCATCAGCCGCAACGGGAGCTTGTCCTGGGTGAGGTTGTCGATGATCGCGGTCGCCCGGCGGATGAAGTCCGGCGTAATGGCCAATGGCTTGATCGGCTGCGCGGGGGCCAGCGCGGCCAGCTCCTCGAGGAACGGTCCATCGCTTTCGCCGAGGGCGGGCAGCGGCTTAGCGGCGGGCTGCCCGGATTCGGTCGAGGCGGATTCGAGCGACGGAAGCGGGTAGCGTGGCTCAGCGGACGCGGTGGGTTCCGGGCTGACCGATTCCGTGATCGCCTCCTGCGTCTGTTGCGCGTGTTTCTGATACTGGACATAGAGGACGCCGCCGGCCACAGCGGCGATACCAATAAGTACGACGATGATTTTTTTCACGAGTTATCCTCCCGCCATTTGAAAATTCAAAGACAAATCCTGCTGCGATGTCACGGTCGATTAGGTTAGCGGATTGGATGACAAAGTCTGAAATCCGCTCCCTGCTTCTAACCTCTCTTTGTAGGCGAATTCAGCGCTTCCCAAACCCGTTCCGCCAAGCCGACGCCGGCATCGGAGTAATAATTATAGGCACTATCCGCGCCGGCCTTGGTGATGGCGGCGATGCGATCCGGGAAGGTGGCGGTGGCGGTGATGTGGCCTTTGTAGCCGCGCTTGCGCAATAGGTTCACCGCCATGACATTGGCCTCGAAATCCGGCAGCGCCAATATGATGGCGTGGATACCGTCGAGGTGGACGTTTTCCCACAAGCCGGGGTCTTCGGCGTCGGCGTAGAGCACGCGGCGGCCGTCGCGCAGATGCGCCTCCACCTTGCCGAGGTCGGAATCGAGTCCGACGACGCGCTGGCTGCGCCGGGTGAGAAAATCATAGGCGCCGGTGCCAAGCCGTCCCATCCCCATGATCAGGATGTGCGAGCTGCCGAGATTGATCGGTTCGTCGTCGGGGTGGCGCCGGTCGGACTCGAACCGCTTGAGGAAGGCGGCGTATCGCTCATAGAGCTCATGCGAGATGCGGTTGAACGGCGCGGCGAGCAGGAATGACAACGCCACCGTGATGGCGGTGATGGTCAGCCATGACTCATCGAAGATGCCGTCCTTCACGCCGAGCTGCACCACGATCAGGCCGAATTCGCTGTAAGTGGCGAGGCTCAGGCTGGCGAGAAACGCGCTGCGCGCCCGCAGGCCGAAGCGCAGCACGATGAAGAAAAACAGCATGGCCTTCAGCGGGATCAGCAGGCACAACAGCGCGGCGATGCCGACGGCTTCCACTGTTGGCGCCCCCGCCATGCCGATCTGGAGAAAGAATCCGATCAGCAGCACTTCCTTGAGGCCCCAGATGGAATTGGCCAGTTCCGAGGAACGGCGATGGTCGGCGAGCATCGCCCCGAGCAGCAACGCCCCGAGTTCGCCGCTCAAACCGACGAATTGAAACCCCGCGCCGCCGATCACCAAGGCCAGCAACAAGCCGTAGAGGATCTGCAACTCGCCGTGGCCGGTGATGTCCAGCAGGCGGTACAGCAGCGGTCTGAGCAGGGGCAGCCCCAGCAGCAGGAGCGCCCACAGCGAGGGGGCGTCATTGCCGATGGCGCTCAACAGCCCCACGGCGACCAGATCCTGGATGATCAGAATGCCGATGGCGAGGCGGCCGTGAAAGGCGCGCAGTTCCTTTTTGCTCTCCAGGACCTTGGCGGCGACGACGGTGCTGGAGAAGGAGAGGGCGGCGGCCAGCAGGAACGCGCTGTGGTTTTGCATGGCGAAACTCACCGCCATCACGCCGCCGAGCGCGAGGACGAAGAGCAGCATGTGCAGCGACCCACCGAAGATGACCTCCGGGCGCAGCAGGCTCTTGAGGCGCAGTTTCAAACCCACCGCGAACAGCAGCAGCAAGACACCGATGTGCGCGATGTGTTCGAGCGCATCCGAGTCGCCAAAGCCATTGGCGCTCAAGACAAAACCGGCGGCGAGGTAGCCGATCAGGGTGGGGAGGCCGAGTTGCCGGGCGATCAGTCCCAAGAGGTAGGCAAGCGTGATCCAGAAGACTTCCGTCATGTGCAGTTATTCTTTATATATATCCAGCCGCCAGAATACCTGCACCAAGGTTAAGATTCCATTACAAATGAGCCGGTTGCGGCGATATATTCTCAAAAGTGATAACTCAAACTCACATCCCAGGCGGGATAGAGTTCCCCGCGTTCGTAGGACATGACGGGCTGGGCGTAGAGCGCGACATCGAGCGACCAGCGCCCGGCGCGCCAGCCCAGCCCGGTGGTGAGGCTGAACGGGGCCGGAAGATCGTCGGTGAGGTCGCCGGTCAGGTCGCTTTTCAGGACAAGCGGCCACATCAATCCCAGGCGGTACGCAAGCGCGTGCCGGCGGATCTCCAGACCGGCGCGGATGATCTTGAAATCCAGCTCCGAGTTGCCGTACTCGCCAAACAGGGTCTGATACACCAGGGTTGCCTCCAACGTCTCGCTGCGCTTCCACGCGAGGCCGACGCTCAAGTCATGCGGAAATTTCGCCACGAACCTTTCCCGACGCGTGCCATTCTTGTCGGTGGTGATCATGTCCACCTTGAGACGCGTGTTGAGATCCTTCAGATGCAGGCCGAAGGTGAGGTTGGGCGCATGGAAATATTTCGCGCCGACATTCACGCCATAGGCCTTCGCATCCGTGGAGGCGACCGTGTAGTTATCGGGATCGTTGGCCGTGATGCCGCAGAAGCCCGTCCGGCAGTGGATGCGCCCCAGGCTCGCGCCCAAGCTCCAGTGTCGATCGCGAGACTTGCCCACGGCGATGGCGAGCCGCTGGTCCTTGGTCTTGGATTCGATCTTACCGTCGAAGTCCCCGGGTAGGCCGGGAAGGGCATAGCGCAGAAAGATGCTGGCGAAATCGTCGGAGGCAAACGCCCCTTCGGCCTTCACATGCAAACGGGGGATCCAGCTCAGCCCCAGGGCGATACGGTAGTCGCCGAGGGTGAACGGCGAAGGGTTGAGCGCCAGGCCGATGAAGTTGACCGGCAGCAGCTCGGCATTGATCTGCCGCGCGACCGCAACTTCCGCCGTTTCCGCTTCCAGCAATCCCGCTGGATTCCAGAAACTGGCGTACACATCGCCCGTCGTGGCCACCACGGCGCCGCCCATGCCGATGGCCTGCGGCCCCACGCCCATCAATAGATCGCTGCCCTCGGCCTCGAAGGTCCGGGCGTGGGCGATCATCGGGTAGGCAGCGGGCAGAAAAACCGCGCACGCGGCAATCAAACGGAGTAAAAGGGTGTGCATGCCCAGGAGTCTTGTGAGTTTCGATTATAAAACCCCGGTTCGATGACTGGATTCAAGGATTGATTTCGATCGGCAAGAATATTAGTATCGCCTAATATACAAACGACAACATCGCGAGGCCTCCATGATCTTCCGGCAGTTATTCGATGCAGACACCGCGACCTACACCTATCTGCTCGGTGATGAGCGCACCAAAGCCGCCGTGTTGATCGATAGCACCGATACCCAAGTCGCGCGCGACCTCAAACTCATCGAGGAGCTCGGGCTCCACTTGCGCTATTGCCTGGAAACCCACATCCACGCCGACCATGTCACCGGCGCGGGCCGGCTGCGCCAGCTGACCGGCTGCGCCAGCTGACCGGCTGCAAGACCGTGGTCTCCCGCCAGGTGGGCGCGGAGTGTCCCGACCAGAAGGTCGGGCAGGGGGATGTGCTGGAGATCGGCGACATCCGCATCCATGTCCTGGAAACGCCCGGACACACCAACACCTGCCTGAGCTTTCACGCCGGAGACAAGGTCTTCACGGGCGATGCGCTCTTGATACGCGGCTGCGGCCGCACCGATTTTCAAAGCGGCAGCGCCGCGCGGCTCTATGATTCCATCACGCAGCGCCTGTTCTCCTTGCCGGACGAAACCCTGGTCTATCCTGGCCACGACTACAACGGCTTCACGATCTCGACCATCGGCGAGGAAAAACGCTGCAATCCGCGCCTGGCCTTGTCGCGCCAAGACTTCATCGATCACATGAACAGTCTCAAACTGCCCAACCCCCGGCGCATGGATGTCGCGGTGCCGGCCAATCTCGCCTGCGGCAAGGTGAACGGCTAGTGTCGGCGCTGATCTGGATCGCCGCGCCGCTCATCGGATTGTTTCTGGGGATGTTCGGCGCCGGCGGCGGCATGCTCACGGTGCCGTTGTTGATGTATGGCGCCGGCCTGGGACTGAAACAGGCCATCGCCATGAGCCTCTGGATCGTGGCCGCGGTCAGCCTCATCGCCGCCATCCACCAGCGCGTCTGGCGCTTGGTGCGGCCGAAACTCCTGATGTTTTTCGCCCTGGGCGGGATGGCCGGCGGGGCCGTGGGGGCCAAGCTCGGCCTGCTTCTGCCGGATGTGTTGCAACAAACGCTCTTCGGTCTGCTGGTGCTATTCGTGGCGGGGTGGACTTATCGCGCCCGCCTCAACCAGCACGCCGAAAAGAAACCCTGCCAATGCCCGGTGGTCTTCGCGGCTGGCATCGCGCTGGGCATGGTCACCGGCCTGTTTGGCGTCGGCGGCGGCTTCATCATGGTGCCGGCGCTCATCGCCTTGGGCATCTCGCACCTGCCGACGGCGGTCGGCCATTCGTTGATCTTGATCATCATCAACGCCCTCATCTCGGGCGCGGTTTACAGTACAACATTAGAAATGAATTATAGTTTATTGTTTTATATCACATTGATTGCTGGAGCCGGCAGCATAATAGGCGGCGTGCTATTGCGCCGCGCCCCGGTCCACAGGCTCCAGAAGGTCTTTTCACTGTTTCTCGCCCTGGTCGGGGCCGGGATGTTGCTGGACGCGATTTTGTAGTCCTATAAGACTTTGACCTGTCACTGATTCTTTGTTAGCCTTTCGGCTATCACTCAAACACCGCGTTCAACGCGGTGTTTTTATTTATCAATTGGACGGTTGCTCCACGGCGGGCAGGAATATTCAACGATGCTGACAATTACGCTTCCGGACGGCAGTAAAAGAGAATTTGAGAAGGCGGTGACGGTGGCCGAGGTCGCTGCGTCGATCGGCGCGGGCCTGGCCAAGGCCGCGCTGGCGGGGAAGGTGGGGGACCGCCTGGTCGATACCTCTTACCTGATCACGCAGGATACCGCGCTCAGCATCATCACCGACAAGTCGCCCGAGGGGCTGGAAGTCATCCGCCACTCGTGCGCGCACCTGCTCGCGCAGGCGGTGAAGGAATTGTTCCCCGAGGTGCAGGTGACCATCGGTCCGGTGATCGAGGACGGCTTTTATTATGACTTCGCCGCCAAGGCGCCATTTACCGCCGAGGATCTGGCCAAGATCGAGGCCAGGATGGAAGAGCTGGCGAAGAAGGATCTGAAGGTCTCGCGCGAGGTGATGAAGCGCGAGGCCGCCATCGATTTCTTCCTGGCGATGGGCGAGAAATACAAGGCCGAGATCATCGAGGCCATCCCGCACGGGGAGGAGATTTCGCTGTACCGCCAAGGCGAGTTCATCGACCTCTGCCGCGGCCCGCACATCCCGAGCACCGGCAAGCTCAAGGCCTTCAAGCTGATGAAGGTCGCCGGGGCCTACTGGCGCGGCGATTCCAAAAACGAGATGCTCCAGCGCGTGTATGGCACGGCCTGGACCAACAAGGACGATCTGAAGGCCTATCTGCACCGGCTGGAAGAGGCCGAGAAGCGCGACCACCGCAAGATCGGCAAGCAGCTCGGGCTGTTCCACACCCAGGAAGAGGCGCCGGGCATGGTGTTCTGGCACCCCAATGGCTGGAATATGTGGCAGGTCATCGAGCAATACATGCGTCGGCTGCTCTCGGAAAACGGTTATCAAGAGGTGCGCACGCCGCAGGTCATGGATCGCGTAATGTGGGAGAAGTCCGGCCACTGGGAAAACTACCGCGAGAACATGTTCACCACGCATTCGGAATCGCGCGACTATGCGGTCAAGCCGATGAACTGCCCCGGCCACATCCAGATCTTCAATCAGGGACTCAAGAGTCATAACGACCTCCCGCTGCGGCTGGCCGAATTCGGCTCCTGCCATCGCAACGAGCCCTCCGGCGCGCTGCACGGCATCATGCGCGTGCGCGCCTTTACCCAGGACGACGCCCACATCTTCTGCACCGAGGCGCAGATCCAGCCCGAGGTGTCGAAGTTCATCGATCTGGTCAAGCAGGTCTACGCGGATTTCGGCTTCCACGAGATCCAGGTGAAACTTTCCACACGCCCCGCCAAGCGGGTCGGCTCCGACGAGACCTGGGACAAGGCCGAGCACGCGCTGGAGAAGGCCCTCAACGACAAGGGGCTGCCGTGGGATTTGCAGCCGGGCGAGGGCGCCTTCTATGGCCCCAAGATCGAGTTCGCCCTCAAGGATTGTCTCGGTCGGGTCTGGCAATGCGGCACGATCCAGGTCGATTTCTCCCTGCCGACGCGGCTGGGGGCCGAATACGTGGCCGAAGACAATTCCCGCCAGGTACCGGTCATGCTGCACCGCGCCGTGCTCGGATCGCTGGAGCGCTTCATCGGTATCCTGATCGAACATCACGCCGGGGCCTTCCCGTTCTGGCTCGCGCCGACCCAGGCCGTGGTCATGAGCATCACCAGCCGGCAGGACGAATATGTGCGCGAGGTGGTCAAATCTTTGAAAGAACGTGGTTTTAGAGTCAAATCGGACTTGAGAAATGAGAAAATTGGCTATAAAATCCGCGAGCACACACTTTTCAAGATCCCTTATCTGCTGGTGGTAGGCGATAAGGAGATGGAAAACGGTACGATTGCCCTGCGCGCACGCAATGGAGAAGACCTCGGCAGCCTCTCGATCGAAGAGCTCGCCCAGCGGTTCCAAGCAGAGAACGAGCGCCGCAGGCAGTCATAACAGGAGGATTGAGTCATCGCAACTGAAAAAAAGGCGCGCATCAACGAGCAAATCACGGCGCGTGAGGTTCGATTAATTGACGCCGAAGGGCAACAGGTCGGTGTCGTACCGGTCAGTGAAGCGAGAAAAATGGCCGAAGTGGCCGAGATGGATCTGGTGGAGGTGGCGACAGATGCCAAGCCACCGGTTTGCCGCATAATGGATTACGGCAAATTCTTGTTCGAAGAGAACAAGAAAAAGCACGCTGCGAAGAAGAAACAAAAGCAGATGCAGGTCAAGGAGATCAAGTTCCGTCCCACGACGGACATAGGGGATTATCAGGTAAAACTTCGCAACCTGATACGTTTCCTAAGTGAAGGCGACAAAACCAAGATCACGCTGCGCTTCCGCGGCCGCGAGATGATGCACCAGGATATCGGCCAGAAACTTCTCGAGCGCATCGAGCAGGATCTGAACGAGTATGGTGTCGTCGAGCAGCGGCCGAAACTGGAAGGCCGGCAGATGGTCATGGTGATTGCGCCGAAGAGCAAGAAGTAAGCCGGGGCGCCAGCCCTTTTGTAATCAACTCAACTGAATGCGGAGCTTTAGCAATGCCTAAACTCAAAACACATCGCGGTGCCGCCAAGCGTTTTTCTCGCACTGCCTCAGGTGGCTTCAAGCATGCGCAAGCATACAAACGCCACATCCTGACCAAAAAGTCTACCAAGCGTAAGCGTCATCTCCGTGGCAGCGCCATGGTGAATGGCTCGGATGTCGGAGCCGTCAACCGTTTGTTGCCGTACGCTTGATCACAACAGGATAAACCAGAGGTAGAACATCATGGCAAGAGTAAAACGTGGCGTCGTCGCACGCGCCAAACACAAGAAAGTCCTGGCCCAGGCCAAGGGTTATTACGGGCGTCGTAAAAACGTCTTTCGCATCGCCAAGCAGGCGATCACCAAAGCGGGGCAATATGCCTATCGCGACCGCCGTCAGAAAAAGCGTCAGTTCCGCGCCCTGTGGATCGCGCGTATCAACGCCGGTGCCCGTGAGTGTGGTCTGTCCTACAGCCGCATGATCAATGGTCTGAAGAAGGCCCTGATCGAGATCGATCGCAAGGTGCTGGCCGATCTGGCGGTGCGTGACAAGGCTGCCTTTGCTGCCATTGCAGAACAAGCAAAGGCCGGCCTTTCCAAGCAATAAACATGTGACACCCGCCGCGCCGTGCGGCGGGCGGTTCGCATGAGCTATCCAAGGGGAAAGGTCCTGGCCTTTCCCCTTTATCGTTTCAGGAGTGATTACCGTGCCGGCGTTGCCAGAATTAATCGAACAAGCGCATCAAGCGATCACGCAAGCCGCGACCTTGCCGGACTTGGATCAGATCCGGGTCCAGTATCTGGGCAAGAAGGGCGTGCTGACCGAGCAACTCAAGGAGCTCGGCACCCTGCCGCCGGAAGAGCGCAAGGCGGCCGGGCAGGTGATCAACCAAGCCAAGGAGGCGGTGCAAGCCGCGCTGGAGGCACGCAAGGCGATCCTGGAGACCCACGCGCTGGAGGCACAGCTCGCCGCCGAGCGCATCGATGTCACGCTGCCCGGACGCGGCCAAAGCCATGGCGGCCTGCATCCGGTCACGCGCACCTTGCAGCGCATCGAGGAATTGTTCGCGAGACTCGGTTTCTCGGTCGCCGAAGGGCCTGAGATCGAGGACGACTATCACAACTTCGAGGCGCTGAATATCCCGGAAACCCATCCGGCGCGCGCCATGCACGACACCTTCTATTTCGACGCGCACACCTTGCTGCGCACCCATACCTCCCCGGTGCAGATCCGCGCGATGGAGACCCGCCAGCCGCCGCTGCGCCTGATCGCGCCGGGCCGGGTGTACCGTTGCGATTCCGACTTGACCCACACGCCGATGTTCCATCAGGTGGAGGGTTTGATGGTTGATGAGGCGGCAAGCTTCGCCGATCTCAAGGGTATTCTGATGGACTTCCTGCAGCAGTTCTTTGAGCGGGAGTTGGCGGTGCGGTACCGCCCGTCGTATTTCCCCTTCACCGAGCCTTCGGCGGAGGCCGACATCCAATGCGTGATGTGCAACGGCGCGGGTTGCCGCGTGTGCAAGCACACCGGCTGGCTGGAGGTGCTGGGCTGCGGCATGGTGCATCCGAATGTCTTTAAGCACGTCAACATCGATCCACTGCGGTACAGCGGTTTCGCCTTCGGCATGGGCGTGGAGCGCCTGGCGATGCTGCGCTACGGCGTCAATGACCTGCGTTTGTTCTTCGAAAACGATCTGCGCTTCCTGCGCCAATTCAATTAATCCAGTCTCGGGATAACACAGCATGAGATTCAGCGAACAATGGTTGCGTGAATGGGTCAATCCAAGCGTGGATGCGGCAACACTGGCCGCGCAACTGACCATGGCCGGACTGGAGGTCGACGCGGTCGAGCCCGCGGCGGCCGAATTCAACGACGTGCTGGTCGGGCAGGTGATCTCGGTCGAGCGTCACCCCGATGCCGAACGGCTGACGGTGTGTCAGGTCGATGTCGGCGCGGGCGCGCCGTTGCAGATCGTGTGCGGTGCGAAGAATGTCGCGGCCGGCATCAAGGTGCCGGTGGCGATGATCGGAGCGAACCTGCCCAACGATCTCAAGATCAAGAAGAGCAAGCTGCGTGGGGTGGAGTCCTCCGGCATGCTCTGTTCGGCCGTCGAACTGGGCCTGGCCGAGACCTCCGAAGGCCTGCTGATCCTGCCGCCCGACGCCCCGGTCGGGAAGAATATTCGCGACTACTTGCAGCTGGATGATCACTGCATCGAGGTCGACCTTACGCCGAACCGCAGCGATTGCCTGAGCATCCGTGGCATCGCGCGCGAGATCGGCGTGTTGAACCAGGCGACGGTGACGCCTGTCGCTTGCAAGGCGGTGGAGCCCGTCAACAATGCCAGCTTCGCCGTGACCGTCCGCGCCAAAGAGGCCTGTCCGCGTTACGCCGGCCGTGTCATCCAAGATATCGATCCCGCGGCCAAGACGCCGATGTGGATGCAGGAGCGGCTGCGCCGCAGTGGCCTCCGCTGCATCCATCCCGTGGTCGACGTCACCAATTACGTGATGCTGGAACTCGGCCAGCCGATGCATGGCTTCGATCTGGCCAAGCTCGAAGGCGGCCTCGAAGTGCGTTACGCCAAGGCGGGCGAGTCATTGACCTTGCTCGATGGTAAGACCATCGAGCTGAGCGCCGGCGCGCTGCTGATCGCCGACCACGTCAAGCCGCTGGCCCTGGCCGGGGTGATGGGCGGCAAGGACAGCGGGGTGAGCGAAACGACCCGCGACATCTTCCTCGAAAGCGCCTTCTTCGCCCCCGCCACAGTGGCAGGCCGCGCGCGCGCCTACGGGTTACACACCGATTCCTCGCATCGCTTCGAACGCGGGGTCGATCCCGAACTCCAGGTGCGCGCCATCGAGCGCGCCACCGAACTGTTGTTGTCGATCACCGGCGGGCGGCCCGGTCCGGTCATCGAGATAAGCGCGGCCGAATGTCTGCCGGTGCGCCATGCCATCCACTTGAAACGGGCCAATATCAAACGCATCCTGGGCCTGGAGATGCCCGATCAGCAGGTGGCGGATATCCTGGGGCGCCTCGGCCTGCGTCTGGAATCGACCCATGACGGCTGGACGGCCACGGCCCCGAGCTATCGTTTCGATATCGCCATCGAGGTCGATCTGATCGAGGAGCTGGGACGCATCCATGGCTATACCAATCTGCCAGTCCATCGCCCCGTCGCCCAGTTGACCATGCCCGCGCTGACTGAAACCCAAGTCAATCTGCAACGGATCCGCCAAACCTTGGTCGATCGCGGCTATCAAGAGGCGATCACCTACAGCTTCGTCGATCCCAAGCTCCAGCAATTGCTCGAACCGGGGCAGGAGGGCATCGTCCTCGCCAATCCAATCTCGGCGGAGATGTCGGTGATGCGCACCAGCCTCTGGGCAGGTCTCGTCCAAGCGCTGATCTACAATCGCAACCGCCAGCAGGAGCAGGTGCGCCTGTTCGAGATCGGCCGGACCTTCATCCGATCCGCCGCGGGCATTGTCCAGAAGGAGCATCTTGCGGGCCTGGCCTTCGGCCCGGTGCAGTCGGAACAATGGGGCGAGCCGCTGCGCAAGGCGGATTTCTATGACGCCAAGGGCGATCTGGAGGCCCTGCTTGCCTTGGGCGGCTTCGGCACGATCGAGTTTCAGGCCCAGTCTCATCCGGCGCTGCATCCCGGTCAGGCGGCCCGCGTATTGTGTGACAGCGCACCGATCGGC
>CAZKZP010000003.1:85968-107447 GCA_964557295.1 uncultured Chromatiales bacterium | reverse complement strand
GATCGGCTGGATCGGGGCGCTGGCCCCGTCGGTGGTCAAGGCGCTTGATCTCCCCGCGGCAGCCTTCGTCTACGAGATCGAGCTGGATGCTCTAAAACAGGCACGCGTCCCGGCATTCAAGGAATTGTCGAAGTATCCGTCTATTAGGAGGGATATCGCGATCGTGGTCGATGAAGCCGTGACCTCCGCAGAGGTGCAGCACTGTGTCCAAACTGCCGCGCCGGCGATGTTACGCAATGTGAAGTTGTTTGATATTTATAGGGGCAAAGGCATTGATTTTGGCAAAAAAAGTCTTGCGATCGCCTTTTACTTGCAGGATGATTCCAAGACTTTGACCGACGCCGAAGTCGATGCGGCAGTCCAGAGTATTTTGTCAGCACTGTACAATCGTTTTGATGCAAGGCTAAGAGATTAGAAGAATGGCATTAACCAAGGCAGATATCGCTGAGAAGTTGTTTCAGGAGCTTGGTCTCAACAAGCGCGAGACCAAGGAGATCGTCGAGTGCTTTTTCGAAGAGATCCGCGCCGCCCTGGAACGGGGGGAGCAAGTCAAGCTGTCGGGCTTCGGCAATTTCGATCTGCGCGACAAGAATCAGCGGCCGGGCCGCAACCCCAAGACCGGCGAAGAGATACCGATCACCGCACGCCGTGTGGTCACCTTCAAGGCAGGGCAGAAACTCAAGGCCAGGGTAGAGGCATATGCTGGAAGCATCGAACAATAACGAATTACCCGTCATCCCGGGGAAGCGCTACTTCACCATCGGTGAGGTCAGTGAACTCTGCGGCGTCAAGCCGCATGTGCTGCGCTATTGGGAACAGGAATTCGACCAGCTCAATCCGGTGAAGCGCCGCGGCAACCGCCGTTATTATCAGCGCCATGATGTCCTGATGATCCGGCAGATACGCAGCCTGCTCTATGAGCAAGGCTACACCATCGGCGGTGCGCGCCAGCAGCTCAAAGGCGAGAAAATCAACGAGGATGCCGCGCACAGCAAGCAGCTCTCGCACGATGTCGTCACCGAACTGGAAGATCTGCTGAAAATCCTCCAGCGGTAGCAATAAAACATTTTACTTCTTCCCCAACTAAGTTATGATTAGCGCCGCCTGCCGAGGGCAGGTGGTCAAGATTCATCGGGGCGTAGCGCAGCCTGGTAGCGCACCTGTATGGGGTGCAGGTGGTCGGAGGTTCAAATCCTCTCGCCCCGACCAATTATCCCAACACCGTATCACCGCCACAGTTTCGCCTTCGGCGATAATTCAACCAGCTGGCTCCACGCCATCCATTCCCAAGCGATCCGAGCTCCGCAACCATGATACGGACACCCTTAAAGGGTGGCAAAAGCAAGGGGTTTTATTTGATTGCGTCATCACAATGGAGTCGATATAGTGGCTCTTTATTTGAGATGTGTCAGAGTCAGGGGGAAGTATGGATCAACAAACTCAAATCGCGATACTCAAACAGCGACTCAACGCCAATCCCAACGATGCGGAAGCCGCTATCGAATTGGGCAATCTTTATTACGATATTCAAGAAGCCGCGCAGGCTATTGTCTATTATCAAATCGCCGTTTCCATCAATCCGAACAATCCCGCCGTTTTGACGGATCTCGGCACGATGTATTGGGCCAATGGCGTGACCTCGTATTCGGAGAAATGTTTCCGCAAGGCGATGCAGGTCGAGCCCGGTTTCGGCAATGCCTATATCAATCTGGGGCACCTCTTGCATCAAGTAAAAGGGCAAACCAAAGAGGCGCGCGCGCTGTGGCAAGAGTTGGTGGAGAAATACCCAAACAGCCATGGCATCGATGTGGCGCGTGATCTGCTGGCCACGGTGAAGTAAGGTTCGATCGTCACGTTTCTCCTGCTGTTTCAGACCCGCTCAGGCGGGTCTGTATCGTCAAGCCACCCAAGAAATGATATGTATTTCAGCCTGTTGTTGAGGAAGGCTGAGTAATTCATCATTCTCGCTCCTGCGAAATTCGGCATCCGCAGCACTCATGTGTGATGCAGGGCTGCGCTGGGAGGATATCGATCAGACCGTAACTCCTTGATGAACAGCGGCAGCGGAGACGTGGATGCACGAAATCGCGGGCCAGGGTTCAAAATGCCTTTAGTCTTGTAAGTTATTGCCGAAAAAGTTACAAATTGATGGGCACCGCGAAATCAGAGTGATTTTTTGGCGGTAGCTGGGCCTCTCGAACAGAATTAAGCGATGAACAAAGGCGTCTGACATGAAAAAAACTGTCTGTGTTTCCACTGTGTTATTGGTTTTAAATGGCCTGGCCGGCTGTGGTTCCAATCCGCCGAAAGAGGTTGCGACGCGGCCCGCGGCCCAGCCCGTCGTCGCAATTCCGCCCGCGCCGGTCGAGGTGAGCCATGCGAAGACCTTCGCAACCTCAGAGGTGACGTCGGCCGTCAAGGAAGAGATCCAGCCCCCGGCTAAACTCGAGCCGATTGAGCCGGTGGGCTCACAAGCCCCAGAGGCGGTTGCGCCCACGGCGGCACCCCAGACCGAGACACCCAAGTTCGAACCGCCCAAGTTGCAGGTCAGCGATTCCGATCTGAAACAGAAGCTCATGTACGGCAATGTCCTGTTCATGTCCAAGTCCGCCACGCGTATCGCCGCCAGCGACAATCAGGAGGCCAAGCAGCTGTTATCCGATTCCAAGAAGATGATGGGCGAGGCCAAGACCGTGCTGGAGTCTGGAGATAGCGAGAAGGCGCAGAAGCTGATCGATGAGGCGATGCAGATGTTCAACAAGGCATCGTTGCTGGTTCCGAGCGAAAGCGTGGTAATCGAGCAAAAATCCCGCTATGAGGCTTTGTTGAAAGAACTTGACCGCGACAAACAAGTGCATCAACAGAATTCCGAAAAGCTTGCCCAGCAAAAAGGCGCCTCCGCGGTTGTGGCCTACGACACCGCAGCGGTCGACGGACTCATCGACAAGGCTAAATCTCAAGCCACTGCCGGGAATTACAAGGATGCGGTCGACGGCCTTACCAAGGCGCAGGGTTTGATCAACGCGGCGACCAGCAAGATGCTGGACAGCATGACCATCACCTATGAACTCAACATCGATACGCAGGAAGGTGAGTGGAAATATGAATACGATCGTTATCTGGGGTACGAAGAGCTGATACCGGTGGCGATCGAGGAAAGGAAGCCCAACGAAGGTGTGATGTTGCTGGTCAATCGCAGCGTGGATAAAGCGAAACAGATGGCGCAGGCCGCTGTCAAAGAGGCCAATGCCAAGTCCTATCCCAAGGCGATCGCCATGATACAGGACGCCACCGAAGAGATCCGCAAGGGCTTACGCTTGATGGGTATCAACCAATAAGCGCTCTCATCGCTTGGCCGGAGTCATCCGGCCAAGCGAAATCATTGTTTCTTGCACCTGTAACCCCTAGAATCTGACCACATAGGCAAACGATATGTGGTTCATTCAAATATGATTATCTACGATCTTCTTTGTCAGAATCACCACCGTTTTGAAAGGTGGTTCAAAAACAGCGAAGATTACCGGCACCAAAAAACAAGTGGACTGCAGGCGTGTCCAGTCTGTGATACTTGCGATGTGGAAAGGGTGCCTTCCGCAAGCCATGTGCAAATCCAGTCCGCGCTGGCGCATGAGGTCAGGGACGAGCGGCCGCAACGCTCGGCTGAATTCCTGGCGAAACTACAGACCTATCTGGAACAACACTGCGAAGATGTCGGCAAGCAGTTTGCCGAGAAGGCGCGCCGCATCCACTATGGCGAAGAAGAATGGCGCGGGATACGCGGCGTCGCCACCCCGGAGCAGGCACGGGAGTTGATCGAGGAGGGCATCGAAGTCATCTCGCTGCCACACGCGCCGGTCGATAAATCAAAACTCAATTGAAGAGATCATTTCCCCGATGGCTTTGTATGATGTGTTCAATGGCGACGCCGACGGAATCTGCGCGTTGCAACAATGGCGCTTGGCCCATCCTGCAGAAAGCGTATTGATCACCGGCGTCAAGCGTGACATCGATCTGGCGCGGCGGGTCCAGGCCACCGCGGGCGATGAAGTCGCCATCTTCGACATCGCGCTGGAGAAAAACCGCGGCGATGTCCTCCGGCTGCTCGCGGCCGGGGCGCGCGTCATCTATTTCGATCATCATTTCCCAGGCGACATCCCGCAGCATGCGAACTTCGAAGCCGTCATTGAAACCTCCGCCGAGGTTTGCACCAGCCTGCTGGTCAATCAGTACCTCGGCGGGCGCTTCAGCCCTTGGGCTGTGGTCGGTGCATTTGGCGACAGCCTGCCGCAGCGCGCGGAGCAGCTCGCGCAGTCCCTTGAACTTTCCACCAACGACATTGCCACGCTGAAGCAGCTGGGTGAATGCATCAACTATAACGGCTACGGCGCCGATCTTTCCGATCTGCATTTCCCGCCACACGAGTTATATCTGAAGATCAAGCCTTATGCCGATCCACGGGTGTTCGTTCGCGAAGAGGCGAACGCCTTCGCCGCGCTGGTCCAGGGTTATGCATCGGATCTAGAACAGGCAACGAGTTTGCAGCCGCAGTTGCAAGAATCCTCGCTGGCGCTTTATGTGCTGCCGAACCAACCCTGGGCCAGACGCGTGAGCGGGGTCTTTGCCAACCTCCTGGCGCAGGATTTCCCGCAGCGCGCCCACGCCTTGCTGACGATAAAGGAAGACGGTGGTTATCTGGTCAGCGTGCGCGCCCCGGAAGTCGACAAGCAAGGCGCGGACAGGCTGTGTTTGCAGTTCCCAACCGGCGGCGGGCGCAAGGCCGCGGCGGGGATCAATCACCTGCCGGAAGACCGCTTGGATGACTTCGTCGATAAGTTTCGTCAAACCTTCGCTCGGGCGTGAGCAGGTAAGGCGCGACGAGCTGTTGCCGAGGCCGCGAGTTGCGTCATGAGACTTGATCGGCTTTATTATATTATTAACCCGGCGATCAATTACCTCTGATGTAGGAGCCATCTTTAGATGGCGATCATCGCAGCGGTGGCTGATCGCAAGCTAAAGCTTGCTCCTACAGCAGCAGATATCTTTATCCGCCAGGTTTATAATGGGGCTGGTCGTCAATTCAGCACGGTGTTCACGCAGCTGCTTCGGCCCACCCTGTTGCGCAGCGGCGAGCAATGGGTGAGACAGACACCGGCGCACGCTTGAACGAGACGCTATGAACATTATCCGCAGCAATTACAGCAACAACTCCCTGGCGCTGATTCAGTGGGCTCATGAACAGCAGCTCGGGGATGTGGCGGTCTGCTATATCGATACCGGTTGGTCGGCGCACGGTTGGCTGGATTATGTCACGCGCTGCGAGGCCTTCGTCAAGGCGCAGGGTTTCGAAGTGGTGCGGCTGAAGGCGCGCATGCCGTTCGCCGATCTGGTCAATACCAAGCAAGGCTTTCCCACCCAACGCTACCAGTGGTGCAGCCTGCACCTGAAGGGCATTACCTTTCTGCAGTGGCTCGATGAGCGCGATCCGGAAAACCAGGCGACGATCCTGATCCCGAAACGTAACGGCGAGCTCCCGGAGCACGTCATTGCGCCATTCATCGAATCCTGCGAGTATCACGGCGACCGGAAGGTCTGGCATCCGTTATACCAACACAGCACGGCGCAGCGTGATGCGCTGGTGGAAAAGGCCGGCTTCGCCGTATTGCCGCACCGCAGTCTCGAATGCGATCCGTGCATCAACAGCACGGCCGCCGATCTGCTGCGGTTGCACCGGCAGGATATCGACAAAACCGCGGAACTGGAGGACGATCTCGATGCGCCGATGTTCGACCCGGCGCTCTGCGGCGGGGCCGAGGGCATACGTGCATTGCGCGCGCGGCTGGCTGAGGGGCGCATCACAGAGCTGCCGTTTCGCTACGGATGCAGCGCCGCATTTGGTTGCGGCTTTTAAGGGAACATTCCATGCTGAGAATAGCCTTGATCGAAGACGATGCCGTCCAGGCCGAACTGGTGGCGGGGTGGATAAACCAGGCCGGGCATCGCTGCCATCATTTCGCTAACGGCCAAAGTTTTCTGAAGAAATTGCAACAAGAGAGCTTTGACCTGGTGATCCTGGATTGGGGATTGCCGGATATCGATGGTCATGCCTTACTGCGTCAAATCCGCGATACCTTCGGATGGGACTTTCCAATCATTTTCTACACCAGCCGCGATCAGGAGCAGGACATCGTATCGGCCTTGACCACGGGGGCGGACGATTACATCGTCAAACCGGCGCGTCAACATGAAACCTTGGCGCGCATCAACGCCCTGGCCAGGCGCAACAAGGCCGGGGACAATGGGCAGATCACTCAGCTCGGCACGATCACGATCGACACCGGCGCGCACAGGATCTTGGTCGATGGCGCGGAGGTCGAGCTCACGCAACGTGAATATGAATTGGCCGTGTTTCTGCTGAGCAATGTCGGGCGGGTGATATCGCGTGGCCATATGTTGGAAAGTGTGTGGGGGCAGAGTGCCGATCTGAATACGCGCACGGTCGATGCCCATATCAGCCGCATCCGCCGCAAACTCGGTCTGACACCGGAGAATCACTGGAAACTGTCCTCGGTCTATCAATACGGCTATCGCCTCGAGCTTCTGCGCGACTGAATTTACAATTGCTAACATTTATATGAATGTGGCGCGCGTAAAATGCGCACTAAATAAATGCATTGGGTTCACCGAGTGTTCCACCCTATACTCCGGGAGAAGAGAATGACATCCTGTCGCCGATGGCCCCGCCTTCTGCTGTTATCTCTGTGGGTGATTGCCGCATCACCCGCATGGGCCGAGGAGTGGATCTACACGGTGCGTCCCGGCGATAATCTCTGGAGCATCAGCAATAATTATCTCAAGGGCATCTCCTATTGGCCCAAAGTGCAAAGCCACAACGGCATCGCCGATCCCAAGCAGATCAAGCCCGGCACGCGGTTGCGCATCCAGGTCGAGTGGCTGAAGAACCCGCCGCAACCCGCCCGCGTCGTGCGCCATTCGGGCTCAGTGGACGTGGTGGATGTGCATGGTCAGCCCCGGCAGGTGAGTGAAGGTGACAAACTCGTCAGCGGCGAAACCATACGCACGGGAGCCAACGGCAGCATCACCGTGCGATTTGCCGATGACTCCATTTTACTGATTCAATCCAACAGTCTCCTTTCGCTCGACAGCATCTCGTCCTTCGGCGACAGCGGCATGGTCGATACCTCGGTCCGATTGCATCACGGCCGGGTGGATACCCGAGTGGAAAAGCGGCGCAACAATACGCGCTTTATGATCATCACGCCCGCGGCCATCGCGGCCGTGCGCGGCACCCAATTCCGCGTCGGCGCGGAGGAGAAGAGACCGGTGATGCGCTCCGAGGTGCTGGAAGGGCGCGTCGATGTCGAAGGCAGTCAAGCCACCGCGGAGCTACCGGCGGGTTATGGCACGCTGGCCGAGCAAGGCAAGCCGCCATTGCCGCCACGCTTGTTGTTGCCGGCGCCGGATCTCAGCCAACTGTCTGGCGAATATCCGCAAGATGCCATCGCCCTGGCCTGGCCAAGCGTCACCGGCGCACGCCAATACCGCATACAAGTGGCCGAGGCGCCGGATTTCTCCGCGTTGTTGCATGATGAGGTGACAACCGACCCTGCGGTTCGGCTCACCATGCTCGCGTCCGGCGAATACGTCGGTCGTGTCCGCGCCATCGACGAGATTGGTCTGGAAGGCGCCGATGCTGTCGCACGATTCAACGTAGTGGCGCCGCCCGCCGCGCGCCTTCCGGCCCCGCATGTCCTCGCGCCACAGATCACCCACGACACCTTGCTGGTGCGCTGGCAATTGCAGACGCCGGGCACACACTACCGCGTGCAGCTGGCGAAGGATGAAACCTTCCACCATCTCATCGGCGCGGCCGAGGTCGACGAGGACCGCGTGCTGATGCCCGTGCCCGACCCGGGTGAATATTATTTTCGTGTGCAAGCCTTCAATGATCAGGGCGAGGTCAGTGAATACAGCGGACCCGATTCGTTTACCGTTTATTTTCCGAGATGGATGGTGATTGGATTCTTGCTCCCGCTACTCTTCATCCCATGACAAAGAACAAATGGCAGTATTTCGCCCTGTCCGACCGCATCATCCTGGCGGTCATACTGCTGATGGCCACGCACTTTCTCGCTGGCAGCGATTCGTTATGGCGACTGGATCAGGTGTTGTTCGATGCCCAGCAGTATACCTGGGCGCGGCCGGCGCCCGACGATATCGTGATCGTTGAAATCGATGCCGCCAGCCTGGCCAGGCTCGGGCAATGGCCGTGGACGCGTACCACACATGCGGAGCTGATCGATCGCCTTACGGCGGCAGGCGCGCGGGCCATCGCGCTCGACATCATTTTTTCAGAACCCGAAACCCACGATCCCGCCGCCGATCAGGCCTTGGCTGCGGCGATCAAACGCAGTGGACGCGTGATCCTGCCCGTCTACATGGAAGAGAGCAGAAGCGGCGGACTGCCCTATGAAGCCCTGCCGCTCCCGCTGCTCGCCGATGCCGCCGCCGGCCTGGGGCATGTGCACGTTCAGCTCGATCATGATGGCATCGCGCGCAGTGTATATCTGCAAGAAGGTCTCGGCAGCCCGTATTGGCCGAATCTCAGCATGGCGATACTGCAACATCTCGAGCCGCAGCAGTGGCGGGCGCTGCCGGGAGAAAGAAATCCGCAACCAGATGCCGGCATGCACACCTGGGTGCGTGATCACCGCCTGATCATTCCTTACGCCGGTCCTCCAGGGCATTTTCAACGTATCTCGTACCACAAGGTATTGGACGGCGAATTCGCCGCCGACACCTTCAAAGACAAAATCGCCCTGGTGGGCGTGACGGTGCCGGGACTGGGAGACGCGTTGCCCACGCCGGTCTCGGGTCTCAGTCATCCGATGCCGGGCGTGGAAATCAACGCCAATATCCTGGATACGGTGCGCAACAATCTCGCCATTACCGAGATCGCCGCGGCGTGGCAATTTTTGATCAACAGCATTTTGATCATCCTGCCGTTCATCATCTTCCCGCAGCTGACGCCGCGCAGCGCATTGATCGCATCCGTGGGATTGATCGGGGCGGCCTTTGTCATCAGCATCGGTTTGCTGCAATCGCAGCTCGTCTGGTACTCACCCTCGGCCGTGGTGATTCCGCTGCTGGCCGCCTATCCGCTCTGGAGTTGGCGGCGTCTTGAATACACCCTGAAATATCTCAATGAGGAATTGGAAACCCTTTCCCGGGAGCCCGGCGTGTTGCCCTCCGAGCTGAGGGTGGACAAGGAGGCGGGGATGGCCTTCCTGCGAACGCTGGTGCCGATCAACGGCTGGGCACTGTGCACGCGGAAGGGGGTGGTGCTGGATCAATGGGGCGCGCTCGACATGCTGCCGGCACCGCCGTTGACTCAAGGATGGCAGTCCTGCGGCGTTAATCATTACTGCAAAATAGTGGGCGCTGATGACACGGGGCCTGTGCTGTATGTGGCCACCGGCAAGGACTATCATCCCGATGAGACACTGGAGGGCCTGCTGCATCCATTCCTGCAAGCACATCTGAACCAAGTTGAGGAACCGAGCGCCACCCACGGCGAATTTCTCCGCCGGCGCATCCACGAGGTGCAGCAGGCCAGTGACAGAATGCGCGCGATGCGCACTTTTGTGCATGACAACCTGGCGAACATGGCCGATGGCGTCATCGTGATCAATAACCTGGGAAAAGTCATTCTGGCCAATGATCACGCCGCGCAATACCTGCTCAATCTCGCAGAAGGCGAGAAACTTATCGGACTCCAGTTCAATACGCTCACACGCGTATTGACGATAGAGCAGGCCTACAGCTGGGAGCAGCAGATCAAACAATCGCTGTTGAAAGGCGAACCGATGCAATTCAACACCCGGCACCAAAGCGGCATGGATCTCCTGGTACAGATGGCGCCGACGGTGGCCCATCCGCATCTCGGGCGCGGCCTGATTATCAACCTGACGGATATCACACCGTTGCGCGAGAGCGAGCGCCGCCGCGCCGAGGCGATCGGGTTCCTGTCTCATGACTTGCGCTCGCCGCTGGTTTCGATGCTGGCGATGATCCACTTGATCCGGGAGCATCGCAAGGACTTGAGCATCCCCGAGATGCTTGACCGCTTCGAAAAATATGCCAACACCACCGTGACCCTGGCGGAAAGATTCGTGCAGATCATGCAAGTGGAAAGCGGCGACGACTTCCATCCCAATCTGCTCGATTTGAGCATGATAGTCGAAAGCGCGATTGATCAGGTCTGGTCGTTCGCCGCCAACAAGCGCATCAAACTCAATCTGGATTGTGATACCGGACGTGAGTTTCTGATCCGCGCCGATCTACAGCTCCTCGAGCGCACCCTGGTCAATTTGATCAACAATGCGGTGAAGTACAGTCCCGCCGACAGCGCGGTCGATATCTCCCTGCATGAAGAGGGAGATACTATACGATGCCGCATTCGCGATTACGGTTATGGCATTCCCGCCGCAGATCTGCCGGCCATTTTCCAACGCTTTCACCGCGTCAAATCGGATACCCATCAAGCGGAAAAGGGTTTCGGCCTCGGTCTGGCCTTCGTCAAGGCGGTCATGGATAAACACGGGGCGGGCATCACGGTGGAAAGCCATCCCGGGCAGGGAACGACGTTCTGTTTATCATTCGCGCGCGTCGTTGAATAATAGATTCGCAGAGGGCAAAGCCATCCAGGCTGCGGGCGGAAGTGGCCGCCAATCCATTCTCGTGAAATGATGACAGTATCGCCACGAAAATGTGGGAGCACTGAAGGGATCAAGCGACCGCGCTGTTGTGTTTGACGACGGGAAGAATGCAGTAGAAGAGGGCGCCCTTGCCGGGTTCGGATTCAAATCCCACCGCGCCGCCAAAACGTTCGACGATGGTCTTGACTATGGAGAGACCGAGTCCGGTGCCGCCTTTCTGGCGGGAATCGGAGGAGTCGGCCTGGGCGAACTTTTGGAAGATTCTGCCGCGGAATTCCTCCGGAATACCCGGCCCCTGATCCTGAACGGCGATACGCACAGTGTCACCGCAGTTACGACACGAGAGAGTGACGCCGGCGCCCGCGGGGGAGAACTTGATGGCGTTGGCGATCAGGTTGGTCATCACCTGTTGGAAGCGGTCGATATCGATGCGGACGTGGGCTTCGTCGCATTCGTTGATGGTCAAGCTGATTCCGGCCGCCGTGGCAACGGTAGAGTTGTGATCCACGGCGTGTTGCAGCAGTTTTGTGGTCGAGTGGCATTGCAATTCGAATCGCATCTCGCCCGATCCCATCTTTTCCACATCAAGGATGTCATTGATGAGCCGGCTGAGCCGTTCGCTGTTGCGGGTTGCAGTCTCCAGCAAGGTGCGCGCTTTTTCATTGAGATCACCCACGATGCCGCCAGTGACCAACCCCAGCGAGCCGCGAATGGCTGTGAGCGGGGTACGCAGTTCGTGGCTGACCGTGGCGATGAACTCGTTTTTCATCTTCTCGATCCGTTTGCGTTCGCTGATGTCGCGCATGATGGCAGTCGCGTAACGGCGTTCACCGATACTCCAGCCCGCGACCGAAAGCTCCAGCGGAATGACTGAACCGTTGCGGTGAATCCCTTCGATCTCGACTTGGGCGTTACGCGCTGTGTTGCTGCCATCCACGGAAGCGCTGCGCTCCAGCGCACCGCTTATCAGATCGCTATAAGGTTCTTGTGCGAAGAGTAGTGCCATCGGCGTTCCTAACATCTGCGCCTCGTTGTAGCCGAAGATCTCTCCGGTGGCGCGGTTGCAGTAGCTGATCTTGCCCGTTTCATCACAGGTAATGATGCCGTCATTGGCGGTATCGGCAATGGTCTTGAAGTGGAGTTCACGCTCTCGCAGTACATTCATGCGCTCTTCCGCCAGCCTGTCGGCGCGCTGGCGCAGGCGTGACAGTGAGATGATGATGTAGAAGAGCAATAGATCGATGGCGACACCGCTGATGGCGACCAGCAGCGGTTGGTTTGTGCTGGTAGCCGCCGCCAGGGCCGGAGTGGATGTGTAGGTGACCGTCCAAGTATGACCGCCGATGGTGAGTTTGCGCACCTCCTTGAAGTGACCATCATGGGCATGATCACCCACAGCTTCGGTGAACCCATCGCTGTCATAAAGCATGGTCTCGGGATCGAGCGTTTCGCTGTCGTAGATCTCGAATGCGACCTCGGGCAAGCCATGGCCGAGGATGCCCTGCATCAAGTCTCGGATGCGGAAGGGGCTGTAGACGAAGCCGCGCAGATTCTCGCGCCGTTCCTCCACTGTTGTAACAGGCTTGCTGTAGAGCGGCAGGTAGATGAGGAATCCCGGCTGGATATCGGTCTTGGTCTCCTGCACCAGCTTGACCTTGCCGGACATGGCCGCCTCACCCGTATCGCGCGCCCGTTCCATCGCCGCGCGACGGGTTCCCTCTGAGTACATGTCATAACCGAATGCGCGCTGATTGCGCGTATCAAAGGGTTCGAGATAGATAATGCTGCTGTAATGAGGACGCTCGCCCTCGGGCTTGATGACAAAGTCGGGGAATCCCTCGGCGCGCACACTCTGCTCAACGGCCGCCTTGTCTTTGGGGTCGATCCAGAGGGAGAAGCCGATCCCCTGAATGCCAGGATAACTTCTGTTCAGCGCCAGTGTTTCGACGTAACTGCGCCACATGTGACGATCCACCTTTGGGGCCGCCTCGAACAACGCCAGACCACCACGCAACACCTGCTGGTAATCGGTCATACGCTTATCAATGGAATGCTGCGCCTCATCTACCTGGAACTTGAAGCGCTCGAAGGCGCGCTGCTCGGCGGAATCGCTGGAGATCTTCCACGCCACAATGGTAATGGCAAGCGAGATCAACAGGACAATCCAGGCTGTATATCGAGAATGCAGTATATCCACCAGCGGACGGGGAGTGGGCTGAATGCTGTTTGTGCGCACTTCTGGTGGCATGAGGAACAAAGAATCCCGCGGACACTCTAACTGCAATAATAAAACGGCATCTTGCAACAAAGGTTTAGGGATAACGTAAACTATTTTTCGCACATTTGAAGAGGCGGTGGTTCATGTGGTTAAGTTGGAATTGCGAGTTTCAACGACCACAAAGGAGAACCACCACCATGAGCAACCATAGCAAAAAACTGGGCGAGGTTGTAAGCATTGATGAGGCCAAGATTCACGACCATCTCGGAGAACTCGTCAGAGGCACCGTGGAAGAGACCTTGAATGCCATGCTGGAAGCGGAGGCCGACGCCCTGTGTGGGGCGCAGCGCTACGAACGCAGCCCTGATCGGGTTGATACCCGCGCCGGTAGCTACCCACGACAGTTCCACACCAAGGCCGGCGAGATCACTCTCAAGATGCCGAAACTGCGTAATCAGACCTTTGAGACGGCGATCATTGAACGTTACCGCCGCCGGGAAGCTTCGATCGAGGAATCACTGATCGAGATGTATCTGGCGGGGGTGTCGGTACGTCGCGTTGAGGACATTACCGAGGCCCTGTGGGGGACTCGTGTCTCCTCTGGCACGGTCAGCAAGCTCAACCAGAAGGTCTATCAACACATCGAGGCCTGGCGCAATCGCCCCATCGAGGGTGAACACCCCTATGTCTACCTCGATGGTATCGTACTCAAGCGCAGCTGGGCGGGCGAGATCAAGAACATCTCGGTCCTGGTGGCCATCGGTGTGGATCGGGCGGGTTATCGCTGCATCCTCGGGGTGAGCGAGGGCCACAAGGAAGACAAAGCGGGCTGGAGTAACTTTCTCCAGCATCTTAAGACACGCGGCCTCAAAGGCGTGCGGCTGGTCATCTCCGATGCCTGCATGGGCTTAGTGGAATCCGTCGCCGACCACTACCCTGAGGCGGACTGGCAACGCTGTACCGTCCACTTCTACCGCAACGTCTTCAGCCATGTCCCCAGCACCAAGGTCAAACAGGTCGCCCACATGCTCAAGGCCATCCACGCCCAGGAGAGTCTAGCGGCCGCACAGCAAAAGGCCCACGCTGTGATCGAACAACTGCGGCAGATGAAGCTGTCGAAAGCGGCCGACCTGGTTGAGCAATCGATGGCCGAGACGCTGACGTATTATGGCTATCCTGATACCCATTGGCGGCGGATACGCACCAATAACCCCCTGGAGCGCATCATGCGAGAAATTCGCCGGCGTACGCGTGTGGTTGGCGCCTTCCCGGATGGTCAATCGGCGCTGATGCTCTGTGCCGCCCGCCTCAGGCACATCGCAGGGACCAAATGGGGAACAAAACGGTACCTCTCCATGGAGGTGTTATACCAACAACACCTAGATGAACAACTGACTGCGTGAACTACCGCCCTAATCAAAAGTGCGAAAAAATGTTTACACTACCGGTTTAGGTTATGGCTCTCGGGAATACGTTCAGCGTGTATGGACAGGTTATGTTTGGAATCTATGACGTCAATAAAATCAGCGAATTACACTCATTTCTCAGTCCTCAAAGGTGTGGCTACAAATGGCGATCTCATAAGCAAGCCAGCGTTCGGCAGTTTTCAGGGTCTTTGTGGGATGTTCTAGTTGTGCCTAACACCCTCTTGCCAACAGCAATCTATACACAACCTACTGCATGATCAAAACTGAGATCTTCTCATTGTAAGAAATTCCTTACACATCACTTTCAATCTAGAACGCTAAGGGTATTTAAAGGGTAAATCTTGCTTGCCTGGTCTCCCAATTATCTTTAACTTATTCTGGATTTAGGCGTCGCCGGATTAGCGTTCAGTCCAATAAGACAATGGCTCTGCAAGGCTGATATCGGTGCTTGATAGCCGCAATAGATGATCCGGTTGTTCAATAAACCATTTGAGTCCGCGCAATGTTAAGTAGGTGGTTGAAGTGAAAATAATGAGAAACGTACTCATCAAGCTGGTATTAACGACAATACTTACTACATCACCTGGAATATTAGCGCTTGCTGATTATTATGGTCCTGTGCAGGGGGGCGCTTCTGCCAGAACAGAAATACTAAGCATCGGTGGTGTTGGCACCCGAGCAGTGGAACGGAATGATTCATACGAGGTTGAGCGATTTAATCTTCGGTTTAAAAATAAGGATTATTCAAAACCTATTGTGCGCGAATCCTATTCGATGGACCAACCGATACTTGTATATGAAGACCGCTTCGAAGGACGCAGAACGCTTGTTTCAATATACGCTAGAGATGATTTAGCATTTGGTTTAACTGCAGATAAAATCGCTCAAATGTTGCAAAAAACCCGTAACGAAAGCGGTAAGACAGCATGGAATGCTAGCAGATACTCTGTCAACGGCCTAGAGGGAATACTGTTAACTGTCGATCAAACTGAAAGTTCGCATGATGATCAAAAATATAAGAAATTTAAAAGCGTACCAAGAGCTGCCGAAACAGTAGCGTGGGTTGCTACTAAAAACGGATACTACTATGCGGTAGATGTCACCAGCGAACACCTATCAAACAAGGAAATGGTTCGTCGACTAAAAGAATTAGCAAGCAATTTGACCCAAATAGATCCAGAGCGGATATCCAGTAATTTTCCACTTAAAACCACTGTTAAATATGTTTCTAAACGATTCCCATACAATGTTATTGCGGAATCGAATAATTGGAAGACCTTTTTAAATAAAGAATCACTTGGCACAAATGCCGAATATGTGGCGACAGACCCACGCATTGATGCATGGCTAGGAGTGTTTCCTGTTGATCTTCATGGCACTACCCCATCTCTTGACGCACTTTCTACTGCGCTTCTAAGTCTTATTGGTTATTCAGAGATGGCCGGTAAGATCATATCAGAAGAAACCATCTCGCGTGACGGTGTTCCAGCAATGCAAATTGACCTGGAACGCACAGTTGATGGAGTGGCTCATTTGACTCGATGTGAAGTAATAATCGACCATGGAGTCGGATATCTTGTACTAGTTACGCTGCCAAAGGATCGAGCAGAAAATAAAATCGAGGTTTTTAACCGATTGGCGTCAGTTCAACTACTGCATGTGCCACGAGACCCTGAAAAGCGCAAAGAAACGAAAAAAGAAGAATTGATTGTTGAAAACATAGTATTTTCACATTTAGGACAATTGTATTTAAATAACAAACAATATGAGCTCGCCTTAGAATATTATCGACATGCTTATGAAGCCATGCCCAATGATGACACAAGTATGATTGGAACTCTGAACGCTTATAATCTATTAAAGCGTTATCAAGATGGATTGTATTTTTTGGAAAAGAATATTAATCATTTTCCTCAAAGTTATGATGTGGTGTCATACCAGGCGTTTTTTCAATCACAACTTGGCAAAAGAAAAGAAGCTATTAAAAACTATGAAGCATCTTTTTCTCTTGGAAGGCGAGAGGATGATGATTTAATTCAATATATTTGGTTGCGGTGGGATACGGGTAATAAGGACGATGTTTTACGTGAAGCAAAATATTACGCTACAAATACTGACTCAATACGCATTAAACGATTGGTTGGTGATCTTTACTATAACAATAGCGATTATGAGAAAGCCGCAAACATTTACGCGTCCCTGCGAGAACGCGCCCCATATGATCAGACCACTGTAACAAGTTTGATTGAGACTAATTACCGTCTTAGTCGTAATAAAGATGTCATTGATTTGTGCGATGAAATGATCTCGCATGGCTATAAGTCCGCAGACCATTTTTTCTACAGAGGGCGCAGTCAATACGCTCTCAAATGGTATAAGGAGGCTAAGCAATCTTTCGAATCGGCACTGGCACTGAATCCTACTGACCAAGCAAGTAATGAGTATCTGTCGCATGTATCTGGCATGTTAGGCCAAGGAAGCACTCAAAGTGTTAACGAGCCTATTGAGCCTGTTCCTTTACCTAAATACTTGGCCACATTGTCTGGAAAGCCAAAACCACACTACAAGGAAGAAGACGCCATTCACTTGCTGAAGGCAAAAGGATTTTATTATGTTCCGGGCAAGGAAAAGCGACAGACGATTTACATGAAGACAAAGATCTTAACAAAGAGTGGAGTTGATGCATTTAGCACACTACAATACCGCTTTGATCCTTTGAAAGAGAGAATATTTGTTAATGATTTGAAAGTAAGGGATGAAAAGGGGGCTGTAGTAGCCAGCGGTGAGCTTTCAAAGTCCTATGTTATGGATGATACATCTAGTGGCCTGGCAACAGGCGACAAGATACTAAATGTGCCAATACCTGCTCTGGCACCGGGATATACGATTGACATTGCTGTCAGTTATCGCGATTTGAGGAGTGCAGAGAAATTCGGGTTCGAAGGGAATCCAATGTTTGGCGGTTACCCTGCTGAGATCTCTGCTCTCTATATAACTGGCAATTATCAGAATCTCAAGTGGCGGATTCCATCAAATGCAAAAGAGCTAACCGAATTAGAAACCCGGCTATGGGTAGTGAACAATGTCCGACCGTTCAAACAGGAGTATGCTCAAGAAAACCCACAAGAGTATATGCCATTTATTTGGTTAGGAGATAAAAGGGGTTCTTGGTCAGAGGTGGGGAGATCATATCTGGAGGAGATTAAGGATAAGCTTTTTGACAATCAGCAAGTAACAAGATTGGCGGAAGAGCTAACTGCTAGAGCAATAACCACCGAGGACAAGGTAAAAACGATTTCACTTTATGTTCAGTCTCATCTGACCTACAAAGCTATCGAATTCGGTAAGCGTGGAATAATTCCTAATTCAGCAGATGAGACTTTAAATAATAGATATGGAGACTGCAAAGACCATGCGGTCTTGCTCTATAAACTACTCACAGCGGTAAATATCGATGCACATCTAGCGTTAGTAAACGTCAACCAAAGCGTGGCAGGCGATTTTCCATCCTTGGATCAGTTCAATCATATGATTATTTTCTGTGCAGATTGTGGTCTGCACAAATACATAGATGTGACAGAGAAGAACCTAGAGCCAGTAGGGCGGACGCCGATGGGTCTTGCTGAGAATTCTGCTTTAATCTTGGATAGTAATAATTCTCGGCTTGAGAAGATGGACGCATACCTGCCTGAAGACTCATCTATTCGGACAGATAGAACGGTTGATATATTTTCAGATGGAAAAATTACAGTGCATGAACTAGTTCAGCTCAATGGATATGTGGCATCGGGCATACGCGGATCTTTGAAAGAGCTTTCATCTCAAGAACGCTTAGATTATGTACAGAGGCTCCTAAGATCCATCGACAGCAAGGCGACATTCACACTTCTTGAAACCACAAACTTGAACGATGTGACAAAGCCACTTGTACTCAGAATGGAGTACTCGTTGGCCTCCCAATTTATAGGAGTGCAAGATCACCTAGTTGGCAAGTCCCCCTCTCTGTGGGAGCGATATTGGTTCTGGTATGAGCCCACACAATCGAGAGAGACGCCGTTCGTTTTACGTTATCCAGTCAATATGGTGTCAAAGGTAATTCTTCGCCCTCCAAGTGATTACGAGACGAGTGAGGATGTGGCGCAGTCGGCTTCGGCACGAAACGTAAAATTTGTGCAATGGAAAGGAAAAACAGCAAGATTGGAGTCAGGTGTATCAATAGATTATTCAGCTCAACTATATCCAGGTCATTTTCGATCAGATGATTATCAACTATTCGGACAAGAAGTCAGTCAGGCATTTTCCTTTGTTGAGAAAACATTGATGCTTCGAAAGAAGAATAAATAAGAATGGGAGAAACAATAGTTATATTTAGCTCGCTATATGGCCTCTAAAGCATTGCAAGTAACTCTAGCAATGCGCTTTCCACATTTAACATAATATACATTATACGCACTATATTACAGTGCGGCGCGAAGCCCCATCGTCGCCATGATGACCGCATTGACCTTGCGCACATCATATTTCTCAACCGCGATCCGGCGGCCTTCCGCGCCCATGCGTTCGATATCCGACGGGTGTTCAATGAAATGCGTCATCGCATTGGCCAGCTCCGCCGCATCACGCGCTGGGACGAGCATGCCATTGCACCCGGGTTGAACAGTTTCGCGGCAACCCGGCACATCCGTCGTGATCACTGGCCGGCCCATCGCCATCGCCTCCAGCACGCTTCGGGGTGTCCCTTCGCGATACGATGGCAGCACATAAACCGATGACGTGGCAATCGCGGAGCGGACATCATCCAGTTGCCCGAGATACTCGATGGTGCCCGTGCTGATCATGGAGCATAACTCCGGTTCCGTTACCGAAGATGGATTTTGCGGATCGATCCAGCCCACCAGCCTGAATTTGACCTCGGGATGCCTCTCTTTGACGCGGCGCGCCGCCTCGAAATACTCCATGATGCCTTTGTCACGAAGCAACCGGGCAATTAACAAAAAAGTGATTTGCTCTGGGAACGGAGCCGGTCGAAACGCATCGACATCGATGCCGGAGCCATTGATGATCACAGCCTGCGAATCCTGATCGACAAAGCGCTGGCACACGAAGGCATTCAGGTCATCGGGATTCTGAAAAAATACCCTGCGGTTAAATGGCAGCGCCAGTTTATACAAACCCACGGCGACCCAGCGCGCGCCACGCTGCCGCTCGGATGAATCAATGAAAGTCGTACCCAGGCCCGTTATCATCGAAAAAATCGCGGGGACACCGGCAATCTTGGCCGCCAACGTGCCATAGATCACGGGCTTGATCGTATAACCCAGAAATGTATCGGGACGAACCGCCCTGAAAAGCGCGACCAGCCTCAAAAAGAAGCGCGCGTCATTCAGAGGATTGGTCCCGCCGCGCTCGAACTTCACCTCGTGATAGATGACCCCGATCTCGTGCAGCCGGTTTCGGATCGCTGCGGTCGCGCCGGGGGCGCAGGCATGTACCTCGTGTCCGGATGCCACCATCTCAGCGAGCATTGCCCCCCGGAAGTTCACCAATGAATCTGCAAGACTGCCAAGTACCAGTATGCGTGCCATAACGCTCAACGGTGGGCCAACTCGAGCTTTGCGTTTTCCAATACGCTCATCCAGACCGGATCGGCAATGCCACACTGGGGCGTATAACCGCGCACAACCTCCTCCAGAAGTTTCCTGATCATGGCCGTGTCGCCCGCTCCGCAGTGGTGTTCCAGCTTGTGCATGATGTCCACCAATTCGGCATACGGAAGCTCTTCTTCATGCGAGCGCATGATCTGCGGGTGTTCCGTCGAACTTACATCACCGCCGATCAGCAACTCCTCGTATAATTTTTCTCCAGGCCGCAATCCGGTGATCTTGATCTCAATATCGCCGTCTGGCCGGGTGGCATCCCGCACGGAGAAGCCGCTCAGCGTAATCAGCCGGCGCGCAAGATCGATGATGCGGACCGGCTCGCCCATGTCCAAAACAAATACATCGCCGCCGCCGCCCATCGAACCTGCCTGGATCACCAACTGCGCGGCCTCGGGGATCGTCATGAAATAACGGATGATGTCAGGATGCGTGATGGTCACCGGACCGCCACGCTTGATTTGTTCCTTGAACAGCGGCACCACCGACCCGGAAGAATCCAACACATTGCCGAAACGGACGATCACATAGCGCGTCCCGCCATTTGAAACGGTTGACAGCGCCTGCACCGCAAGCTCGGCCAACCGCTTGCTCGCCCCCATGACATTGGTAGGGCGAACCGCCTTATCTGTCGACACCAGAACGAATGTCTCGACGTTCGTCTCCAACGCAGCGGTGGCCGCACACCATGTCCCAATGGCATTATTCGCCACCCCCATGATGGGATTGGTCTCGACCAATGGCACATGCTTGTAAGCCGCCGCATGGTAGACCGTGTTCACATTGAAGATGCTCAGTATCGTCTTGAGCCGATCCTTGTCCCGCACCGTCCCAAGTATTGGAATGATTTCAACATTCCGGGTGGAATAGGAATACTTGTTCTTGATGCCGCCGAGTTCGCGATCGATTTGATATAACGCCAGCTCGGACAATTCAAACAAAATGAGCTTGGCCGGATTCATGCGAATGATTTGCCGGCACAGTTCGGACCCAATCGACCCACCCGCGCCGGTAACCATTACCGACTTGCTGTTGATGCACATGGACAACAGCCTTGGATCAGGATCGATCTGACTCCGGTACAGAAGATCCTCGGCACATACTTCCATGACATCATGTAGGGAGTTTCGCCCGGACACGATGTCGTCCAGCGAAGGAACCGTCATGATCCGTGCGGCGAATTTATTCAAATAGCCGATAATCTCTTGTTTGCGTGCGCGCGGCGCGGAAGGGATTGCCAGCAGAACGGTATCGACGTGGTGCTTCGCTAGAAGGTCGTGAAGTTGGCTGGTCGCATATATCGTCCGGCCCAGGATCGATGTGCCATGAAGCTCTTTTTTATCATCGATAAACAAAACCGGATTGTATTTCGACTCTTTATCCAAAAGCTCAATAAGCTCTGCGCCCGCTGCTCCCGCGCCATATATAACCACATTGGTAC
>CAZKZP010000003.1:62387-85958 GCA_964557295.1 uncultured Chromatiales bacterium | reverse complement strand
CAAGGAGAAACTCCCTGGCGATCCATCGGCTTCCAGTGACCAGCAATAGGCTCAGCAACAAATAATTGATCATGAGCGTAACAGAAAGCAACTCGGGCACGAGCAGGGCGATGAGAAAAACGAGGATACCCACATGCAAGACAACCGCACAGATGGTGGATACAAAGAATTTTGTGTTCACAAAACGATGAACGACTTGATACAGGAAAAACTGCGAAAATACGGGAATGGCAACGATGGGCGCCGCCAAAAATATTAACCACAAACCATGTGAGTTCATGATGTTAAAATCAGCCGGTTGCAGCGCAACCGCGAATGACATCGATAACGCGATGATGATCAAATCGACCGACGCAACAACAATACGCTTCTTGCTGCGGGATAAGGACAGGAAAACATCCGTAATATTGTCATTATACTTCTTGATGCTGATTTCGTTCATACATATAGGCCATTCCGTTTGAATGATTATCGTGAACGCTCAACACGTGAACTACTTCGTATTACCGATACGACCTAGTAACTATAGACAAGCTTATAAATATGTCTCCCATAAAATAAATATTCGTACAATCTAAACGATTAAGCCATGCTGTGCAGTCACGTTGTAACGCATCTATACTTCATGTGTTCTCAGACTAAAATAATTCAAAACCACAACATCACGATCAAGTGCAGGTGATCGACATGGTTTACCGGGATATATATAAGAGAGCATTTGATGTCACAGCCAGCCTGGTATTGATCATTTTTTTGATGCCCGTGTTTATCATTCTTGGATTTGTTGTATTTGTGTCACATGGCCCCCCTATTGTGTTCACTCAAACACGCCCTGGCCTCCACGGGAAACCATTCAAAATATACAAATTCAGAACCATGACGGATGCAATGGATGCCGATGGAGTTTTGCTTCCAGATAATGTTCGCCTGACCAGGCTTGGACGGTTTATTCGGCGCACCAGTCTCGATGAGATACCGGAAATTTACAATGTCCTGAAGGGCGATATGAGTCTGGTTGGCCCTCGGCCGCTGCTGACAGAGTATCTGCCGTATTATTCAGCCCAAGAACGACGCAGACACTCTGTCCGGCCTGGCATTACCGGCTGGGCGCAGATCAATGGCCGAAATATGTGCCCGTGGAATGAGCGCTTGTCACTCGATGTGTGGTATGTCGACCATTGTTCCTTATGGCTGGACATCAAGATACTGGTCGTCACGATATTCAAGGTATTGAAGCGTGACGGTATATCCGCAGACACCGCCCTGGTGGAAGTCAAGCTCAACGAAGAACGCGCCAATAACTATGGGTCGCAATGATGATTACGAGCCATCGCCCGCACCACGTTTCAATTATCATCCCGGTTTATAACGACTATGAAAGACTGGTGAACTGCCTTGAGATCCTGCACCGTCAAACTTATCCCCGCTCTCTCACCGAAATACTCGTTGTCGATAATGGATCACACCCGCGGCTCAACCTCTCCCCTGCCCGCTTTCCCTTGGTGAGACTGTTGCGGGAATCGACACGTAGCTCTTATGCGGCCCGGAACACAGGGATCGCGGCCGCATGCGGAGATGTCCTGGCGTTTACCGACGCGGACTGCACGCCTTATCCCGATTGGCTCGAGCAGGGCGTTCAAGCGCTAACTGCAAGCACAGGCGCCAGTATCGTCGCTGGGAAAATAACGGTATTCCCGAAAATCAGTGGCCAAGCGACCATCTATGAACATTACGATCGTCTGTTCGGATTTCAGCAGGAGTATTGGGCGAACCATTTCAAGTATGGCGCGTGCGCCAATCTATTCACCTACCGCACCGTGCTGGCAGCCGTGGGTGTGTTCAATCCGTCATTGAAGTCTCTGGGCGACTCGGAATGGTGCGTGCGCGCGGCACGGCACGGGCATAAACTGATCTACTCTGACAAAACGATTATTCGCCATCCCGCCCGAAACTCGTTTAATGCCTTGATGTACAAAACAGTGCGCACGACCGGCGGTGTGCATGAAACAAGCCATCGGCAACATCACAAGGCGCCCAAAACCAAGACACGTTCAGTCTTTTTGCGCTTGCTCAAACCGAACAGCCATAGCATCCGCATCATATTCGAGGACGAATCGATCCCCGGCTGGCACCAAAAGTTGATGATCCTGGCGCTGGGTGTAATTCTTCGGGCGTGTAGGATCTGCGAAAGCCTACGGCTCATGGCGGGAAATATGGCTCGGAACAGCTAAGGAGCTTCTTACTAACCCTAACCATGACAAAGACTCGAGGGCGTCATGATCCCGCCTCATGCAACCGCCCGCTGGAAGACACCTTTGATCACCTCGGCAGAAAGATCGATGTCATCGTCCGTCAAGGTGGGATGCACCAGAAACACCAAACACGTCTCGCCAAGTTTCATGGCATTCGGCAGCCGTGCGCTTGGTTTGAGGTGAGCTGACTCGAAGGCCTTTTCCAGATAAATCTCCGGACAGGTTCCCGTAAAACATGGAACGCCATTTTCGGTGATTTCAGTCAGGATGCGATCACGCCCCCAGCCTGGATTCAACAGTTCTGGGCGAAGGGTGACGTAATACTTGTAGTACGCATGCTCAATCACCTCAGATGGCCGCGCAATACTCAACGCCGGGATGTCCGACAAATGCGCAGTCAGTCTTTCGGCATTGCGCTTTCTTCTGGCATGCCACTCGGGTAATTTCTTGAGCTGGATGCGACCAATGGCCCCTTGCAGTTCGGTCATACGCCAGTTGGTGCCGAATGACTCGTGCAACCAGCGAAATCCGGCGGGATATTGCCGGTGATAAACCGCGTCGTAGCTTTTGCCGTGATCCTTGAATGACCATGACTTTTCCCAGACTTCATGATTATTGGTCACCAGCATTCCACCTTCGCCGCCGGTCGTCATGATTTTGTCTTGGCAAAATGAGAATGCGCCCACATCCCCCAATCCACCCACCGGTCGCCCCTTGTATTGCGCGCCATGCGCCTGGGCACAGTCTTCAATGACCGCCAGGCCGTGTTCATCTGCCAGCGCCATGATCGGGTCCATATCGCAGGGATATCCGGCGTGATGCACCGCAATGATCGCCCGGGTACGCGGCGTGATCACCTGCTGTATCGACTCCGCCGTGATGTTTTGACTCTTGAAATCGATATCGGCGAACACGGGAACAGCGCCCATCATGACAACACAACTCGCCGAGGCTATGAAGGTCCGCGGCGTGACAATGACTTCATCGCCCTTGCCTATGCCAAGACTGCGCAAGGCCAACTCAAGCGCCACCGTCCCGTTCGCCAAGGCTATTCCGTATTCGGTGCCACAGTATTTGGCAAACTCGTTTTCAAACTTCTTTACATGTTCTCCGGTCCAATAATTCACACGTCCAGAGCGCAAGACTTCGGTAACTGAGAGGATCTCGTCTTCGTCAAAGTGGGGCCATGATTCCAACCGATGCACATTCATATACGCTCCTCATTCTTGCGGATTGTCTTGTCCGGCTTACATCACGCGATCGATACATCCAGTCTGGTGCGATACAATGGGAAATAATTTTGATTAGGGAATATTTTCAAGCAGTTCTTTGCAAGAAACCGCGTGTTCAATGAATCATATGCGTCAAAATCATGTGTGATTCTCAGTGTGTAAAAATCATGTTCATCCGTGGCGAATCCGCGCTTGAATTCAAATAAGCTGTCCCGCTCCGCAGACAAACCACCACCCAAGTGCAACACTTTAACGCCTATTTCTTTTGCCCAATTCCGCATTTCAAAGAACATCAATTTGCTCGGCGCGTGCGCCAAATAGCGCGCATCTGTCCCGCCCAAATGGTACTGCATGATATTCCCGGACTCGGCAAAAATACCGCCCGCGGCGACAGTTCCATCTGGGGCGATGACTGAGCACAAGTGCAGATCCCCCGCCAAACACTCCTGCAAATGCGTGAAATATTCTTTGCTGAAATAATAGTAGTCAACGGCATTGAGTCGCGCCATGGTGTGCACGTAGATGTCTTGGAATGCCGCATAGTCATCCCAGTGATTGATCCTGACCTTAAACCCTGCGTTGCCCAGTTTTTTGATGTCACGCTTATGGTTTGTTCTGAGCACCTTGTTCAAATGGCTGGACTCATGTTCGAGGTTGATGCTGACAGTCGATCCATGTCGCACCAGCTTGATATGGTCAGTATGTGGGATGGCGGAAATCAGATTCTTATTAAGCAGCGGATGAAGCCTGAAAAAGCTGGTGACGAACCCCTGGCGATAGCCCTGATCGACATAGGCCTCTAATGCCCGCTGTAGATCCTCGCGTTCAAGATTGCTCGTGTATATCGGGCCGGAATAACCATAGGGCGTGACCGCATCATAGCGGCATCTCCCCTGGCCCATCGGCTCGGGAAGCATTCGCCGGACCAGCGGGATCAGGAAGAGTCCAGCTGAACCTTCGCAATAGAACGCCTGAGCCTCGCCATCGTGCAGGTTACTCTCGGCCTGGACATAGCATGGATAATGGTAAAAATCATGGTCCACACACCGCAACAAAGAAGACCAACGATTGTCCGCGGCTGTAATGAACTCTTCCATTGCAACGCGTCTCCCTCACTCGCATCAATAATGTTTGATCGGATATTGCGCATGTTGACTGGCCGGGCGCGCCGCCATGTCGTTCGGCGGCGCGATAGTGGCCAGCGCCGTCACCTCACAGGCGACCTCTTTCATATTCATCGATCGCATGCCGTAGTCGCGCTTCAGAATTCTGAAATGAGCGAGTATCTTTTCGAGAAACCGCATATTGTCGGATAAATTCTTGCCGAAATTATGTGGATGCCACCACAGGTGATACAACCTGCCTTGCTCAGCGGCACGACTCATTTCAGATTTGATGAGTGCCAACCGCAATGGCTCCAGATATTTGAGCCGCGTATTCACCGGCCGCAGGATGCGACTGGCAGGTATGTTGACGGGACTGGAAGACGACAAGCGATCCAAGTCATGCAGATTGTTGCCGCTCAAGGGGAGATAGGTGTCGAGCAATCTTCCCAGTCGCTTTTGCCACGTATTGCCGGCACTATACATCCAGCCGGGCTGATTGCCGCGGAATGCGATAAAACCAAACTCCGCGCACGTGGCCAAATAGTCTGCGTTGCACTGATTCCGTGGGAACACCATACTGTGCAAATGATATCCGTGACGTCGCGCCAATTGCAGCGCCGCCGCCAGATCGGAGCGGAAGGCGTCCTTGGTTTGCCCAGGCTCCATGCAGTAGTAATGTGAAAAGGTGTGACTCGCGATTTCCTGCCCGGGATACATCGCAATCTCTTTGATTAATGAATTCGCGTAATGATAGGGATCTTCCTGTTCGTCTCGACCGATGTTCCTCAAATGGGGATAGGGATCCAGACCGTGATCGCGATACGTCGGCTTGATATGCGGCATGTGAGAATCCAGCTCAGCTTTATCATTGGCAAACAGGAAGCCGACGGTCGCCCATGTGACATGGATGTCATGCTCCGCAAAGGTTTTCAACAAGACGGGGATCGCCTGCCGCGCGCCCAATAAGACTTCTCCGTAGTCCTGCAGGGTTTTATGGTCGCGCACCCCCCAGAACAGCTCGAAATCAA
This sequence comes from uncultured Chromatiales bacterium, assembly GCA_964557295.1. GTDB lineage: Bacteria > Pseudomonadota > Gammaproteobacteria > RBG-16-57-12 > RBG-16-57-12 > JBFMHP01. The sequence goes on along the minus strand of CAZKZP010000003.1, from coordinate 80,340 downwards.
GCGATATGGTGAATATCCCGGAACGGTTCATGATGCGGAATCCCAGTGAGATGGTGTTGTGCTTGTTCTTCCAGCCATGCCTGGAAAATCAAAACCGTCCACAGCTGGCGATGCCAATTGCGTATGCCGGATAAATGTTCATGCCATTTCCTCCTGATTACCGTCGCGTTGAGATAACCCTGTTGACGTATGCGGTGTTCATTGAGCAGTGACTCGGCCCACTCTTGCAACGGACCACGCAACCATAGGGCGATGGGCGCGCCAAATCCCATCTTCGGCCGGTCGAACAGCCGCGCCGGGACATGCCGATTCAACACCTCGCGCAAGATCCACTTCCCTTGGCCCTTCTTGTATTTCACCGACAACGGTAGGCGCCAGGCATACTCCACGATCCGATGGTCGAGCAGCGGAACCCGTGACTCGAGGCTGTTCGCCATACTCGCGCGGTCCAATTTGACCAGAATGTCATCTGGCAGATAGGTCTTGGTGTCTAGGTACATCATTTGCTCGACGAAGCTCACGGTGTGAATACCCTGCTCCGGGGCCTCCTGCCGGGCATCGTCAACACGATCCAATCCAAGCAAAAGCTCATCGCCGCGCGTCCAGTTCGCGGAGAGCATGCGGTAAAAGCTACTTTGGTCAGCGGCCCCAAGTGGATATGCGGCTTTTTTGAGCTTGTCGCCAGTCCGGCCCGCTGAACTGTATTTGTTGAACAGCGGGTTCAGCCAATGAAACAACCGATCGAGCCGCTCCGTTGGCGTGTTCGAGATCAGTTTTGCCGCGAATCGGCGCACCGGGCGCGGCAGTATCGATATCCTCCGCCACATCTTGTCGACCAAAAAATATCGAGAGTAACCGCAGAAGAGTTCGTCCCCCCCATCACCGGAGAGACTGACCGTCACATCGCGACGTGCCAGGTTCGATACCAGATAAGTGGGTATTTGCGAGGGATCGGCAAACGGTTCGTCGTATATCAACGGTAATTTTGGGATCATATTCAGCGCTTGCTCTGGTGAAACATACAGTTCCGTGTGATGCGTACCGAGATGATCGGCCACCTGCTTGGCGTATCCTGCCTCGTTGTATCCCTCATCACCGAATCCGATCGAAAAGGTATGGACCGGACTGGATGACATGGATTGCATCAGCGCGACAACCGTCGATGAATCAATGCCGCCGGAGAGAAACGCGCCCAAGGGGACATCGGCGATCATTTGATGCTGAATCGCATCCAACATCAGCCGCTCCAATTCAGACACCATATCCTGCTCGTGGGCATGAATCGGATTAGATCGACCCGCCGCGACGGCCTGCTCAATCGTCCAATAACTCTCCTGAACGACTTCCGTTCTCGCGTGATTGGCTACGATGGTCGCCACGCTCCCGGGCATGAGCTTGTGTATGCCTTGAAATATGGAATATGGCGCCGGGATGTAGCCGCAGTTCATGAAGATCTCGAGCGCGACGTGATCAAGAGTTCCCTCCCATTGCGGACAGGCCTCAAGCGCCTTGAGTTCTGAGCAGAAGACGAAGGACGTGCCGGCCTTTCCATAATACAAGGGCTTCTCGCCCATCCGGTCGCGCACCAAGTGCAACTGGTTTTTTTGCGTATCCCACAGCGCAAAGGCAAACATGCCAATGAATCTGGAAATAGCGATCTTGAGCCCCCATTCTTCCATCGCAGCGAGGATGGCTTCGGTATCCGAATGGCCATGAAAGACGTGCCCGTGCGTGGCGAGCTCCTGCCTAATCTGGCGGTGATTATAAATCTCGCCATTGAATACGATGATGTAGCGTCCGGAGTTGGATGTCATCGGTTGATGACCCTCGGGCGACAAATCGACGATGGCCAAACGGCGATGCGCCAAACCGATGCCGGCTTGTTCGTCATACCAGATGCCTGCGCTGTCCGGCCCGCGATGCTGAATCCGTCTGGCCATGCCGGATAAGATCTCTTCCCCGTTTTGCGGCCAGTGACGCGGCTGCATGAAACCTGCGATTCCGCACATGCACTATACTCTGCGTTGGCCCGACTTCGTCATTGCCAGATCAATCTCTGCCGGCGCGTCGGATGGTCGAGGCATTCCGCAGCCCGAACCCTACCAGGCCGATCGCAAGCAGGACGGCTATCGTGGGTTCCGGCACCGAAGTGAGTGCAAAATTAAAATTATACTTCCCACCGCCGCAAAAATCGCATATGTCGGCATAGCCAGAAAACGCAAAGACACTCGATACCCCTGCCACCAGCGCATACGATCCCGCGCCGAGATGGTAGGAGGTGGAGATCGATTCATTGATAAACAAGTCCGATTCATCGAACCGATGCTCAAAAACTGGAATGCCATGATCGATATCCCACAGACCAAGAAAACCGCTGCTGGAAAACACGCCCGCGCTAAACATATTGTCGGGCAAGGAAGTCATTTCGATGACCGCGCCAAAATCCGCGCGATATGGCGAATCGAGAGTAAACCCCATATCGAATAAAGACTTTGTCGCAATCATGCCTTCCGCCCCGAGTGTTGAATTATTGTCCCCGGTATCGATCAACACGCTTCCAGTCGCCGAAAAGTGGCTTGGATGGGCAGTGGCTGTTTGCGCCGCACGGCCAGTCAATGTGAAGAAATCATTGTCGACATGAGGGGGATTTGGCAGGTCAAACCACGCCACGCCCGCCGTCTTTATTGCGCTATAGGGGGTGAACATAGATGTCGAGGCGTCAGCTTCATTCCACTCACCATAATACCCGTCGACCCGACCGAATCCTGCGCTGCCCACCGTGCGGTTGTCATAATCGAGTATGACCGCGGCTCTTGCATCAACGGGCGCATAAAAATTCAACCAGACTATAAGTGACGATAACAAGCACCAAGAACACTTTGATTGTAGTAGTTTCATATGCACACCATAATTAATGTGTTTTCATGTCCGCTTTGCCAAAAAAGTATAGTTCAAATAATTGCACCGCATATCGAATGTAACTTTCGAATTAATTTCACTGCTTAACCATCATTAATAAGATGGATTAATTGTGTTGGATCTGGGTGCGGGCAATGCGTGCAAAACGTCACGATCGCAAAGTATTGTGAAAGGCTTATTTGCACTGAAATCGATGAAAAAATCCATGCATGGCTTGGTGCGAGCATTCTCGAAAAGAAAATGAAAAATGTCGAATACGCGCTTTGTGATGCGCAAGATTTTTCACGTTTTAGCGCCGATTCAATTGATCTGGTCTTTTCCCGCAACATGCTTGAGCATGTGCCAGATGTGGATCGGTGCTTGATGGAGTGCTGGCGGGTTTTGCGGCCGGATGGCGTCATGTTGCATACGATGCCGTTCCGCTGGTGGAAGATATTCAACTCTGGAGAGTTGGGATGAGTAGTTGGAAAAAGGGATCGAAGCGTATGGCTTTAAAGTCACTGGAATTGTCGGGTTGCCATTCTACGTCGGGGATGGCAATGGCTTCATCCCTTTGATAAAGCTTGGCAACGCTCTGCGGCTGCCGGCCAGTTACTTATATTGTGCGCAAAAGCGCGGGAATCCATCGGTGCTATAAACCTGGCGAAAAATTGAATCGGGGTGCTCCCCCGCCTCATGAAAGGAGTCGACATCCTTGTCGACCGTGCTTCCTTGGGTTGATCCGTCTTGTGGATGTGATTGCGTTAAGGCGCGGCTATGCTCTGACGCCCCGCCTTGGTCATGACGTTGCTTTTCAGCGACGCACCTGCAGGCTCAAGCGAATACGCATAATAGTTCTTCGGATTGAACACTTGATCAGAGCGGTCCTCGACTACCGTGGCGCGGCCCATAAGCACGTCGCCAGAGGAACGGGCCTTCCCAGGATTTTCAATTGAATCAAGATGGGGATAGATCGCCGTATCCTGACCGCCCGTTTGCGTCTTTTCATACACATTGTTTTCAGAACAGATCTCGCCATTTTCTGAGACTTGCGCACCGCGATACGTCCAGTTGTATACATAGTTATTAAAGACATGAGCCTTGCCGAAGCGCAGCTTATTGGGCGCACGCTCACTGATGGAGTCAAAGAAGTTATGGTGCATCGTCACACGAATGATGGTGTCCTTCACTTCCGTCGGACTCCAGCTGATGAGGACCGCTTTGCCATTCTTTTCAAATCGCGACCAGGATACCGTTATGTCCGTAGCCTCTTTACCGATATCAAGCAGCTCATCCGGGGCACCCGACAGGGTGACGTGGTCGATCCAGACATTGCTTACATTCCGGGCCACGTGAAGCGCATCCCCTGTCGCACCCGTTCCGGTGGGCGCAACGTTCCGAATCGCGATGTTGTGGATGACGATATTCGAGACATAGGACAGTCTGAGGCCGTGCCCATTGAGGGTGATGCTCTGTCCGCGGCCGTCGATGGTCTTATTGGACTTCACCTGGATTTCTGAATTCAAGTTGATCGTGCCGGAGACGTTGAAGCGAATCCATTTCGCCGCGCTGCTTTCCGCGCAGCTGCGCAGACTTCCCGTGCCGGAATCGCTCAGGGTGTTGACCCAGCAGACCTCGCCACCCTTACCACCCGTGGTATTGCGGCCAAATCCTACCAGGTCCGGGCTGCTGAGCAGCGCTTCCCAGGGCCGTGTGCTCGGCACGACAGTGGGTGTCGGCACCGGCGTTGGCGTCAGTGTGGGCTTCGGCGTGGGTACCGGAGTGGGCGCTGGCGTCGGGGCCGGAGTCGGGGTAGCGCTCGGCGTAGGCGTCAGTGTGGGCTTCGGCGTGGGTACCGGAGTAGGCGCTGGCGTTGGAGCCGGAGTCGGGGTAGCACTCGGCGTAGGCGTCAGTGTGGGCTTCGGCGTGGGTACCGGAGTGGGCGCTGGCGTCGGAGTCGCAGTCGGGGTAGCACTCGGCGTAGGCGTCAATGTTGGCCTCGGCGTGGGCACCGAAGTCATTGTCGGTGCCGGGGTTGGTACAGGCTGGGGTTGCACTGCGGCCATCATCTCTGCCAATGCAGTAAGCGGCGCCTGGGCGACTTGAACCACTGCCTCGCGGTAAGCAATACCGATGTCCTGCGTTAGCAACGCGCGGGCGTCAGCAGGAGAGCTGGAGAGTGTGATGCCATCGAGCACAGTGCGAACTTCCGCAAGCGACTCATTGGCAGTCAACGCATGAGTCGCCGTGACAGCGTTTCGCACCTGCTGCAACATCTCATCGGTGAACTCAACATCCGCAGTTCGCGTAGTAGACATGGAACTGATGCTGGCAATGGACGCATCCAGCTGGCCGGTCGCATCACCGCCATTGACCTGCAATTGATTGCGCAAGGCCTCCAGCAGCACTTCGGCGGAAACGACGGTTGCCAGTGCTGTCACCCGCACGTCCGCGCCAGGACCTGCGCCATCGAGCGCACCATCCGCCAAATCGGCTGCAAGGACGTCGAACACCTGGCTCGCGCTCAGCGTCAATCCCGCCGTCATCAGTGCGTTGGTTACGCGCCGGTTCATTTCCGCCAATGTCTCGCTCGTTTTTACAATATTAGCAACATTGGCTTCGGTAATCTCCGTGGTGATCGGATCCGGGATCAGATTGGCGTCGAGCCCGAAATTCATGTGCTGGTAAACATAGTCCTTCGCCAACGCGAGATTATCCGCAGTCATGCCGCCGGGCATCGCGCCCGCGGTTTTGACGATCATCGTGGCAAAGGGGTTGATATTCACCGTGCGAACGCTCTTATCAACGGTGGCCGAGACCATGTCAAAGGTCGGCGGCATGCCGGTGACCAGATCGATCCCGCCCGTGGCCGTGATCGTGATGGGAAGTTTCATGCCTTTGGGAATGGTCGCGGCATACTTGGCTTGACTGTCACTGGTCGACTCTGTAATCACCTTTTTAGAAGCATCCTGTAGGGTGATGATTGATCCTGTGATCGGGCCATCCCCCACGCTTCCGGTGATCGCTACTTCTTCGGTCGTATAGTTGTTCAATCCATCGTTGGCGATCTCTTGCGTGGTTTCCGGAGTAATACAGGCAGTGACGAGGGTTGAAATAACGGTTAAAGCTATAAACTTTTTGGTAGTTTTTTGTATCAAAATATCTTTATACATGAGTAAAACTACTCCGCGGTTATGTTGAGTAGAACCAAGCGGAAACTCCCTTCCACAACACCGCGGGCAGCTTCTATAAGCGCCTGTGGTGTCTTCTCTCTAGGGGCCAGTGTTCGGATTTTTATTGGTTTTGTTGCTAGGCAACCAGAAGATTTCTTTGCAATCCACCCTCGATGATCATCGTAAGTGGACACGCCAGATTTGGTATCGGCGACTATATTTATGAATCCATTATTTATGTGTGATCAAGCTCGCAGATTAGATCAGTAAGCGAGGGGAGTGCTAATAAAGAGTGATGCCTCTCACAATAGCGTGTGACATCTTCGGTGAGGGAATAGCAGAGATGAGTGGATTGGGAAGCAAACCGGCCACGCAGGATGGAGGCGGCCGAGCAAAAAATATTGAGGACAGTTCACCGCTGCGCCTGATCCCCTGCGGGATTGCGCCGGAGTCGTGATGTTTAGTGGCGTCCAGGCGCGGCGCGCCGGCGCTGTGGCATCCCGCTGGCGACCTGCTCATACAGCGCCTCGTACCGGCGCGTAATCCCTGGAAGGGAGAATTCATCCTGAACGCGCTGGCGCGCCTTGCGGCCAAGCGCATCCCGCTCCGCAGCCGGCATGGCGAGCAGCGTTGTCATCCCCTCGGCAAGTTTGGCGGTGTCGCGCGCCGGCACCACGACGCCGCAGTCCCCCAATATCCACGCGGAGTCGCCGACATCGGTCACGACACACGGCAGGCAGCACGCCATCGCCTCGCCCACGACATTGGGAAACCCCTCGCCCCACGCGGATGACAAAACAAACACGTCCATTGCCGACATGAGATCCTGAATATCGGAACGCTCGCCGAGAAAATGGACACGATCACTCACGCACGCGCTGTTCAGTGAATCGCTGAACAGCGGATTCCGCGGGATCATCTCGGGGCCTGCCAGCAGGAAATGCGCATCTGGCCACTGTTCGCCCACGTGCATTGCGGCTCGGATGAAATTGGCATGATCCTTCATTGGATGGGCACGGCCGATGATGCCCACTAGCGGAGCGGCGTCACTAATGCCAAATTCCGATCGTATCTTTGCGCGCGATTCACGCGATGGCTGGTACTTCAGCAAATCAAATCCATTCGGTATCACGGCGCGATTGCGTCCGGCATAGCCAATCGCTTCATGCTGTTCGGCGCTGATGGCTGAATTGTACAAAATCCGGTCAATCGACGAAGACAGCCGCGCCCCTGATTTTATGACAAGCCGTGACAGCCGTTTTTCCAACGCAAGATCATATAATGTGTGCCGGATGTTCCATGCGATGACGGGGTGTCCTACTGTGTTTTTTTTCATGATCAACGCGGCAAGATTTCCATGATACATCCACCCCTGGATGATATCCGGCCGTAAGCCATGCGCCAGCCGCAGCAGCCGGATCAGACCGGTGACGCCTGGCACCCCCTGCTGCATATTGAGTGTATGCACGGGTATGCCGAGTTCTTCAATCAAATGGCCGAACCGCCCCTCACCCATCAATGACACCACCGCGCAGTCGTACCGCGCCCGGTCCATCGCTGACAGGAGTTTGTAGAGCATCATTTGCGCGCCACCCGTAGCCAGGCTGGTGGTGACATGAACGATCTTGATCATGGCGGGCTTCTGTGGCTGTGAGCGGCTCGATGCCATGACTGGAACATCAGCACGTCCCACAGATAATAGTGCCAATCGTGCCTTCCCGATAAATGCTCCCGCCATTTTTCGCGGACCGCCGTGGGATCAAAGTACCCTTCTGAGCGCAGGCGTTGCTCATCCAGCAAATCTTCGCACCACTCACGCAACGGCCCGCGCAACCAGCTGTCGATCGGAACCCCAAACCCCATCTTCGGACGATCGATGAGTTTCTGTGGCACATATTGATACAGCACTTGGCGCAGAATCCATTTTCCGTGCCCCGAACGCCACTTATAGTCCTGCGGCAGTGTCCACGCAAACTCGACCACCCGATGATCGAGTATTGGAACCCTCGCTTCCAGACCGACCGCCATGCTGGTCCGATCGAGTTTCACAAGAATGTCATCCGGGAGATAACTGATCAGATCATGAAACATCATCCACTGAGTCAGCTCTTTGAGCGCCGCATGTTGCGCAAGGAGCGAGGATCCGATCATCCACTCATCGGCGCCAAGCACCACGGCGCCCGGATTCTTCCAGTGCGACCGGACACGGCGATACAATCCTTCTGGACCCTTGACCGCCAACACCTCGGCAAGCGCCGTGGGTATCCGCCACGAGGCGGGCATAGCGGCCAATAAAGCATTGCCCAATGAAATGCGCGCGCGCCGGGGCATCCAGTTGATGGTCTTCCAAAGACGCTGGGCGAATAGATAGCGGTCATAACCGTAAAACAGCTCATCGCCGCCATCACCCGACAAAGAAACCGTCACATGCTTGCGCGCCAGCTTGGACACCAGGAAGGTCGGTATCTGGGAAGGATCGGAGAATGGTTCGTCATAATGCGTGGGCAGGCTGGGTATGACCTCCATGGCATCCTTCGGGCTGACATACAGCTCCGTGTGATCGGTGCCCAAATAATCGGCCACCGCCTTTGCGTAACCCGCTTCGTTATAGGCATCCTCGTGAAATCCGATGGAGAATGTTTTTATCGGCTGAGTGCTTTGGGCTTGCATCAAGGCAACCACGGTCGAGGAATCGATGCCGCCCGATAAGAAGGCGCCCAATGGCACATCGGCCAGCATGCGCAGCTGCACCGCATCGCGCAGCAAGGCGTCCAGTCGCGCCACGGCATCTTCGGGCGAACCGCTGAATTGATTGCACCGCCCATGATTGGCCACCTCCAGGGCTGACCAATAGGATCGCGTTTGAGGAGCCAACTCACCCGTGTCCGGCACATCGAGCGATAGAATATGCCCCGGCATGAGTTTTTTCATGCCCTGATAAATCGTATGCGGTGCGGGAATGTAGTTATGGTGCAAGTGCAGGGCGATGGCGTTGCGGTCGATTTCCCCGGAAAATCCCGGAAAGTCGCGCAAGGCCTTCAATTCAGAGGCGAAAACAAATACACCGTTGATGATCCCATGATAGAGCGGCTTGATGCCGATCCGATCGCGCACCAGCGTGAGCCGGCGCGCGGTGCGATCCCAGATCGCGAATGCGAACATGCCGACGAAACGGTCAAGCGCGCGCTCCAATCCCCACGCCTCGATTGCCGCAAGCATCGTCTCGGTATCTGAGTGCCCGCGAAATGTGTGGCCGTCCTTCCCCAGTTCCCGCCGGAGTGCGTCGTGGTTATACACTTCGCCGTTATACGTCATCACATAGCGGCCACTGGCGGAGCTCATGGGCTGATGCCCCTCCTGCGAGAGATCGACAATCGCAAGACGGCGATGCCCCAAGCCGAGCACCACCTCGGGATCGAGCCAAACACCTTCATCATCCGGGCCGCGGTGGGCCAGGGAATCGGCCATTCGTCTCAAGCTGGCGGCTGGATCTTTCAGCCGCGCGCCTGGATCAACAAAACCGGCAATTCCACACACATCGCACCTCAGAGTTGAATTTGTCGAGTCTCTCCCATTTGCAGAAAGTGCAGATACTTGTTCGCGCACTCATCGAGCGAAAACAGTTCTAGCCATTCTGCGCTGGGCTGATGGGAGCCACGTTGCGTTATCACATCCGCGATACTCTCCGCCATTGCCGTGGCATCTCCCACCGGGACCAGCCTTCCATATTTCCCCCCGTCGAGAACCTCATACGGCCCCGTCTCGCAATCAGTGGCGATGATGGGCGTGCCAAGCACCATGGCCTCGATCGCGGCATTCGGCATGCCCTCCCAAACGGACGAGAGCACATAGGCGGATGCCCGCGCCATGTAGGCATAGGGATTATTCATGAATCCCGGAAGAGAGACGCAGGTCTGCAAACCAAGTTGCTGCACCAAGGCCTCGAGTTCGGGACGCAATTCACCTTCGCCCAAAATCACCAATCGCGCCGGAAGCTGCTGTCGCACCAAGTCAAACGCGCGGATCAATGTGGTGAAATCCTTCTGCCGGGTGAGCCGGCCGGCACTGAGTATGATGGGCTGATCCATGCGTTCGAACCATGGATGCTCGATCGCAGCCTTCGCCCTTTCGCGCAGCTCCTCCTTGGCGACCGGATTGTAGATCACTCGGATCCGCTGCGGATCGATCCCCAACTGCTGCTCAAGTTGCCGTGCCAATCCCTTGGATACCGCCACCACGCCATCGGCCCATGGATATAAATGTTTGGCAAAAAATGGCACGAGTTTCCCGCGAATACCAAATTGATTGTTCGTGTTGTACGACAGACTGATCGCCTCGCGAACGATGAGCCGCGTAGGTGATCCCGATAATCGCTTTGCCAGCAAGGCTACGACATTCGCATGCACCTGGGTGGCCAGCATTGCGCACGGCCTTGTTCGCCGCAGATACTTGATCAACTTCGGCAAGCTGGCGAGGACGCCCGATGATTCCAGATCGATGATGTTGATACCGGGCGGAACCTCCCTGAGGTATTCCCCGACGCCTTGCGCCAGGACCAGATCGACCGGGATGTTTCTGGCAGCGAACGCCTTGGCGAGGGTGAGCATCACGCGCTCGGCCCCGCCACCGCGCAGCGAAGGCGTGTACAACGCAATATGGTCATGAACGGACATGGGTTTTAATTCGTCACCTGCGACCAGAGCTCATCGGTGCCGGCGTCTTGCTCTGAATGACGCCACCGATGATGTCATTCCAGCGCCCCATTACACTGGGCAATGACAGCTGCCGGGTGATGCGCAGCGCCTGCTGGCCAAGTCGCCGCCGCTCAGCGGTATCCTCCATCAATCGTCGGATTGCCGCCGCCAGATCCTCGATACTATTTTCCGGAACGAGCACGCCGTCCTCGCCATCGCGAATGATGTCGCTCGGCCCGCTGGGACAATCAAAGCTGATGACTGGCAGGCCGGCGCTCATCGCCTCACACAAGGCATTCGGAAAGCCCTCATACCGTGATGACAGCACAAAAATCGATGCAGCATTCAGGATTGCCCCCGGCTGGTCGGTTCGCCCAATGAGATGGACCCGGTCATAAACGCCATGTCGTCTGGCCACATCCGCGATATTGCCTTTTTCGGGGCCCTCGCCCACGATCACCACCGACCACTCGGGCCGGTCGCGCGCCGCCAAGGCAAATGCCTGGACCAACAAGTCAAACCCCTTTTGCGGAACCAATCGTCCCATCCCCATCAGAAAAGGCGACGGCAAACTGAGTCCGCCCTCGGCTTGCAACGGCGCGTGGGGCAACACCGGATTGGGCACCACCGCAACCTTGCCGCGGGGCACATGGCGTTCCATCCATGCATGAACCGCGCTCGACTGCACCACCACCGCCGCGGCGGCCGGATAAAGGCAGCGTCGCAGACGATCCCAGACAACGCCAATCGGATGATGGCGAGGATCGACCCGCTCCGAGACGATGACCGGCACCGAAAGCCCCCAGGTCGCGAGCAGCACCAGGACATTCATGCTGCTTTGAAAACTGATGATGACGTCGGCCCGTGCCGTACGCACAGCGCGGCGCAATTGTTTGACCCGTGCCAGATTGTTACGCGCCGCCTCCAACGGCGAGGAGGAATCTCGCGCCAGCCCCAGAGCGACCCGTTGAACGCGGCGGTCAAGCGCATAGAAATCGCTGGCGGCGGTATCCATGGTGATGAATGAAACCTCCGCGCCCTGATCTGCCCAGTAGTTCGCCATCATCGACATGACACGCTCGGCACCGCCACAGGAGAGTGAGGAAATCACCAGGGTGATGTTCATGCCGTGGCCGGTTTAGAAATAGTGTATCGATACTTTCCGGATGCGGACGGCGGGATATGATCCACAAACGAGTATTCGACCTGGCACGCATCGCCAAGCACCAAGCGTATCTTATGGGTGATGTCTTCGAGATCCTTGGCGTACGTTTGCGTGTCGGCTGCTTTGTCCAGCGCCACCAGCAGGATTCTGACATGCTCGAAGTCCTCTTGAATCACCTGGAATTTTTCCACCCAGTCGCGAAAGTAAAACAAGTGTGTGAAATATTCTCCATGAACCTTTGATCCATCGCGAGTCGAAAATGTGTCGCTCACGCGTCCCGTCACCTCCTTTAGCATCGGCCAAGCGCACCCGCACGGGCACGCCGCCTCGGCCCACGAAGCCATGTCGCCGATTCGATAACGAATGAACGGCATCGAAAAATTGGTCAGCAGCGTCACGACGACTTCGCCGACCTCCCCCGGAGCCGCCGCCGTGCCGTCCGTCCGCAAGATCTCGACATAATGCGTCAGCGGGCAAATATGCAGCCCGCGATGTTGGCCGCACTCGGATGCGATATCGCCGACCTCGCGCGACCCGTAACGGTTGAACACGGGCGCCCGAAACACCTGTTCGATTTTGGCACGCATCTGCGGGTAAAGCGTCCCCGCCGAGGTCATAATCGATTTTGGCGCGTATACCTCAAGCCCCTCCCGCTCGATGAAACGGGCCAGCTCATATGCGCTCTCCGCATAGGCCAGTATCTGCACGGGCTTGAATGCATTGAGTTGCCGCACATAGGAATGCATCAACTGCGGCGTGATCCGGAAGGTATTGAGCCACAACTCGTTGCTCAACCATCGCAACAGGTGAATCTTGACGTTCTCCCTGCCTGCAAACAAGTCGCGCTCGGAACCCCAGAGCAACACCCGCGGTTCACCGCTCGAATAGCCACTCCAGCGGGCAAAGAATCGCTGCATTGCAACCGACCACTGACTGTATTCCCGGTCTTGCACGATCCGGATCGGCTCGCCGGTAGATCCCCCGGAGGTATTGAAGTACCATCCCCGATCGGACAAATCGTCCGCACATACCCGCCACTCTTGCGCACGGATAACATTCTTGTCGAGCGATGGGAACTCATTGAATCGTTGAACCGCAACCTGCCCGTAGTGATCAACCAAGCCCATTGACTTAAATATGTCGCGATAATAGGGGACTCTGTGATATGCATGTTGCAGCATCCGTTGCAAGGACTGTCGCTGGACGGTTTGCACTGATGCAACGCTCAGCTTTTCGGCCGCAGCGACCCTGTTCGTTTTCTCAGTGACGGATTTCTCGCCTTGCCGATGGCGCTTGCGAGACATCTGCACTGCCTGCATTCCGATCCGCCTTACCATGCTCATAAGTGCCACCATAGGTCAAAAGTGATTCCACGCACTATGAATGATTTTGTGAATATGCCGCGGTAGTGATGGTCAAAAATATCGCCTTATAAAGTCTAGATCATATTTTTTGTCTATTGATGAGCACTGACACGAAAACCGCGATTTGTTATTGCCGCATGAATCCATGGGGAATTTATCAAAAAAACTCACCATGGCATTCAGCGTCATTTGTAAACTCGGGCCAGCGCCAGGGATTTGAGCAACTGGTAAATAAAGCGCAAGTGACTCAGTCGGGGCAATTTGGGATTGTGTAAATAGTTAGCCACTAATGGTCTTATTTTCCCGTGAAAATACGATAGGCTGAACGCCTTACGATACCCCCACCTCCATCGTTGTAACGGGCGCTTTTTGAGGCGGCTTTTGGTGCAGGCTGACAACCTGACATCATCGAACGCAGTTCCGGTCACAGAAATATGATTCGTCTCCACTTCATAGCGGACGGCCAAACCCACTCGATTCCATCGGTGCCCCTTCTTTTTGAACCGGCCGCTTGGCATTCCATCGACATAGTCACGCGGCACATCCAGGCTTGGCATGATACAGTTGCCAAGACCATAGAAAATATACTTGCTTTTGTAGATCTCGCAGGGCTGCACGCAATGGGCATGATGACCGATGATCATGTGCGCCCCAGCATCCAATAGCCGATGCGCCATCTCGACATCCGCGGGCTTGGGTAAATACACCTCCTCCGCTCCCCAGTGCAGCGATACAACGATGCGGTCAACGGCCGCCGCTTTTGCGCGTTCAATATCGTGAACAATCTGGTCCAGATCGCTTGGCATCACGCCGGGCTGTGCATCCGTGGCGAAAACCGGGCTCGTGGAGCGGCAAACATAGCCTATTAATGCGATCGATGATTCTGCGATTTGCAGCACAAGCGGGTTATTGCAATTAGAATCCAGATAGCCCGCCCCAAAATATCCAATCCCGGATTCATCCAGGATCCTGACCGTGTCTCGATACCCCTCCTCGCCATAATCCATGATATGGTTATTCGCCAAGCAAACAGCGATCGGTTTTTTGCCAAATACCGACTCAAGATAATTCGCCTCGCACTTCAAATTGACTTTATCCGGATAGCCATGCATGGCGGAGGTGATCGGCGATTCAAGGTTGATGATGTAGTGCCCGGCAAGGTGTAAATCGCAAGCATACGGCCTTGGCAGATAAACATCCCCCAAAAAAACCAACTCGGTCATGATCACCCCCTCTGGGCGCTAGTTTGTTAGCGCAGCCTGGGCAGTTTGAATGTGCGATGACTCCTTTTCATTGGCGCTCGCCGCCTCTCTCCGATAAAACCTGGAACTCGCGACGACGAACGCAACGATTGCCAATATCGGCGGCTGCGTCAGCATGGTGTGTGAAAACATCGAGTAAAACACCATGCCGATCACCAATATTTTTCCGATGTCGTCAGCCATACGCCATAGCATCACGAAAAACGCGAGCAGAACCAGCAGCCCAAACATCCCGCCTTCGGCAGCGGTGATCAGATACATATTATGCGGCAGGACAATATAGTCCCATTCCCGGGTATACCCCAGGCCTTGGCCAAACCAGATATGCTGCTGGAACACATCGAGCGCCATGACGGCCGCCGTCAAGCGGGATACCGCGGAGATGTCTTCAAATACACCGGCCGACCCGCCCAGTCGGCCGAGGGTGTTGTCCGTCAAATACCTTCCAAACCCGGCGGTTTCGATCAAGTGCACCACCCCACCCGACAGCAGCTGGAATACGATGAAAATGGCAACAAGTCCTACTAAAATAAAACTCACGGCGCGGTTGCGAAACGAAAGATGCCCCGTAATCGTCAATCCGGACACGCAAACCGCCCAAAGCATCCACGACGAGCGGCTGAAGGTCACCATGATCCCAATGCCCACGAAAAGACAAAAAAGCAGACGAAACCTTTTCTCGACGACGGGTATGCACGCGGTCATCGCAAGGACGATAACCTTTCCCGCCGTGTTGGAGTTCACATAAAGACCGGCTGCTCGTCCGGGCACGTTGGACCACGTTGGGACCAAGAAGTCGATGATATTCATGACCACCGCGAATATGGTCACAGCCAGAAAGATCCAGCGAACCGTATCCACGCCTCGATCCATCATCATGATCAAAACAAGAAAAAAGAGCAGCAATGCGGTTTCGACCTGCAGAATAAATACATCCGTGGCAACCATACTTTGCGATGAAAACATGAAACTCACGATGTTGTAACTGATATAGCCGATGATCCAAATCATAAGCGATTTCGGAAATGACACGTTCATGATTTCGCGATGAGTGATCAGAACGGCCAACCCCGTCCCCGCAGTGACCACATACCAATACAGCGGTTTGATAGGGGTCATTCCCAAATCATAAAAAAACAAATAGACATTGGTCGCGTACATCGCGACATTCAGCACAAGCATCGCCAAAAGTAAGTTGGCCATGGTTAGGGTTAGTATATCCTGGACAGGGCAGTTGGGTTGATCTTGAGCTTGTTCCATACATATGCAAGCATGGCCAAGTTCCATAGCACGGTCGTAAGTGCAGTAGCGGCGGCAGCCCCGACCATTCCATACATTGGGATAAGTGCAGCGTTCAAAAGTATATTGATGATTGCCGCCGTGCCAAAAATCAACGCCGCTTGATTCTGGTGTCCGGTCATCGTCATGATTGTTCCCACCGACCCGGAAAGAACATTGAAACATTGTCCGGCCAGTAAAATAAACAGCGCATCCTCACCGGCCACGAATTCATCTCCGAACAGGCCAAGTATTGAATTTCCAAATATTATGAGTACCATTGCCGTGATGAATGTCATCACTAGCATGCCGCGCGCACCTATTGTGATCATCCTCTGCAACCTTTGTTGATCTCCGGTGCTGTATAGCTCTGAAATCAGCGGTGCGGAAATCGTATTCACTGCAGCGATCCCAAGACCAACGATGCCCGCCACGCGGGATGCCGCTGCGTAAATGCCGGCCTGTTCCGCACCAATCATTGCGCCGAGCATGATGATGTCGGTTTGGCTCAAAAGCATGTGCACCCCGGTGATAAAAAACAGAGGCAACGCTACCTTTATCCACTGCCGCTCGTCATAACTGAGGGCGTGCCGGCTGATTTGTGCGGGCAGGGTTCTGACTAGCCATACCGTCCCAAAACAAACGGCCACGAACAAGGCAATCAAATTAATGCTCATCGCCTCGTAGGCCGTCAGCGGCTTCTGGCCGATAAGGTAAAATGCGCCAACCAAGATGATAATCACAAGTGGCCGGATCAGGCTGTCCGGCAGTGAGGCGAGGACGACACGACGAAAGGCATTCAACGCAGAACATCGAATCGCCGAAATGGCTAATAATGGCAACAATAACATGGCAATAAAGAATGTAAGTGACTGGCTTTGACCAAGAGTGTCTCTCAAAAAAAAGACAACCACCGCTGCCACTCCCGCAATGACAATACTGCCCATTACCACCCACTGCGTGCTCCGGAAAAGTATTCCTCGCAACAGATCCCACTCTCCCTTGGCATTGTACGAGGCAACGAAGCGTAAGACCGAAGAATCCATGCCGAATTTTGCCAACAAGGCCAATAGATTGACGACGGTCAGCGCGTAGATGTACGCGCCATACTCCGAGGCACCCAATATTCTTGCCAACACCAGGTTTGTCACAAAACTCATGGCTGTGCCCAGCACAGTAACCGCGAATGACCCACTTGCGCCTCGAGCCAATATCGCGCCAATGCCTTGCCCATTGAGCCTTCGCACAAAATCGGCGACCGATTTCTGAACCATCAGATAGTCCGCAAACATGGTCACCACATCCCTATGCTAGGCATAGCATTGCGCATCCGGATACAGCCAATGAGCAGATATAGGCATTGTCATCATTCATGGCTTATAAGTGAATGTGTAAGCGTAGCCATAATATTTTCCATAACTGAACTTCCCCCTGGACATGTTCATATTGTTGAAGATGATGCCACTCGGCACTACGCCCGCATGCTTCATGTTTTTAATCGACTGTTCGATCTCCCTGATTCTATGCTGGCCGGCCTTCATGACAAGGAGTGTAATCCCGGCATTTTTTCCAATGATTGCTGCATCGCTCAAACCAATGACCGGTGGCGAATCGATTATGACTTTGTCAAAATTCTTTCTGCATGCCTCGACGATCGCGGCAAATCGCGAATGTGTCAACAGCTCAGACGGGTTTTGCGGAAAAGCGCCAGAAGGCATCACATAGAGTCCTTTAACATCCGTCTTGTGAATTGCCTCATTCACATTTATTGATCCCATGATCAATTCGGCCAGGCCATGCTTTGCTTCAAGATCGAAGTAATGATTGATGCCGCCTTTCCTCAAATCCGCATCGATGATGAGCACCTTTTCCGCGCACTGCGCCCACGCCGAGGCCAAATTCACACTGATGAATGACTTGCCAACGTTCGGCGCCGGTCCGGTTATCAATATTAGATTATTGTCAGCCCCTTTTTGGACATTGTTAATGGTGGTACGCAATGACCTGATGCTTTCAATGGTATAGTTATGCGGCGAGGATGACGTTTTGATACCCGCCCCGGATTTTTTAAAAATGCGCCTGAACCAGTTTTCCTCTTTTTCATGCGCGCTATGCGGAA
>CAZKZP010000003.1:46055-62377 GCA_964557295.1 uncultured Chromatiales bacterium | reverse complement strand
ATGCGGAACCACGGCATACACTGGCAAGCCACTCAAGCTCTCCACTTCATCTGGATCATCGATCCCCCCATACAGCGATTTTTTGAACAGCGCCCACCCGATCCCGGATAACATCCCGACGGCGGCAAACAGCAGCAGTGCGAACTCCTTTTTCGGACGCACCGGCTCGATCGGCATCACGGCGCTGTCTATGATTCGGGTGTTTTCGCCTCCGCCCGCTTTTACAACCTTGAGCTCCTGGGCATTATTCAATAACAATGTATAGAGCTCCCGGTTGACTTCCACATCACGTGACAGCCGTAAGATGGTTTGTTGAGTATCCGGAAGTTCAAGTATCCTTTGCTCCAGCGCGTCGCGCTCTTTGATCAAACTGTTTAGTTGTGAATCCAACGAGACAATCCGCACGTGCTTCGGTGTAAACATTTGCAAAAGATCATTTCGAGTCCGCTTCAGTTCCGATATCTTGGACTCTAGCGCGACACTCCTGGTGATAAACGCATCCGTTTCTTTGGAAAGGTCGATAGACCCTTTGGTAAGCCGGTATTGATTCAATCGGTATTCTGACTCCGCCAATTGATCGCTCACTGAATCGGTTTGCTCCTGAAGGTATTTCAAGGCCTTTTCGGCCTCTTCAGTTTTATCCGCCATGTTCTGGCCTATATATGCTGAAATGACGGCGTTCACAATGGCCTCTACCCGGCCAGGATTGGTTCCTTCCAATGAAATTTGCACCAGGCCATAGTTCTGCACCACATTCGGACGCTTGTCCAGCTCTTCTATTTTCAGAGCTTCACTCAGATTGTTGACCGCCTTCAGGTGTTGCAGCTTTTTTATAGTGAACTGCCCCCCGGATATGCCCACCAGCTGATGAATCAGCAATCTCACTTGTTCGAGGCCATTCAATCTCGCTTCCATCAACTCACCTACGACACCCGCCCCAATCAATTCACGATTCGGACCATACAATCGGAATGAATCATTCTTGTCTTTGATGATGATGAATGGCTTATTAAAATATGCTTCAGGAACATCGAACTGAGCCACCTGTATTCGCTCATGCCTCCAGGCATACGCAACATCAGCGTCTGCCTGTGGCCCATTTTCATCATTCGACTTAAAACTGCCATAGTGCCGTGCGGCATTGGCAAGATACTTAGGTTCAACAACGATATCCAAATCAAGATCATCGACCACCTGACTAAGTACGCGCCTTGATTTTATGAGTCTAACCTTCTCGCTGACCGCGTTCCGGTTTTCTAGCAGTTTTGAAATGTCCGTCAATTCACCAACAACCTTGGACTTATCTTCCACCTGCAACAATGCATCTGCCTTGTAGATGGGATCTGCGAGGGTGATATAGGCATACCCGGCGACAAGGGACAGCAATACAATTCCGGCAATGCTCCATTTCGAGCCGCTTAAAATGAATATCAATTCTTCCAGATCGATGTGGCGATTTTCTTTTGTCATTACCAGGCACTCCTGTTTGTCACATCTCGATACTTACACCGCAGCGCGCAATGTTTATTGTTTTTATCTGTCACCGCCGCGCCCTTGGAAAAGCGGGAAATCCGTTGATGATGCATCATTGAGCAATTGCACGGTCGGCAATAACTGCTCGATCACTCGGTTCCAGCGGGTAATGCCGGCAGTTTCCACATATACAATATCGCGCGACCGGAGTTCGAATTGGTCGCCTAATATCAATGCATCCGGCGAGCCCCCATCCAAGTGATAGACATTGGTTTGGCCACTCTCCCGTCGGATCACGAAAATCTTGTCCGGTGTTGCGGTGACGTTGTTGACACCACCAGCATCGGCGATTGCCTCGGACAGCGACATCCGACCCTTGTTCATCAAAAGAGACGCGGGACGTGTTACTTCGCCGAGCACAAACACCTTCTGCTGGCTGATGTCGGGAATGTAGAGGATGTCATCATCCTGCAAGAGGATGTTATTGCTCATGTCGCCATCCTTGTACATGGCGAGCACATCGATATTGAATGTTTCGCCGTTACGCGACAGTGTTACGTTCGTCATATCGGCGTTACGGGTAACGTCGCCTGATAAATTGATTGCCTGGATGATGGACAACGGCTGATCCGTGATGGGTTGCGGACCCGGCTTGGCCACCTCTCCCACGATATGCGCCTTTTGACTCCGGTAGGTGACGACCTTTACATCAAGCTGAGGATTGACGATCTTATCCGCGATCCTGCCTGTCAGGATGCTCCTGATCTCGCTGACGGTTTTTCCAGCCACATGCACGGTGCCCACATGTGGGTAGAATATCGTACCCTCTTCCGTGACAAGGTGGCCGGCCGACTCGGGGCTGCGAAATTCACCCGCCGGGATGGTCAGCTCAGGATGGTCCCAAACAATGATGCTGAGGATATCGTGTGGACCGATCCGATAGACGTAGTCCTTCTTTCCCTGTCGCAAGCTGGTCAATTTCGTCTTATCGAGCGCCTCCGCCTGTCCGCTCCGCATCTGCTGGGATATCACATCCGCCGTTACTGGTATCACCGCTATCCCTTTCCCCTCCGGAAGGCCATCGCCGGCCATTTTCATGCCTGGCGCAATGGCACAGCCCGTGAGCAATAGCACTTTTATTGATAGAAGCGTTGTCATCCATTTAATGGTCATGGTGCATTTCTCTTATGCCTTTGATGTTTCATGCAGCCGCTGCCCTGAGAGAAAGTCAGTCAAACAATGACCGCGATTTTGAGCGCCTATGTTTACTTTCGGCTGCTTACCGACACCGCGGGCATGCCGATTGCCATGCAGTTTTCGCGTATGGAGTTGAAAACGACTGAGCCGGCTCCGATAGTCGTGTTTTTGCCTATTTCTATTTGATTTATAAGGGTTGAGTGAACACCCAGATATACCCCCTCATGCACAGTGACTTCGCCATTCACATTGACTGAAGGCATGATCGAAGTATAGTCGCCTATCTTGACATCGTGGCCGATAATGCTTCCGAAATTCACCAGAACATGGCGCCCGATTTCAACATTCACCGCCACAATGGTCCCGGCGGTCAAAACCGTCCCTTCCCCGATTGTCACGTATTCATGATTGCCAATCTGCGCGTGTGGATGCACCAGAACAGGATAAGTGATATTCGAATTCGTAATTATTTCAGAAATATATTTTTTGGTTTCCGGTTTTCCAAAGGCCAGCACGAGCGACAATTTCTTTTCATGGCTATTAACATCCTGTATGCCGCCCATTATCTTCGCGCCATTGATGATATCTCCTTTTTCATAGGCGTCATCGAAAAATCCTCTGAAACTCCACGTGTTTTTGCTGAGATTGATCTGCTCTATCAGCATCTGTATCTCGCGCCCCAATCCTCCCGCACCATAGATCGCGATGTCGTTCATCGGAACTCCGGTTTCTCTGACTTTGTTGAATTGCCATGGATGTTGCCAATGAAATATATAGACACGAGACTCAAAACATTCAACGTGTCTATGTTGTATTTCACAGATTTTTGACTAGGCTTAATCGACATTAGTTGTGAATTCTTATCCGCATTGTTTTATGCGTTATGTAGCAATCGATCGGAGGTAATGACCAAGCACATGAGGAGATTATCATGGCTGATCAATCTCAATTTTCTTGTGTACTACTCGGAGGTACGTCATTTCTAACGCAATGTGCTAAATCATTGCTCAACAGGAAACACACAATTGTCGCCGTCGTCTCCAGCGATTCATCAGTAATCGACTGGTGTAAAAAAAACTCCATCAAATCCATTTCGACCACATCCCTGCTGCGCCAAGAGACCGGTAGCGGTTTTGATTTCTTGTTCAGCTT
Source organism: uncultured Chromatiales bacterium (assembly GCA_964557295.1). Classification (GTDB taxonomy): domain Bacteria; phylum Pseudomonadota; class Gammaproteobacteria; order RBG-16-57-12; family RBG-16-57-12; genus JBFMHP01. The sequence goes on along the minus strand of CAZKZP010000003.1, from coordinate 58,555 downwards.
GGTGCATTTCGAGATCCTTCCGCCCGACGTTACCAATATGCCGACAAAGCTCGCCATCAACTATCATGATGGTCCATTGCCGAGGTATGGCGGCATCAATGCGCCATCATGGGCCTTGATGAATGGCGAGCGCGTTTATGGGGTTACATGGCATGTCATGGCACCGATTGCCGACACAGGCGACATCCTGAAACAGGAAATGTTCGATATTTCTGACAATGACACCTCATTCACGCTGAATGCCAAGTGCTATGAGGCGGGGATCCACAGCTTTTCCAAGCTGGTGCAGGAGCTCAGCTGTAACCGCTATAGTCGGCGGAAGCATGTATTGGATGCGGTCACCTACTGCCCACTGAACAAACGGGCTGACAATGCCGGCATGATCGATTGGTCCAAGACTGCCGATGAAATACACCGACAGATTCGCGCATTGAATTTTGGCAATCAGGTTAATCCTCTCGGCACGCCAAAACTTTATCTCGGCCATGATACCCTGATCATTAAGGATTTGAGTGTGCTGCCCAGCGCGTCCCAGCACCATCCAGGGACGATACTGGACATATCCGACCGCACAATCAAGATTTGCACCGCAAGCAATGACATCGAAATCACAAACCTGATGACACTTGATGGGATGGTGTGCAACCCCAGGGACACATTTGAACAGCGCGGGCTTGGCATCAAGAGTCGACTCCCCCTCTGGTCCGACCAGGATGGTCAAACCTTGAGTCGCATCGACCAGAAATTGAGCAAGCATGAACGTGCGTGGAGCGCACGCTTGGAAGATTTACAGCTGCTGACCTTGCCATATACTACGCAGCGGGCCACGAATCACCGCGCAAGGAACTTCCACCATAAGAAGTATTCTTCTCCCGCTGCGTTAACTCGACTGAGCGCACCGAGTGATCGGTCCGGTGATGCGTTACTCAGCGCCATCGTAGTCTATTTCGCGCGACTGTCCGGCAGATCACGATTCGATCTTGGATACGCCCTGCCCGCGCAAGCAGGCACGAAGGAATGCGATCTTGCCCAGCGCATTGTGCCGCTGAGCGTTGATCTCGATCTGAACGCCGACTTCCAAGCGATCAAGACTTACTTGCGTCAGGAAGTCTTGGCATTGGATGAGAAATCCGGATTCAGCCGTGACCTGTTTTTGCGCCACCCTGCGATCCGTAAGTCGTTCGCTGATTTTAAAAAAATCATCGAGCACGTGGTGATCGAGCGGATAGCCCCTATTTCACAGCCTTTTGACGCTCCCGGTGCGGACTTGACAATACGAATCGATCACCGCTCTGGCGGCTGTTCCTGGATCTATGACAGGAATGTCTTTAGCGACGGCGATATCGCTAAAATGCTGCGCCAGCTCGACACCCTCATCAGTGGCATCGCCAGCGCCAAATCGGGCAATGTCATTTCCATGCCCATCATCACCAAAGATGAACAAAAGAAGATCCACGCAAAATGGAATGCTACGGAAACTGAGATCCCGAAGGAAAAGTGCATCCACCACCTGATTGAAGATCAAGCCGCGCGCAGCTCTGAGCGCATTGCCCTGGCATTCAAAGACCAGAGTTTGACCTTTCGCGAACTCAATGAGCGGTCCAATCAATTGGCTCACCATCTGCGAGAAAGAGGCATTGCAAGTGAATCCTTGATTGGCGTGATGATGGACCGCTCCATCGATATGGTGGTCGCCCTGTTCGGCATACTCAAGGCTGGGGCGGCCTATGTTCCTCTCGACCCCCTCTATCCAGCGGCGCGTCTTGAGTTCATGGCTGAGGATGCTAACCTTGACCTCATCATCTCTCAGAAAAAGCACCAGCGGCTGCTGAATGTCCCCAGAGAAATGCTCTATCTGGACGCGACATGGACCACGCTCAGCACTCACAGCACCGCAAATCCGATGATCGATGTCAGACCGGAACATCTCGCCTATCTAATCTATACCTCAGGTTCGACGGGAAAACCCAAGGGGGTCATGATCGAGCATCGCAACGTCATAAATTTCTTTGTCGGGATGGATCAGCGGATCGGCAGCGAACCTTCCGGCACATGGCTCGCCGTGACCAGCATTTCGTTCGACATTTCCTTGCTCGAACTGTTCTGGACCCTAGCCCGCGGATTCAAGGTGGTTATCTATTCCGACGATGCGCGCGCCGAGGCCAAACCACCCGCCGCAACCCGTCATCCGGGGCAAAACATAGACTTCAGCCTCTTTTACTGGAATCTGGCACGGCCAGAAGACGATGCCGGCCACAAATACCGTCTGCTCCTGGAAAGTGCGAAATTCGGCGATACGAACGGCTTTGCCGCCTTGTGGACACCGGAGCGACACTTCCATTCCTTTGGTGGGCTTTTTCCCAATCCTTCGGTCATCAGTGCGGCGTTGGCCATGGCGACGAACAAGATCCAAATACGGGCCGGCAGCTGTGTCTTGCCTTTGCACAACCCCATCAGGGTGGTAGAGGAATGGTCGGTGGTCGACAATCTTTCCGGTGGCCGGATCGGCATTTCCGTAGCGTCGGGATGGAATCCGAACGATTTTGTCATCAAGCCGGAAAATTATGCCAATGCCAAGCAGGTCATGGCCGATTCCATCGATATCTTGCGCAAACTCTGGCGCGGTGAAACCGTGAACTTCAAGGGGCCGAATGATAAAGCGGTCGCCGTGGCGACGCTCCCCCGCCCGATTCAGCCGGATCTTCCACTCTGGATGACCATCGCATCCAATCCCGAAACCTTCGTGCTCGCCGCGCGCCACCGTGCCGGCGTGCTGACACACTTGCTTGGGCAAAACGTCACGCAGGTCGGCGAAAACCTTAGGCTGTATCGCAAGACCTGGGCGGAATGCGGGCATCCCGGCCAGGGACATGTCGTTCTCATGCTGCATACCATGGTCGGCGAGACGGACGACGAAGTCAGGGATATCGTCCGGGAGCCCATGAAGGATTATCTTGCCAACGCGGCGAACTTGGTCAAGGCGGCCGCCTGGCACTTTCCCACGTTCATGAATAAGTCAGAGACCTCGACCAAGGCGCTGGACGAATACTTTGACAATATTTCAGCATCCGACATGGACGATCTCCTTGAATTCGCCTTCCAGCGCTACTTTTCCACCAGCGGCTTGCTGGGCAGCGAGGCACGCTGCATCGAAATGATCGACCAGCTGAAAGAAATCGGCATTGATGAAATAGGCTGCCTCATCGACTTCGGGATCGACACCGATGTGGTCTTGAAACATCTCGGCCACCTTGCCCGTCTACGAGCTTCGAGCAACAATGCGCCAGTCTCCGTGGCGCAAGAGGATTACTCCATCGCCACCCTGATCGCACGTCACAGCGTGACTCACCTTCAATGCACCCCCTCGATGCTGCGCATGTTGCTCAGCGACGAAAAAAACAGGCAGGCGTTGTCATCACTCGACAACATCCTTGTGGGCGGCGAGCAATTGACCAGGAAGTTGGCCACGGATCTTCAGACATCGTTCGCGGGCAAATTGACCAATATGTATGGTCCGACGGAAACCACGGTCTGGTCATCCACCTGGAAAGTCAATAACACCCCCAACAAGATCTCGATCGGAAAACCCATCGCGAACACCAAATTTTATGTCTTGGATGAACATTTGCAGGAGCTCCCGCTGGGTGTAGTGGGTGAGTTGTATATCGGCGGCACGGGTGTTGCGCGCGGATACTTCAATCGTCCGGAGCTCACGGCGGAGCGCTTCGTGATGGCACCCGACAAAAAAACCAGGATCTACCGCACCGGCGATCTGGTGCGCTATCTCCCAAACGGTGATCTTGAGTTTGTCTGCCGTGCCGACCATCAGGTCAAGGTGCGCGGCTATCGCATTGAACCGGGTGAAATCGAGCATGTGCTCCATCAGCACTCCGATATCCATCACGCCATTGTCGCCTTGCATGAAGATGAAGCGGGCGATAAGCGCATCGTCGCCTACCTCGTACCACGCGAGGATCAGGCACCCAGTGCGAAAGATGTTAGAGATTTCCTCAAGGGCCGGCTGCCGGAACACATGATTCCTTCCATGTATGTGCGACTGGATTCAATCCCGCTCACTCCGAATGGGAAGATCAATCGCAAGGCGTTGCCTGTGCCTGACGTGGCGGCGATCGAGATCGACAGCCAGCACTTGGCGCCACGCACCGCTACCGAGCAGGTCTTGGCCGAACAGTGGGAAACCCTGCTGAATATCAAGCCTGTCGGGGTGCGGGATAATTTCTTCGACCTGGGCGGCGATTCGATCCTGGCAATCCAGGTTCTGTGTCACATCATGGAGGCCTTCAGAATCCAACTGCCGCTGCACACGATTTTCCAGTCACCTAGCATCGAGCGACTGGCCAGGATCATCGAGGCCCAGAGGCTAGCGGAAACAACCGAGGATATCCCCGGCATATCAACCACTGATATGCGCGCACAACCGCGGCCTTCGGGGGAGCAGGCTCGACAGGAGTCGACTTGAACCCGGATTTTCCATTAGCGATCTACTGCGGTGAAAAATCCGGGTTGAATTTCTTTGGGACGGAAAGATGAAAATAATTCAATCCTGCAAATTCGACGGGGGTGCCATGATAAGCGATTTGCCATGTGATCTTGCCGGAACCGTCATGCCCAGCCTGACAGACGAGGAATTCGCCCGCTGGCGTCGCGATCAGAATATCAAGATCGTCATTCATAACAATCAATACTGGGAAGAAAAGCCCGCTGGGTTCTACCATCCGGTCCACTGGCTGGCCCGCGTCGGAATCGATCAGGTCTCGCGACCTGCCCTGCTCTGTTGGGGTTACCGGGCAACACTCAGGGAAGAGGATGCCGCGCACGCCAATTCGTCCATGCCCATACATCTTCTGGCCGATGTCGCACGTTATGACCTGCAATGGATCGGATCGAACCGCCGCAACAAGATAAAGAATTGCATGAAACGCGTCGAGATCATCGATCTTGTTTCGCCCAGCCTTCTGCTCGAGCAAGGCTACCGGGTGATGGCGTCGGCGCAGCAACGGTGCCGTCACATTGGTTTGATGAGCCCGCGACAATATCACGCCTATATAAATAATCACTTCAATCCGCGGCGCGGCCTGATCCTCGCCGGCCTGATCGATGGACGGCTTGGCGGGTATGTCATTGCCTTCGCAGTAAAAAGTACGGTTTATATCCACGACGTCTGTATTGCGACAGACGCGCTTCCAAGCAATATCGGCACCGGATTGGTCTTTGCGCTGATCCAGGCATGCAGGCGATCCGGAAAAATCGAGCAGGCAGTATATGGATTGCACACGCCGGAAGACCAAAACCTGTGTCACTACAAGAAAGAAATGGGTTTTCACGTCGCCCATATCCCAGCGCGCGTTTGGTTTATGCCGCCGACCGATCGGTACATACGCTCGGTACGTCCGCATGCCTACTATCGGCTCACTGGAGAAACCGCATAAAACAACTTTATGCCCACCACCGGGAAGGATTGAGGTATGTGCGGCAGGATGGTGACGTCAACCTCATCGCAACCCGGCGGGATCACCCCATGATGAAGCACATGATCGCAGCCATGGATTCGAAACACACAATGCTGTGGTTGTATGCCTTTGCAGTCAGTATAGTGCTTGGCATCGGCGTTGCGAGCTACCTCTCCGGCGCTCCGGTTTCACACTTTACCCGCGACCCGGCATCAGTGATGCATGCACACTTTTACACTGGCATATTATCCAATCTCGGCATCTTGTTTTGGTGCATCGCCGCGACTGCATGCATCTTCGGTTTTTATCTGGAAGCAAGAATCAACGGAGAAACCATGGAGGCATTCTTCTTGCTTTATTTCGGAATGTTGAGCAGCGTGCTCTTGTTCGATGACTTATTTCTGCTCCATGAAATCGCATCCGATCTATTTTTCAAGAGCGAGCGTTTCGTCTATTTGATCTATCTATTGATCATGGCCTATGGATTGTTTTTATTCAGACAAGTAATACTACGCACCGATCGCAATATTTTGGTCGCCTCCTTGATCTTTTTCGCCGCATCGATTTTGTTTGATCTGTTACCCGAGGGGTGGTCGACCTGGCATCATCTGTTTGAAGATGGCGCCAAGTTCTTGGGTATCGTTGCCTGGTGCAACTACTTTATCAGGGCATCGTGGAAGATTCTGGCCGCATCGCAGTCATCGCATGAGCAGCACTGTGCAAGCAAGGTTCAACATGATTCGCCCTGATGACAATACCAAGGCAACGCCTTCTTCGGACCATATGAGTGGTGAGCGGCGAACCTTGGAGCTTGACCTGATTACCACAGAGCATGCCAAGGACCGGGTTTTGCGGCGGCCTGTCAGCTTCGAGCTGCGCTACGGCGTCCGCGAACCACGACAGTCGGTATGGTGGCGCCGAGGGATGCAGATCTTGATCATGCTCGTCTCGGTGGCACTTGCGGGACTCATCCTCAGCCGGGCGTTGACGCCGCCATCCGAGCCGGCAGATCTGGCGCCCGGCTTGTCGGTGCGCCAGGCCGCGCCGCCATCGGCGCCTGCGCAATTCGCCAACGGTGCGCCCGCGACAACGGGAACGATCAAACGAGATAAAGATGCCGCTGCTGCAACGATCCCGGTGAACCGACCCGCTGCGGCAAAGGCGCCAAGCGCCGCCGACATGGGTGTGGTCATAGCACACGGCCGACGCATGATCAGTCCTGATCTGGAGCGGGCGCTGAAACAGCATTCGGTGGTGGAACGTCTCCACGATGGCAGACTGAAGGTGGATCTGCCGGTGGCTCAGTTATTTCAGTCCGACATGGCAAGTCTCGATCCTACCTCAACGGTGTCCTTGGATTACATCTCCTATGTGCTGCGAAATTTTGACGGCTATACCGCCCGTTTCGAGGTCTACACAATGAGCGAGACAGGGTGGACTTCCAGCGCCAGCTTGACGCTTGCCAGACAACGAGGTCAGGCCTTGGCTGCCTACCTCACCGATCATGGTGTACCGGTTCCCAGGGTGGGATGGACTGCAAAGATCTCTGATCCGACATCAGCTCCGCAGGCAGGAGCGCCTGGGGTGGAGAATCAGGCCGTGGCGCTCATCATCGAACCTTAGCCTGAGACGCTGCATGGCTAAGTTCGCTCTCGCTACGATCGCTAATGGAAAAACCGGGTTAAATGAATGCTAACTATCCCCGGTGGTCTTCGACTGATACCGCTTCTTGAGGTCCATGACCAGCTCGACATAGGCCGTGGTTTCCGGGTATGGCGGTATGCCTTTATATCGATCCACAGCATTTTCACCTGCATTGTAAGCCGCCACGGCTAAGCGCTCGTTATTATTGAATCTTTTTATCAAATCGCTTAAGTACTTGGTCCCGCCATGGATGTTTTGCAAGGGGTCAAAGGAGTTATAGACCTTATAACGACTCGCTGTACTGGGCATCAGCTGCATTAATCCCGTCGCCCCAGCGACAGAGAAGGCCTTTGGATTGAAGGCGGACTCCACATGGATGACCGCGCGGACGAGTGCGGCGTCTATTCGATTTTTAAGGGCTGCATCACGAATGATGGTGTCGTAGGAGCTTTTCAGGATGAGCTTGTCGACCTTGCGCTCGTGGTAGGCGTATCTGGTTCTGACTGCAACGGTATATTTTTCTTTAACATTTACAGACTTACGATCGGTATAATGCACCACGCCGTTCTTGTCGCGGTAGCTGTAAATATCGGCCGCCGCGGCCCCGAGATGCAAGGCTGCAAGCGTACCTGACAACACAACGATGTAAAGTTTTGCTCCCATAGCTATATATTAATCGAATTCTCTAATTTGTTAAGCGGCATTTTCCTCAAAATTATTAGATATTTCGATCTATAGCCCTCCTGCGTTGCATCAGTCCCATCTGTTGTCTTTCACTTGCACGAGCCCATTTACCACTCTCACCGGGAAGATTGCGATGGGTTGATACGCCGGGGGAGTCAAAGCCGCGCCCGTTTTGACTGAAAACCTCGCGCCGTGTCGCGGGCAGATGATCTCGTCACCGTCGAGCTCCCCTTCGCACAATTCACCGCCGTCATGAGTGCATACATCCTCGATGGCGCAGAATTGATTGTTCACATTCAAGAGAATGATTCTTGCGCCCTCGAGTTCGACCAACTGTCGCGCACCCGGTGGCAGATCATCCGCACGTATCACAGTTACCCAGTCCACGCTAACGCACCTTGCTCGTTAAAAAATGCCCAGCTGCAACCGGGCGCTCTCCGACATGCGCTCATAACTCCACGGCGGATCCCAGACCATGTCGACACTCACTTCCTGCACACCTTCAATCCCTCTGACATGCGAGGCAACGATATCAGGGAAGCTCTGGGCAACAGGACAACCCGGCGCGGTCAGTGTCATCTTGATATTGACCCGCTTCTCTGGATCGATATGGATTTCATAGATAAGCCCTAGATCATAGATGTTCACCGGCAACTCAGGATCGTAGATGGCGCGTAGCGCTTCAATCACACGAGCTTCGAGCGCCTCACCTTCTGCCGAGGTCAACGCGTCATCCATCTGCAGGTACCCAGGATCATCGTGCTTCACGGATTTTCTGAAAAACTTGTCGAACATATTTCACCTGCCTAGTTCATTCGGTCGATACTGTCTCCTTTCCTTTCAGCGCGGCCATCATGGTGTGCCAGGCCAGGGTGGCGCACTTCACCCGCGCCGGGAATTCATGCACCCCGGCGAGCGCTTGGAGCTTGCCCAGCTTTTCCAGGTCGAGCGTACTCCCGTCCTCCTTGGTCAGGAGCTTGTGCATCTGCTGGAACAACTCCCTTGCCTCGGCAACAGTCTTGCCCTTGAGGCCCTCCGTCATCAGGGAGGCCGAGGCCGTCGAGATGGCGCAGCCATGCCCTTTGAATCCGGCATCTTTGATGATGCCGTCCTGCACGGTCAGATAGACCGTGATGTCATCACCACACAAGGGATTGAGCCCGTGCGACTGATAATTGCTGCCCGGCGGCACCTTGTTGTAATTGCGCGGATGGCGATTGTGATCGAGAATCAACTCCTCATACAAATCACGCAGATCATTCATACGCCAAACAGTTCCTGCGCTGCGCGAAGTCCATTGACCAGCTGATCGATCTCGCCACGCGTGTTATACACCGCGAATGAGGCGCGCAGTGTCGCCGGCACGCCATAACGCTGCATCAGGGGCATGGCGCAATGATGGCCGGCGCGCACGGCCACCCCTTCCCGATCCAATACGGTGCCGACATCATGCGGGTGGATGCCTCGCAGCGTGAATGACACAATGCTCGCCTTATCCCGTGCGGTACCGATCAAACGCAGCCCAGGGATCTCGCGCAGCGCAGCGACACAATAATCCAGCAGATCCTGTTCATGCCGCGCCACATGCTCCAGGCCGATCCCGGCAAGATAGCTGACCGCGCGGCCCAGACCGATGCCCCCCGCAATGTGGGGAGTGCCTGCCTCGAATTTGTAGGGCAGGTCGTTATACTCGGTCTTCTCGAAACTGACACTGCGTATCATGTCGCCGCCGCCCTGGTAGGGAGGCATTTCTTCCAGCAGCGCTTGCTTGCCGTAGAGCACGCCGATCCCCGTCGGACCATATAATTTGTGCCCGGAAAAGGCATAGAAATCGCAGTCGAGCGCCTGCACATCCACGGGCAGATGCGCGACGGCCTGAGCCCCGTCCAGCAACACCGGAATACCCTTGCGGTGCGCCATGTCGATCATCTCGCGCACTGGATTGATCGTGCCCAGCACATTCGAGATATGGACGAGCGCGACCAGGCGCGTGCGTGAGCTGAGGCTGCGCGAAAACGCCTCCAGATCCACCTCGCCGGCGTCGGTTATCGGCACCACGCGCAAGACGGCATCGCTTTGCTCGCACACGATCTGCCACGGGACGATATTGGAATGATGCTCCATCTCGGTGATGACGATTTCGTCCCCGCGTTTCAGTCGCGGGCGCGCATAAGACTGCGCCACGAGATTGATCGCCTCGGTCGTGCCGCGCACGAAGATGATCTCCTTGTCACTGGCGGCATTGATGAATGACTGGATCACCTGGCGCGCGCCCTCATAGGCCAGCGTGGCGCGCTCGGCCAGCGCGTACACCGCCCGGTGCACATTGGCGTAATCACGCCCGTAACATTGATTGATTGCATCGAGCACGCACTGCGGTTTCTGGCTGCTGGCACCGTTGTCGAGATAGGCCAGCGGCTTGCCATGCATACGCTGATGCAGGATCGGAAAATCATCCCGAATGCGTTCGACATCGAAAGGCCGGTCTGCGCGCTTTGCGGTTGGGATCTCATGGCTGTGAATGTTCATGGTAACTCCTGCGGATAGCTGGTTTGTGGCATGCGCGACTGCAACTGCCTATGACACAAACTGCGCACCCCTGGCGCGGTGAAGCGACTGAGGATCTCGTCGGCAAAGGCATGGATCACCAGGTTGCGCGCTGTCTCGTACTCCAGCCCGCGCGTGCGCAGGTAAAACAAGGCCTCGTCATCCAATTGCCCCACCGTGGTGCCGTGCATGCACTTCACATCATCGGCATAGATCTCCAATTGGGGTTTGACATCCATCTCCGCATGCGGCGAGAGCAGGATGTTCTTGCTCGACAGATAGGCATCCGACTTTTGCGCCTGCGGATGGACGGTGATCCGGCCATCCACCACGCCACGGGCCCGCGCATCCATGATGCCGCGGAAATAGGCCCGGCTGCGGCAATGGGCTTGGCGATGATCGATGCGCGCATGGACATCGAGGTGCTGCCGCCCTCCTCCCACCAGCAAGCCATTGATCAGACATTCGGCCCCGGACGCGATCATTTCATTATTGATCTCTTGCCGCACCAAAACCCCGCCCAGGATCAATTGGTGGCACGCCAGCTGACTGTCCGCGTCCTGCGCTGTCTGAAGCGTGGCAATGTGCGCGCCGTGCGCCCCTTCGGCCAGCAGTTTGTAATGTTCGAGCCGGGCGCCAGGACCAAGCTGAACCTCCGTGTGGGTGTTGGTGAAATAGTTGGGCGCATCTGGTCCGAAATAACTTTCGGTGATGACTGCTTGACTGCCGGATTCCAGCCACACCCGATTGCGCAGATGTGCCGCGCTGTTTTCGATGCCGCTGTTGAGATGTATCAGGTTTATCGGGGCGGGGGCCTGCGTGTCTTTCATGACACGCACATAGGCGCCGTCCGATACATAGGCGATGTTCAATGCGCCAAAGCCGTTCGTCGCCTGTTTGATCGCGTGTTCCAAGGACCGGAGGGTTTCTTCGTCTTCCTGCTCCAACAGCTGGCGCAGTGACACAATCTCCAGTCCCGCTCCGCGCGGCGGCATGCGCGAAAGTTGCGGCGCAAAATGGCCATCGATAAAGACCAGCGGGTATCCGGGCAAGGCGTTCCAGTCAGCCGCCAGAGTTTGCGCCTGCTCCGGTGTGATATCACGCGTGGCAACGGGTGCGTACCCTTGTGCGGTGAAGGTGGTCAGCCGGGTATATTTCCAGTCTTCATCGCGCACTGTGGGAAAACCCAGGCGGTGAAACGCCGCCATGGCCTCCGCACGCATGCGCCCCACCCTGGCCGAGTGCCTGGCCGGCAGCATGGCGGCAGAGTGGGCGAATTCCCTGAGATAGAAGTCGGTTGTGGCGTGGACGGCGCTCATGGTCGTGTCACCCCGTGCTCACTTTCCGCGTTGCATCCGGCCGCTTTGTTTCCAGCCAGCCATAGCCTTTCTCTTCAAGTTCCTGGGCAAGCTCTTTGCCACCCGATTTCACCAGGCGGCCGCCCGAGAGGACGTGCACTCGATCCGGAACGATGTAGTTGAGCAGGCGTTGATAGTGCGTCACCATCACGATGGCCCGCTCTGGGCTGCGCATGGCGTTGACGGCCGTGGCGATGGTCTTCAGGGCGTCGATGTCCAGGCCGGAATCGGTTTCATCGAGGATGGCCAGACGCGGCTCCAGCACCGCCATTTGCAGTATCTCGTTGCGTTTCTTTTCGCCGCCGGAAAACCCTTCATTCACGTTGCGCTGCAAGAATTCTGGCGGCATATCGACCAGGGCCATTTTCGCTTTTACCAGTTTCAGAAAATCCACCGCATCCAGTTCCGGCAGACCTTGCTGCACCCGCATCGCATTCAGCGCGGCCTTCAATAAATAGACATTCGCCACACCTGGGATCTCGACCGGATACTGAAACGCCAGAAAGATGCCCGCGCGCGCGCGCTGCTCCGGAGTGAGCGCGGCGAGATCTTCACCCCGATAGCGGAGGCTGCCCGCGGTGACCTCATAACCGTCGCGGCCGGCCAACACATAGGCCAGGGTGCTCTTGCCGGAGCCGTTGGGCCCCATAACCGCATGCACTTCGCCGACTTTGATTTCCAGATCGATACCATGCAGGATCGGATTGCCATTCACGCTGACGTGAAGGTTTTCGATCTGTAGTAACATTGGGTCTTGTTTCATCATCACATCCTCATCCAACACTGCCTTCGAGAC
>CAZKZP010000003.1:45305-46045 GCA_964557295.1 uncultured Chromatiales bacterium | reverse complement strand
TCGACCGCGAACTCCATGGGCAGCTCCTTGAACACCTGTTTGCAGAAGCCGTTGACGATCATCGACACGGCGTCTTCGGCCGACAGGCCGCGCTGCATACAGTAAAACAACTGGTCTTCGCCGATCTTGGAGGTCGAGGCCTCGTGTTCCACCTGCGCCGTGGCGTTCTTCACCTCGATATAGGGAAAGGTGTGCGCCCCGCATTGATCGCCCATCAGCAAGGAATCACAGCGCGTGTAATTGCGCGCCTGCTCGGCGCTCGGGTGCACCTGCACCAGGCCGCGATAGGCATTTTGCCCGTGACCGGCGGCGATCCCCTTAGAGACGATGGTGCTGCGTGTGTGTTTGCCGAGGTGGATCATCTTGGTACCGGTATCCGCCTGCTGGTATTTGTTGGTCAACGCCACGGAATAGAACTCGCCCACCGAGTGATCGCCGCGCAGTATGCAGCTGGGGTATTTCCAGGTGATGGCCGATCCGGTTTCCACCTGGGTCCACGAAATCCGCGAATTCGTCCCGCGACAATCACCGCGCTTGGTCACGAAGTTGTAGATGCCGCCGCGCCCCTGGTCATCGCCGGGATACCAGTTTTGCACCGTGGCGTAGCGGATCTGCGCGTCATCCAGCGCGATCAACTCCACCACCGCGGCATGCAGTTGGTTTTCATCGCGCATCGGCGCGGTGCAGCCTTCCAGATAACTGACATAGCTGCCGGCATCGGCGATGATCAGGGTGCGCTC
>CAZKZP010000003.1:29906-45295 GCA_964557295.1 uncultured Chromatiales bacterium | reverse complement strand
CTCAAATTGACCGGTGGTCGCCGCGTTGATGCGGAAATCGGTCGAGAGTTCCATCGGGCAGCGCACGCCTTTGGGGATGTAGCAAAACGATCCATCAGTGAAGACGGCGGAATTCAAGGCCGCGAAGAAATTATCCCCCGGCGGCACCACGGTGCCGAGATACTGCCGCACCAGCTCGGGGTGTTGCTGCACCGCCTCGGAGAAGGAACAAAAGATGATGCCTTCGGCGGCGAGTCGTGCCTTGAAGGTGGTGGCGACCGACACGCTGTCGAACACGGCATCCACCGCCACCACACCGGCCAGCACCTCCTGCTCCTTGAGCGGGATGCCGAGTTTTTCGTAGGTATAGAGCAGTTCCGGATCAACCTCGTCCAGACTCTTCGGACGTATCTTTTGCTTCGGTGCCGAGTAATAGCTGATCGCTTGATAGTCGATCGGCGCATGTTGCACGTGCGCCCAGCGCGGCTCGCGCATGGTCAGCCAATGACGATAGGCATTGAGACGCCATTGCAGCATGAACTCGGGCTCGTGCTTCTTCGCCGAGATGGTGCGAATGATGTCTTCGTTCAGGCCGCACGGCAGCGTGTCACTTTCGATATCGGTGACAAATCCCGCCTGATATTCCCTGGCGACAATTTCCTCGATCTTACGTGCGTCTTGCGACATTGCTCCTCCTCGAACTTGAAGCTGAACCCGGCTTTATGTGGCGATTACACCCTCATCTGGTTCTGATCGGTTTGTTCATCTGCGCGAGACTGATGCCGCTCAACGTCTCGTGAATCATGCGGTTGATGTAGCGCCAGTTGTTACGGATGGAGCACGCCTGCTCCATCTGGCACAGTCCGCCCTGCTGCCCGCACTCGGTCAGCGCCAGGGGACCTTCCAAGGCATGGATGAGATCGCTGAGCGAGATCTCAGCGGCAGGCAGCGCCAGGCAATAGCCGCCTTTCAAACCGCGCGCCGAACTCAGCAGCCCTTCCCGCGCCAGGATCTTAAGGATCTTGCTGACGGTGGGTTGCGCAATGCCGACTTGAGCGGCCACTTGTGCCGCCGATAAGGCCTGCTGGGGAGTTCTGGCCAAGTGACTCATGATCACGATCCCATAGTCTGTCAGCTTGCTCATCCGCAACATTACATATCTCCGGGTTGATATAGTACTAATATAGTCCTACATTCAAATTATGCAAGTATCACCCTAGTATTAATCGACGGTCGAAATCGATCTGATTGTAGGAGCGAGCCCTGCTCGCGAATGGCGTGAGTTGCTATGGATTATCGCGAGCAGGGCTCGCTCCTACAGGGTTTCTACATGAATTTCTGGAGACGCGGATGACAGAAAAGTATCGCATCGAGCATGACAGCCTCGGCGAGGTGCGCGTCCCGGCAGACGCGCTGTATGGCGCGCAGACGCAACGGGCGCTGGATAATTTCACGATCAGCGCGACCCGCATGCCGTCCAGCTTCATACAGGCGCTGGGTCTGCTCAAGGCCGCGTGCGCGCGGGTCAATCACGAGCTGGGGGAGCTGCCCGCCCACAAGGCGGAAGCAATTGAAGCGGCGGCCCGCGAGGTGGCGCGGGGGCTGCACGATGCGCATTTTCCGCTCGATGTATTTCAAACCGGCTCCGGGACGAGCACCCATATGAATGCCAACGAGGTCATCGCCCACCTTGCCAGCAAGCGGCTGGGGGAGGCGGTGCATCCCAATGACGAGGTCAATCGCGGGCAAAGCAGCAACGACGTCATTCCTACGACCATTCATCTGAGCGCTAGCCTGCGGATCGAACGAGGCTTGCTGCCGGCGCTCGATCACTTGGCAGAGGTGATCGAGACGCGCGCGCGCGCGTCTCGGCACGTCGTCAAGACCGGGCGCACCCATCTGATGGATGCGATGCCGCTGCGGCTGGATCAGGAACTCGGCGCCTGGGCGGCACAGATGCGCGATGCCGTGGCGCGTATCCAATCGAGTCTGCCGCGGCTGCACGCGCTGGCCATCGGCGGCACGGCGGTGGGGACCGGCATCAATGCGCCCCCGGAGTTCGGGAAACGTGTCTGCCGTTTTCTTGCCAAGGAAACCGGCCTGCCCTTCACTTGCAGTCAGGATCATTTTCGTGATCTCAGCGCGCAGGATACCGCCGTGGAAATCAGTGGCCAGCTGCGCACCAGCGCGGTCGGCCTGATGAAGATCGCCAACGATCTGCGCTGGATGAACAGCGGGCCGTTATCGGGCTTGGGCGAGATCACCCTGCCCGTCCTGCAACCGGGCAGCAGCATCATGCCGGGCAAGGTCAATCCGGTCATCCCCGAGGCGGTGGCCATGGCCTGCGCCCAGATCATCGGCAACGATGTGACCATCACCGTCGCCGGACAATCGGGCAATTTCCAACTCAATGTCATGCTGCCGGTGATCGCCCGCAATCTGCTGGAGAGTATCGACCTCCTCGCCAACGCCGCGCACGCGCTCGCAGATAAGGCCATCGCCGGGCTGAGTGTGAATGAGGAAAGACTGCGCGCCGCGCTCGAGCGCAATCCGATCCTGATCACGGCCTTGAATGCGGTGATCGGCTATGAGCAAGGCGCGGCCATCGTCAAGCGCGCCTATGCGGAAGCGCGCCCCATCCTGGAGGTGGCGCTCGAAATGACAGACTTGAACGAGGCGCAACTAT
The DNA here is from genome assembly GCA_964557295.1 of uncultured Chromatiales bacterium. Taxonomy (GTDB): domain Bacteria; phylum Pseudomonadota; class Gammaproteobacteria; order RBG-16-57-12; family RBG-16-57-12; genus JBFMHP01. The sequence continues at coordinate 42,630 of CAZKZP010000003.1, read as the reverse complement.
CCCGCTTGCTGGACCCGCAGCGACTCACCACCCCGACGGACACGACTCGCTAACCAAAGGATACATCTGTTCCAACCCCACAGGAGAACACTCATGAAAGTCATCATCGTTTACTACTCCATGTATGGCCATATCCTCAAGATGGCCGAGGCTGTCGCGCAAGGCGTGCGCGACGTGGCTGGGGCACACGCCGATCTCCGGCGCGTGCCCGAGACCTTGCCCGACAGCGTGCTGGAAAAAATGGGCGCGCTCGCCGCGCAAAAACAACAAGCCGCGATCCCGCTATGCACCGTGGATGAATTGGCGGCGGCCGATGCCGTGATCTTCGGCACCCCGACTCGCTTCGGCAATATGTGCGGACAGATGCGTCAGTTTCTCGATGCCACGGGCCAGCTATGGGTGAAAGGCGCCTTGGTCGGCAAGGTGGGCAGCGTGTTTACCAGCTCAGCCACCCAGCATGGCGGCCAGGAATCCACCATTTTGAGTTTTCACAACACCTTGTTACATCAGGGGATGGTGATCGTGGGTCTGCCCTATAGTTTTCAGGGGCAGATGCGTCTCGATGAAATCACCGGCGGCTCGCCTTATGGCGCCTCGACGATCACGGGTGGACAGGGTGAACGCATGCCGAGCGACAATGAACTCGCCGCCGCGAGGTTTCAGGGGAAACATGTCGCCACCATCGCGGCACGGCTCTGCGGTAACTATTAACCCGGCGACAAAATAGATCTGGTGTACTGTTCCCTCTCCCTCAGGGATTTATGCCCTTTAGGGTAGAGGGCTAGGGTGAGGGGAATTAACACATTAATTTACCCCCTCATCCTGTCCTTCTCCCGGAGGGAGAAGGGACGCTTTTAAGATGTGTGGCAGATATACGGGTTAATAAGACGATCGTTCCCGATACAGCGCGGTTCGTATCGGGAGTGACGATATCCGAGAGAGTCCCCAACGGGATGAAATCACGCGCCAGACTCGATCAGCGCGACTTCTCATAGGTCCCGATCAGTTCGGCCTGAGCCAGGATGTGCCCGGCCATCGCCCCTTCAAGGGTTTTTTTGTCGGGCTTCGACAAGCCCTTGAGCACGGTATCCAACGCATAGAGCTTGTGAAAATAGCGGTGCCGCCCGATCGGTGGGCACGGACCATCGTAGCTCGCCCGCTTCCAGTCATTGATCCCTTCCTCCGCACCCTTGGGCAGATCCTGTCTCACGGCCCCTTCCGGAATGCCGGTGACGCTGGGCGGGATGTTGTAGACGAGCCAATGCACCCAGGTCATTTTTGGAGCGCGTGGATTCGGGGCATCGGGATCGTCGACGATCAGCACCAGGCTCTGCGCCTGTGACGGCACGCCCTCCCATTGCAAGGGCGGGACTTGGTTGGCACCCTCGCAGGTGTATACATCGGGGATGTGTCCACCATGGTCGAATGCGGATGATGTCAGCCGGAAGGTCATTTCTCATCTCCAGGGTTTTGCGCTCACCACAATAAATCTAGCAGACGCGGTGACAGATGAGATTTATGGTCCATACTTTAAAACATAGAAATACAAAAACTAAGGAAGTCGCTATGTCTGATGCGATATTCGACTTTACCGATGCATTGGGACCCGCCAAGGTGATTCATGTATACGAGCCCAGCGTCGGATTAAAAGCGGTGCTGGTGGTGGATAACGTCGCGCGGGGGCCGGCGATCGGTGGCGTGCGCATGGCCACCGATGTCAGCGCGGAGGAATGTTTTCGCCTGGCCCGCGCCATGACTTTCAAAAATGCCGCCGCCGGCCTGCCCCACGGCGGCGGCAAGATCGTGCTGTATGGCGATCCCAAGATGCCCAAGAACCAAAAGGCGCAATTGATCCGCGCCCTCGCCTGCTCCCTGCGCCACGTCGAGGAATACATCTTCGCCCCGGACATGGGCACCGATGAGGAATGCATGGCCTGGGTGCGCGATGAGATCGCGCGTGTCGTGGCCCTGCCGCGTGAGATCGGCGGTATCCCGTTGGATGAGATCGGCGCCACCGGCTGGGGATTGAGCCACGCCGCGGAGGTGGCCGTGCGCTTTTGTGATTTCGCGCTCAAAGATGCGCGCGTGGTAATCCAAGGCTTCGGTGCCGTGGGTAAACACGCGGCCAGATTCTTGGCTGCCCAAGGTGCGTGCTTGGTCGGTGTGGCCGATTCCGAAGGCGCGATCTATGACGCCGAGGGCTTGGATGTCGCGCAATTGATCGCGCTCAAGGAGCAAGGACTCAGCGTAACGGCCTATCCCGGGGCGCAGGCGCGAGACCGCGAGGCCGTGATCGACATGGAGTGCGATATCTGGATCCCGGCGGCGCGACCGGATGTGATCCATGAAGACAATGCACATCGTCTCAGGACGCGGCTGGTGATCCAGGGGGCGAACATCCCCTTCACCGAGGCCGCCGAGGCCTACCTTCATGATCACGGGATATTGTGCGTGCCGGACTTCATCGCCAACGCCGGCGGCGTGATCTGCGCGGCCATGGAGTATCACGGCGCCAATGAGTCCGCGGTGTTCGCGGTGATCGAAGAGAAGGTGCGGCGCAATACCGAATTGGTATTGAAGGCCGCGTTGCAAAAACAAATCCTGCCGCGCAAGGCGGCGATGGACTTGGCGCGCGAACGCGTGCAAAAGGCCATGGGATTCCGGCGCTGGTCGCTGTTTTCATCGGCACCGGGTTTTGTTTAATCACACGATGGAGCGGATACATGTTTCGCATTCGCTTTCACGGTCGCGGCGGTCAAGGGATGAAGACCGCCAGCCGCATCCTCGGCAGCGCCTTCTTTCAGCAAGGCTATGAGGTGCAGGATGCACCCCGCTATGGGGCCGAGCGCCGTGGCGCGCCGATCTTCGCCTATGTGCGCGCCGACCGCGAGCTCATCAATGAACGCGGCATCATTCGCCATCCCGATCTGATCGTCGTGGCTGATGACAGCCTGGTGGCCATTCCCGGCGCAGGCGTCCTGAGCGGCGCCGATGAACATTCGATCTTGCTCATCAACAGCGATGCCACTGCCGACACCTGGCGCGACCGGCTCAATTTCCAAGGCACTCTGCTCAGCGTCGATCTCGATACGCATTTCGAGGACGCCTTGGAGCGCCGTTATATCGGCACGATCTGCGCCGCCGCGGCCGCGCGCTTGATCGGCGTGATCCCCCTGCAGGCGCTGGAGCAGGCCATCCGCGCCGAACTCGGTGAGTTGAGCGGCGCGGTCGTCGAAAAGAATCTCGCGCGCGCCCGGACCGCCTATGAACAGATGCGTGACCACGCGGGCATCGTTCAACCCAGTGCGCCGCGCCGGGCATCCGTCTATCGAACACCGGACTGGACCGATCTTCCCTTCGAGTCCGCAAGCATCTCCGCGCCGGATATCCACGCGGCGGCCACCAGTGTCGAGGTCAAGACCGGGTTGTGGCGCACCCTGCGCCCGGTCATCGAATACGATCGCTGCAACCGATGCTGGTGGGTGTGCAGCACCTATTGCCCGGACAGTGCGATCAAGGTCACCGCCGAAGGCGTGCCCGAAATCGATTACGACCATTGCAAGGGTTGCATGGTCTGCGTGGCCCAATGCCCGCCCCATGCCATCATTGCCATCTCCGAACGCGAGGCACAAACGAAACAGCAAGTGGAGGCCGTGGAATGACACGCGTATTGCTTACCGGCAATGGCGCCGCCGCCTGGGGCGCGCGTCTGGCGCACGTCGACTACATCCCCGCCTTTCCCATCACGCCGCAGACCGAGATCATCGAAGCCCTGGCGCAATGGATCGACACCGATGAAATGCCCGGCCGTCTGGTCACGCTGGAATCCGAGCATTCGATGATCACCGCCGCCGGCGCCGCGGCCGCCACCGGCGTGCGCGTGTTCACCGCCACCTCCAGCCAAGGGCTGCTCTATGGCATGGAGATGCTCTACACCGTGGCCGGCTGGCGCGCGCCGTTTGTGCTGGTGAATGTCTCGCGTGGCTTGGCCACGCCCCTCACCCTGGAGTCTGATCACAATGACATCATGGCGGCGCGCGATTGCGGATTCCTGCAGATCCATTGCGCCACCTGCCAGGAGGTGCTGGACAGTACACTGATGGCCTATCGGCTGGCGGAGGACGCGCGCGTGCGCCTGCCGGTCATCGTCAATCTGGATGGCTTCTACCTTTCCTTCACGCGCGAGCCGGTGGAGATCCCGCAGGCGGAGTCGGCCGCGGAATTCGTCGGTCCCTACAATGCGGAGAATGTGCAATTCCGCGCCAGCGCGCCGACCAGTCAGGCCGTGGCCGTGCTGGGCGGTGGACCCTATTCCTATTTCCGCTACGAAATGCACTTGGCGGCGCTGCAGGCATTGGCGGTGTATGACGAGGTGGCCGCGGAATTTTCCCGCCGCTTCGGCCGCAGTCACCCCGCCGTGGAGGATTACCACGCGGCGGATGCCGAGTATGTCTTCGTGATGCTGGGCTCGTTTGCCACCAAGGCCAAGGCGGCGGTCGATCAATTGCGCGCGGTGGGCTGGCAGATCGGCTTGGTGCGCCCGCGTTTGCTGCGCCCGCTGCCGGCCGCCGAATTGCGGCGCCTGCTTGCGGGGAAGAAAGGTGTGGCGGTCATCGATCAGAACTTGTCGATGGGCATGGGTGGCGTGCTCCATTCCGAGCTCGCCTCGGCACTCTATGGCGCGGTCGATGCCCCGGCGATCGTGTGCAGCTTCATCGGCGGTCTGGGTGGGCGCGATATCAGCGAAGAGGAATTCTATGAAATGGCCAAGGTCACCCGCGCGGCAGTCGAGGAGGGACGCGCCCCGCCCCCGCGCCTGCTCTACACCGAAGACGAATTCCGGGAAATGAAAAAGCTTCAGGCCGTCGCCCATGTTGAACGACAAGAATCGAGGAAAGGCCCATGAGTGAATCCACCATCAAACGCATGAAGGATCTGCCCTCGACCCATTTGCTGGGGGCTGGCACCGCGATGTGCGCCGGCTGCGGCGGCCTGGAAGCCCTGCATGAGATATATGACCAGCTCGGCGAGAAGACCGTGTTCGTCAACGCCGCCGGTTGCATGACCTTGCTATCGGTCTACCCCTTCACCCCCTTTCGCGGCTCCTGGCTGTACACCGCCATGGCCTCGGCCCCGGCCGGCGCCCAAGGCATTCGTGATGCCTTGGACATCCTCATCGCGCAAGGCCGGCTCGCCAAAGAGGAAGATGAAGAGGTCGTGGTGCTCACCGGCGACGGCACCGCCTACGGCATGGGATTGTCCGCGACCTCCGGCGCCATGGAGCGCGATCTGAATTTTCTCTACCTCTGCTATGACAACGAGGGCTATGGCAATACCGGCCAGCAATATTCCGCCGCCACCCCGCACGCCGCCAAGACCGCCACCAGCAAGGGCGCGCACGGCTTTGCCGGATACAAGAAGGATTTGTTCAGCATCTGGGCGGCGCATCGGCCGGCCTACGTCGCCACCGTGATCGGCGCCGAGCCCTTGGACATGGCGCTGAAAATCCAGAAGGCCATGAGCCTCAAAGGCCCACGCCTGATCATCGCCCTCTCCCCCTGCCCGACCGGCTGGGACTACGATCCCAAGGAGACGGTGGAAATCGGGCGTCTTGCCGTCAAGACCGGCATCTGGCCCTTGAAGGAATACTACGACGGCAAGGTCGTCCACACCCGCATCCCGCGCGAGCGCAAACCCGTGGAAGAATATCTGAAACTTCAAGGACGGTTTGCCCATTTGTTTGCCCCGGAACGCGAGGAGGCCATATTGCAGGAAATGCAGGCCAGGGTGGATGCGTATTGGGCGAGGGTGTAGGTTTAAACTTATCAACCCCCCCCCAGCCCTCCCCCGTCAAGGGGGAGGGAGTTTTGGCACCTTCCCCCTCAACGGAGGGCGACTCCACGGATGCAGGAGGTAGGGCAACGCAAGGAGCAGTCACCGGGGCCAGTGTGGGAGTGAAAAGAGATGACACGCACAACCAAAAGCTACTTCCACCGCGGCGGCGACATCCCCTTGCTCGGCGAGACCATCCCGGAACGCTTTGCCAAGATCGCCGAGCGATTCCCTGATCAGGAGGCCGTGGTCTGCCTCTCCCAGAACCGCCGTCTCAGTTATCGCGAACTCGCCGCCGCCATCGATGAACTCGCGCGCGGTCTGCTCGCCAGTGGCTTTGTCCGCGGCGATCGCATCGGTATCTGGTCGACCAATAATATCGAGTGGCTGCTGCTGCAAATGGCGACCGCGCGGATCGGTGCGATCCTGGTCAATATCAATCCCGCCTATCGGCCGAAAGAGTTGTCCTATGCACTGCAACGCTCCGAGGTCCAGGGCCTGTTTCTGATCCCGGCGTTTCGCCGCAGTGACTATGTGGGAATGCTGCTTGAACTGATACCGGCCTTGAAGACCTCGCCGGCCGGACAATGGCACAGCACGGACTTCCCTGCCCTGCGCAAGGTCGTGGTCTACGATCCAAGGGATGCGTGCAACACCCAACGGCCGCAGCCAGGTTTTTCCGTCTGGCAAGAGCTGATAACCGCAGCGGATACTGTCCCGTCGCGGCAGCTGGATGAGCTCACCGCGGCGCTGGACTGCGACGATGCCATCAATATCCAGTACACCTCGGGCACCACGGGCTTTCCCAAGGCCGTGGTGCTCAGCCATCACAATATCCTCAACAATGCCTATTTCGCGGCCCAGGCCATGCATTTCACCGAACGGGACCGCCTGTGCGTGCCGGTGCCGTTTTATCACTGCTTTGGCATGGTGCTGGCCAATCTGCTGTGCCTCTCCGTGGGGGCCTGCATCGTCCTCCCCAGTGAACACTTTGATGATTTCCAAGTGTTGCGCGCCATCGCCAGCGAGCGCTGCACCGCGCTGCATGGCGTGCCGACCATGTTCATCGCGGAATTGGAGGATCCCCGCTTCCAGGAGTTCGATCTGACCTCGCTGCGCACCGGCATCATGGCGGGCGCGCCCTGCGCACCGGAGTTGATGAAGCGCGTGATGCACGATATGCACTGCAGCGAGATCCTGATTGGCTATGGCGAAACCGAGGCCTCGCCCCTCACCCATCTCACCTCCCGCGACGACCCCCTCGATCGGCGAATCGAAACCGTGGGCACCAATCTGCCGCATCAGGAGGTCAAGGTCGTTGATATCGAAAGCGGGAAAACCGTGCCCCTGAACCAGATCGGTGAGATCTGCTTTCGTGGCTATCACATCATGCGGGGTTATTACGGAGATGACAAAGCCACCGACAAAGCCATCGATGCGCGCGGTTGGCTACACTCGGGCGATCTCGGCACCATGGATGGCGATGGCTATGTGCGCATCACCGGGCGCTTGAAGGAAATGATCATCCGCGGTGGCGAAAACATCTATCCGCGCGAGATCGAGGATTTTCTCTTCACCCATCCAAAGGTGGCGCAGGTGGCGGTTTTTGGCATTCCGGATGCGTTTTACGGCGAGGAGGTGATGGCCTGGATTCAGTTACATGCCGGTGAACAGGTCACTGAAGCGGATATACGCGAGTTCTGTAAAGACAGGATCGCGCATTTCAAGATCCCGAAATACGTTTGGATTGTCGATGAATTCCCGATGACCGTCACCGGCAAGTTACAGAAATTTCGTATGCGGGAAATCGCGCTACAGAAGATGGGGGGTGGAGAAGGTTTGAGCGAAGTCGCCACTTGAACCGTGACGGCACGTCCATGTGCCACGCGGAACCTCACACAGATCAGAGGTTCCTTAAAGCAAGACCCACGTCGTTACACCGTGACGACATTGCTCGCTTGCGGGCCTTTGGGGCCTTGCTGAATATCAAAGCTCACCTTTGCACCTTCAGCCAAGGTCTTGAATCCGCCGCCTTTCAGCGCACTGTAGTGCACAAACACGTCTGCACCACCGTTGTCTTGAGTGATAAAACCGAAACCCTTGGTCTCGTTAAACCATTTGACTGTACCTGTTGCCATAACTTGAATACCTATAAATTAAAATGAATTGTGAAGATTGCGTGCAGACTATGCGGAGGGTTTAGGAGGTAACTACAAGGGAACGACCAAAACTGCCCTGACAAAAGTTGCAGCTAATCTGAAGTATACCTGCTTACACCTCATCGTGCCAGCAAAGAAATCAATGAACCTACAACAAGGCGTTAGAGTAGTTCCGCTGATTGTGTTATAGTGCAGCTTCAGTTTGTCGCAGAGCATGCCTTAACCAACCATATGCTCGCAGTACCCAGCAGAACAACTGCATCACTGCCTTTGCTATCTTTTTCGGTACCTTCAGACCACGCGCAGGATCTCCTTCTTCACGCCACACCCCTGCAAAGATATTGATTTACAAGGTGAATCAGGGACAATCCCGACTCACCAGCCACAGGAGTCTTTCTATTTATGTCATTTTCATCCCTCGGTCTTTCGGCCGACTTATTGCGCGCCATTGCAGAGCAAGGCTACGACACCCCTACCCCGGTGCAGAGCCTTGCGATACCGCTGGTGCTCAGCGGCAAAGACCTCATGGCCGGCGCGCAAACCGGAACGGGTAAAACCGCCGCGTTCGCCCTTCCCCTGCTGCAAAACCTGCAGGTCAGCCCTGCCAAATCCAACAAAAAGGTCCGCGCCCTTATCCTTACACCCACCCGCGAACTGACCAGCCAGGTGGCAGACAGTATTCGTGCCTATAGCAAATATCTGCCGTTGCGTACCGGCGTAGTCTTCGGTGGCGTAAGCATCAATCCGCAACTCCAGGCGCTGCGTCAAGGCATCGACATCCTCGTCGCCACGCCGGGCCGCCTGATCGACCATATCGAGCGTAAGTCTGTGGATCTCTCCGCGGTTGAGATTGTGGTGCTGGATGAAGCCGACCGCATGCTCGACATGGGATTCATCCACGCGATCAAGCGCATCATGAAGCTGCTCCCCGCCAAGCGGCAGGGACTGCTGTTCTCCGCCACTTTCCCGGACAATATCAGCAACCTGGCCCAGCAGTTCCTGCGCCAGCCCCAGCTGATCGAGGTCGCCAAGCGAAACACCTCATCCGAGACCATCGATCAATCCGCCTTTCTGGTGGACCGTGACCGTAAATGTGAATTACTCACCCATCTGATCGGCTCGCAGAACTGGCAGCAGGTCTTGGTCTTCACTCGCACCAAGCGCGGCGCTGATCGCCTGGCCAAACAGCTGCTCAGCGACGGTATCGAGGCCATGGCCATCCACGGCAATAAAAGCCAAGGGGCGCGCGAGCGCGCCTTGTCCGCCTTTAAAAAGCAGTCGGTGCGTGCGCTCATCGCCACCGATGTGGCCGCGCGCGGCATCGACATCGACCGCCTGCCGCACGTCGTCAATTATGACCTTCCCGATGCGGCTGAAGACTATGTGCACCGGATTGGACGCACCGGCCGCGCCGGATGCAGCGGCCAGGCGATATCCCTGGTCTGCCAGGATGAGAAACAACAATGGGTTGCCATCGAACGCTTGATTCGCAAGACCATTCCCTCGCAGGTCATGGCGGGCTTCGAGCCGAATAAAAACCAATCGACCGCACCTGCCAGGCCCAGTCGTGCCGGCGACCAGCGGCGCCCTGCGAGCAAGCCCGCAGATCGCAACAGTTCCCGCCAGCGGCGCGCGAATGGCGCGCCTGCGGGCAACAGCAAGCAACCGCGCCGCAGTGTGGCGTACTAACTGAGAGGATCTTCAATTGAAAAAAGTGTTTGTTGGCAGTCTTTCCCCTGAAACCACCGAAGTTGAACTCAAAGAGCTTTTTTCGCAATTTGGCAAAGTGCGCTCAATCAAATTGGCCATGGATGTGTTTAACGGCAAGTGCAAGGGTTTCGGATTCATTGAGATGGAAGGCCACGAAGCGCGTGCCGCCATTGCCAATCTCAATGGCAAGATGTTCAAGGACAAGCCGCTTAAGGTCAATGAAGAGCGCCCGAAGAGTTTCCGTGGCGGACGTCGATAATGTGAATGGTATGTTTCATATCATGTAGCCATGAACACACATATTCACTTAGGGAGTTGAGCATGTCAGACAAGATTGAGAATCCGCCGTCACCTGTAATCACGCCCATGGATAGAGGCAGGCACTATTCAGTGACTTTGATCGAGAAAACCGATGCGCCCATGGGCGGCGATATTGGCAGTTGGTATCGCTATATCATCAACGATGGCAACTCTACTATCACCGGCACGCGCAGCGGCAACAAAAAACAGGTCAGCGAATACGCCGAACAATATGCGAAAGACTTGAATGAACGAGGCGGCATGTATTGGAGATCACGTTGGTCGCCAACACAAAGCAAGCAGAGCAAATAACCATAGAATTCAAGCTAGGTTAAAGCCGCAATCTCACAGCGCAAGATCAGGCTTCTGGAGATTGGCGCGCATCTGTTTGGCCAACGCCTCGATTTGCTCCGCAGATTGATTCATTTCAGCGGCGATGGCCTCGCGCACCAAAACCACTAACGCCCTGTACTGGGTATCGCTGATTTTCCCCCGCACATCCGGCCCGAGGAGTTCTTTGAACTTGTCTGCGACCAGTTGTGCATGATCCATTGTATTCACGGCCATTCGATACTCCTTTGCGGTCATCATTGCGATCGGTATTTCTGTCATAAGGTTTTTTGCGCATATACTTACTAACCTAGATCTTTTTTTGCGTGAATACAATGTCAGATAAATAGCCTGGGGGCATGAGCGTCTGCAATGGATGTCATAACAGCTATCAGATCAAGGTTTTCAACACGATCCTTTCTGGATACACCCGTCAGCCGGGAGACGATACAGGCGATTCTTGATACCGCGCGCTGGGCACCCTCGGGCGGGAATCTACAACCCTGGCAGGTGGCGGTCGTCACGGGTGAGACCCAGCATCGCATCACTGCCGCGATCCTTCAGGCCCGCGATGCCGGTGATAAAGAACATCCGGATTTCAGTTATTACCCGCTCACGTGGCTGGAACCGTACAAGTCACGCCGCATCGCCACCGGTGTTGCCTTATATCAAGCCTTGGGGATTGCCCGCAATGACACGGCCGCGCGCAGTGAAGCCTGGAACAGCAACTATCGGTTTTTTTTCGCACCCGTGGGGATGTTCTTTTTTCTCGATCGGCATCTGGGCCATGGCGCATGGGTGGATATGGGGATCTTCCTGCAGAGCCTTATGCTTACGGCAAGCACCTATGGCCTTGCGACCTGCCCGCAAGCCGCCTTGGCGGATTATCCGAACCTCGTCCGCAAGATTCTGAATCTCGACGACACCCTAATCCTGGTCTGCGGCTTGTCCCTGGGATATCCCGATGTGAAGGCGCCGGTCAACCAATACCGCACAACCCGGCTGGCGGTTGATGAATTCACCCGCTGGTATCTATAGCTGATAGCGCAGCCTCAGTTGGCGCTTGCTCGAAAATCAACAATACTTACTGTGTGATCTACAGTGAGAGGCTTGGTGCGATGACCGAAGCAGATCCGGTAGTAGGCAACTGGTATGAACATCTCGATAAAGGCCAGATATTTCTGGTGGTGGCCTTGGATGAGGATGAAGGCGTTATCGAGATACAACATTTCGATGGCGACATCGAGGAATGGAGTCTAGATGAGTGGCGGGATAGCGAGGTGGAACCCTGCGAGTCTCCGGAGAACTGGTTTGGCGCGATGGATGTCGCCGAGGCTGACGATCTGGGCACCACCATCACCGACACCGAGCACGAGGATTGGACCGAACCGCTTGAGGAAAATCGAACGCGACAGCGGCCTGATCGCTCAGATTGAATCACCGGGCAGTTGTCCGGGATAAGGCTGGCGATCGCAAATGAACTATCCGGGTTCAGATAAGCTGCACCAACCACTGCGCCTCACCCTGCGCGCGACACTCAAAGCGCACATCAAGAAATTTCTCGATCACTTGAATGTTGGTGAGGGTGTGCTGGCTGGGTGGCAAGGTCAGCATGGCCCCGCTGCCTGCCAGGGCGATCGGCAATAATAATTGATCCGCGAGATGCTTGCCCACCGGCACCGATGCCGCAAGATATTGCCGCGCTTCTGCGACTACGCCCTCTGCCACTTGCTCGGCCGGCACCCCGCGCTCACCATAACCGCAGAACACCTCCGAGAGGTGTTCGCACTCGATCTGCAAGGTCACAATATTGCCGGGGCCATAGGCCTCGACTACGGCGATTTCCAGACTCTGCGACGGCAGGCGCAGCTCATGTTGCAACACCTTCAATTCCCGCTCAGCGATATGGCGCGGCAAATGCGCGACCTGGGCCAAGGCGTATTGCCGGACAATCTTGCCACGTTCGCGCAAGAAAATCCCATTGAGCTTACGCGCCGGATTGATGCTGACCGAGAGCTCCCCTCCTCCGGCCGGATAGAATCCAGGGCGGATCAACCTTATGCTGATTTGCGCGCCCATGCGGTTGATCACTGGTAAAAAGGCGTGCGCCAGAAATTCATAAGGCGGTGCGTGAGGATTATGGGTGCCGCCTGTTAATTTCAGTGAGGAGGATATCTCCGCCAGCATCAAGGCCGGGAGGATGGTCTGCAATACCAGAGTGGTGCTGCCCGCCGTGCCGATATCAAATTCGTAGTGGCCGGGCATCACCTTGCCAGGGGCGAAGGTCAACTCTTGCGAGCCTATGGCGGCGCCGGTCACCTCACCGTGACAGATACGCGCAGCCGCCTCGACAGCCATCAACGCCGGCTACCCAGAGACGCTGGACTCCACTG
>CAZKZP010000003.1:9381-29896 GCA_964557295.1 uncultured Chromatiales bacterium | reverse complement strand
TGATGATGCGAAACGGAACACCCAAGCACAGCGCCAGCGACAACGAGGTCCGCAAGACCTGACCGCCGCCCTCGCCCATGTCGCCATGAATCATCAACATGGCGCAGCTTATACCCGAAGTTCGCGTTCCTCGTTTTGTTGGCGCTGCACCAAGCCGGCGAGATTCGACAATTGCTCGGCGACCAGGTCGATCACGTCATCAGTGGTCAAGATGCCCACCAGGCCACCAGAGCGATTGACCACAGGGAGGCGCCGCACACCTTTGTGCCGCATCCGTTTTAGAACATCGAGCACGTCTTCGTTTTCCTGCGCCGTCAGTAGCTCAAGACTCATCACATCGCCGATGTTGATACTTTGCAGGTCAACCTCCTTGGCAATCAATTCGATCACGATATCGCGATCCGTAAGAATGCCTTTGGGAATTTGCTGACCTTGTCGCTCTTCGACGACCACGACATCACCCACGTGGTATTGCCGCATCAATTGCGCCGCCTGCTGCACCGACTCGTTTGGTGTAGCGATCACGACATCACGATTACAAATTTCTCCGACCAGCATCCTACCTCCTCAAACATCTGTGTGTTGTACGTTTTCATCCGATCATCTGCTGCGAACCGTAAACCGCTCGTCAAGCACCGCCAGTTTTTCCATGATGCCGGTGTATTCCAATTCACTCATCGGCAGCATCGCGGCGCCAAAGAATCCCTGGCGCCGCATGTCGATGGCCTTGTCGGATACCTTGTCGCGCACCTGATTCCAGAACGGATGCGCGAAGGCGTCTACGGCCTCGGTCAACACGCCATGGTGCATGGCGAAGGCGGCGCAGCTCACCACCGGCGGCCCATCAAAATAACTGATGCCGGAATTCAACGGCACTGGCATCAGCGGCATCTGATGGGATCCGCGCATGCAGCCAGCGACGAAATGCCCGATTGCATATGGTGCCAGCACCTCGCCAGTGGCCGGGAAATTTTTCTGCACGCGCACCAGCATCACCGGATCATCCTTGCCGGTATACTTGCCCGCGATATTGTGCAGCCGCGAGGTAGAGATGGCGACGGCCTGTTCGCCGCTGGCGCGCGACCAGACGGATTCCACCACATAGCGCTCCGGATCGCGCAGCAGCGCGGCGATATCGTAGATCTCCTCCGGCGCGTTGAGTTCGATGACCCGGTCGCCTTCGGTGTGGCTCACGTCCATGATCACGAAATGAAACCCCGCCGACATCATGGGCGCCAGCATCAAGCCGGGCGTGTTCATCGGATCGGCGAAGGCCAGGTAGATCGGCAGATTATAGGCGCCGGGATCGGTCTTATCCGCCGCGAAAAACAAAAAGGGCTCATTCGGGCGCTCGTCGAATTCCATCTCCGCCACCGCCGGACCCATGCCGCGCACGTTGCCGGAAAAAGAGTCCTTGAGCAGGTCCTGTCCCGCGCCGTATAAGCCTTGCGACTTGGCGACCTCCGTCCCGGCGATGAAGGCATCCCAGGCCAGCTTGTGGATGGCCTCATCGCCGGTACCGCGATTGTGCGTCGTGACGATGGCGATATCATCACCGGTATAACTGACATACGCATCCTTGACCAGGGTGCTGCCATGTTCTGTGACAAAGGAACGCACCGTCTCCAGCAGATCCCGTGAGGGGCAGATATGCCCGCCAATCGAGCCGATGTCCGCCTTGATGACGCTGACTGTGATCCTCATGGTGTGATACCTCGATTTCACCGTCACTGATCGTAAATATAGACGAATTTTCGTTACGCGTTTTGAAGTGACGGGATGCACCGTGCTTCGGTAGCTGCAATAAAATAATATTTATCTGCTATATCTATCTTTATGGGCTAATTAATTTATCCTCTCCAGCAAAGAGCTGTGCCATGCGAGACAACAAAGGAAACAACCCTGCGCACTCCCTCAAGAAGGAACCGAAGTTTTGCAAATGCCGGGTGTGCCACAAATATTTTTATGCAGAAACCATCGCGCAGGCGCAAAGCGCCTGCCGGGAGCACGCCAAAGAGCAACATCCGGATTGGGGTGTGACGGCGTGTTTTTGTCCTGATTGATGAGTCACTCGGAGATGCGCCATGACGATCGCCAAAACCCTGAAGACGACCTTGGAAAAGCATGGCGTGGAATATGAACTCATCCCGCACCCCAAAACCGCCTCCAGCCGGGAGAGCGCCAAGGCGGCGCATGTACACGAGGATCATATCGCCAAGGCGGTCATCGTGAAGGATGCGCACGGTTATGCCATGGTCATCATCCCGGCGAACAACTGGGTGAAACTGGAGGCGCTGCAAAAGGAACTCAACCGCAGCTTCGTGCTCGCCGCTGAAGAGGAAATCACCCGGCTGTTTCCGGACTGCCAGCCGGGTGCCGTGCCGCCCGTGGGTATGGCCTATGACCTCAAGAGCTACTTGGATGAAGACCTGACCACGCTGGCGAATGTGTATTTCGAATCCGGCGATCACCGCCACCTGGTGCATGTATCAGGCGAGGCGTTCCACACGCTGTGCGCCGGGGTCAGGCACGGCCATTTCAGTCACAATGACAAATGAGATCGCTCACAGCAATTTCTTGATTGTCACCGCTCCCCGCAGATCGCCTGCCTGATAACCAGTGGCCCGGTCATGCGGGTATTGCTCCTTGAGCATGGCCTTGACCTCGGCTGGAATGTCTTTATCACCGCCATGACATTGCAGGCATTGGGGCTGCACGCCGATGGCCTTCATGAAACGGAAATACTTGCCGCCCGGCTCATACACGATCTCGGCGTGCACCAGCTGGTCCATGGCCGCGCCTTCGGTGAGACGTTGCTGGAATTGCGCCAATACTGTCTGTTCCCAGGCATCGGGGGTACCGAGCATCGGATTTCTCACCCACGTGCCGACCCGGCTCAGCTTCACCCCGTGGGAGCGCGACAACTCACCGGCAATCCCGGGCGCGACCTCGGAGCAGGTCTTGATGGCGCTGACCGGCCCGCCCGACTTCATCGCCGACTGCATGTTCTCCGACAAGCCGCCCACGAATGTCTTGGTGATGCTGAGGGCCTCTTGTTTGAGCTCATCCAGATTCGGCTCCACCGCCAACGCAGGCGTCATATTGAACAATAACAATGAGATAGCGGATATAGTTGATATTTTTTTCATGTGTTCACTCCGGTTTTGGGTGTCGTGGGTAATAAAATTATAGAATATTAGATATTACTTATATTTAGTCAAGTGGTCCAGACCTGAAATACCTTGGCCGAACGTGTTCAATGAAATTGCAAAAAATCCGATAATGGACTATATATTAAATATAGTTCACTTCCGGATTAAGCATGATGCTAGTAGCCGATCACCGCAAACTCCCCAGCCACACCGGCCGGTACTCCGAAGCCGACAAGGCGCAGGCCGGGCTCACCGCCTTTTTCTCCATCGCCGAGGAGTGGCAGTTGGATAATGAACAACAACGCACCCTGCTGGGCTCACCGGGCCGCACCACTTTCTTCGAATGGAAAAAGAAGAAGACCGGCAATGTCTCCCGCGACGTGCTGGACCGCCTGAGCTACATCCTGGGAATCTACAAGGCCCTGCACATCCTGTTCTCCGATCACAGCGTCGAGCAGTGGCTCAGAAACCCGAACAAAGATCCGCTGTTCAGCGGCAAGTCCCCTCTGGAATACATGCTCAGCGGTCACCTCGTCGCCCTGGCCGATGTGCGCCGTTATCTCGACTGGGCCCGAGGTTGATGACACTGCCGCCGATTCCGCCGGTCGCACGACCGCGCGGCAGACAATTTCGAATCATCTCCACCCACTATCCACCGATTGATTTTTTCGAAAAGCACGTACCGCCGGAGCTGCTCGGTCCACTCTGGGAATTGGAGGCGGAAACCAATCCCCGGCTGATGCTGGAAACCGGCAATATCGGCCTGATCGCTGCGGAAGATCACGTCTCCGGTCCCGGCGCCAGCATCGTGATGGCGGCATTCACCCATATCGATCACAAAACCCGCTTCAGCGACGGCACCTTCGGTGTGTATTACGCCGGCCGCTCAATGGAGACCGCGATCCGCGAAACCGTGCACCATCGCCAGCTCATCGCCAGCGATGCGGGTCTCGGCCCCGACGAATTCAGCATGCGGGTGTGGGTGGGCGAGATAAAAAAACCGCTGCACGACATTCGCAGCAATGATTACACCGTTCTGCACGATCCCGAGCCGAGACCCGAAAACCACCCTATCGCCCAAGCCTTTGCCAAGATGCTGCGCAGCCAGGAGTCCTGGGGCATCCTCTATCGCAGCGTGCGCCACCCCGGCGGGCAATGCATCGCCGCCTTCCGCCCGCCGGCCGTCTCCCTGCCCACGCACGGCGCCCATCTGGTCTATGTGTGGAATGGGCAAAAGATCACCCACGTCTACGAGCGATCGGAACCGATACTCTCGTTTGATTAACCACGAGCCCACCGCCATGGACTACCAAGCCGAATTCCCGCTCGACCCCAGCATCCTGTATCTCAACCATGCCGCCGTCGCCCCCTGGCCCAAACGCACTGCAACCGCAGTGCAGGCCTTCGCCGACGAAAACATCCATCGCGGCGCGCAAAATTATCCGGCCTGGATCAAGGCCGAACTGGCCTTGCGCGTGAGCCTGCGCCAGTTGCTCAATGCGCCCTCGGTCAACGACATCGCGCTGATGAAAAACACCTCGGAGGCCTTATCAGTGGTCGCCTATGGTTTGGAATGGCAGCGCGGCGACAACATCGTCACCAGCAACGAAGAATTCCCCTCCAATCGCATCGTCTGGGAATCGCTCGCCGCGCACGGCGTGGCCTTGCGCCAGGCCGATCTGCGCGCGGCGGCGTCGCCCGAAGACGCCCTGATCGCATTGATCGATGAAAACACCCGCCTGCTCACCATCAGCTCGGTGCAGTATGCCTCGGGCCTGCGCATGGATCTGGAGCGCTTGGGACGCCATTGCCGCGAGCACGGCGTGTTGTTTTGTGTCGACGCCATCCAAAGCCTCGGCGCGCTGCAATTCGATGTGCAGGCCATCCACGCCGATTTCGTCATGGCCGACGGCCACAAATGGATGCTCGGACCAGAGGGATTGGCCGTGTTTTATTGCCGCGCAGAAGTGCGCGAACGGCTAAGACTCAATCAATACGGCTGGCACATGGTCGAGGATGTCGGCAACTACAACACCACGCAATGGACACCGGCGAAATCCGCGCGCCGCTTCGAATGCGGCAGCCCGAACATGCTGAGCATCCACGCCCTGCTCGCTAGTCTCTCCGTGCATCACGAACTTGGCATGGCGCGGATCGAACAGGAACTGCTCGACAACGTCGCTCATCTCATCGAACTCATCGACCACGAGCCCGCGCTGGAGGTCATCTCCGCCCGGCAACCCGGCCGCTACGCCGGCATCGTCACCTTCCGCCACCAACACATCGACCCGGTGACCCTTCATCAGGAACTCATGCAGCAAGGTGTGATTTGTGCCCAACGCGGCGGTGGCGTGCGGTTATCACCGCACTTCTACTCATCGCACATGATGCTGGAACAGGCGGTGAGACGCGCGACGCTCGCCTAATCCTCACGCCGCCGCAAACCAACTAACCCCAACCGCGTGATCGAATCAAGGCGCGGGTTGCCAACGAGAAACCCGCTTGATTCAGTCGCTATCGTTGCGCCGCCAGCGGCTCCCGCTTGCTTCATTTCGCCTTGTCACACGCTCATCACTATCATGTCCGTCGTGACGCGCACGCTCCCGGCAGAACAAATGTCCGAAGCAGTCCGTTGCGTCCGCACAATCGACCAAACCATCGCGGTCGTCATCCATGCCGTTGCCACAATACTCGTGCAGAGGCGTAGTCTTGCAGCTCGCATCGTTAACACAGTCGGTATCTTTGCAGTCTACGAACCCGTCGAGATCGTCGTCCATCTTGTTATTACAGATCTCTACCAAGCTGGTGATATTACAGATAGTATCCGTACTGCAATTTGGATCCGCACAATCGACCAGGCCATCATCATCGTTGTCGTCACCATCGAAGCAGATCTCTTTCGGTGTCGGCGTGACACCGGTGGCTGCGAGCTGAAAATCAATAGTCGTGCGTTCACCGGCAATGACTCTGGTGCGCACTGTCTGCTCGGTGTATCCGGATTTGGATGCCGACAGCAGGTAAGTCGCGGCGACAACCGGATCTAGCCGATAGGAACCGTCTTGTGCCGTGAGGGCGCGATAACCTCCGGTATTGGTCGCAATGCTCGCGCCTGCAACGGGACGCAACCCATTATCTCTAACCACGCCGATGATGTTTCCCATCCCAAGCACTGAGAACCGAAAACCAACGACATAGCTCAGCTGTACCGGATCCCAGGTCATCGCATGACAGGTGAAACAATCGACCGTTTTCCGATTAACCAAGAGGTGGTGCCTGTCTGCCAGTGAGCCCGTATGGCACACCAAACAGTCCCTGGTGGCGACCACTTCATTCATGAATGTGGTTGGATCAACAATGAACTGATGGCATAACAGGCATTCTAATCCTTTGGCCAGGACGAGGAGGTGGTGCCTATCTGCCATCGATGAGGTGCCCGGGCCATGGCACGATCTGCATTCTGACTCACTCAGACCTAAATCCGAGGCCAGACTGTTCCGTGCAAGATAAGAACTCGCAATAGGTGCGGCGAACAGTAGTAGTAAATAGGGCATAGATGTCTTAAACAGGCCATGCATACCTATTACCCTCCGGAATCAGTCCCCATCAATCAGTTGACGTGGAGTGATGCTGCTTGACTACTTTTGCGCCTTCAGATGGCGTTTGCGGCGTTCGATGCTCGATCTGCCCATCAGCCTTGGCGAGTAGGATCTCAATCGTCGCCTTCTCCTCCAGCGCCTTGAGATGAGCTGACATGTTCTTGGCCTTCAACTGCTGCTGTAGGCCTTTCGCAAGGAAATCTTTCATCTCCGCAAAACCAGGGACACTCCCGGCGGGCCTTCTATCCACTACCTCAAGGAGGTGATACCCAAATTCTGTTTGCACAAGATCGCTTAATTTTCCCGGCTGCAACACGAAGGCCACCTTTTCAAATTCGCTCGGCATGTAACCTTTTTCGATATAACCCAAGTCGCCCCCGGCGGGCGCGTTGGCATCTTCCGAGTACTCCTTCGCCACCTCTGTAAAGGGCTTCCCCTCAGTGATCAGTTGCCGCACTCGTGCAATCTTCTTTTGAGCCTGGGCAATCTCCGCAGGCGAGGCGGTTTTGGCGATTTGAATCACGATATGACGCACATGGACCGCATCCTTCTTGCTCGCAAAGTTCTGTTTATGTCTTTCGTAGTAGGCCTTGATCTCTGAGGCTGGAACCTCGGGATTGCTTAAGTTGTTTTTCGCGAGGTATTCATCGATATAGATCTGACGCCGAACAGAGGCAGCACGGGTGTGATCGTGCGCGGTTTTGAGTTTAGCCAGCTCTGCAACGACTTTCTGCTCTATCGCGGCGGTTTTCATTGATAGACTGGCCTGGTACAGCAGCTCAACCGCTATATATTTATCCAAGACCTTTGCTTGTAGCTGCCGCCCAAGCCCGGGCGGCACCGGGCCACTGTTGAACCTCCGGTATTTATCTATGCCGACCTGGACTTGGGTCTCCAATTGATCCACATAGATCGGCTGGCCATTCACCGTGGCGGCGACTTCTCTGCTAGTTGTTTGCAAGTCCGTTTGGTTGCCAGTACTTGCCGCCACGATCTGAACCGAAAGGGAAAGCGCTATAGTAAGTGCGACCGTGATCCACCGATGCGTTATCGCTATCATGTCATCCTCGTAGGTATAGGCTATTAACCCGGCATCAAATTAAATCCGGTGTGATTCCCTCTCCCTCTGGGAGAGGGCTAGGGTGAGGGAAGTTAATACATTGATTTTATTCCCCACATCCTCGGCAACCGCTCCATGCGTTGCCCTACCTCCTGCATCCGTGCAGTCGTGTCCATCTACCCTAAAGGGCATAAATCCCTCGGGGAGAAGGAACTTTTTGAATATGCAGCAGAGGTATTTAATCGCCGGGTTAATAGTTAGCCCGCGCTGAAATCCTCAAAGATCTGCGCATAAAATCCGGCTTCATACCCTGACCACGTTTTGCCCGCGCATCCGACCATTCACCCTGCAAGCGTCTCACAGCAGCCTGCCCCTTGCGCTCCTTATGCCCGGGAAAATACTCATGCTTACCCTGCCCGCGGTCGGCGTGTTCGTCGCCATGATCATCACTGTCAGAACCACTGTCGTCATCATCGTCGTCGGTAGTGGAGCCACCCGAACTGCGCAGCAAGGCGGCTTTAGCATTGACCAAGCCGTACCCGTAGGTATCGTCCCTGCCCACGTCACCGAGATCAAGGGCAGCGGTTTGCAACCGCAGCCTAAGGTCGCGGTTATCAACCGCACCATCGCCATCAAGATCATCCAGGCCCGCGGACAAAATCAGCGCCGCAACACCCGCGACATGGGGTGCGGCCTGAGAAGTACCCGTCAGGATATTGTATCCGCCAACCGTGGTTGAATAGATGCTGTCCCCTGGGGCCACCAGATCCACATCCGGGCCATAGGCGGACATATAGTTGAGGGAATTGTCTTGATTGGTCGCACCAATCGCCATGACCGATGCATAGCGCGCAGGATACAAAACTTCCCCGAAAGCGTAGTTGCCAGTGTTGCCAGCGGCGGCAATCAACAGTGTCCCGGCCTCAAAGGCCTTGGCGCATGCATCCGCCAGCGCCTGGTGGTCTTGCCGCAGTCCTATGCTGAAATTGACAATATCCATCTCATTCTCGATCGCCCACTCGATACCGGCGATCAGATCGCTGAGATAACCGGCACCTCCGCTGTCGAGAACCTTGACGGCATAGATCGAGGCGCTAGGTGCGACGCCGACTGTCTCAATACCATTTGCCGCAGCAGCTATAATGCCGGCCACGTGGGTACCGTGGCTGTTCCAGCTGTCATCAAAGTAATCCTGGCTATTCGAATCTGGATCGCCGTTCAAGAAACTCACTCCGCCCCGAATATTACCGGCAAGCTCGGGGTGGGTATCGTCAACGCCGGTATCAAGCACGGCAACCTTAACACCCACTCCCGTGGTATTCATGCCATGCACCACCTCGCTGCCGATATGGGCCACACCCCAGGAATTCAAATACTCAAGGCTACCGGACACGGGTTCAATAATGCTGACTCTGACATCCTCCTCAACGTAAGCGACTCCAGGCTTGCTTTGCAGCTCAGCAATCGCTTGCTCAGATAAGTCCGCAGATACTGCCTTGATACGTTTCAAGTTCCGTTTGAACTTTCCGCGATGCTGATCCTGGATGAGATCATGTTCGGCCGCGCCAGGCGGATGGTGAAAACCGATAATCACGCGTCGCTCGCCCGCCTGGGCTGCGGGTATCGTCAATAGGCTGACAAAGAGCACCAATGCGATTCTGAGATTGCTCAGAATTTTATGAAGCATAATACCCCCAACGCTGAATCAAACCAGCCCATTGATTATTCACTTTAACCACGCAGGCAATACGCTTAGTGGGAAATATGAGTGTTTTGCACACAGCAACGTTAGCCGATGGTATTTCACCATCGGCTAACGTTAGATGGATATTGATTGCCCCATATCCAATAAAATTAATAAACACTCATGGGCACCATGACCTTGCCGAACAAACTCTCCACAGTCACACTCGAAGGAATGTTGTTGAAGCGCGCAATGATCAGCCCATCGCGCCAGTAGTAAACCCTACCCTTCTCGCCTTTTTCATTGGTGACACTCATTCTCGAACCCGTCACATTGGCCATCGGCATACCGTCGCTAAAACCCTTGCCCCCTACGACAACCAATCCGCCATAACGAGAATAGACGAATCCATACGTGGCAGTTAACGGACTTTTCACGACGAATCCGAGTGGATTACTGAGCTGGAAAATCTTCTTGATCTGGATGTCGTATGTGTCTGCGACCATGCCAGCCGGCACAGTTGCCTCAAGGTAGTTGGTCGTTAAGAGGCTGGGCTTGATTACCGTTACCTTGCCGCTGCTATCGGTCAGCTGAACTTCGGAATTGAACGTATACGTCCTGCCGCCAAAGTCAATTGAGTTGACGAAGCCGTTGCCAGTCGCAGTTAACAACGTGGCCGAACCGCTCTCAACACTTTGCTTATTTACGGCACTTAGAGTCGGAATGGTGGCAGTGGTAACACCATTCGACGCCTGTGACATAACTTGTCCATTGTTGCCGTGACAACCCCAGCAGTTATTCGTGTTGCCGATGTGCCCGTAGTAGGGCTGTTCCTGCCCTGCTTGAGTGCCATCACCATTCGCATCGAATTCGATATTGTGTAACGTTAGACGATCATGGCAACGTTCACACACGCGGATGGAAGAAGCGCTCGGAAGAAACACGTCGTGGCACCAATTACACTTGCCCTCGCCGAAGAAGCCGGTCCCATGGTGATTATCCATGTTCCGGAATATTTCGATCATCACCGTACTGCCATCCCGCAAGGTAAACGGCTCCGGTGTCCCGTTCGGACTGCCATCGACGGTGTTGTGGCAGAAGTTGCAATTCCCGGGGCTGGTACCTGCGGAACTTACGATACTGGAGTCCGCATTGGGCTTACCGCTGCGATAGGGCGTGACGAGGCTGGTCCGGTAGGTCGGGATATCAACCGGAATGGTCTGTGATGGGTTGCTTGGATTCGGGCGCTTACCGGTGAGTGTGGCCACATCGATCCCCTCTACAATCCCACCGTGACACTGGAAACAATTGCCTTGCTGCGCCCTTTGGGTAGCATGATGGACGGTTGTTTCATTTTGCGCATCATGACACACGAGACAGTCCCGAAAATTCTGCACGATGGTTTGCTGACCGGTACTCGGATCGAGTGTAATGCTATGGCAATTCAAGCAGGTAAAGGTTGTATCGGGCACGCCATCGCCATCGACATCTCGATTAGGCGGAAATTCCGGGACCCCGTCAATCGGTCTTCCGACGGAGAGATGGTGCCGGTCCGGGTTATACGTGGGATTGACGGGGACGCCAACGGGTGGATTTCCGCCATGACAGTTTCTACAGACATCCGCGTTCAGAAAATTAAATACGGTATCCGGAATACCAATGTTCTGGTTGACGGGCGGCGGCGGGATACGTCCCCACGCCACGGCAGACATGCCAGCCAGGAATACAACAGCTATCAGAGAATTTAATTTACTCATCTTCTTTGCTCCTGAGATAGAATTTCAAAGAAAAATCCCGACAGAATACTTAAGAGTATCTAGATGAAAGATGTATATTTTCGATGCGTAAGTCCTGGCTTTTGTCTCGACCTTGCTTACGCTTTATAATTCGACGGATAAAAAGGTTATAAAGAAAGACTCTGCAGATCTGTTACGTGACAATTTGACTCATGTAATAGCTGCGCGAGATAACGCGCTTAGAAAATGATGCAATGAATGCGCAGGCTGGATATGCATGCTTCGTCATGATGCAGTAGTATCAATTAAAACGTCACTTCCTGCGGCTTTCACAACAGGAGTAATCATAGCTTCTATTCACCGACCTTCAACAATGACTTTTTAAATAATTTGAAATATTTTTTATTTACATATCGATCATTTTAAGAAAATTGTTGATATAAAATTAATTTCAATAGCTATTTTTTAGAAACTATTTTGTTCGATAATTATCTGCAATTTTGCGCAATATCCGCCGACAAAACTACGATGTTGCGCATCTGCCGTCATGACACGGAGATAAAATGATCTATTATTAGTTCTGTAATTTACGATATTTCATACAATTCATTATTGTAAAATAAACAGGTGAACCACCATGACGATTCAAACACTGATTGTGGCCATATCGATACTTTTGTTATCTACCAGCTGTAGCGATACAGAACAGCTTAGTGTCACAAAGCAGCCGCGAAACGATGTGAGTTCCAGCACACCCAGCACACCAGCCCGCGACCCAATAAACACACCTACTGGCCAGGCAGTTGAAAAGTCGCAGCCACCCTTGCCTCAGAATGAGACGGCCGATACGGTGACGGTCTCCCAGGAGCAACTCGACCGGGAAGTTAAAGATATTGTGGATAAGGTTACATCCCTGCCTGGAACTGACGTGCCGCCAGAGCAACTGGAACAGGAAATTAAGGGTGTGATCAAACAGCTTGACTCACCTACCGCCTTGCAAGCTGACTAACGGTGTGTTGCGAGGGATGCGAGAGATTTGTACACCGGCCGACTCGGCACGAAGTACTAACGCGTTATCTCCCGCTGACATCGAAAAAACAGTTATACCAGTCCGGTGGCGGCATCCGGTGCTCACCGCACTTCTACACCTTACGCGGCCTTGGAATAGGCGGTGCAAGGCGCGGCTACTCCACCACCACCTTGATGATCGGGAATTTGTGCCTACCGAAATAGACCGACTTGGTGATGACCTCGCTGCCTTGCAGTCTCTCTTCAAGTTCCCAAGCGTAACTTTGACTGCCATCGGCGAAGGTGGCGACAATGCTGTCTTTGGTGAGCAGGCGCTGTCCGGTGGAGGTGTTCTCCAGGGTAACGATGGCCCAGCGTTCGCCGCGTTTGTTGCTGAGAAACACCGCCTCGATCAAGCGAATGTTCTTCGCCTTTGGCAGTAACTCATCCGTGCGCTTGAATTTGAGTATCGTCAAATTCGGCTGGGGGAGATCGTAGTGCAGCGCCTCGGCTTCGGGATCATCGAATTTGACCGGGACTCTGACATCAGCGACTGTCGCGGTCGCACACGTTAGCAGCAGGGCAACACTGATCAGGCGAGTGATGCTGGTCATCGAGGCCTCCGGGTAAAGAGCTGGGTTTCTCTTCGTTCAACCCAGATTACTGGTATCGTGACTCGGCGGTGCTGAACAAGGCGAAGAAATTCCGCGTCGTCGCGTGTGCGATTTCATCCAATGATATTCCGCGCAGCTCGGCAAGACACTCCGCGACATAGCGCACATACGCCGGCTCGTTGGGCTTGCCGCGAAACGGCGCCGGCGCCAAGTACGGTGAATCGGTTTCCACCAGGATGCGCTCCAGCGGCACGCGCTTGGCGGCATCACGCAGGGCCTCGGCGCTTTTGAAGGTGACGATGCCGGAAAATGAAATATAAAAATTCAAATCCAGCGCGCGCTGGGCGATTTCCCAGTTTTCGACAAAACAGTGCATGACGCCGCCGACCTGATCGGCACCCTCCTCCTTCATCATCGCCAAGGTGGCCTCGGTGGCCTCACGCATGTGGATGATCAGCGGCTTGCGGGTGTGTTTGGCGGCGGCGATGTGCCGGCGGAAGCGTTCACGCTGCCATTCCTGATCGCCTTCGGTGCGAAAAAAATCCAGTCCGGTTTCGCCGATGGCCACCACCTTCGGGTGCCGCGCCAATTCTACCAGCTGGTCGACGCTGGGCTCTTCACCTTCGGTTTCGTTAGGATGCACGCCGACGGAGATGGAAATCTCTTCACGCGCCTCGGCCATGGCGCGGATCACCTGGAAGTTTTCCATGTCGATCGAGACATTGAGGAAATGCCCCACGCCCACCGCACGCGCCGCGGCCAGCGCGTCGTCGAGCCCATGCTCGTATTTATCGAGGTTCAGGCGATCGAGATGGCAGTGTGAATCTATGAGTATCGGTTGCTTCATGAAATAGGTTCGACGTTCTGAGGATGTGGGGCGCTGCGCATTCAATCAAAAGATATCTCTGCATGCTGCTTATCCATCATTCCGACGCATGCCGTGATGACGGCGTTATTAACCCGGCGATCAATTACATCTGATGTAGGAGCCATCTTTAGATGGCGACCATCGCAGCGGTGGCTGATCGCAAGCTGAAGCTTCCGTTCCGGACTCACGCCCCTTGCCTACCTCCATGTAGGCAAAGCTTGCTCCTACAGCAGCAGGCATCTTTATCCGCCAGGTTAATAAATCATGGGCCGGTCGTCTTGCCGTAAACGATACCGGTGCGGTGCTACATGGTATACGTCGGCCGGTCGGATTTCAGCGCGCCCGCGAGGTAGGTTTCGATCTTGTTGCGCACGGCGCCACCGTCCTGATCGCTGAACTGCACGCCGATGCCGGCGAGCCGGTTGCCTTGCGCACCTTTGGGGGTGATCCAGACCACGCGCCCGGCGACGGGGAGCTTTTCGTGTTCGTCCATCAGGGACAAGAGCATGAAGACTTCCTCACCGACCTGATAGGTCTTATTGGTGGGGACAAAGATGCCGCCGTTTTTGATGAACGGCATGTAGGCCGAATACAGCGACGCCTTGTCGCGTATGGTCAATGTAAGAATTCCGCCTTGTTTCAACACTGTGTTTGACCTTTACCTGATTCGTTCATGGGCTGCCAACGCACGTTACGATTGCCGATGCATCCGCATCCAGGCCGTCAGCACATCCTCCAGCAGCAGCTGGGAATTGACCTGCGTTTTGACCAGCCGGCCGGCGGTGAGCAATCGATCGTAAAACCCGTACAAGTGCTCCAAGTCTAATGCACTGGCGTATTGCTGCAACTGTTTCATGACCTCGGGGCTTTCCGCATCTTCTTGAAATCCCGCGAACTTGGAGCGGATCAGCGTCATGGTCCAGCGCGTGAGCCAGCCCAGCAAGGCCTCAGGACGCACCTCCTTGCTGACTTCCACCGCGGCGACCGGGTGGGTCTTGCCCCGGGCCAGCTGATCGAGCACCTTCAGTAGATCGGCACGCTGCTGCAAAAGTTCAGTTTGCGCGTATTCGAGGGCCCGCAGTGGAGCATCGTCGGCGAGACTCAGAAGCAGGTCGGCCTCTGGCTGGGCGAGCGGGCACTGTGCCGCGAGCCAGGCACGGGCGAGGTCGCGCGGCGGACGCGCGAACAGGATCTTCTGGCAGCGGCTGCGGATGGTGGGCAGCAAGGTATCGATCTGCGAGGTGATCAGGATCAGGACGGTGCGCGGTGTCGGTTCTTCCAGGGTCTTGAGCAGGCTGTTGGCGGCGGGGATGTTCATCTTGTCCGCTGGGTTCAGCAGCACCACCTTGTAGCCGCTGTATTGGCTGGTCATGGCCAGTTGCGCGGTCAATGTCCGGATGGTGTCGATGGGGATGCTCTTGCCCTCTTCTTCCGGCGCGCAGACGGTGAAGTCGGGGTGGTTGCCGGCGGCAAACAGCATGCAGCCCCGGCATTGCCCGCAGGGCTGGCCTCCCGCGGCGCGTGCTTCACACAACAGGTAGTTGGCGAAGGCCTTGGCCAGGTGCCATTTGCCCATCCCGCGCGGGCCGTAGAACAAGAGCGCATGTGGCAGCCGCCCCGCGGCTTCACGCGCGGTGAGCGAGCGCCAGAGATCCGCCTGCCAAGGTAGATATGCCATGCCTATGACTCCGCCAGAAAGGCTTGAATGGTCGCCCTGAGCTGGATCTGCACCTCATCGAGCGGGCGGCCGGCGTCGATGATGCGGTAGCGCTGCGGGTGTTGTGCGGCCTGCGTTAGATAACACGCGCGTACCTTTTCAAAAAATTCGGCCTTTTCCCGCTCAAAGCGATCCGGCGCGCTGCGATTGCCGGCCCGCTCCAGGCCTTGGGCGACCGGCAGATCGAGCAGGATGGTCAGATCAGGGCGCAGCTCGCCCTGCACCCATTCTTCCAGTTGGGCGATGCGCGTCTGCGGCACACCCCGGCCGCCGCCCTGATAGGCGTAGGTGGCATCGGTAAAACGGTCGCACACCACGTATTTGCCCTGCGCCAGCGCGGGCGTGATCACCTCGGCGAGGTGCTGGGCACGCGCGGCGAACATCAGCAACAGTTCGGTGTCGACGGCCATCGCGGTCTGGCGCGCATCCAACAGCAGGCTGCGGATCTGCTCACCGAGCGGTGTGCCGCCGGGTTCTCGGGTCATCACCACCTCTTTGCGCGCGGCGCACAGCAGTTCACGGATCAACGCGAGATTGGTGCTCTTGCCCGCCCCTTCACCACCTTCGACGGTAATGAACTTACCCTGCATGCGTTTCCTTCACGGCTTGCCGCCTTTGAGTTGATACTTCACCACCGCTTGATTGTGCTGCTCCAAGGTGGCGGAAAAGACATGCGTGCCGTCGCCACGCGCGACGAAATACACCGCATCGCTGGCATCGGGATGTAGCGCCGCCTTGATCGCATCACCGCCCGGCAGGGCGATGGGCGTGGGCGGCAACCCGTATCGCGTGTACGTATTGTACGGCGTGTCGGTCTTGAGATCATTGCGGCGCAGATTCCCGTCAAAGCCCTCGCCCAGACCGTAGATCACGGTGGGATCGGTCTGTAGCCGCATCCGCTGCTGCAAGCGGCGCACGAACACCCCGGCGATGGCGGGCCGCTCCGCTGGCACCGCGGTCTCCTTCTCGATGATCGAGGCCATGATCAGCGCCTCGTAGGGCGTTTTATACGGCAGTCCCGCGGCGCGGCCTTCCCAATAGGTGCTCAATTGCTGCTCCATCACCGCGTAGGCGCGCTTGAGGAAATCGACATCCGAGATGTCGCGCGGGAAGTAATAGGTATCGGGATAAAAGCGTCCTTC
Source organism: uncultured Chromatiales bacterium (assembly GCA_964557295.1). GTDB lineage: Bacteria > Pseudomonadota > Gammaproteobacteria > RBG-16-57-12 > RBG-16-57-12 > JBFMHP01. The sequence goes on along the minus strand of CAZKZP010000003.1, from coordinate 13,319 downwards.
CGGGTGTTGCTCGGGATACCCCAACAGGGCCATCAATTCGCTTGGGCTTTTCCCGTCGATGCTGTGCTTGATCGCCGGATGCTGCGCGAGGGCCTGGCGCAGCTGGGCGAAACTCCACCCCTCCACAATGGTGAGCGCGTGCTGCATCACCTTGCCTTCGACCATGTCATCGATCAGATCGAGGGCCGTCATCTTGTCGCTGAGCAGATATTCCCCGCTCTGGATGCGATGGGCCTTGCTCTGCCAACGCGCCGTCCACGACAGATAGCGTGGACGGATGATGATGCCTTGCTCGAACAGCTCATTCGCGATCCGTTGCACACTGCTGCCGGGCTTGACCACGAACACCTTGTTTTGCTCACTGACCACGAGATGCCGCAAGGTGAAGACCTCGTAATCCTTCCATAAAAACCCGACGAAAAGGCTCGCCGCGATGATGAGCAGGCCCAAGACCCGGATCAGATGATTCTTCATTCAAGCCCCGCGATACACGCAGACAACCGGCGAGTGATCGGGCCTACTGCATAAGATGTCAGGTTCATGATGTGTCTCACCGGCCAGATGCCGATGACCGAGTTGGTCAGGAACACCTCGTCAGCGGCCAGGAGATGCTGGGATGAAACCGCGGTGATCGCGGTGGCGATCCCTTGCGCCTCGGCCTGTTCGAGGATGAGTTCTCGCATGATGCCATGGACGCCACAGCCTGACAAATCAGGGGTGATGAGCACGCCGTCTTGGACCAGGAACAGATTGCTCATGGTCGCTTCGATGAAATGGCCGTCGGCATCGCGCAGCAGACCTTCGGCAATACTCTGATCCTGCCACTCGTTGCGGGCCAACACCTGTTCCAGCCGATTGAGATGCTTGAGGCCGGCCAGCGCCGGCTGGCGCGCCAGGCGCAGCGCGCAGATGCGCACGCGCACCCCCTCTTCCCAATGTGAGACGGGATACGATGGGTAGGGATGGAGGCTCACCACGCGGGTCGGCGTGATCGTATCGGGGACGCGATAGCCGCGCCCGCCGACACCGCGCGTGATGATGATCTTGAGCACGCCGTGGGCGCAGTCGCGCGTCAACGCCAGCGCTTCTTGATGCAATACATCGAGATCCGGTATCGGGATCGCCAGGCGCTGACAGCCGTGCGCCAGCCGCGTCATGTGGCGCGACCACAACTCCGGCTGTCCATCGGTGACGCGCAAGGTCTCAAACAGCCCGTCGCCGTAGTGCAGCCCGCGGTCCTGCGCGGAGACCTGCGTGGAATGTATGCCGTTGATGATCATCATGGCCTCAGTCTAGCTCCCAACCCAGCGCCAGCAACAGGCCGCGCGCCTTGGCGCGGGTCTCCTGCAACTCCCATTCGGGCTTGGAATCGGCGACGATGCCCGCGCCCGCGCGCAGGGAGACAGTATTCTTGTCGAGCAACAGGGTGCGGATCAGGATGTTCAGATCCATGCTGCCATCGCGATTGAGATAACCCATCGAGCCGGTGTACGGGCCGCGCGCCACGCCCTCCAGTTCGGCGATGATTTCCATGCAGCGCACCTTGGGGCAGCCGGTGATGGTGCCGCCGGGGAACACCGAGCGGATCACCGCGCCGGGCGTCACCTCCGCGCGCAGCTCGCCACGAACGTTCGAGACGATGTGATGGACGTGCGCGTAACTCTCCAGCGTCATCAATTCATCGACCCGCACGCTGCCATAGCGGCAAATCCGCCCCAGGTCATTGCGCTCCAGATCGATGAGCATGATGTGCTCGGCCCGTTCCTTGGGATGTTGGATCAGCTCCTGGCGCTTGGCCGCATCATGCGCGGCGTCCTGCCCGCGCGGGCGCGTGCCGGCGATCGGCCGCGTCTCGACCGTTGTGTTGGTGACCTTGACCAGCCGCTCCGGCGAGGAACTGATGATGGCGCAATCCCGATACCGCGCCAGCCCGGCGAATGGCGCGGGATTGTGCCGGCACAGATTCCGGTACAGCGCCGTGGCGATATCGCCCGCACCTGTCAGCTGTGCCCGCCACTGCCGGGAGAGATTCACCTGAAACACGTCGCCGGCGACGATGTAATCGATGATACGCGCCACCGACTCGGTGTACTGCGCGGCGGGATCTTCCGCGCAGGCCGTGATGGTAATCGGTGATTCTTCGGGAGGTTTATTTTGTTGCAGCTGCCGCACGTCCTGCATCATGCAGTCGAGCAGCGCCTCACTCCCCAGCTCGGCCACCAGCAACAACTCCTGCTGCGCGTGATCCCACACCATCGCCGCCGGGATGCGCGTGGCGAAGGCCGTGGGCAAGGCAGCCGTGGCGCGCGGCAGGCTCAAGCTCGGCTCGATTTGCTGGGCGAGCTCATAGCCGAGGTACAGAAACCAGCCGCCGCGAAACGGCGGATGAACACGATCGCTGCGGGCAAGGGCGTGTGCCGCATACCGATGATCCAGCGCTTGCAGGAAATCCGCGCCGCTGTGCGGATCAGCGAGTGCGAGCATCTCTCCGGGGAAGGCGAACAGGATGTCATAGCGCGAGTTCGCGGTGCCATGGGCCACGCTTTGCAGCAGATAGGGATAACGCGCCGGATACTGCGCGGCGAGCGCCGCGAGATCGATCTTTGCGCCGAGGGGGCGGACGAGGCAATCGTCCAGTTTGACATCCATTGGATTCATCATCAGCGTTGAAAAGAAGCCAAGGGCATAGCCTTAAATGCCCTCTCCCCTCGGGAGAGGGTTGGGTGAGGGGATAAGTAACGCATAACAGCTTGGGTATATCCCCTCATCCCGACCTTCTACCCGAAGGGCATAAATCCCTGAGGGAGAAGGAACTATCAGTTTCAACAGCCTGCTAGTGGTCTACTTCGCAAATAACGAAACATAAAACGGCGTCTTTTGCCGCAGGGCGGCGTTGCAACTCCTCGCCATAGCTACGGCTATGTCTCGTCGTTGCGCCTTGCCCGGCGTAAAATCCATCCGTTTTATTTGTTCCGCCATTTACGAAGCAGACCACTAGGCCTTTGAATACTTTTAACTCAACTTACTGAAGATCAGCGTGCCGTTGGTGCCGCCAAAGCCGAATGAATTCGACATCGCCACGTCGATCTTCATGGGACGCGCTTCGTGCGGCACGTAGTTCAGATCGCAGCCCTCGTCGGGATTGTCGAGGTTGATGGTCGGTGGCGCGACCTGGTCGCGGATCGCCAAGACCGAGAACACTGCCTCGATGCCGCCGGCGGCGCCGAGCAGATGGCCGGTCATGGATTTGGTCGAGCTCATCGCCAGCTGGTAGGCGTGATCGCCAAACGCCGCCTTCACCGCCATGGTCTCGGCGATGTCGCCGGCCGGAGTCGAGGTGCCGTGCGCGTTGATGTAGTCGACCTGCGTGGCATTGATGCGGCCGTTGCGCAGCGCATTCAGCATGCAGCGCTTGGCCCCTTCGCCGCCCTCGGAGGGTTGCGTCATGTGATAGGCATCGCCGCTCATGCCGTAGCCGGTCACCTCGGCATAGATGCGCGCGCCGCGCTTCTTGGCATGCTCGTATTCTTCCAGCACCACCACACCGGCGCCGTCGCTCAGCACGAAGCCGTCGCGGTCCTTGTCCCAGGGGCGGCTGGCGCGTTCCGGGTCGTCATTGCGGCTGGAGAGCGCGCGCGCCGCGGCGAAGCCGCCGAGGCCGCACTGTGAGGTCGCCATCTCGGCGCCGCCGGCGATCATCACATCGGCATCGCCGTATTCAATGATGCGTGCCGCGTCACCAATGCTGTGAGTGGCCGTAGCGCAGGCGGTGACCAGGGCGATGTTCGGCCCTTTCATGCCATACATGATGGACAGGTTGCCGGAGATCATGTTGATGATGTTGCTGGGCACGAAGAACGGCGAGATCTTGCGCGGGCCGCCCTTCATGAAGGCCTCGTGGCCTTTCTCGATGCCGGGTAGACCGCCGATGCCCGAGC
>CAZKZP010000003.1:0-9371 GCA_964557295.1 uncultured Chromatiales bacterium | reverse complement strand
CCGATACCGGCACCGATGGAGACACCGATACGCTCGGCGTTTTGCTCGGTGACCACCAGACCGGAGTCTTCGATCGCCTCTTTTGCCGCGGCAATCCCGTAGTGGATGAACGCATCCATCTTGCGGGCTTCCTTGGGCGACAGGTATTTACTCACGTCGAAGTTCTTCACCGAACCGCCAAAGCGGGTGGAAAACTCGCTTACGTCAAACTCGGTGAGCGGGGCAATTCCGCTTTTGCCGTTGAGAATATTGTCCCAGCATTCTTTGACTGTCAGTCCGACTGGTGAAACCATGCCAAGGCCGGTCACAACTACACGTCGCTTAGCCACTATCCATCCTCACAAAATTATCGAGATCAAAATAGCGAGAGGCCGCAACCACTAGAACCTAGTGGGCGGCCCCCGATCGGTTCAAAGCCTGATTATGAGTGTGCCTTGATGTAATTGACGGCTTCTTGAACGGTCGTGATCTTCTCTGCATCTTCGTCAGGGATCTCGGTCTCAAATTCTTCTTCCAGAGCCATTACCAGTTCCACTGTATCCAGGGAATCAGCGCCAAGGTCATCAACGAAAGACGCTGTGAGCGTGACTTCTTCTTCTTTTACGCCCAGTTGTTCTACAACGATTTTCTTGACGCGTTCCTCAATGCTACTCATGACGGATATATCCTCCAAAAGGTTTAGACTATAGCAGCTTTCGCTGCGCCGGTATTGTAAAGGTAACTCTCCCAGGATGCCAGCATTTGGCGGTACTTTCCCGGTGGCTCAACTCATATACATGCCACCGTTGACATGCAAGGTCAGGCCGGTGATGTAGGCCGCCCCTTCCGAGGCCAGAAAACCCACCGCCGCGGCGATTTCGCGCGGCTGCCCGAGGCGGTTCAAGGGGATCTCCTTGAGCAGCGCATCGCGCTGGGCCTCCGGCAGGGCGCGGGTCATGTCGGTATCGATGAAGCCGGGGGCGACGGCGTTGACGGTGATGCCGCGGGCGCCGACTTCACGGGCCAGGGCCTTGGTAAAGCCGATGATGCCGGCCTTCGCCGCCGCGTAATTGGTCTGCCCCGCATTCCCCATGGCGCCGACCACCGAGGTGATGCTGATGATGCGGCCTTTCTTGGCCTTCATCATGCTGCGCACACAGGCCTTGCTCAGGCGATAGACCGACGACAGATTGGTCTCGATGACATCGCTCCAGTCCTCGTCCTTCATGCGCATCAGGAGATTGTCGCGGGTGATGCCGGCGTTGTTCACCAGGATGCTCGGCATGCCGAATTGCGCTTCCATCTTGCCAAGCATCTCGTCGATCGACGCCTGCTCGGCGACATTGAGCACCATGCCGCAACCCTTGATCCCATGCTCGCTCAGATACTTGCTGATGCTTTCTGCCCCGGACTCTGAAGTGGCGGTCCCGATGACGGTGGCGCCTGCGCCGCCCAACTCCAGGGCAATGGCCTTGCCGATGCCGCGGCTCGCGCCGGTTACCAATGCGATTTCATTTGCCAGACTCATGCTCGTGCTCCTTAACCTGCCAATGCCTCATCGACCGAGGCGGTATCGTAGATGGCTGATGCCGACATCGCCTTGTCGATGCGTTTGTTCAGTCCGGCGAGAACCTTGCCCGGACCGCACTCGATGACGTGCGTGACGCCCTGCGACGCCATGTGTTGAATGGTTTCCACCCAGCGCACCGGGCGATACAGCTGACGCGCCAGGGCGTCGCGAATCTCGTCCGGCGCGGTCACGACCTTCACATCCACATTATTGATGACGGGGATGACTGGGGACTGGATGGCGATGCGCGCCAGCTGTACTTTCAGCTTGACCGCGGCCGGCTCCATCAGGGAACAATGCGAGGGCACGCTGACGGACAGCAACAGGGCGCGCTTGGCGCCGGCCTCTTTCATCAGCTCGACCGCCCGCTCCACCGCCGTCTTTTTCCCGGCGATCACGACCTGCCCCGGCGAATTGAAATTCACCGCGGACACCACCTCGCCCTGGGCCGCCTGGGCGCACGCGTCAATCACCTGGTCATCAGCGAGGCCCAGAATGGCCGCCATGGCACCCTCCCCGGCCGGAACCGCCTCCTGCATCAGACGCCCGCGCTCGGCCACCAGCCGGATGGCATCGGTAAAGCCCATCGCCCCCGAACACACCAGCGCGGTGTATTCACCGAGGCTGTGGCCGGCCATCAGTGACGGCTGCGCGCCGCCCTGCTGCTGCCACACGCGCCAGGTCGCCACGCCCGCCGCCAGCATCGCCGGCTGGGTGACGGCGGTTTGATTGAGTTTGTCTTCCGGCCCCTGCTGCGCGACTTGCCAGAGGTCGTAGCCGAGCTGGTCGGCGGCCTCGGCGAAGGTTTGCGTAACGACAGGGTACTTCTGCGCCAAGTCGGCGAGCATGCCGATGGACTGCGATCCCTGACCCGGAAAAACGAAGGCTAATGACATCAATCGACCCTTTAACGTGGAAATGGTGGAATCAATATCTGATCAAGGCCGAGCCCCAGGTAAAACCGCCCCCGAAGGCTTCGAGCAACAAGGTTTCACCGCGCTGGATCTTGCCATCGCGCACGGCCACATCGAGCGCCAGCGGCACCGAGGCCGCCGAGGTATTGCCGTGATCCTGTACCGTGACGATGACGCGTTCCATCGGCATCTTCAGTTTGCGCGCGGTGGCGGCGATGATGCGGATATTGGCCTGATGCGGCACCAGCCAGTCGATGTCGGACTTGTCCAACTGATTGGCTTCGAGCGTTTCATCGACGATGCGGCCCAAGGTATTCACCGCCATCTTGAACACCTCGTTGCCGAGCATGAAGATGGCGTAATTGCCTTGCTTGAAGGCCTGATGGTTTTCGGACACGCCCGCGGGCACGGTGAGCAGATCACGGTATTGGCCGTCGGCGTGGATATGCGTGGACAGGATGCCGGCTTCGTCGCTGGCCTCCAGGATCACCGCGCCCGCGCCATCGCCAAACAGCACACAGGTCGAACGGTCCGTCCAGTCGATGATGCGCGACATGGTTTCGGCGCCCACCACCAACGCCCGCGTGGCAGCCCCGGTCTTGATGAACTTGTCGGCGACGGATAAGGCATAGATGAAGCCCGTGCACACCGCCTGCACGTCAAAGGCCGGGCAGCCGTGGATGTCGAGCCGCTGTTGCAGCAGACACGCCGTGCTGGGAAAGATCCGGTCCGGCGTGGTGGTCGCCACCACGATCAGATCGATGCTGGAAATCTCGATGCCGGCGGCCTCGATGGCGCGGCGCGCAGCGTACTCGGCCAAGTCGCAGGTGGTCTGATTCTCGGCGGCGATATGGCGCTGCTTGATGCCTGTACGGTCAACGATCCACTCGTCGGAGGTATCAACCAGCTCCTCCAGGTCGAAGTTGGTCATGACCTTTTCAGGGAGATAACCGCCGGTTCCTATGATGCGTGAGTGTTTCAACTCGCCTGTCTCCTCGACAAGATCGCCGCTAGATGCTCGCTGATGCGGGCCGGCACATTGTTTTTGACTTCTGTCACGGCCACTTTGATCGCATTGTTGAATGCTAGCACATCGGCGCCGCCGTGGCTTTTGATGACGATGCCCTGCAAACCGACCAGGCTCGCGCCGTTGTAATGGCGCGGATCGATCTTGGCGCGGAACGTCTTGAGCACCGGCATGGCCACCAGGCCGGCCAGCTTGGTGAAGATATTCTTGTTGAAGCCCGCTTTCATGTAGTGACTGATCATCTTGGCCACGCCTTCGCTGGATTTCAGTGCGACATTGCCGACGAATCCGTCGCACACCACCACATCGGCCTCGCCAAAGTAGATGCCATCGCCTTCGATGAAGCCGATGTAATTGAGATCGCTCTCCTCCAGCAGGCGCGCGGCTTCCTTCACGCGTTCGTTGCCTTTGATTTCTTCCGCGCCGATGTTGAGCAGCGCCACGGTCGGCCGGGCGATGCTGTCCACCGCGCTGACCAATTCCGCACCCATCACCGCGAATTCAACCAGATGCTCAGCCGTCGAATCGACATTGGCGCCGAGGTCGAGCACATGACAATGGCCCTTGACGGTGGGCAGCGCAGTGATGATGGCAGGACGATCGATGCCGGGGAGGGTCTTGAGGACAAAGCGGGCGGTCGCCATCAGCGCACCGGTGTTCCCGGCGCTGACACAGGCCTGGGCGCCGCCTTCCTTGACCAGATTGATCGCCACGCGCATGGAGGAATCTTTCTTGCCGCGCAGCGCCGCGGAGGGAAGCTCCGCCATCTCGACGACCTGCGCGGCCGGCTGAATCGTCAGCCGCTCCGGCACGCTGGCTCCAACCCGCAGCAGGCTAGCCCTGATGACTTCTTCCTGCCCGACGAGGATCAGACGCAGGCCCTTGTCCTCCGCCAGCGCCTGGATGGCGGCGGGAACCGTGACCTCGGGGCCGATATCGCCGCCCATGGCGTCGATTGCGATGGTAATGACATCACTCATAGTGGTCGTGATTGCTTCTGCGCACAGATTTTTCTTTTAACAAATAAAAGTGACCTCGTTGCAGGAATCCCTGTCCCGAGGCCACTGATCAATTTGTCTTGATTTCCGGATGAAGGTCACCGCCGGAAGGGGGACTTACTCGCTCTTGGTCTTATTGATGACCTTGCGACCTTTGTAATAGCCGTCCGGAGTAACGTGATGGCGCAGATGCGATTCGCCGCTAGTGGAATCGATCGATACGGCCGATGCGGTCAGGGCGTCGTGTGAACGGCGCATGCCACGCTTGGAAGATGTCTTACGGTTCTGTTGAACTGCCATGGGTGTCTCCTTAAAACTTCAGTCTTTCTTTTTCAACGCCGCCAACACGGCGAAGGGGTTGGGTTTCTCTTCTACCTTTACCGTCTCGTCCGCCCGGTATTCGCCGAGATCGATACACTCGCTGTCGGCGCCATGCCGGGGCGCAATGGGCAGCGCCAGCAACAATTCGTCTTCGACAAGGTCGGTCAGCGAGATCGGGTCGGCGGACGCCAGCATCATGGGATCGAACTGCTCAGGCAAATCCTGCGCTTCCTCTTGGCTGCGCACGAAACCGATATTGACCTCGGCCTCCAGCCTCACCGTCATCAGCGCCATGCACCGCTGACAGATCTGCTGTACCTCGGCCTCTATGGTTCCCGCCATGGTGCTGAATCCCGATTCATCGATGGCGAACCAGAAATCAATGCGCGCATCTCCCAGGACCGCTTCGACCGACTCAGCCAGACGCTCCATCCCCTGTAGCGGGAGGTGCCCCTGGAGATTCCCGCCGTCACGCGCGAGGCGCAGCGGCTCGATATACTTGGGTAGCCGACCAGACATGGCGCGCATCATATATGCGCAGCCCTCTGCTGTCAAAGAAAATGGTTATAAAAACATGCTTGTACTCAATATTTGCCGCTCGACGGCGATATCCATGACAGCCGCCCCACTTTCATTGACATCGGGAAGTAATTTCCGTAGAACTTTCTAATATTCACTGCACGGGACATGTTGTCTTGATCAAGAAAATACTCATCGCCAACCGAGGCGAAATCGCCGTTCGCATCGCGCGCGCCTGCGCCGAAATGGGTATTAGGTCCGTCGCGGTGTACGCCGATGCCGACCGCAACGCCCTCCATGTGAAAAAGGCCGATCAGGCCTACAGTCTCGGTCCCGACACAGTCGCAGGTTATCTCAATGCCCACCGCATCGTGAACCTGGCCGTGGCCACCGGCTGCGATGGCTTGCATCCGGGCTACGGCTTCCTCTCCGAAAATCCCTTGCTCGCCGAGATCTGCGCCAGCCGCGGCGTCACGTTCATCGGCCCGAGTCCCACTGCCATCCGGACGATGGGCGACAAGACCGAGGCGCGCAAGGCGATGATCCAGGCCGGCATCCCGGTCACTCCCGGGAGTGACGGCAACCTGGCCACGCTGGATGAGGCCATCGCCTGCGCGAACCGGATCGGCTATCCGGTGATGCTCAAGGCCACCTCCGGGGGCGGCGGGCGTGGCATACGTCGCTGCGATGACGAGGACGAGCTCCGGCGCAACTACGTCCGGGTGATCTCGGAGGCGCAAAAGGCCTTCGGCAGCGCCGAGGTCTTCATGGAGAAATGCATCGTCAACCCGCGGCACATCGAGGTACAGATCCTCGCCGACAGTCATGGCAACGTGATCCATCTGTTCGAGCGCGACTGTTCCATCCAGAGGCGCCATCAGAAATTGATTGAAATCGCCCCTTCGCCCCAGTTGACGTCCGAGCAGCGCGCCTATATCGGCGACCTCGCCGTGCGCGCCGCCAAACAAGTGGGTTACGAGAACGCCGGCACCGTGGAGTTCCTGCTCGACCACGAAAACAACTTCTATTTCATGGAGATGAACACACGTCTTCAAGTGGAACATACGATCACCGAGCAAATCACCGGGATCGATATCGTCCAGGAACAGATTCGGATCGCCTCCGGCCTGAGGCTGCGTTATGCACAGCAGGAGGTCGTTGCACGGGGCTATGCCATCGAGTTCCGCATCAACGCCGAGGACCCCAAGAACGACTTCCTGCCCAGCTTCGGGCGCGTGACCCGCTACTTCGCGCCCGGCGGACCGGGAGTGCGTACCGACAGCGCCATCTACACCGGCTATGTGATCCCGCCTTACTACGATTCGATGTGCGCCAAACTCATCGTCTGGGCCCTGGATTGGGACTCGGTGCTCGACCGCGCGGCGCGGGCGCTCAACGACATCGGGGTCTTCGGCGTGAAGACGACCATTCCGTACCAGCTCGAGATCATCAAATCCGCCGATTTTCAGAATGCCCGATTCGATACCAGCTTCGTCGAGAGCCATCCCGAGCTCATCAATTATTCTGTCCGTCAGTCTCGCCAACACCAAGTGTCTGTGATCGCGGCGGCCGTCGCCGCCCATCTCGGATTGTAGAAAAAACAGTTACATAAAGAACTTTTATAAAGTTTTTAATTTAAAGTGAATCCTCATGAGCAAAAGCCCCTCACAGCCCGTTTTCATCACCGACACCATCCTGCGGGATGCCCATCAGTCCCTGATCGCCACCCGCATGCGCACCGAGGACATGCTGCCGATCTGCGACCGGCTGGACCAGATCGGTTACTGGTCGCTGGAGGTCTGGGGCGGGGCCACCTTCGACGCCTGCATCCGCTTTTTGCGCGAAGACCCGTGGGCGCGACTGATCCAATTGCGAGAAGCGCTGCCTAACACGCGCTTGCAGATGCTGCTGCGCGGCCAGAACCTGCTCGGTTACCGCCATTATGCCGATGATGTGGTGCGCGCCTTTATCGCGCGCGCGGCGGACAACGGGATCGATGTCTTCCGCGTCTTCGATGCCATCAACGATCTGCGCAATCTCGAGGTCTCGATCGAGGCGGTGAAACAGGCCGGCAAGCATGCCCAGGGGACGATTTGTTACACGACCAGCCCGGTCCACACCATCGAGCAGTTCGTGCAGGATGCCCAGCGGCTCGAAGCCATGGGCTGCGACAGCATCGCGGTCAAGGACATGGCCGGACTGCTCACCCCGATGGCCACCGAACAGCTGTTCCAGGCCCTGTCGAGCGAGTTGAAGCTCCCGCTGCATCTGCACAGCCATGCCACGGCGGGACTCTCCAGCATGTGCCTGTTGAAGGCGATCGAACACGGCTGCCGGCACATCGACACCGCGATCTCCTCGTTTTCGGGCGGCACCAGTCACTCCGCCACCGAATCGATGGTCGCCGCCTTGCGCAATACGCCCTACGACACCGGCCTGGACCTGGAGAAACTCCAGGAGATCGGTTTCTATTTCCGCGAGGTGCGCAAGCGCTATTACAAGTTTGAAAGCGAATTCACGGGACTCGATACGCGAGTCCAGGTCAACCAGGTGCCGGGCGGCATGATCTCCAACCTCTCGAACCAGTTGCGGGAACAGAACGCCCTCAATCGCATGAACGAGGTGCTGGCGGAGATCCCCAAGGTGCGCGCGGATCTCGGTTACCCGCCCCTGGTCACGCCCACCTCCCAGATCGTCGGCACCCAGGCCGTACTCAATGTCCTCACCGGCAAACGGTATGGCAGCATCACCAACGAGGTGAAGCTCTATCTCCAGGGCCGCTACGGCCAGCCGCCCGGCACCGTCAACGCCCTGGTGCGCCAGCAGGCCATCGGCAATGAGGATGTGATCGATTGCCGGCCCGGCGACCTGTTGAAACCGGAAATGGCCAATCTCACGCAGGAGATCGGCGCGCTGGCCAAAACATCCGAAGATATCCTCATCTTCGCCATGTTCCCCGAGGTCGGGCGCGAGTATCTGCAACAACGCCGAGACGGCGCCCTGAAACCCGAGTCGCTCGAACCGATGCCCGCTGCACCGGAGCGCCCATCCGGCCAGGCACCGACCGAGATGGCCATCACGCTGCACGGCGAGACCTATCACGTGAAGATCACCGGGACGGGACACCGGACGCAGCAACAGCGGCCGTTCTATATCTCGGTCGACGGCGTGCCGGAAGAGGTGCTGGTCGAAACCCTGAGCGAGGTGTCGGTGCAAACAGGCGCCGCCGGCGCGAGCACCACGATCAAGGGCAGCAAGCGCCCCAAGGCCACCGCGCCGGGACACGTCACCACATCCATGCCCGGCACCATCGTCGAGGTCCTGGTGAAGGTGGGCACGAAGGTCAAGGCCGGCGCGCCGGTCCTGGTCGCCGAGGCCATGAAGATGGAGACCGAGATCCAGGCCCCGATCGAGGGCGAGGTCAAGGCCCTCTATGTCGCCAAGGGGGATTCGGTCAATCCCGACGAGGTGCTGATTGCGATCGAATGATATGAAACTGGTACTCGCCTCCACCTCACCCTACCGCAAGGAACTGCTCCAGCGCCTCGGTCTGCCGTTTGAAACGGCCGCGCCGGAGGTCGACGAGTCCCGCGGCGCCGAGGAACCGGCAGAAGACTTGGTGCGGCGGCTCGCCGAACAAAAGGCCCGCGCCGTCGCCCCCCGCTTTCCGGACAGCCTCATCATCGGCTCGGACCAGGTCGCCGTACTCGGGAATACGATCCTCGGCAAGCCCGGCACGCACGAGCGCGCCGTGGCACAACTCACCGCGGCCTCGGGCAGACACGTGAGCTTTTTGACGGGCTTATGCCTGTACAACAGCTGCACCGGCCAAGCGCAGGTGGACATGATTCCCTTCCATGTCGTGTTCCGTCCGCTCACCTCGCAACAAATCGAGCAGTATCTCGTGCGCGAACGCCCCTACCACTGCGCCGGCAGCTTCAAATCGGAAGGATTGGGTATCGCCTTGTTCGAGCGGCTCGAAGGCGACGATCCCACCGCCTTGATCGGCCTGCCGCTGATCCGGCTGGTGCGGATGCTCGAGC
>CAZKZP010000002.1:100656-141238 GCA_964557295.1 uncultured Chromatiales bacterium | reverse complement strand
TTCACCCCATAGAAAAATGAATTCACTGAAACGTTTCGAAATATTTTCTCGCTTCAAGGCCGCCAACCCCACCCCCACCACCGAGCTCAACTACTCCACCCCGTTCGAGCTGCTGGTGGCGGTGATTCTGTCGGCCCAGGCGACGGACAAGGGGGTGAACAAGGCGACCGAAAGGCTGTTTCCCGTGGCCAATACCCCGGCGGCGATCCTGGCGTTGGGTGAGGCGGGGCTGAAGGAATACATCAAGACCATCGGGCTGTTCAACAGCAAGGCGGCCAATATCATCAAGACCTGCCGGATCCTGGTCGAGCAGCACGGGGGCGAGGCGCCCTCGGACCGCGCCGCGTTGGAGGCCCTGCCGGGCGTGGGGCGCAAGACGGCCAATGTGGTGCTCAACACCGCCTTCGGGCAACCGACCATGGCGGTCGACACCCATATCTTCCGGGTGGCCAACCGCACGCGCCTCGCGCCGGGCAAGACGGTGCTGGAGGTGGAGCGGAAGCTGCTCAAGGGGGTGCCGAAGGAGTTCCTGCACGATGCCCATCACTGGTTGATCCTGCACGGCCGGTACACCTGCCTCGCGCGCAAGCCGCGCTGCGGTTCGTGTATCATCGAGGATCTGTGTGAATACCCCGACAAGACCGAGGACTAGATGCTGTTCGGCCAAGACCGTAATGAACTGCGCCGTTATTATTTCCAGGCTTGGAAGAAGTATTGCGCCAAGCAGCCGCTGGAGCCGCTGGAGGAGCTCGTCGCCGGGGTGATCAAGATGCACCCGGAGTACCACGGCCTGCTGGCAGACGAGGACAAAGGGCTGGGGCGCGACTACCACCCGGAGTTGGATGAAACCAATCCCTTCCTGCACATGGGCATGCACCTCGCGCTGCACGAACAGGTTTCCACCGACCGGCCGGCCGGTATTCGGCTGATCGCGCGGCAGCTGTTATTGCGCGTGCAGGATGCGCACGAGGCGGAACACCGGATGATGGAATGCCTGGCGGAGATGATCTGGCAGTCGCAGCGCGCAAACGCCTTGCCGGATGAGCAGGCGTATCTGCGCTGTTTGCGGGGGCTGGTAAAACTCTAGACGAAGCTCCGGCTTGCGATCGCGCGATTACCATCTAAAGATGGCTCATCCCAAACCACGGCGCCCTGTAAGAGCAAGCTTCAGCTTGCGATCGGTCAAGCATGCTGCCATCTGAAGGGGGCAATTATTAACCCGGCATCAAATTAATCTGGTGTCATTCCCTCTCCCTCCGGGAGAGGGCTGGGGTGAGGGAAGTTAATGCATTGATTTTATTCCCCTCATCCTGTCCTTCTCCCTCTGGGAGAAGGAACTTCTTGCGCATGCAGCAGAGGTATCTAACCGCCAGGTTAATAAGACTGTCTGATCGCAAGCTGAAGCTTGCGCCTACAGGTGGGTGGTCAAACGGTTGAGCTGCTGACTCACGGCATCGCCAGCTCGAGCAGAACCCGCCCATCTTCCACGGTGACGCCTTTCAATTCGCTGCCGAGGATGCGCTTGGATTCGCCCATCTGGCCGAGGACGTAGACCGGCTGCTGGGCAAGCAGCTCTGACAATCCAACCTGTGCTGAATGCCGTAAAAATTCCTGATAGACGGGAACCGCATCCTGGACTGTCAACTCTCTCAGTTGCGGGTCATCCAGATAAAATTCACCGCTCTTGCCATTAAAGCGTAGCTTGCCATCGAGCGCGGCGACACCCGAGGCCTTGAACTCCTGGGCGAAAAGACCGTCAATCCGCACACGCAACCCGATGCGATCGCTACCCTGCTTCAACAACACCGCAGGCTGGGAGAGCGTAACGCTGGTAATCGTTTCCTCGCGCGTGACCGGGAACATCCGGTCCAGCCGCCGCTGCAAGTCGTCCTTGCTCAAGGTGATGGTCATGGTCAGGTCATTGGCAGCGGCCGCTGATGCCCACATCACACACAGTGCCAGCAGGATGCGCACCCGCATGGCTAATCCCTCCGCCCGATCAATTCGATCTGATAGCCATCGGGATCTTCGACGAAGGCGATGATGGTGGTGCCGGCGTTCATCGGCCCGGCCTCGCGGATGATCTTGCCGCCGCGCTGTTTGATCGCGGTGCAGGCCTGATACACATCGTCGACCTCGATGGCGATGTGACCAAAGCCGGTGCCGCGCTCGTATTGGCTCACGCCCCAGTTGTAGGTCAGCTCGATCGCCGCCTGCTGATCCTCCGGAGCAAAGCCGAGAAAGGCCAAGGTGAAGCGCCCCTCCGGATAATCACCGCGCCGCAGCAGTTTCATCCCGAGCACCTCGGTATAGAACCGGATCGAGCGCTCCAGGTCGCCCGTTCTGATCATGGTGTGGAGGATGCGCATCGTCGTCTCCCCTTGGTTGAAGGCGGGCTTACTTGCGGCGCTTCTTCGCCGCAATGCGCATGCGCAGGGCGTTGAGCTTGATGAAGCCTTCCGCATCCGCCTGGTTATAGGCGCCGGCATCGTCCTCGAAGGTGGCGATGTTGACATCGAACAGGCTGTCGCGCGCCGATTCGCGCCCCACCACCATGACGTTGCCCTTGTAGAGCTTGAGACGCACCAGGCCGTTGACGTTCTCCTGCGAGGCATCGATCATCGCCTGGATCATCTTGCGCTCCGGCGCCCACCAATAGCCATAGTAGACCAGGCTGGCGTAGCGCGGCATCAGTTCGTCCTTGAGGTGCGCGACTTCGCGGTCCAGCGTGATGGATTCGATGGCGCGATGCGCTTTCAGCATCACGGTGCCGGCCGGGGTTTCATAACAGCCGCGCGATTTCATGCCGACGTAGCGGTTTTCCACCAGATCGAGGCGGCCGATGCCGTTGTCGCCGGCGATCTTGTTCAGCGTCTCCATCACCTGCGCGGGCGCCATCGGTGTGCCATCGATGGCGACGATATCACCCTTCTTGAACTCCAGCTCGATATAACGCGCAGCATCCGGGGCCTTCTCGGGCGACACGGTCCAGCGCCACATGTCTTCCTCGGGCTCGGACCAGGGATTCTCCAGCACCTTGCCCTCGTAGGAGATGTGCAGCAGGTTGGCGTCCATCGAATACGGGGACTGGCCCTTCTTGCGCTCGATCGGGATGCCGTGTTTTTCCGCGTAGGCCATGAGCTTCTCGCGCGAGGTCAGATCCCATTCGCGCCACGGGGCGATCACCTTCACATCGGGCTTGAGCGCATAGTAGCCGAGCTCGAAGCGCACCTGATCGTTGCCCTTGCCGGTGGCCCCGTGCGAAACGGCATCCGCGCCGGTCTGATTGGCGATCTCGATCTGGCGCTTGGCGATCAAGGGACGGGCGATCGAGGTGCCGAGCAGATATTCACCTTCGTAGACCGCGTTGGCGCGAAACATCGGGAAGACGAAATCACGCGCGAACTCCTCGCGCAGGTCATCGATGAAGATCTCCTTGGCGCCCATCTTTTGGGCCTTGGCGCGCGCCGGCTCCACCTCTTCGCCCTGGCCGATGTCGGCGGTGAAGGTCACCACCTCGCAGCGGTATTCGTCTTGCAGCCACTTGAGGATGATGGAGGTATCCAGTCCGCCGGAATAAGCCAGAACGACCTTTTTGACATTTGACATGCGCGCGCTCCCAAAAGCGAAATCAATGAAGTGATGCGGCGCATTATAGACGGTCCGGAGAACGGATAGAATATCGCCCGGCCAGCCGGGCGGAATTATTGCCCGCCTATTTCATCGCGGGCCCGGATGCTGGCGCGCTTCGCAGCCGCTCTCGCGCCGGGAACCCTGGGTGATATAGGCGGGCTGGGATCAGTCGATGTAATCGAGGAGGACGCCGGTGGTCTGGCGCAGCCGCTGGCTGACCAGCCGGGCCAACTGCCAGAGCCATTTGACGCCGATCTTGGGATAATCCTGGGTGATGCGCAGCAGGTTGTTACGGGTGAGCAACAGCAACACCGAGTCCTCGTCGGTCTCGGCGCAGGCGGAATTGGGCAGACCGTCGATCAGTGACATCTCGCCCAGGCTACGTCCACGCCGCAGCACCGTGATCTTGCGCCGCTTGCTCGCGTCCCCGCCCTTGAAGATGGAAAGCCTTCCCTCGACCACGATGGCTAGAAACTGCCCAGGCTCGCCCTCGCGGATGATGGCGCGCCCCGCCGGGGCCTCGAAGATCATGAAATAGGGGGCGATCGCCTGCAGCTCCTTGGTGTCGAACTCGGCGAACATGGGATTATCGACCAGGAGATCGATCACCCGCTGCGGCGTGTTGTCGCTCATATCCACGCGACGCAACGCACCTTCATCGATTCGCTTCTGCAAGATATCTTCCACGACCGCACCTGTAATCAGCGGGCACCATCGCAAGGCGCCATCCTAACTCTTAGCGGCTGCGCGCCGGCGAGATTTAGCAGTTGTGCGATTTATACCCGCTATTTCCCGGACAGCATGGCGTTGATCTGTTGCCGCGCAGGCTCCGAAATGCCCGCAGCCAAGGCCTTTTCGGCATAAGCCCTCCAGCCGGGCTTGGCCAACGCGCGCATCACCACCGCCAAATGGAATTGATTGACCGGAAATTCGGCGAGCGCAGTCGACCGCTTTAATGTTTCATAGGCGAGGGTGTCATCACCTTGCAAGTGCTGTAGCCAACCGAGGGTATCGAGAAAATTGGCGTTCTTGGGGTCGACTTTCACCGCCTGCGTCGCCAGCGTCAGCGCTTGCGCATAATCCTTTTTCTCTCCCAGCAAGTCCGCCAGATTATTGAGCGCATAGCCATGGCTCGGGGCCAACTTGAGCACATCGCGGTAGGCGATGATCGCATCGTCCTTGCGTCCCGCGCCATGGTACATCGCCCCCAGATAAAACTGATTGTCCGCGTTGCCGGGCGTGGCGCTGATCAGCTTCTGCGCGGCGGCGATCGCCTGGTCATTCTGACCCAGCTTTGAATAGGCTACGGAACTCGCTTTCAAAAGCGACGGATTCTCCGGATCGAGTTTCAAGCCATCGGCGAAATAAGCAGCCGCTTCGGAATACTTGGTGACGAATCCGTAATATGATCCCACCAGAAAATAGGCCTGCGGATTCTTGTCATACCGCTGCAACAGCGCCTGATAGGTTTTCTCTGCATCGCTCAACTGCTGGGTAACCTGGTAAGCCTGGGCCAATCCCGCATACACATCCAGCGGGTGATAGTCCGCCTTGAGCAGCGACTGGTAGATCTTGATCGCCTCGGCATGATCGCCCTTGGCCCGCAGGGCATCGGCCAGGCGCATGCGCGTATGATTCGGTGACTTGGTCAACTCGATGGCGCGCTGATAGGCCTTGATCGCATCCTCCGGCCGCCCCATCGCCGACAGGGTCTCCCCCTTCTGGAAGTAGGCGCCATCGAGCTTCGGCTGGCTCTTGATCAGCGCGTCGAGCTGCTGCAATGAGGCCGCGTGGTCGCCGCGCTCGCGCAAGGTCTTGGCCAGCAGCAACTGGCCGTACTCGGATTTAGGATCGATGGCCACCGCGCGCCGGTAGCGCTCGATCGCCTGATCGCCCTTTCCTTGCAGTGCATACGCATTGCCGAGGACCAGCTGGCCCATGAAATTCTTGCTCTCCGGCGCCAGCACGGCTTCGAGCAATTGCACCGTTTTTTCCGGCTGGCCGGTGAGATTATATAAACGCCCCAGATTCACCTTGATGCCAACGTACGCAGGCGGCGTTGCGCGCAAGCCTTTTTCAAAATGCTCGATGGCCTTAGCGGCATCACCTTTCTGTTCGTAATACAAGCCCAGGCGTTGATGGGCGTGGGATTGATCTGGATTGGCTTGCAGTGCGCGCTCGAAGGCCGCGCGCGCCTCGTCCGGTTTGCCTTGCGCATTTAGGATGTCGCCGATCTTGGTCCATGCCGTGCTTTGCTCAGGACGGTTTTCCACCGCCTTGCGCAATTCCTTGAGGGCTTCATTGTGTTTGCCCTGTATCGATAAGGCCACGCCGGCCAGCTCCAGCGCAGGGGCGGAGTTCGGGGTCTTCTTCAGCACCTCGCGGGCAATCGCCAACGCTTCCTGGTGTTTCCCCTCGGTCAGCAGATTCAGCGCCTTTACCAATTCAGGATCGGCTTGTTCCGCCTGCATATAGACGCTGTGCAACAGAGCCTCTCCAGGCGCGGCGGGGGTATCGATGTAAGATTCCGGGATGATCACGGCCTGCGCGGATCCCAGCACCGAAACCGCCACGCAAACACCCAACATCACGCGCACATATGCCTTCATATCAACTCCGTATTTACCGCTTCGTCATGGATCGAGTCGGTCGACTATAACAATCCAAGGGCGCAAAAAAAAGCGGCCCTTGCGAGCCGCTTTTTCCACAGCGAGGATGCTGTCTGGTCTTAGGACTTGGCGCGACGCGCAACGCCCATGCCCAGCAGGCCGAGTCCCAGCAGGAACACGACGCCCGGCTCGGGCACGCTCGTGTCTTTAACCACGATGTGGTCGTCTTCACAGGCCACAACACCGCCATCGACCTTGCCGCAGATCTTGAAGGAGTAGTCACCTACCGTATCTGCCTTAAAGGTTGTGGTGAAATCAAACGTGCGGGCTACCGACCGATCAAACGCACCGGTATAGCTCGCCGGCGAAGCAGTAACGGTCACACCACTGGGAACCCCGCTCAGATCCAACCCCACAGTGCTGTAGGTGGAAACGGCAGTCGTGATCGCGTTCGAAATGACCGAGACGATCGCGGAGGTGTTGGATGAAGTGTACAAATGCCCGCCGGTGGCCGTGGTGATGCGAGTGGCCTGGCCGGAGGTACAGGAACCGCCTTCGCCGGTCGCGCCGCCACAGGCCGAGTTCAGCCCGGAGCCGGAAACGGTGATGGCCTCGACCTGGATGCCCTTGGCAAGCAGGGCGGCGGTGGCACTGGCCTCGGTCGACCCGCCGTCCGGATCATGGCCAGGCGCATCACCGAACCATACCAGGATGCGCTCGGAACCGGCGCGCCACGCGGTATCGGTGGCGGCATGCTCGAGGGCGTACAGATTCGCTTCCGGCCAATCATACCCGCCAGAGGCCGACCACATGTTAATGCCGCTGGTAACCGCGGCGGTACTGCTTGTCATATTGGTGTTCAGGCGGAAGCGATACGGATCGTAGGTATCTTTATATTCACCGACCGCGAAGGCGACATCGCCCAGACCGGATGCCGCAGACAGGATCGAAGCCGCCGCGGCCTTGACCCCAGCGATTGAGCCACCCATGCTGCCGGTGGTGTCGGCCAGGAAGAACACGTCGACCTTGCTGGTGGTCGGGGTCCCTGCGTCGACGGTGAGGGTTTTGGTGATGGTCACGCTTTCACCGACGCCCAAGGTGGCACTGAAGGTGGTGGGTGTCAGCGAGTCAGCGAAGGCTGCCGCCGGCATGGCGCAGGCAAGCGCCAGTGTCGTTGCTATTCTTTTCATGGTTATCCTCCTGGTTATTTCCTCAATCACACACGGTAAAAGGCACAAGATGTGTCTACCGCTGCATGCTCAGCAATAACCATACCAAAACAAAAATATTATAAAACTCAGTATAATGGCCCGCGCCACATCCACGCACTGTAAAGTTCGCCGACACCCATGGTCGGCACCCCCTCACGCATGCCCCTCATGATTGGCCATGTGGATAGTCATCATCTGGCCGTTGACCTTGGCGGAGAGCAGCGACATGAAGACCGCCGCCAGATAGGGGATGGCCTGCACGCACAGCACCACCACCCAGAAGAGGATGTCGGGCGACTCCAGCCCTTGACGCAGCAGCACCCCGACAACCGCCAGGATGAAGGCCACGGCCAGCAACGCTTCTTCATAGACCAGCACCAGGGCGGAGCGGTAACAGAGCCGGCTCGCCATCTTGGGGGTGCGGTAGAAGGGCATGTTCCGCGTGACGAATCCTGAAAGAATCGCCTTGGATATGGTGTGGGAGAGCGCGAGCCCTGCGAGGGTGGCGGCGAAGGTGCCGCCCAGCGTGCTCTCGGCGTGGGTCTGGTAGAGATAAATCTGCTTGGCCGATTTGAAGACGAACAAGGCCAGCGGCAACAAGGAAAAGATGATCAGCGGCGGGGTGAAGCTTTCCGGCATCAGGATCATGCACAACGACCAGCCGAGCGCCAGGAGGTTGAACACGAGATTGAATCCGTCGGCGATCCACGGCAGCCACCCGGCCATGAAGTGATAACGCTGACCGGGGGTGAGCTGAGTCGGTTTTTTGCCCAGGAGCTCCTGAATGTGCCCGCGCAGGATCTGCATGGCGCCGAAGGCCCAGCGGAAGCGCTGTTTCTTGTAGTCGATGAAGGTGTCGGGCATCAGCCCGCGCCCGTAACTCTTGGGGATGTAAACCGCCTCGTAGCCGTGTTCGAAGACGCGCAGCCCCAGCTCGGCGTCTTCGGTGATGCACCACTCCGCCCAGCCGCCGATCTTCTCCAACACATAGCGCCGGATCATGGTCATGGTGCCGTGCTGGATGATGGCGTTGCGCTCGTTGCGCGTCACCATCCCGATATAAAAGAACCCGGCGTATTCGCTGTAGCACATCTTCTTGAAGAGATTTTCACCGCCGTCGCGGTAATCCTGCGGCGCCTGCACGACCCCGATGCGCGGATTGGCGAATTGCGGCACCAGGTCGCGCAGCCAGCTTGCGTCCACCTGGTAGTCGCTGTCGATCACGGCGACGATCTCCGCGCGCGCATCGGTCTGGCGCAGCGCGAAATTGAGCGCACCGGCCTTGAAACCCGCCAGCGGATCGACATGAAAAAACCGGAACCGCGCGCCCAACCGCTCGCAATGCGCCTGCACCGGCTGCCACACCCCAGGGTCCTTGGTGTTGTTGTCGATGACGAGCACCTCAAAGTCGGGGTAATCGAGGCGGGCCAGGGCATCGAGGGTCTGGATCATCATCGCCGGCGGCTCGTTGTAACAGGGCACATGAATCGAGACGAAGGGCAACTCCCGATCAGGCACGATGCGGGCCTGGAAGGCGCGGCGGCGGAACAGGCTCCAGCGCACCTCGGCCCATTCGTGCGCCTCGGTCAACAACACCACGATGACGCCAATCATGCCCACCACCAGTAACAGGCCCACCACCACACTCGTGAAGGTCAGATACTGGCTGGAGTAGTCATAGGCCACCCACACCACGGCGGTTGCCACCGCATAGGCGATCACCGCGAGGAAACTTCGGGCGTGGGTACCCAGGTGCCTTCCATCGATCAACAACATGGAAAAGACGATGATCGCCAGCACGATGGACAGCCCCGCCAGCAAATACCAGTGTGGCACATCCACCACCGGCTCGTACCAGGGGAACTTCGGCTGGCGCTCGACATCATAGACGCCCCAATACGCGCCGACGGCCCCTTCCGAACTCTCCGCCTTCCAGGGCTGATCGAAGGCCTCCATGATGTAGTACTTGTAGCCTTGGCTGGCGGCCAGGGCGAGGAAGTCGCGCAAAAACGCCGCCTGGTTGGCCGCGCTGGCCTCGGCGCCGCCCCGGGTGCGGCCGTTACTCGGCCAGCCCACCTCGCCGATGATGATCTCCTTGTCCTCATAAAGCGTGTGCAGGAGGTTCATCTTGTCTTTGACATACGCAACCGCGTGGTCGACATGCTGTTTTTCCCAGTAGGGCAGCATGTGCGTGGCGATGTAATCGACTTGCGACACCAGATCGGCGTTGGCCACCCAGACATGCCACGGCTCGGCGGTGCTCACCGGCACCTTGACTTCGGCACGCACGCGCTGGATGTACTCGACCAATTGTTCTTCGGGGATGTACTGGTGCAGGAGCACCTCGTTGCCGACGATCACGCGCGTCACGTTGGGGTAGAGGTTGGCCAGCTCGATGGCCTTGGCGATCTCCTCCTCGTTGCGCTCGAGATCCTCGCTGATCCACGCCCCCACCATGACCTTGATGTTATAGCGCTGGGCCAAGTCCGGGACGAGGGCGAGACTGCCCTCGGTGGAATAGGTGCGCACCGCCCGGGTCTTGTTCGCCAGCAGCCTCAGATCCTCGTCGATTTCCTCCTCGGCGGGCAGGACATGCTGTATCGCATCCTGATCGGCGCGGTACGGTGAAAAGGAAAACCCATGCACTTGCGAGGGCCAGGGCGGATGCTGCTCGGGCCGGTTGGCCATGGCCCAGAGGGTGAGGGTAACGACCGCTACTGCGATGATGATGGGAAGGTTGACGCGCGTCATGGAGCGATGATCGGACCTACAGTGTTAGGGTGGACGAGCCACCCAATTATTGAGTTTTGCATAATCGATGACTACACAGCGTCTATCGAACAGGCCGCACCCTCGGTCCCTCTCCCGCGGGAAGAGGGATAGAAATGCCTATTTCCGGGTGATCCATGTCCCTTCAGGATAGAAAACCCTATTTCTTCTTCGGCGCGTAGAGGTCGGTGCAGGTCCCTTCCGCCACCTCAGCGGCGAAGTTGAAGGTCTCCGAAAGCGTCGGATGCGGGTGAATGGTGAGCGCGATGTCCTCGATGTCCGCGCCCAATTCCAGCGCCAGCACCGCCTCGGCGATCAGCTCGCCGGCGCTCGGGCCGACCATGGCCGCGCCGATCAGGCGATGGTTCTCATCGAACAACACCTTGGTCATGCCCTCATCACGCCCGAGCGACAGGGAGCGGCCGCTGGCCGCCCACGGGAACACGCCCTTCTCGTACTTGATGCCTTCCTTCTTGCACTGCTCCTCGGTCTTACCCATCCAGGCGACCTCCGGATCGGTGTAAGCCACCGAAGGAATGGTGCGCGCATCGAAGAAGGCCTTGTGACCGGCGATGTTCTCCGCCGCGACCTTGCCCTCGTGCGTGGCCTTGTGCGCCAGCATCGGCTGGCCGACGATATCGCCGATGGCGTAGATGTGTGGCACGTTGGTGCGCATCTGTTTGTCGACCTCGATGAAGCCCCAGTCGTTGACCGCCACCCCGGCCTTCTCGGCATCGATCAACTTGCCGTTGGGCGTGCGCCCGATGGCCACCAGCACGCGGTCGAAGGTGTCCTGCTTGGGCGCATCCTTGCCCTCGAAGGTACACACCAGGCCCTGCTTGGCCGGCTCGATGGCGGTGACCTTGGTGTTGAGGAAGATATTCTCATAGCGTTTCTTGATGATGCGTTCGAGCGGACGCACCACGTCACGATCGACACCAGGGATCAGGCCGGGCGAGAGTTCCACCACGGTGACCTTCGCGCCCAGCGCATCATACACGGTGGCCATCTCCAGACCGATGATGCCGCCGCCGACCACCAGCAGACGCTTGGGCACCTCGGCGATCTCCAAGGCATCGGTAGAATCCATCACGCGCGGATCACTCCACGGGATGAATGGCAGCTTGGTCACGCGCGAGCCGGCGGCGATGATGCAGTGCGCGAAGCCGATCACGGTCTTCTTGCCGTCGGCGGCCTCGACCTCCAGGGTATTCGGCGAGGTGAAGCGGCCATAGCCGTGCACGATCTGCACCTTGCGCTGCTTGGCCAATGATTTCAAACCGCCGGTGAGCTTGCCGACCACGCTGTTCTTGTGGGCGCGCAGCTTGTCGAGATCGATCTTGGGCGTGTTGAACGCGACACCGATCTCATGGAACTCGGCCGCCTCGTTGATCACCTGCGCGGTGTGCAGCAGCGCCTTGGACGGGATGCAACCGACGTTCAGACATACCCCGCCGATGCTATCAAAGCGCTCGACCAGCACCACCTGCTTGCCCAGATCCGCCGCGCGGAAGGCGGCTGTGTAGCCACCGGGGCCGGAACCCAACACCACCACCTCGGCGCTGATATCCACCTTGCCAGAAAAACTCGCGGCGGCCGGGGCCGGTTTGGCGGCAGGCGCGGGCGCCGGTTTCGCCGCTGCGGGAGCGGGCGCGGCGGCAGCTTGCGCGCCGACCTCCAGCGTCAGGATCGCGCGGCCTTCGGAAACCTTGTCACCGAGCTTGACCAACAGCTCCTTGACCACCCCGGCCTGGGACGCGGGGATCTCCATCGCGGCCTTGTCGGATTCCACCGAGATCAGCGATTGCTCGGCCTGGATGGCGTCCCCCGGCTTGACCAGGATTTCGATGACCTCGACATCGGCGAAATCCCCGATGTTCGGAACCTTGATTTCAACGATCGTGCTCATGGCCCGCCCTCCTTACAACAACAAGCGGCGCGTGTCGGACAACACACGGCTCAGGAAGGAGGTGAAGCGCGCCCCGTCGGCGCCGTCGATGACGCGATGATCATAGGACAGCGACATGGGCAGGATCAGGCGCGGCTCGAATTCCTTGCCGTTCCACACCGGCTGCATCTTGGAGCGCGACACACCAAGGATGGCCACATCCGGCGCGTTGACGATCGGGGTGAACAGGGTGCCGCCGATGCCGCCGAGGCTGGAGATGGTGAAACTCGATCCCTGCATGTCGGACGGCTTGAGCTTCTTGTCGCGCGCCTTCACGCTGATCTCGCCCAGCTCCTTCGCCAGATCGACCAGACTCTTGCGGTCGACATCGCGCACCACCGGCACGACCAGCCCGTCCGGGGTGTCCACCGCGATGCCGATGTTGAAATACTTCTTGAGGATCAGGTTCTCGCCGGTGGCATCGAGCGAGGAATTGAAGCGCGGATATTGCTTCAACGCCGAGACCACCGCTTTCATCAGGAAGGTCAGCATGGTGATCTTGATGCCCTTGTCCTGGTATTCGGCCACCATGGACTTGCGGAACTCCTCCAGATCGGTGATGTCGGCCTCATCGAACTGGGTGACGTGCGGGATGGTGACCCAGTTGCGGTGCAGGAACTGGCCGGTGAGCTTGTTGATCTTGGTGAGCGGCTTGGCCTCGATCTCGCCCCACTGGCTGAAATCGATCTCCGGCATCGGCGCCACGCCCAGGCCACCGGCGGCGGCCGGTTGGGCGAGCGCGCGCTTGACGAAGCCCTGCACATCCTCCTTGGTGATGCGGGCCTTCGGGCCGCTGCCCGTCACCTTGCCCAGATCCACCCCCAGCTCGCGGGCGAACTTGCGCACCGCCGGGCTGGCGTGGGCCTTGGCGAAACTCACCTCGTCGATCTTGGCGGTGGGCGAGACCTTGGCCGGTGCCGGTGCCGCCGCGGCGGGCGCGGCCGGAGCCGGAGCGGCGACCTTTGGCGCGGCCGGCGCCGGGGCCTCGGCCTTCGCCGGTTGCGCGGCCGGGGCGGCCGCCTCGGCGGCGGGTTCCAGCAACAGGATCAGGCTGCCCTCGGAGACCTTGTCCCCGATCTTGATCTTCAGCTCCTTGACCACGCCGCCCTCGGGGGCGGGGATCTCCATGGCGGCCTTGTCGGATTCCACCGAGATCAGCGACTGCTCAGCCTTCACGGTATCCCCTGGCGCCACCAGGATCTCGATCACCTCGACGTCGGCGAAATCACCGATATCCGGAACACGTATTTCTTTTGTCATCGTCGTTTTCTCTCCGGTTAGGCGTGCAGCGGATTGGGCTTTTCGGGATTGATGCCGTATTTGCTGATCGCCTCGGCCACCTTCGCCGCTGGCAGCCGCCCTTCGTCGGACAGGGCCTTGAGCGCGGCCACCGCGACATGGAAGCGATTGACCTCGAAGTGCTTGCGCAGCTGGGCGCGGGTGTCGGAACGGCCGAAGCCGTCGGTGCCCAGCACCTCGTAGCGGCCCGGCACCCATTTGCGGATCTGATCCGGATAGCTGCGGATGTAATCGGTCGCGGCGATGAACGGACCGGCACGCCCGGCGAGGCACTCGGCGACATACGGCACGCGCGGCTTCTTCGCGGTGGGATGCAGACGGTTCCAGCGATCGGCGTCATGCGCATCGCGCGCCAGCTCGTTGAAGCTGGTGGCGCTCCAGATATCGGCATCCACGCCCCAGTCCTCGGCGAGCAGATCGGCCGCGGCGATGACCTCGCGCAGAATGGTGCCCGAACCGAACAGCTGCACCTTGACCTTCTTCTTGCCGCCCTCGCGGAACAGATACAGCCCCTTGACGATGCCTTCCTCGGCACCCTTGGGCAGAGCGGGATGACCGTAGTTCTCGTTCATCGCGGTGATGTAATAGAACACGTTCTCCTGCTTGGCGTACATGCGTTGCAGGCCGTTGTGGACGATGACCGCCAGCTCGTAGTTGAAGGTCGGGTCATAACTGATGCAGTTGGGGATGGTCCCGGCCTGCACCAGACCGTGGCCGTCCTGGTGTTGCAGGCCTTCGCCGGCCAGGGTGGTGCGCCCGGCGGTGCCGCCGATCAGGAAGCCGCGCGCCTGCATGTCGCCCGCCGCCCAGGCCAGGTCGCCCACGCGCTGGAAGCCGAACATCGAATAATAGATATAGAACGGCACCATGTTGACGCCGTGCGCGCTGTAGGCGGTCGCCGCGGCGATCCACGACGACATCGAGCCGGCCTCGTTGATCCCCTCTTCGAGGATCTGGCCGCTCTTGTCTTCCTTGTAGAACATGATCTCGTCCTTGTCCTGCGGGGTGTAGAGCTGGCCGACCGAGGAATAGATGCCAAGCTGACGGAACATGCCCTCCATGCCGAAGGTGCGCGCCTCGTCCGGGACGATCGGCACCACGTTCTTGCCCATCTTCTTGTCGCGGCAGAGGATGGTCAGCAGGCGCACGAAGCCCATGGTGGTGGACATCTCGCGCTCGCCGCTCTCGACCAGCAGCGGTTCGAATACCGACAACTCCGGCACCTCGAGCGGGGCGGCCAGATTGGTGCGCGCCGGCAGGTAGCCGCCCAATTCCTTGCGCCGGGCGTGCATGTACTGCATCTCCGCGCTGTCTTCGGCAGGCTTGTAGTACTTGCCCTCGGCGGCCTCCTCGTCGTTGAGCGGGATGTTGAAGCGGTTGCGCACATAGATCATCTCTTCGGCGCCGAGCTTCTTCTGCGAATGGGTACGCATCTGGCCCTCGCCGGCCGCGCCCATGCCGTAACCCTTGACGGTCTGCGCCAGGATCACCGTGGGCTGACCCGTGTGGTTGACCGCCGCATGATAGGCCGCATAGACCTTGTGCGGGTCGTGGCCGCCACGGTTCAAACGCCAGATGTCATCGTCCGACATCTTCGCGACCATGGCCTTCAATTCCGGATATTTGCCGAAGAAGTGTTCGCGCACATAGGCGCCGTCCTTGGATTTGTAGTTCTGAAGATCCCCGTCGACGACCTCCATCATGCGCTGATGCAGCAGGCCGTTCTTGTCCATGGCCAGCAGCGGATCCCAGTAGCTGCCCCACAGCACCTTGATCACATTCCAGCCGGCGCCACGGAAGCTCGCCTCCAGTTCCTGGACGATCTTGCCGTTGCCGCGCACCGGGCCGTCGAGGCGTTGCAGGTTGCAGTTGACCACCCAGATCAGATTGTCGAGCCGCTCGCGCGAGGCCAGGCCGATGGCGCCGAGGGATTCCGGCTCGTCGGTCTCGCCGTCGCCGAGGAAGGACCAGACCTTGCGACTCTTGGTATCGGCCAGGCCGCGGTCCTGCAAATACTTCATAAACCGCGCTTGATAGATCGACATGATCGGCCCCAGGCCCATGGAGACGGTCGGGAACTGCCAGAAATCCGGCATCAGCCAGGGGTGCGGATACGACGACAGGCCCTTACCATCGACCTCCTGGCGGAAGTTATCCAGCTGCTCTTCGGTCAGACGTCCTTCCAGGAAGGCGCGGGCATAGGTGCCGGGCGCGGCGTGGCCCTGGGAATAGATCAGGTCGCCGCCGTGTTCATGCGAAGGCGCGCGCCAGAAGTGGTTATAACCGACATCATATAGGGTGGCGGCGGAGGCGAAGGTGGCGATGTGCCCGCCGAGCTCGGAACTCTTGCGGTTGGCCTTGACCACCATGGCCATGGCATTCCAGCGGATATAGGAACGGATGCGGTCTTCCATCGCCTGATCGCCCGGGATCGGAACCTCCAGACGGGGTGGAATGGTGTTCACGTAGGCGGTATTGGCCGAATACGGCAAATGCGCGCCGGTACGGCGGGCCTTGTCGATCAATTGTTCGAGCAGGAAGTGCGCGCGCTCGACGCCTTCCTTTTCGATCACCGCCTCAAGGGCCTCGATCCACTCCTGGGTTTCCACCGCATCGATATCGGGCATCTGTGCTTGTTGAGACATTAGGCTCTACCTCGTTAAAACTGCATCGACCGTAAACACTGAAGCCTTGGCGCCAAACGCCAAGACCTCGGATGTTTCACTCGCTAGTTAGAATCACTGTCAACGGCCGCCGGCAAGACGCTTTGGCCACTCCCCGGCGCTTGAACCATTAAGGAATCAGAAACTTGTCGAACGGCATTCCATAAATATGGCAAGAATCCGGCGCTTGCGGGACTCCCCACGGCCATGGTCCAGTCCAATCGATTTCCCCCGAAACCGCGCAAACCGCCGCCGGCCCGGAGTGTAAAAATTGCGCTATGATCATGGTTTTACGATGCGAGGTCAAGCCTTTAAGCCCGCCCGCGCCTCCTATCATCCAATATATTTCATTATATTTCAATAATATACAAATCACCACCCCTCTCCCCGCACCGAAACGGCGCGGGCATGTGCTCTGACACCACGTAGACAATATTTATCAGCATTTTTTTTGTTAGTTTTGTTAAAGATTACCGTTTTGCCTGCCGATCTCATTGGAAGCACCTCGGGTCGGCTGCTCCATTTCACCCCGCCATGGCTCTGATACGAAAACCCAGCACGGATGTTTCGGTGCATGAATTGCTTTTATATAAGAGGTTGATTTTCGGTGGTATATCATGAAAGTCGGTATTGATCAGCTCCAGCCAGGCATGCTTCTCAAAGGGGATGTGACAGACAAAAGCGGCCGTCTGCTCACCCGCGGCGAAACCCTGCTCACGGAAAAACACATCAATATATTCAAGACCTGGGGGATCACCCACGCAGAGATCCGCAGCGAGGCTGAAGACCGGGATGAGCCCTGCCCACGCGCCATGCTCAGCCCGCAGGCACTGGAGTACGCCGTCAACAAGTCCCAGGAGCTCTTCATGCACAACAATCGGGAACACCCGGCGGTGCGTGAATTGTATAACTTCTGCGTGCAGCGCCTCGCCCAGCACTATCACGACCACTGACCGAGGATCGCAGTATGCAGTCGGATCCGATCAGCTACATCCAGACCGTGCCGGCGCTCGCCGCGCTGCCCGCGATCTATTATAGGTTGAACGATGCCATCAACAACCCCAGCGCCAGCCTCAAGGACCTCGCCGACATCATCGAAAAAGACCCGGCGTTGACCGCGCAGCTGCTGAAAATCGCCAACAGCGCCTTTTTCAAATTCCCTTCGCAGGTCAATACCATCAGCCAGGCGATCACCATCGTCGGCACCCAGCAGCTCAAGGACCTGACCCTGGCCTGCAAGGTGATCAGCACCTTCCCGAAAATTCCGTCGGGCGCGGTCAATGACGAGCAATTCTGGCATCACAGCATCGCCGTGGCGACCGCCGCGCGCGTGCTCGCCACCTTCCGCCGCGAATCCAATGTGGAACGCTATTACGTGATCGGCCTGCTCCACGACATCGGCCGATTGCTGATCTATATCATGAAGCCGCAACTTGCCAACCAGGCCCTCACGATCTGCCGTCAGGAACACCGCCTGCTGTTCAAGGTCGAGGACGAAATCATGGAGACCTCCCACAGCGAGCTGAGCGGCCTGCTGCTCAAGCACTGGAATCTGCCGGATTCGCTCTGGGAGCCGGTCCTGCATCATCACAACCCGAGCCTGGCGCAGAACTATCCCGAGGAGACGGCCATCATCCACATCGCCGACGTGCTGGCCCACACCCTGCAATTGGGCACCTCGGGCGAACTGACCATCCCCCCGCTCTCCCCCGAGGCATGGGAAAAACTCAGCCTCAAGCCCGAGCAGCTAACCGACATCCTGCAAGAGATCGAATTCCAGTTTTCCGAATCGATCAAGATCCTGCGACCACAAAAACTGCATTGACGATAAGAACCATGGACCGCATTCCCACCCGTCTCGACCAACGCCTCAGCGAGCTCGAAGAGCACAACAAATGGCATGTGCTGGCGCTGGAGCTCATGGCCTCGCTCGGCGATATCTACGGCACCTCCAGCCAGAGCCGGGACCCCCAGGCCATCCTCAAGACCACGACGTTCTATATCAAGCGCGTCATCGAATTCGATACGCTGGCCTTCATGACCATCAACGAGGCCGACGCCTCCTTCGAGCTGCAAACCTGCGAACCGGTCGAGCAACGCGCCCCGCTGCAACAGCAGATCCAGGCCATGATCGAAAACGGGCAGTTCGCCTGGGCCATCAATCAGAACCGCGCCATCACGCTCGAATCGGACGTCTTCGCCAGGCCGCTGATCCTGCATGTGCTCACCACCAAGACCCGGGTGCGCGGCATGTTCATCGGCGTGGCCCCGGAGAATTTCTCGAAACTCTCGGTGGCCAAACTCAACCTGCTCTCGGTCATCCTGCACAACTGCGCCTACTCGCTGGAGAGCGCCGCGCTGTATCAACTGATACAGGATCAGAACCGCAACCTCGAAGCGGTGGTGGAAAAACGCACCCGCGAGCTGGAATACCAATCGGGGCACGACACCCTGACCGGACTGCCCAACCGCGTCCTGTTCCAGGACCGCGTCAACCAGGCCATCGCGCGCAGCCAGCGTTACAGTTCGCTTTTGGCGGTACTGCTGCTCGATATCGACTTATTCTCGCGCATCAACGAATCCATGGGGCTGGCCGCGGGCGATTCCTGCCTCAAGGCGATCGCCCAGCGGCTGAGCGGCATCCTGCGCCAGACCGATGCCATCACCCGGCCCGACACGGCCTTCGGCCACATCACCCTCTCGCGCCTCGGCGGCGATGAATTCAGCATCCTGGTCACCGACCTCAAGGAGGTGGATGACGTCACCAAGGTCGTGCAGCGGATCTTCGAATCGCTGGCCGCGCCCTTCTCCGTGAACGGCCGCGAACTCTATATCACCGCCAGCATCGGCATCGCCATTCACCCGCACGACGGCGAGGACGCCGCGCTCCTGCTCAAACACGCCGACGTGGCCATGCTCCATGCCAAGGACCAGGGGCGCAACAACTACCAGTTCTACGCCAAGGACATCAACTCGCTGACCTACGATCACCTGATGCTGGAAAGCAGCCTGCGCCATGCGCTGGAGAATGAAGAATTCACCCTGTTCTACCAGCCCAAGATCTGCATCGGCAGCGGCGAGATCACCGGGGCCGAGGCCCTGATCCGCTGGCAGACTGCCGAAGGCAAACTGATCTCGCCGATGGACTTCATCCCCGTGGCCGAGCAATCCGGGTTGATCGTGCCGATCGGCGAATGGGTGCTGCGCACCGCCTGCGCCCAGGCCGTATCCTGGCAGAAGGATGGCATCGCCAATCCCAAGGTCGCGGTCAATCTCTCGGCGCGCCAGTTCCGCGACAAGCAGCTGGTAGAGAAGATCGCCCGGATCTTGCAGGAAACCGGTCTGCCGCCGGCCTATCTCGAGCTGGAATTGACCGAGAGCATCGTGATGGAGGATGTCGACAACAACGTCAACACCCTCAAGCGCTTCCACGATCTCGGCATCCGCCTGTCCATCGATGACTTCGGCACCGGCTATTCCTCGTTGAGTTATCTCAAGCGCTTTCCGATCCATACCGTGAAGATCGACCGCTCCTTCGTCAAAGACCTCCATGACGACAGCGACGATGCGGCCATCGTCACCGCCATCATCGCGCTGGCGCACAGCCTCAAGCTCAGCGTGATCGCCGAGGGCGTGGAATCCTCCGCGCACCTGGATTTTCTGAGCGGCTTGAAATGCGATCAGGCGCAGGGCTATTTCTACAGCAAGCCACTGCCGGCGGCGGAGTATCTGAAGTTCGTGATAGGCAGGCAGCGCACGGGCTGAGGCGGACAGCGAATTTAGGTTAATCGCGCAACGCCCGCAGGATGAGTTCCTTCATGTAGATCGAATCGAAGGGCTTGTCACAGATGGCGGAGACGCCTTCCTTGTACACCGCGGCGAGGATTTCCTCATCGTGTTCGGCGGTGATCATCAAGACCGGCAACGTGCGGTAGTCCACCGAGTGGCGGATGTAATGCACCAGCTCGCGGCCATCCATCTCCGGCATGTTGTAATCGGTGATCACCAGATCGAACATCGACTGCGAGAGCTTCGCCACCGCTTGCGCCCCGTCCGCCGCCTGGACGATCTCCTCGATACCGATGTTGTGCAGCAGCCGCACCACCATGGCGCGCGAGATATCGCTGTCGTCGACCACCAGCACGCGCAAATCCGCCAGATCGATCTCATCGGTCAGCGGCTGCGGATCGGCAAAGTCGGCGGCCGTCATCAAGGCGCGCTTCATGTCCTTGGGATCGAACGGCTTGGGCAGGATGGCGATGACCCCGGCCTGGCGGATCGGCTCCAGGCGGAATTCATCGGTCTCCGAGGAGACCAGCATGAACATCACGTTTTCCAAACGCGGTTCGCGGCGGATGGCATAGACCAGATCGCTGCCGGTCATGTCCGGCAGATACATCGCGCTCACCACCAGGTCCGGCATCAGATGCGCGATGCCTTCCAGGGTCGAATGCCCCTCCTTGAACCAATGCAGATCGGCCACGCCCTGCGCGCGCAGATGCCCTGAGATGATGCGCCACTGCGCGTGTGAAGGTTCCACGACCACGATGGAAAGCTGGCTGATGTCCATGACATCTCCGATGAAGGTACACCCCGCCAGGCGCTGTTACCCGCCCGGCCCTACAAGAATGTGTCGGCGGACGGGTGAAAAACTCGACTATTTTTCTCGCCGGTTTTTGGTCTGTTTGAGGCCCATGATCGCCGCCTCCGCCCCTTGGCGCGCCTCGGCCATGACCTCGATCAGGGCGTTGATCGCCTCGCGGTTGAACCACTGCAGGGCGCTGCCGCGCAGGATGCGGATGTACAGGCGCACCTGCTCGTCCGGCACCCCTGCGAGCGTCTCCAGATAGGTGGTCTGGGTGCTGAACCGGCTGGCCTCCAGATATTGGGCATACATCTGCCCGAGCATGGCCTCCTGCTGCTCGGCGCTGGGCCGGGACTCATCGGTGACGACCTGCATCATGTGCAGCAAGGCCAGGGTGCTCAGCGCCTGGGTGCCGGCCAGCCATTCGGTCTCGGCCGCGGCGCGGTCGAGCTCATCGAGCAAGGCCGCGCGCTGTTCATTCTTGGGCGGCTTGGCCGGCTGTTTCACTGCTTTCTGCCGATTGCTCACCTTGGCGGTATATTCCCGGAGCTGAGGGGAGTACAGGCTGCTGTTGATCGTGGTGAAGCGGTTGGCGTCATACAGCGGGCGCAGCCGTTCGATCAACTTGCCGGTCAACACGGCGGGGTCGTAGTGTTTGGTAAGCACGCGGCGCAGATCCTCATAGCTCAGCGCCTTCAGGGCGATGCCCTCCTGCTCACGCTGGCGCAGGCCCCAGCCGATGGTGTCGGTCATTTCGCGGATGCGTTGCTCGATGTGCGCGGCCTCGACAGCGCTGCGGATCGGGTCTTTGGCAGGTTCCTCGGCCGGGACCGCGCCGGTCCAGAGCAGCAGAAACAACATGACCATCTTTATTAATCTGGCAGCGACACTGGTTGTGTTGTGGGAGCCATCTTCAGATGGCGATCGGGCCGCTGCAGTTGATCGCAAGCTGAAGCTTGCTCCTACATTAAGCAATGTTATCCGCCGATTCATTGTTCACCTGTTCCCTTCATGTTTAACGCCTTGCTGCACTGCCCGCCCGGCGATTGATAGTTGCGCAGCAGATGGCTGCTCACCCACTGCTTACGGTTTTGATCGAAGGACAGGCGCAGGAAATCCTGCCAATGCACGGCCGCGTTGGCGCAGTCGCCGAGCTTTTCGTAGGTCTTGGCGATGTTCCAGCGGTATTCCGGCATCCAGTACATCAGCTTGACCAGATCGACGAACATCACCAGCGCCTCCTGATAGCGGCCTTGGCGATAGAGCAGCTCGCCGTAGCGGTTGAGCAGATTGACCTTGGTCGGGCCGATCAGCACATAGGCGCGCTTGAAGTAACCCTCGGCCTGCGAGAGGTCGCCGAGGTTCATCCAGGCCACGCCGAGATTGACCAGCGCCAGGTCCTGTTTGGGATCGAGACGCAGCGCCTGCTCCGATGCCTCGATCGCGGTCTTGAACTGATTGGCCTCCACCAGCGAGAGCCCATAGTTCGACCATAGCCGCGCGGAGGCCGGCGCGTTGTCGAGGGCGCTGGCATACAGCGTAACGTCGTCCTTCCAATCCGGCACGCGCGCCTGCGTCGCCCAGGTCGTAAATCCGATGAACGCGGCGGTCACGGCAAGGGCCGGCACACCCCAGGACCTTCCCAAGGTCATGCAACGCGCCAGCCCCAAGGCAAGCAGGATCACCAACCCGGCCGAAGGCAGAAACATCCGGTGTTCGAAGACCATCTCCAGCGGCACGAAGCTGCTTTCGATCGCCAGCGTGACCGGCACCCACAGCAGCGCAAATCCAAAGATACGCATCGACTGGCGCAGCAACAACCCCACCCCCAGCCCGCACCAGGCCAGCACCGCCAGCCAGGCCAGCAGGGTGGACCAGGGCGTCAGCAGCCCGGTGGAAACCACGAAATCGTGTTCGATGGAAAACCGCTGCGGCAGCGGCCAGAACAATTGCGAAAAATAAAACAACACCACGCGCGGCTGGGTGAGCAGGCGCTGCTCCAGGGTGAAATCGCGCTGCGCATAATCGGGCACGAACGCGCGGGACAAGGGCCCCGCGCCCGAGAGCAGATCGATGATTACGACGAGCCCCCCCAGCAGCGGCAGCGCCAGCAGCACATAGTCGACCCGGGAGAGGATCAGCGGTTGCCGATGGCGGACCACGCCGTATTCGGCGAGCAGGATCAACAGCGGCGTGATCCAGGCGATCTCCTTGCACAGCGCGCCCAGCGCGAAGGAGAGCAGCGACAGGCCATACCATCCCAGCCGGTAGCGGCCGCCGCGCCGCGCCACGAGATACGCCAGCACCGAGAGCAACACGAACCCGGTCGCCATCGAGGCCATGCGCTGGACGATGTACGTGACACCCTGCACATGGATCGGATGCACGGCCCACACCGCGGTGGCGAGCGCGGCGATCCCGATCAGCACCGCGCGCGGGGTCAGCACCTGATGCAGGGTGAGCAGCCGCGCCAGGAAGATGAACACGGTCAGGGTGACCGCGAGATGGATGAGGATGTTGGTCCAGATGAAGGGCCGCGCCGCGCCTTGGCCGCGCCACCAGTCGTAGGCGAAGGTCACGCTCGGCAAGGGACGGGTGGCGATGCGGGCGTGCTCGGCGGCGTGCCAGAGCCCCTGAAGGGAAAACTCCTTCATCCGCATCGGTTCGTAGAAGTTGATGTTGTAATAGTCGTCGAAATGAAAACCGTTCTGCGGCGCCTGCTGATAGGCCAGCAGAACCAGCACCAGCAACAACAGGCCGCCCAGCAGGTAAGCGAACAGCGCGTTCGGACGTAATGCGGAGAGGAAAGCCATGAGCTTGAAGATCGAACCCTGTCGCGATAAACCAGGCCTATTGTGGCATATCCAACGGTCAGATGTTCAAGGGCTAGTCGTCATCCTGGGAGACGTAGGACTCATCGGTGATGAAACTCATCAACTGCTCTTTTTTCTGCATGGCGTCGTGGTAGCCGAGATTGATCAACTCCCGGCAATACTCCTTTTCGAACAGCAGATAGCTCAGGAAATTCCCGCCGCCGCGTTTGTAGACGCCGATGCCGCTGAACAGAAAGGCCACCGGCTTGGGCAGGAGATGGGCGTATTTGGCGGCGATCTCATCCAGCGGCGCGCTGGGCGAGATCACCAGCGACTCCACCCGGCGCAGCGGGATATCGTGATCCACGACCTTGCCGAGCAGGCTCACCGTCTTGTTGATGCGCTCTAGCCGCTCCAGATCGGCCTCCAGCGAATCGAGAAAGATGCTGTTGAGACTGTGGCCGGCGATCTGCGCGATCGAGGGATAATTCTCCGTCTCGGTGCGATCAAACACCGGAAGCTCTTCCACCCGCACCCCGATCACCAGCAGGCGATCGGCGCCGAGATGCAACGCCGGACTCAAAGGGGCGATCTGGCGCATGGTGCCGTCGCCGAAATACTCCCGGTGCAGCTTCTCCGCCGAGAAGATCAGCGGCAGGGCGGAGGAGGCCATCAGGTGATCGACGGTGATCTCATCCGGGCAACCGAGCCGGCGCACCCGCTTCCAGGGCTTGATGCTGTCGACCCCTTGATAGAAGGTCACGGACTGCCCCGAAGAGTAACCGGAGGCGGTGACGCCGAAGGCATGCAAGGCCCCCTGCTCGATCGAATGGCGGATGGCCTCGCAGGGCAGGCGCGTCTTGAGCAACTGATACAGCGGCTCACGGTTGAGCAGCGACCGCGGATTGTATTTACCCAGGCCGCCGGTCAGCAGCGCGGCCAGCCACCATGTGCTGTTGCGCAGCACCCCCATGGCATCGGCGCGAAAGACATGATGCACGCGAAAATGCTCCCAGACATATCTCAGACGCTGCACCCCGGTGTGAAACTGGGTGGCGTAGATCGCCAGCGCCGCGCCGTTGATCGCACCCGCCGAGGTGCCGCTGATCACGGGAAAGGGATTGGGTTCATCGCGGTCGAGCAGTTCGGCCACCGCCTTGAGCACCCCCACCTGGTAGGCGGCGCGCGCCCCGCCGCCGGCGAGCACCACGCCGGTCTTGAACGGCCGCATCGGGCGCGGCCCGGATTGACGTTTTTTATAACCCGACGGCTTCATAATCAAACTTCAAATTTTCGCATTTACTCACGCCTGCTCGGTAATACATCGGCACAATCGGGGTTTTGGTTTACGATCGCCATCCCCTTGGCACGGCAAGAAACTTGAATCGCCCGCCCAACCGGGGCAAGATCGTAATTCTATACCCGTGATGCGGCGCCGAGACTGCCGCGCCGTTACCGGAAAACAACCAGCCTGCCGCGACCCGCCTCCATGAACGCCAAACACATCAATCTGCATGAACTCATCGACCTGATCTATGAAGCGGCCGTCGAACCTCAGAAATGGCTGGAGCTGCTCGACGCGCTGGCGGAGTTTGCCGAGCAGGGCATCCAGGAGGGTAGCTCCATCGCGCGCCTCGACCCCGCCAACGAGGAGATCGATGAAACGAAGGCCTCGAGCCAACACGCCTCGATGATCGACGCCCTGAAAAACATCGATACCCTGTCGACCGATCAAGGCTGGCTGCGGCAGCCCGTCGCCAACCAGCCCGGCGGCATACACAACATCCTGATGGAACACTTCAAGCGCGCCCTCAAGGTCTCCAAACGTCTAGCGGACATGGAAGAGCAACACGACGTCATCGCCTCCCTGCTCGACCAGCTGCCCATCGCCCTGGTCGTCGTCAACAAGGATGCCTACATCCTGGAGGCCAACACCCAGGCCCACGCCCTGCTGCAGCAAAAGGGCGGCTTACGCGAAAACCAGCACCGCCTCTCCGGACTGAGCGGCGACATCACCCGCCGCCTGCACACGGTCATCGGCGCGCTGTCATCGAGCAGCACCCCGGAACACCAGAGCGAATCGCTGTATATCTCCTGTGGCGACGACGCTCATGCCGATCTCATGGCGGTGCTGGTGCCGATCAAGCCGCGCCTGGACGAGGCCGAATCCACCGTGGCGGTGTTCATCTCACCGCGCAAGCAACAACCCTTCAGCCTGCCGCACGCCGTGGCCGAGCTCTATCACCTGACGGCCAAGGAATCCGAGATCGTCAACATGCTGGTGCGCGGCCACAGCATCGGCGAGATCGCCAAGCAGACCTGGGTCAGCGAGCACACGGTGCGCACCCACGTCAAATCGATCCTGGCCAAGACCCATACCCGGCGCCAGGCCGAACTGGTCGGCCTGATGCTGACCGGCCCCGGCTCCTTGATCAAGAACACCCTCCAGGAGTACTCCAAGCAGGACGCAAGACTGGCCCTGATCAAATCGCGCCCGGCCTACCCGGACAGCCCACGCACCCTGTTGCTGGACGACAACCGGCTCATGACCTATCAGGAATACGGCGACCCCGCGGGCCAGCCCTTGATCATCTGTCACAGCGTGCTGGGTTGCCGGCTGGAACTGGCGCTCAACGGCCATAGACTGGCGGCCGAGCGTGGCATCCGCCTGATCATCCCCGATCGCCCCGGTTTCGGCGGTTCCGACGCCAAGCCTTTCAGCGGCTTCACCGAATGGTGCAACGACCTGCGCCAGTTGGCCGACGCCCTGAAGCTCGAAGAATTCTATCTGGCCGGTTACGCCATGGGCGGCCGGTACGCCATGGCGGCGGCCGTGGTGATGCCGCGGCGGATCAAGAAACTCGTGCTGATCAGCGTGGGCCTGGCACCGCGCACCGAGGAGGATCTCAAGCTCTCCATCCCGATCTACCGGATGAATCTGCGCTTGGCGCGCGACCTGCCGCAGGTCCACCGGATCTTCGTCTCGATCATGCGCAAGGGCATCATCAGCAATCCCAAACGCTTTCTCAACTTCATGGCCGCCAAGATGGGTCCGAGTGATGCCGCGGCCTTCCAGACCAAAGACTTCCAGGACGCCTTCTATAAGATCCTAGCCGAAGGCATCCATCAAGGCGGGCTGGGCTTTGCCCATGAAGTGGCAGTACTCATGCAGGACTGGGACTTCGACCCCGCAACGATCACGATCCCCCTGGACCAATGGCACGGCGTGACGGATAACCATGTGCCCTTCGTACTGGCCAAGCGCCTGGCGGACCAGCTGCCGCAAGTCAATCTCCGAACCGTGCCGAAGATGGGGCATTACCTGTATTTCAGCCAGTTCGGCGAGATTCTGGATGGGATGATTGAGGGCTGAGTGCAGCGGGCTTCAAGCGCCTCATCGCGCGCTAAAGCGTGCTCCTGTAATGATTTGGTTTTCTGTCGGGGCCATCTTTAAGGTGGCGAGTACTCGGCACGCAGGACTCATCACTCAGGACTTTTATCGCAAGCTCAAGCTCGCTCCGCCACGGTCAGGTTTCACTTTACAAATCCCCCCACAGCGCCTGGAGCGCGGCGATCGCGGTGATGGCAGCGGTCTCGGTACGCAACACCCGCGGCCCCAGGCACACCGGCGTGAAGCCCGAGGCGATCGCCAGTTCGATCTCGGATTCGCTCAACCCCCCTTCCGGACCGATCAGCAGGGTCAGCCCCCGCTCATCGGGCTTGAGCGCGCGCAGCCCCTGTTCGGCGCGATGGTGCAACACCAGCTTCAATCCGGCCGGCGCCGCGCGCAGCCACTCGGCATAGCCCCGGACCGGCTCGATGGCCGGCAACCGGTTCCGCCCGCATTGCTCGCAGGCCGAACGCACCACCCCCTGCCAATGCGAGAGGCGCTTATCGGCGCGCTCATCACGCAGATTGACCACGGTGCGCCCGGTCTCCAGCGGGATGATCCGCGCCACGCCCAGCTCGACCGATTTCTGGACGGTGTAGTCCATGCGCTCGCCCTTGGAAATGCCCTGCGCCAGCGTGATCGGCAAGGGTGATTCCGCCTCGCGCGGCGAAAACGCCGCGACTTCGACCCTGGCCTCGCGTCTGCCCGCCGCCAGCAGGCGCGCCGCATACTCCCCGCCCTGGCCATTGAACAACACCAGCTCCGCGCCTTCCTTCAGGCGCAGCACGCGCAGACAATAATTGGCCACCTCAGCCGGCAGCTCGATCTGAGCGCCGACCTGCAATGCATGCTCGACAAAGATGCGGGGAATACGCATACCATCCTCTTTCACTGCGCCTTAACCACCCTCTCCCTCAGGGAGAGGGCAGGGGTGAGGGGATTTAATCGATAATTTATTCGCCGCGATTATACGGAATAACCGCCGGCTCACACATTCCCGGATGAGCCTCTCCGCGAAAAATGGCATACTGTGCGCATTCTTTGAGATAACCGAAAGACGCCCGTGGATACACTCACCCTCACGCAACCCGACGACTGGCACCTGCATGTGCGCGACGGCGCGGTGCTCGCCGACATCGTCCCGCACACCGCCCGCTGCTTCAGGCGCGCCATCATCATGCCCAACCTCAAGCCGCCGGTGACCACCACGGCCGCGGCGCTGGCCTACCGCGAGCGCATCCTGGCAGTCCTGCCGGCCGGCCACGGCTTCGAGCCGCTGATGACCCTCTATCTCACCGACACCACCTCGGCACAGGAGATTCAACGCGCCAAGGCCAGCGGATTGATCCATGCCGTCAAGCTCTACCCCGCCGGGGCGACCACCCATTCCGACAGCGGCGTGAGCGACATCCGCCACACCTACGCGGCGCTGGAGGCGATGGAAGCGCTCGGTATGCCGCTCCTCGTCCACGGCGAGGTGACAACACCTTCGGTCGACATCTTCGACCGCGAGGCGGTCTTCATCGATCAGGTAATGCAGCCGCTGCTCGCACGGTTTCCCAAACTCAAGGTCGTGTTCGAACACATCACCACGGCCGAGGCGGCCGCCTTCGTGCGCGCGGCCGGCGCCAACGTCGCCGCCACTCTCACCGTGCAGCACCTGCTGCTCAACCGCAACGCCATGCTGGTCGGCGGCATCCAGCCGCATCATTACTGCCTGCCGGTGCTTAAACGCGAGCAGCATCGCCTGGCCCTCTTGGAAGCGGCCACCAGCGGCAGCCCGAAGTTTTTTCTGGGCACCGACAGCGCCCCGCACACCCGCAACACCAAGGAGGCCGCCTGCGGCTGCGCCGGGATGTTCACGGCGCCGGCGGCGCTCGAACTCTACGCCGAGATCTTCGAAGACGCCGGCGCGCTCGACAAACTCGAAGGCTTCGCCAGTTTCCACGGCGCGGATTTCTACGGCCTGCCGCGCAACACCCGCACCCTCACGCTGCGCAAAGCGGCCTGGACGCTGCCGGCCAGTTATCCGATGGGCGATCAAGTCGTGATCCCCTTCCGCGCCGGTCAGCATGTGCGCTGGCAGGTCGCGGGCTGATGGCAAACGACAAAGCGCCCATCGCCTCGCGGTTTCGCGGATTTCTGCCGGTAGTGGTGGATGTCGAGACCGGCGGCTTCAACGCCAAGACCGATGCCCTGCTGGAGATCGCCGCCGTCACTCTCGGCATGGACGAAGGCGGCGACATCCACCTGCGCGAGACCATCCATTGCCACGTCGCCCCCTTCCCCGGGGCGAACATCGAACAGGCCTCGCTCGACATCACCGGGATCGACCCCTACCACCCGTTTCGCATGGCAGTCTCCGAACGGGACGCCCTGGAACGGATCTTCAGCGCCATTCGGCGTGAATTGAAGGACAGCGGCTGCACACGCGCCATCCTCGTCGGGCACAACCCCACCTTCGACCTGGCGTTCCTCCACGCAGCGGTGGAACGCACCAAGGTCAAGCGCAATCCCTTCCACAACTTCAGCACCTTCGACACCGCCACCCTGGCGGGCCTGGCCTATGGACAGACCGTGCTGGCCCGCGCCGCCCAGGCCGCCGGCCTGAGCTGGGCTGAAAGCGAGGCGCATTCGGCGATTTATGATGCGCAGAAGACCGCCGAGCTGTTCTGCATCATCGTCAACAACTGGGACACGATGAGCAAGACCTTCGGCGCGCTGGATGGAAAGATGCCCTCTATGGGATTTTAGCCCCCCAAAAACAATGAATCCTGCATAGCGCAGGACTCATCGATCAAACCGGCAGTAATTGATTGCTTAAGAGTTGGATTCAGCGCTTGAATGCATCGCTTCCTTCACCATCTTCTGCAACTCGCCGGTGCGAAACAGTTCGAGGGTGATGTCGCAGCCGCCGATCAGCTCGCCGTTGATATAGATTTGCGGGAAGGTGGGCCAATCGGCGAATTTGGGCAGGTTCTCGTAGATCTCAGGGTCTTCCAGCACATTGATGTAGGCAAACTCTTCACCGCAGGCCATCAAGGCCTGGGCCGCCCGGCTGGAAAAACCGCACGAAGGCAGCTGCGGCGTGCCTTTCATATAAATAATGACCTTATTATCGGTCACCTGCTTTTTGATGCGCTCTAATGGATTCATTGAACATTACCTCGTGTCACGCTTAATTCTTAGTATTTTAATCAAGATTGATTGTAATGTCTGTAGTCATCCATGAGCGAGACTGGAATACCAGATCATTTTAGGTGGTAAACACCTGCCTTCCTATTGAAATAAATGTGAATCGCTTCACACTTCTCAGCAAATCATATCCCAGGTTGTAAATCTTATCCTACAAGAATTGCATATTCATTCATTGGTCCACATGCATCTGCAGCCAGTATTCCAACAAGGCGCTGTGCCAGAGCTTGCTGCCGCGCAGCGGGGTGAAGTGGGCTTCCGGCGCGGCCAATAGTTTATCGAGATAGGTCCGGGAAAATACCCCACGCTGATGACAGGCCGGTGAATTGAGGGTGTCGCGCATGAAATCGAGAAACTCCCCGCGCACGTATTTCAGGGCCGGCATCGGGAAATAGCCCTTGGGCCGGTCGATCACCTGCGCCGGCAGCAGGGGCCGGGCGATCTCCTTGAGCAGGTGCTTGCCTGCGGATTTCAATTTGAGCTCGGGGGGCGCCTGGAAGGCCAGCTCCACCAAGGTGTGATCCAGAAACGGCACCCGCGCCTCCAGACCCCAGGCCATGGTCATATTGTCGACGCGCTTGACCGGGTCATCGACGATCAGCGTGGTCACATCCAGGCGCAGCACCCGGTCGAGGAAGGTAGCGGCGCCGGGCTGGGCGAGCAGGTCTTCGACCAGCGCGCGGGTGTAGTCCGGCCCTTGGTAGCCGGGCGTGACGGTTTCGAGAAACTCCGGATGGCGGCGGTCGAAATAGTGCTGGGCGAAACGTTCCAGATCCGTGCCGTTCTCCGCCTCCATGCGCGGATACCAGAAATAGCCGCCGAAGACCTCGTCCGCCCCCTGACCGCTCTGCACCACGCGCACCTCCCGCGACACCCGTTCGGCCAGCAGATAGAACGCCACCGCGTCCTGCCCCACCATGGGCTCGGCCATATTGGCCACCGCCTCGGGCAGGCGCGGCAACACCTCGCTGTTGGGAATGTGATATTTCTGGTGCCGCGTCTGGTAGCGCGCCACGACCTGATCGGAATACTCGAACTCGCTGCCGCGCTCGTCGGCGATATCCTCGAATCCGATGGAGAAGGTGCG
Source organism: uncultured Chromatiales bacterium (assembly GCA_964557295.1). Taxonomy (GTDB): domain Bacteria; phylum Pseudomonadota; class Gammaproteobacteria; order RBG-16-57-12; family RBG-16-57-12; genus JBFMHP01. Next base: position 110,035 of record CAZKZP010000002.1, on the reverse strand, counting down.
CAGATCGCGCACCCCGGCCTCGGCCAGCAAGGCCACCAACAGGCTGGAGTCCAGCCCGCCGGAGAGCAGCACGCCGACCGGCACATCGGCGATCTCCAGCCGGCGCTTCACCGCCAAGCGCAGCGCGTCATGAATGCTGTCGATCCACTCCCGCTCGCTGCGCGCCTCGGCGGGCCGCCGCGCATCGAGCGTCCAATAACGCTGCACGCGGGTCTGCCCGGTCAGATCGACGGTCATCGTCGTCCCCGGCGCGAGCTTCTGCACACCTTTCAGGATGGTACGCGGGGCCGGGATCACCGCGTGCAGGGTGAGCTGGTGATGCAGCCCGACCGGATCGATGGCGCGATCCACATCCGCGGCTTCGAGCAAGGCCTGGGTGTTGGAGGCAAAGCGAAACGCGCCCGCCGTCTGGCTGTAGTACAGCGGTTTGATCCCCATCCGGTCACGCGCCAGAAACAAGCGCTTGGCCTTGAGCTCCCAGATCGCAAACGCGAACATCCCGTGCAGCCGTTTGACGCACTCCGGCCCCCAGGCGTGATAGGCCTTGAGGATGACCTCGGTGTCGCCACTGGAGAAGAAGCGGTAGCCGCTCCCCTGCAATTCCGCGCGCAGCTCAGGGTAGTTGTAAATCGTGCCGTTGAAGACCAGCGCCAGGCCCAGATCGGGATCGAGCATCGGCTGATTGGCCTTTTCCGACAGATCGATGATGGACAAGCGCCGATGCCCAAAGGCCAGCGGCCCGTCCGAATAGCTGCCGGCGTGATTCGGCCCGCGCCGGGCGATCCGACCCATCATCCGGTCGATCAGCCCCAGATCGGGCGCCTGATCATTCAAACGCAATTCACCGCAAATCCCGCACATGACTCATCTCTCAACTCGCCGTCTTCAGCACCGGGAAAATTAACACATTATTAGCGGAAGCCGATATAAGCAAAAGCTAACACTATTCGATCGCTTATCCTTACGAATCAGAGGAATTTATGCTCAAGAAAAACACCTCGTCACTGGACCGGATCGCGCGCATCGCCATCGCAGCGATCTGCATCTATCTCGGCTTCATCGACACCAGCATCGTCGGCGATCAGCTGCTCGCCCTGGCGCTCGGTGTCTTCGGCGTGATCAATCTGTTCGTGGCGTTCAGCGGCTTTTGCCCCGTCTATTCCCTGGCCGGAATCAATACCTGCAAGATCCACAAAGACTAAAGGCCACGCGTGAACGTCAGAATGCGACTGGTGACCGGCTTTGTGCTGGTCGCGCTGTTCGTGCTGCTGCTGTTCGGCCTGGTGGCCCATCGCGCCGCCCTGGATGCCAACAATAACCAGGCACTCGCGCTGCTGGAGCAGATCATCGACACCGAGGTGCGAACCCACCTCACCGGGCTGCCGGACACCCTCAGCCTGGAGGAGCTGCGCGCACTCCTGCCGCACAGCGAGTCACCGGAGTTCATGTTCATCGCGACGGATCACCGCCGCATCACCGCCAGCCCACGCATCTCGGATGCCGCATTCAGCGAGCTGTCGGCGACACTCCCGTTGCAAGACGTGCTGGCCAGGGCAGACACTGCCGGCAACAGCGAGACTGATCGGCACACCTTCGCCTGGGCCAAATCAGCCCTGCCAGGGCTGCCCTATACGCTGCTGCTCATCCATCGCAAAAATCCGGCGCTGCCCTCGTTTTCCATCACGCTGGGGAAGCGCCTGGCGATCCTCGCCTTCCTCATCACCTGGCTGGCGATCTGGATCGCGCTGATCGCCTCCAAGCGCATCGTGGCAACCTTGGATGAACAAAACGCGGCGCTGCACCACCAGGCGCTGCACGACAAACTGACCGGCCTGCCCAACCGGTATCATTTCACCAGCGAACTCGAAGAACTGCTCGCGCGCGCCCGCGCCCTCACCTTGTTCATCATCGATCTGAATAACCTGCGCGACATCAACGACACCCTCGGCCACGGCGCCGGCGACCAGATGTTGCAGGCGGCCAGCCAGCGCATTCGCGAAATCCTGCCGGATGCCGCCGTCATCTCGCGCTTCGGCGGCGACGAGTTCGCCGTGGTGGTGCATGCGACCTCGCATGAACACACCACGCAACTCGCCGCGCAACTCAACCAGGCGATCAATCAGAGCTACGCGATCAATGATCTGGAGATCATGACCAACGCCAGCATCGGCGCCGCCCTCTATCCGCGCGATGCCCAAGACGCCGCCACCCTGATCAAACGCGCCGAGGCCGCCATGTATCACGCCAAACAGGAGCGGCGCGCCTTCCAGCAGTACGAGACCGAGATCGACCCCTACAGCGTGCAGCGCCTGGCCTTGATGGCGGAGATGCGCCACGCCATCGAGGACCATCAGCTGGTGGCCTTCTATCAGCCCAAGGTCGATCTGCGAACACTCCAGACCACCAGTGTCGAGACCCTGGTGCGTTGGAAACATCCCACCCGCGGCATGATCCCGCCGGGCGACTTCATCTATCTCGCCGAAAAAAGCGACCTGATCGGCAAGCTCACCCTGTGGGTGCTGGAGGAATCCCTGCGCCAGTGCCGGACCTGGCGGGATCTGGGCCTCAACCTCAGCATGGCGGTCAACCTCTCCGCCCGCAACCTCTATGACCAGCACCTCGCGGATCAGGTGGGGCAGCTGCTGCACAAATGGGGAGTGCCCGCCGGGCAATTGAAATTGGAGATCACCGAAAGCGTGATCATGGCCGATCCCGAGGCCGCGCTGGTCACGCTGAACCGCCTGCACGCGATGGGCATCAAACTCTCGGTGGATGATTTCGGCACGGGCTATTCCTCGCTCAGCTATCTCAAGCGCCTGCCCGTGTCCGAGATCAAGATCGACCGCTCCTTCATCATGGACATGCTGAAGAACGACAACGACACGGTGATCGTCAAATCGACCATCGACCTCGCGCACAACATGGGCTGCATCGTCGTCGCCGAGGGCATCGAGGACGAACCGACCTTACAGCACCTGATCGCGCTGGGCTGCGATATGGCCCAGGGTTATTTCATCTCCCGTCCGGTCAGCGGCGCGGATCTGACGCCCTGGCTCACCGGCTCGCGCTGGGCCGCCTAAGCCGAACCAAACCCGCCCCCGCCTGGGGTCTCCAGTCGCACCCGATCCCCCGGACGGACTTCGAACGTCGCCTTGCCCGGCAACGTCTCGCCGTTGAGCGTGTTGCGCCCGCACTGCCCCGCCCCGCCGCCCTGCAAGCCCCACGGCGCATGCCGGCGCCGCTCCGTGAGCAAGGTGACCTGGGCCGGCGCGAGAAACTCGAACTCACGGATCAGGCCATCGCCGCCGCGCTGCCGCCCCTCCCCGCCGGAGCCGCGGCGCACGGTATAACGGCGCACCCGCACCGGGTAGCTCATCTCCAGGGCCTCGATCGGCGTGTTCAGGGTGTTGGTCATGTGGGTCTGCACCGCGCTCCAGCCCGGCGCGTGCGCCCCGGCGCCCATGCCGCCGCCAAGGGTTTCGTAGTAGTCCCAGCCTTTGGCCTCGGTTCGAGCGCCCATGGCGATGTTATTCATGCTGCCGTGACTGGCCGCCGGGATGCGCTCAGGGATGGCCTGCGCCAAGGCCCCCATCACCACATCCACCACCCGCGTGCTGGTCTCGACATTGCCCGCCGCCACCGCCGCGGGATAGCGCGCATTGAGCAGGCAGCCCTCCGGGGCCTGGATCGTGATCTTGCGGAAGGCGCCTGCGCACCCGGGGGTTTGCGCAGGCATCAGACAACGGAAGACATAATAGACCCCGGCGGCGGCCACCGAGATCGGGCAATTGATGTTGCCTGCCGCCTGCGGCGCGGTCCCGGTGAAATCCACCACGATACCCGACTCGCTCACCTCGATCGCGCAGGCAATCGTATGATCTTGCGCATAGCCGTCATCATCCATCGCATCCGCGAATCGATACCGGCCGCGCGGCAGGCTGGCGAGCCCACTCCAAGCCAGCCGCTCGGCGTAGTCATTGAGTTCATTCAGGCCGGCGCGAAACCCTGCGCCACCCAGCTCATCAATCAACTGTTCGAGGCGAGCCACCCCGGCCCGATTGGCGCTGATCTGCGCCAGAAAATCCCCCTTGGCGCGCTCCCCATGGTGCAGCCGCGCCATGAAGGAGTCGAACAGGGCCTCATTCATCCCCCCGGCCTCGATCAGCTTGACCGGCGCGATGATCAACCCCTCTTCCTCCAAAGAGCGCGACAGCGGCATCGACCCCGGCGCGCTCGCCCCGATATCGGCGTGATGGGCGCGATTGGCCACGAACCCGGTCAACTCACCGGCAATGAACAGGGGAGCGATCAAGGTGACATCCGGCAGATGCGTCCCGCCAAGGTATGGATCGTTGACGATCACCATATCCCCCGCCCGCCATGCGAAACGGCTGACAATCCCCCGCATCGCATAGGCCATGCTGCCCAGATGCACCGGGATATGCGCCGCCTGAGCGCAGAGCTCGCCCTGCGCATCAAACACGGCACAGGAGAAATCCAGCCGCTCCTTGATATTGGGCGAAAACGCCGCGCGGCGCAGCACCCCGCCCATCTCGTCGCAGAACGCCTCGACACGACTGGAAAATATGCCTAATTCGACCGGATTCATTGCGACCCTTCGCTACACATGCGCTGGTGAGGAATACTCATTTTTGCCAAGCCTATAATAATCGACTAAAATTCTGGACTATTCCGTTTCGTGGCCGGCCCTTGATATTTCACCAGCCGCCCCAAGAACTGAACCGCCTACTCTAATACACCATCCACCGAGGAGAGAAAAACAATGGCCTTTGAATTGCCCCCCCTACCCTACGCAAAGAACGCCCTGGAACCGGTCATCTCGGCCGAAACCATCGACTACCACTACGGCAAGCATCACCAAACCTACGTCACCAACCTCAACAACCTGATCGCCGGCACTGATTTCGAGAAGTCCACGTTGGAAGAGATCATCAAAAAATCCTCCGGCGGCCTGTTCAACAACGCCGCCCAGGTCTGGAACCATACCTTCTACTGGAACTGCCTCAAGCCCAAGGGCGGCGGCGAACCGACCGGAAAACTCGCCGACGCCATCAACAAGGCCTTCGGCTCGTTCAGCGAATTCAAGGCCAAGTTCAGCACCTCGGCCGCCACCAACTTCGGTTCCGGCTGGACGTGGCTGGTGAAAAACAAAGACGGTAGCGTGGAGATCGTCAATACCAGCAACGCCGCCACCCCGCTGACCGACGGCAAAACCCCGCTGCTGACCTGCGACGTGTGGGAACATGCCTACTATATCGACTACCGTAACGCCCGCGCCAAATACGTCGAATCGTTCTGGACCATCGTCAACTGGGATTTCGTTGCGAAAAACTTCGCTGCCTAATCTTCATTCACCCGAGGGGGTGGAAACCGCCCCCTCAACTCTCTCTCCCCCTCAAGCTTTTTCCCAATCGCCCGAAATCCTCATCAATGACCGTGATTTTTTATGGTATTGATATGTTAAAAGGTAAGGACCGTAGACAAACCGTACGCTACAAGGCGGGAAAACTCGTCGTAAATGTCAGACCCATGGGCAGCGACCAACGCCCCGACCGTGTCCGCGCCCTGGATTTCAATTGCAGCGGCCTGAGCTTCAATACCTCCGTGCATGATTTCGTCATCGACCAGCACATCATGGTCGACATCCACCTCGACAGCATACAACTTCATGATATTCATGCAGTTGTACGGCATGCAGCCGATGGCAGGGTCGGGGTTCAATTTGATTTTTCCAGCCCGGATATGCAATCGATTCAGATCCTGGACAACCTGGAAAAAATCGAAAGTCTTCTGCATACCTCACGCGCCTCCATCGTCCCCGCAGGGGTGCGGAAAATGCGCAAGCGAGACCGCTACAGCGATAAACGCTGATCTAAAAAATCCCTATAAATCAGCAGCAAAGTAACAAATATTACGTTCCAGTTGATCCGCACGATTGACTGGTGCTAAGATTTCAAGTGTTTGTTTGGGGGATACTAATAAAATTTTTCTGGCTTTTGCCAAGGGGGTATCAAAATGGTTCAAATGAAAAAAATCGCAGCAGCCGTGATCACCGGTGGCTTGCTCGTTTCCGCTACCGCTGTCCAAGCGCAATTTTCAACTCCGGTAAAAGACGGCAATAACTACACGAAGGCCAACCGCCTGAGCACCGGCGGCATTACCAATACACGCCACAATCTCACCCAGAGCTTTGTGGGCGCCGGCCAAGTCGCGATGGATCAATATCGCAACCAATATAATGAAGTTTGCGTCTACTGCCACACGCCTCACGGCGCCAGCAGCAATGTCGAAGCGCCGCTGTGGAACCGCTCGAAATCCACCACAACCTATACCCTGTACAGCGCCCTCAACACCACCAGCCTGTCAGGTTCCGTCCACAATCCTGGCCTAAACTCGCTGACCTGCCTGTCCTGCCATGACGGCACCGTGGCGATCGACTCGGTTATCAACATGCCTGGCTCTGGCAGCTATAGCGCCGCTCAGATGCTGGTCAATGCCGACAAGACTTCTGCTGACTGGAACACCTCGCAAGCATTTCTCGATACATGGAGTATTGCGGGTAACGCGGGACCGGCGGCTGGCGCGGCTGGAAAGCACTTCGTGCTCGCCGGCGACACCGGCTTCAGCAACTGCTCCAACTGCCATGCCAATGATTTATCAGCGGCTGGTCCGGTTGGCGACTTCAACGCCTATTTCATCGGCACCGACCTGCGCAACGACCATCCTGTGGGCATCGACTTCCCGCTGAGCGGCAAGAACGGCGAGTTCAATGTTCCGCTGGCCACCCGCACCAAGGGCAGCTATGGCGTGAAGTGGTTCGACAGCGCCAGCACGGGGAAAGTCGGCGGCATGGACAAGAACGAAGTGCGCGTGTACAAGACGGCCAATGATGGTTACAAGGTCGAGTGCGCCTCGTGCCACGATCCGCACGGCGTGTCCCAGGACCCAACCGGCGGCCCTGCACAGATGGTCTCCAGCTTCTTGCGCGTGAGCAACGTTCAAAACAGCTTCACCGGCTCAAAGAGTTCAGGACTGTGCTTGACCTGCCACGTCAAATAAGCCTCCAGGCTGTTCGATAGCCAACAAACAAGAAGGCCGGTTTCATACCGGCCTTCTTGTTTTCACCACCTCGCCCACAGTGCAAGCCTACCTGGATGCGGCCCAAGACAGCGACCGCGCGGCTTCGATGCCAGAGGCACCCGGCTGCCTCGGCAGCCGGTGTCTAACGAAAGAAAGAACTGGAGCGGTCGAATTGCGCCCCGGCTTATTCCTGAATCTGGTCCAGGCTGGTATGCCGCACATCCTTGCCCATCACCAAGTAAATGATGTATTCGCACATATTGCTGGAATGGTCACCGATGCGCTCCAGCGCGCGCGCGGCCCACATCAGATCGAGGACGCGCCGGATACTGCGCGAGTCTTCCATCATATAGGTCATCAACTGGCGCATCAGCGCCTCATACTCCCGGTCGACCTTGGTGTCTTCCTGCGCCACTCGGATCGCCGCTGAGACATCGGTGCGGGCAAAGGCGTCCAGCGTGTCGTGCAACATCCGGCGCACATGATCGCCAAGATTCTCGATTTCGTTATAGCCTTCCTTGCCGCGCTCCATCCCGGAGAGCTGCGCCGCCATGCGAGCGATCTTTTCCGCCTCATCGCCCATGCGCTCGAGATCCGTGATGGTCTTGATGATGGCGACAATCAGCCGCAGATCGCTGGCGGCCGGCTGACGCCGGGCGAGGATCTGAGTGCAGTTCTCGTCGATGGCGACTTCCAGGGCGTTGATCTTATAGTCATTGTTGATGACCTGCTCGGCCAGCTGACTATCATTCTTCACCAGCGCGGTGATGGCATCTTCGAGCTGTTTCTCGACCAGGCCGCCCATGGCCAGGACACGATTGCGGATGTTCTCCAGGTCCTCGTTATAACGCTGCGAAATGTGATGCCCAATATCTAATTTATCCATGACCTATCCCCTTGGAAACACCGGCCGCATCAACCGTAACGGCCGGTAATATAATCCTCGGTCTGCTTTTGACGAGGGTTAGTGAACAATGTATCGGTATCGGCGTATTCGATCAAATCGCCCATGTACATGAACGCGGTGTAGTCTGACACGCGCGCCGCCTGCTGCATGTTATGGGTGACGATGAGAATGGTGTAGCGATCCTTCAAAGCATAGATGAGCTCTTCGATCTTGAGGGTGGAGATGGGGTCGAGCGCGGAGGCCGGCTCATCGAGCAGGATCATCTCCGGCTCCACCGCGATGGCCCGAGCGATGACCAGGCGTTGCTGCTGCCCGCCGGACAGCCCCATGGCGCTGTCGTGCAGCCGGTCCTTCACCTCATCCCACAGCGCGGCCCCGCGCAGCGACTTCTCCACCACCTCATCCAGCATGCGGCGATCCTTCACCCCCTGCAGGCGCAGGCCATACGCGACATTTTCATAGATCGATTTCGGAAAGGGGTTCGGCTTCTGGAACACCATGCCGACACGGCGGCGCAAGTCAGCGACATTGACTGACTTGTCGTAGATGTTCTGACCTTCGAGCAGAATCTTGCCCTCGACGCGAGTACCGTCGACCAGATCGTTCATGCGATTGAAGCAGCGCAGCAGTGTCGACTTGCCGCATCCCGACGGACCGATGAAGGCGGTGACGCGATGCTTGGGGATGTGCATATCGATTCCGTTCAGCGCCTGCTTGTCTCCATAGAAAAGACGCAGCTCCTTGACCTGGATTGCGATCACTTCTTCACTGAGTTTGAGGCGCTCGGTGCCGCGTTTCAGTGTTTCCAGATTGATGCCGTGTGTCATGGTTGTCGAATTGCTCATTTTTCCACCTGCTAACCTTCAAGTGCGCGATATTTTTCGCGCAGCCGATTTCGAATGGCGATCGCCGTGAGGTTGAGCACGACGATGACCACGACCAGCAACAGAGCCGTTGCGTAGACCAGCGGACGGGCCGCCTCCACGTTCGGGCTTTGGAAGCCGACGTCATAGATATGAAAGCCAAGATGCATAAACTTCCGGTCAAGATGCAGGTAGGGGGAGTCGGCATCCAGCGGCAGCGAGGGCGCCAGCTTGACCACGCCGACCAGCATCAGCGGCGCCACTTCACCGGCGGCGCGCGCCACGGCCAGGATCAGCCCGGTCATCAGCGCCGGGCTGGCCATGGGGATCACGATGCGCCAGAGCGTCTCCGCTTTGGTCGCGCCTAGGGCCAGACTGCCCTCGCGCACCGAGCGGGGGATACGCGTCAGCCCCTCTTCGGTCGCCACTATCACCACCGGCAGCGTCAGCAGGGCCAGGGTGAGGGATGACCACAGCAGGCCGGGCGTGCCCGCCATCGTCTATGGTG
>CAZKZP010000002.1:90166-100646 GCA_964557295.1 uncultured Chromatiales bacterium | reverse complement strand
CGGGCGTGCCGAATGTCGGCGCCGGCAAGGCCTCGGGGAAGAACATCTGATCCACAGATCCGCCCAAGAAGTAGACGAAGAATCCCAGGCCGAACACACCATAGACGATGGCGGGCACGCCGGCGAGGTTGTTGACCGAAATGCGGATGATCTGCGTCAAGGTGCCTTGTTTGGCGTATTCACGCAGGTACACCGCCGCCACCACGCCCAGCGGAGTGACAAACACCGTCATGATCATGACCATCACCACGGTTCCGAAGATCGCCGGGAAGATCCCGCCTTCCGTGTTGGCCTCGCGGGGTTCGTCGCTGACGAATTCCCACACCTTGGTCAGATAGTGGCCTGATTTGCCAAGCACACTCATCTGGTTCGGATAATAGACGCGGACCACCTTGGCGAGCGGAACGGTGCGCTCCTGGCCATCCACGGTGGCCAGCACGATGCTGTCGCGGTCGACCTCTTCATACAGACCTGCCAGGGCTTTCTGGAGTTTTTCATACTCATTTTGCAGCTCGGCCTTGCGCTCTTCGATCTTCGCATAGGCGGCGGGATCGCTGACCTCATCGAGTTCAAGACCGCGCTTCTCCAGGCGCAGGCGCTCCATCCCGTAATTGATGGCGCCGATCTCGCGCTTTTCGATGCGCCGGATCTTCTCGTTGAGCTCCAGGGCGCGCTCCAGGCGCGGCTTGAGCGCTGCGCGGGCCGCCTCCCCTTCAGCGATGACCGCATCGCGCTCCTTCACGCCGCGCAGGGTGCCGAAGAAATTGCCCCACTCACGCCGTTCCACCACCATCATCTCGGTGGGATAACTGCGCGAGACGATGTGCGGCTCGATGATCCAGCGGAAGTCCTGCCCGTACACATCGCGGTTGCCAACCTTGAACAGATAGCGCTTGACGAACTCCGGGCCTTCCTCGACCTCGAGACCGGCGGAGCGCAGCTGCACGGCCGGCACCATTTCGTGTTCGTGAAACTCACCGAGCATCACGGTCTGCTCGCCCGACGCGCGGTACTCCAGCTGGGCCAGATCCGCGGGCCAGAAATAGCTCAGGCCCTTGAACATGATCAAGGCCAGCACCCCGAAGACCATCAACAAGGAGATGCTGACCGCCCCCCCGCAGAGCCAGATCCCGGGAGAACCGGACTTCCACCAATCTTTGAACGTGATCTTCGCCATAGTTGTCTTTTAGAGTGAGCTGTATTTCTTGCGCAGCCGCTGACGCACCAGCTCCGCAATGGTGTTGAAGAAAAAAGTAAAGGCGAACAGCACCAGCGCCGCGAGGAAGAGCAGGCGATAGTGTGTACTGCTGACCTCCGACTCGGGCATCTCCACCGCGATGTTGGCCGACAGGGTGCGCAGCCCCTGGAAGATGCTGAAGTCCATCACCGGGGTGTTGCCGGTGGCCATCAGCACGATCATGGTCTCGCCGACCGCACGGCCGACACCGATCATGATTGCCGAGAAGATGCCAGGGCTGGCGGTCAACAGCACCACGCGGACCATCGTCTGCCAGGGCGTCGCGCCCAAGGCCAATGAGCCATGACTCAGGTGGCGCGGCACGCCGAAGACGGCGTCTTCGGCAATCGAGAACACCATCGGCACCACCGCAAACCCCATGGCCAGCCCCACGACCAAGGAGTTGCGCTGATCGAAATCGATACCCATCTCGTTGGTCAGCCAGCTGCGGATATCGCCGTGAAACAGCGCCTCCTCCACATACGGACTGGAGCCCAAGGCGCCCCAGCCCAGCAACAAGATCACCGGCAGCAGCAACGCCGCCTCCCAGCCCTCCGGCACGGCGTGCCGCAGGCGGCGCGGGGCGTGCTGCCACAGAAACGCGACCCCAATGATGCCGATGGGCAACAGGATCAACAGACTGAATACCCCCGGGAGATTCTTCTCCAGAAACGGCGCCAGCCACAAACCGGCCAGGAAGCCAAGGATGACCGTGGGCAAGGCCTCCATGATCTCGACACTGGGCTTGACGATGCGGCGCATCCTGGCGGACATGAAATACGCGGTGTAAATCGCCCCGAGGATCGCCAATGGCATGGCGATCAGCATGGCATAGAAGGCGGCCTTGATCGTGCCGAACGAGATCGGCACCAGGCTGTACTTCGGCTCGAAATCATTGCTGGAGGAGGACGACTGCCAGACGTAATCCGGCTTTTCATAATGCTCGTACCAGACCTTGCCCCAGAGCGCCTTCCAGGAGACCTCGGGGTGCTTGTTCTTGACCTCCCAGAAATGGATCGTGTGATCGGCCGCCTCGATCAACATGGCATCGGCGCGCGGGGCCACGGCGACCTGCAACAGCGGCATCTTGCCCACCCGCTCGATCAGGAGGGTGCGCTCCGAGGTCGCGTGAAAGATCCCCACATTCCCCTTGCCGTCGACCGCGAGGAAGCCCTTGCGCCCATATTCCGCCGACAAGGCGCCCACAGGGGATTCGCGCATGGAAAATTCACGGATCTTGGTCAGCATCATGTTGTTGTTTTCATCGCGCACCGGGAACCACTGGGCAATGGTTCCGGCGGAATCCCCCACCAGCAGCGAGGTGTGGCCGATCAGAAATTCCAGGGATGCCAGCGCGCGCCCGGCCTCGACCACGTTCAGGCGTTGAATCAGCGCGGGAGCTTCCTTGTTCGAGATATCGTAGTAACTCAGCTCGCCCTTCTCGTCCACCGCATAGAGCTTACGCTGCTCATAGTCGAGCAGCAGGCGGCCGATGCCATGCGGGTGCTCCGCGATGAGCACGCTCGCCTGGGACATGGTCATCGTGTCATCGAGGAAGGATTGTTCGATGGTGAAATACGTCATCACCAAGCGGCCATCCGCGGTGGCAGCGACGAGCGTCGCCCCCTCTTCCCCTTGCTGCACGGCCAGCTGGGTGAGCGCCGCGCCCGCCGGGTCCACCACGATCGGCGCCTCGCCCAGCGGGAATTCGATGCCGGGTGTGATCATCCGCTTGTTGTCCGGGTATGAGAGGCCATAGGTGTGGCGCGCCACCACGGCACGTCCATCGGCCAGGCCATACGCGACGAGCGCCCGTGTCTTCTCGCCCTTGGCAAATGAGGTGATGGACGCGCCGGCCGGGATAGGCAATGCCTTACGATCGATGACGGCGCCGTCCTTGAGGCGGAAGAACACCGCCTCGCCTTTGGCGGTAAACCGCGCGCCGATCTCGGCCTGCTCCTCCATGGCCAGATACACGGTCTTGTCCTCCGCCGGGCCAGGCGCGGCGAAACTGGCAATACGCGTGATTTCCGCGCCGCTGAACAGCGGGAATACGACATAGAAGAGATAGAAAAAGATCAGGAGAATGGCGATGATCGTGCTCATGCCGCCCACGGTGACCAAATATTTGGCCGCGCCGTCCTTGAGGTTGCGCCACGTTCTCATGCGATCGGATCTTGCGGGTGTCATCATCGGCAGGCGCTACCTGGAGTTGGACATGGGACGGCGTAAGATAGCGCTGTAATATGACAGAATTATGACAGAAATTCCATGGCGCCTTCCCCCGCGGGTTTGCTGCGTCTGGAACGCGACAACCCCGCATGGCGGGGTTGTCGTGAGGTCATCCTAGGCGTCAGTCCAGCTTCTTGATCTCTTTCTCGACCACGCTGACCGGGACCGGGATGTACCCGTCCTTGACCACCACTTCCTGACCGCTCTTGGAGAGCACCATCTTGATGAACTCGCGCTCCAGCGGCGGCAGGGGCTTGTTGGGGTGCTTGTTCACGTAGATGTAGAGGAAGCGCGCCAGCGGATATTCCCCGCTCATGGCCTTCTCGGTGGTGGCATCCACAAAGGCTTCACCCTCTTTCTTGGCCAGGGGAACGGCCTTCACACCGGCGGTCTTGTAACCGATGCCGGAGTAGCCCACCGCGTTCAGGGACGCCGTGACCGATTGCACCACCGAGGCAGAACCCGGCTGCTCATTTACATTGCTCTTGAAGTCACCTTTACAGAGGGCGTGATCCTTGAAGTAGCCATAGGTCCCGGAAACGGAATTGCGGCCGAAGAGCTGGATGTCACGCTTGACCCAATCACCCGTCAGCCCCAGGTCGCCCCAGCGGACGATGTCTTTCGCGCCACCGCATTTGCGGGTGGAAGAGAACAAGGCATCCGCCTGCTGAATCGTCAGCCCCTTGAGCGGGTTGTCCTTGTGCACGAATACCGCCAGGGCATCGACCGCCACACGGATCGCGGTGGGTTTGTACCCGTGCTTCTTCTCGAAGGCCTCGATTTCGTTGTCCTTCATCGCCCGGCTCATCGGCCCCAGGTTGGACGTGCCCTCGGTCAGCGCCGGCGGCGCGGTGGACGAACCCGCGGCCTGAATCTGGATGTTCACATTGGGATAGGCCCGCTTGAAATCCTCGGCCCAGAGCGTCATCAGGTTGGCCAAGGTATCAGAACCCGCGCTGCTCAGGGTGCCCGACACGCCACTGGCCTTGGCATACGTCGGCAGGGCCGCGTCCACCTTGGACTCCGCCCACAGGGCGGTGGCGCTCAGGGCAAGCCCAGCGCCCAGCAGACTCACAATAGCTTTCTTCATTACCTTTCTCCTCATGCTGATGAATAACGGGTTATGGTGTTGATGCCGCGCATTCTCCCCGCCGAGTGTGAAAAGTCTATGACAGAAATGTGAAGAATTTATGACAGCGGCCCGAGGGCCGCAGGATGGGCGTCACTCCCCAGGAAACCGGCAGCGGAACAGACTGCCCTTGCCCGGCTCGCTTTCGATGGTCAGCACGGCATGGTGGCGCTCCAGCACATGTTTGACGATGGCCAGCCCCAGGCCCGTGCCGCCGCTCTGCCGCGAGCGGCCGACGTCCACGCGGTAGAAGCGCTCGGTCAGGCGCGCGATATGCTCCTGCGGGATACCGATGCCGCTGTCCCTTACATCGAAATAGACGCCATCCTCGCCCCGGTACCAGCGCATTGCGATCGCGCCGCCTTCCGGCGTATAGCGCACGGCATTGTTCACGATGTTCGACAAGGCGCTCATCAGCTCGCCTTCGTTGCCTTCGATGCACAAGCCGGCGGCGGCCTCCAGGGTGATGCGGTGATGCTTGTCGCCGCTCAAGGCCACGGCATCCTGCCGGATGCGTTCGAGCAGCGCCGGCACGTCCACACGGGTCTTGGCCGGCTCCGGCCCGTTTTCGAGACGCGAGAGCAACAGCAGATCCTCCACGATGCTCTGCATCCGCCCGCTCTGCGCGAGCATCTGCTCGAACATCTTTTGCTGTTGCGGGTCGAGACTGCCGCTGTCCTGCATCGCCTCCAGATAACCGCGCAGCACCGTCAGCGGCGTGCGCAATTCGTGCGAGACGTTGGCCACGAAGTCGCGCCGCACCTGTTCGAGGCGATGCACGCGCGTGACATCCTGAACCACCAGCAGATATTGTTTCGTGCCATAAGGTATGAGCCGGATGGAGATGTGCACCGCCTCGTTGCCCGGCGAGGTGATCTCGATGGATTCGGAATAATCCCCCTCGGTGAGATAGCCGACGAAGCGCGGATCGCGCACCAGATTGACGATGGGATGGCCGCGGTCGGCCGACATGCGCAGCCCCAGCAGCCGGGCGGCGCTTTCGTTGAACCACTCGATCACGACGCCGTCCTTCAGCAGCACCACGCCATCCGGATGGGCGGCATTGAGTTCATGGAATCGATTCAGATACGCGGTGAGCCGCTTCTTGCTTTGCAGATTTTTTTCCTGGAGGCGATGCACGTGGTAATAAATCGCCCCCCAGACGTTATCACCGATCTGCGGCGGCTGGCGGGCGCCCTCGCGCAGCCAGAGCTCGACCTGCGCCAGGTGGCGCAGGTGCCAGATTCCGTAGCCCAACAAGGCCACCACCAAGAAGGCGTTGACGGCATGGAACACCCAGCCCAGCAGCAGGGCGGCGATGATCAGTCCGGTGAAGCGCCATAACTCGAACGACCAGGGATTTATCAAGTCTCACACCTGTGGGAAAAACGATAGCCGGTGCCGCGAACCGTCTGCACGTAGTTTTCCAGGCTCACCGGCTCCAGCGCCTTGCGCAGGCGCCGGATGTGGACGTCCACCGTGCGATCCTCGATATACACACCACTACCCCATACGTGATCCAGCAATTGGCTGCGAGTATAAACCCGCTCGGGATGGGTTACAAAAAACAACAGCAGCTTGAACTCCGTCGGCCCCAATTCCAACAACTGCCCAGCCGCCGTCACCCGATGCCCCGCCTTGTCGATGCTCAAGCCATGGAACTCGATCTGATCCTCCTCGGCATGCGGCGCAACACGGCGCAGCACCGCCTTGATCCGGGCAAAGAGTTCGCGGGTGGAAAACGGCTTGGTGATGTAATCGTCGGCGCCGATCTCCAGCCCGCGCACCTTGTCGGCCTCGTCATCACGGGCGGTGAGCATGATGATCGGGATGTGCTTGGTCGCCTCGTCCTTCTTCAGGGTGCGGGCGAATTCCGGTCCGCTGACCTCCGGCATCATCCAGTCGAGCAGGATCAGATCCGGCAGGCGGTCGGCCAGCAGACGTCGGGCCGCGCGGACATCCTCGGCCGTGGCGATTTCATAGCCGAACTGGCTCAGGCTGTAGCTGAGCATGTCGCGGATGGCCGGCTCGTCGTCGACCACCAATATACGCATAGACATCATGAATCCCCGTGAGCTTTTATGACGGTACGATTACACCCTGCCAATATTACACTCCCATGACAACGCCTTGGGACGATTATTGCCGCGGGAGAAATTCCACGGCCCACGCCAACACACATCCCTATTTGATTGCGCGGGCCAACCGATATAATATTGGTTTTTCGCAAGTGGGCAGCCGACCGAGCTGCCTTTTTGTTTTTGAGGGAAGAAACCATGTCAGATGTTTTGATGTCCACCTATGCCCGCCTGCCGGTGACGTTCGCGCGCGGCGAAGGCGCCTGGTTGTGGGACGAGGCCGGCAAGCGTTACCTGGACGCGCTGAGCGGCGTGGCCGTGTGCGGTCTGGGCCACGCCCATCCCAAGGTTGCGCAGGCGATCTGCCAGCAGGCGCAGACCCTGGTGCACACCTCCAATATCTACGGCATCGCCACGCAACAGCGCCTGGGTGAGCGGCTCACGCGTCTGGCCGGCATGGACCGGGTGTTCTTCTGCAATTCCGGCGCCGAGGCCAACGAGGCGGCCATCAAGCTGGCGCGTCTCTACGGCCACAAGAAAGACATCGAGCAGCCCGAAATCATCGTCGCGCAAAACAGCTTCCATGGCCGCACGCTCGCCACCTTGTCGGCTACCGGCAACCGCAAGGTCCAGGCCGGCTTCGAGCCGCTGGTGCGCGGCTTCCTGCGCGTGGACTACAACGACATGGCGGCCATCCACACCATCGCCGAGCACCACAAAAACGTGGTCGCGATCCTGATCGAGCCGGTGCAGGGCGAAGGCGGCATCAATATCCCGTCGGCGGATTATCTGAGCCAGCTGCGCGAGGTCTGCGACCGCCACGGCTGGCTGCTGATGCTCGATGAGATCCAGACCGGCATGTGCCGCACCGGCGCCTGGTTCGCCTTCCAGCACACACCGATCAAACCCGATGTCATCACCCTGGCCAAGGGGCTGGGCAATGGCATGCCGATCGGCGCGTGCCTGGCGCGCGGCGCGGCGGCCGATCTCTTCGCCCCCGGCAATCACGGCTCCACCTTCGGCGGCAATCCGCTGGCGTGCGCCGCCGCGCTGGCGGTGATCGACGTGTTGGAAGAAGGCAAGCTGGCGCCGCGGGCCAGGCAACTGGGCGAGCGGATGCTGAAGGGTTTCAACGATCACCTCGGTGCGACACCCGGCGTGACTGCGATCCGCGGCCAGGGCCTGATGGTCGGCATCGCGCTCGACCGCCCCTGCGCCGAGCTGGTCAAGCGCGCGCTGGCGGCGGGCCTGCTGATCAACGTCACCGCCGAGCAGGTCGTCCGGCTGCTGCCTCCGCTGATCATTACCGACGAACAGTGCGACCAGATCATCGACGGCGTGAGCCGCCTGGTGCTGGATTTCCTGTCCGCCCCTGCGAGCAACTAAAGGAAGTTCCGATGTCCGTCCGCCATTTTCTCACGCTGTTGGATCTCTCCCCCGCGGAACTCGACGGGCTGATCCGGCGCGCCATCGAACTCAAGGCCATGCTGCGCCGCGGCGAGTCCTACGAGCCGCTGAAGAACAAGGTGCTCGGCATGGTGTTCGAGAAATCCTCCACCCGCACCCGCGTGTCGTTCGAGGCCGGGATGATCCAGTTCGGCGGGCAGGCGATCTTCCTGTCCCCGCGCGACACCCAGCTCGGGCGCGGCGAGCCGATCGAGGATTCCGCGCGCGTGCTCTCGCGCATGGTCGACATCATCATGATCCGCACCTTCGAGCACGAAAAGATCGAGACCTTCGCCGCGCATTCGCGGGTGCCGGTGATCAACGCGCTGACCGACATGTACCACCCCTGCCAGCTGCTGGCCGATGTGCAGACCTACGTCGAGCACCGCGGCGCGATCCGTGGCCGCACCGTGGCGTGGATCGGCGATGGCAACAACATGTGCCACTCCTACATCAACGCCGCGCGCCAGTTCGGCTTTCATCTCAACATCGCCACGCCGGCGGGCTATGCGCCGAACGCGGCGCTGCTCGCCGCCGGCGGCAATGTCACCCTCACGGAAGATCCGCGCGAAGCTGCCCGCGGCGCCGATCTGGTCGTGACCGATGTCTGGGCCAGCATGGGCCAGGAAGAGGAACAGAAGATCCGCGAGCATGCCTTCGCCGACTACCAGGTCACCGATGAGATCATGGCCCTGGCCAAGCCGGACGCCCTGTTCATGCACTGCCTGCCGGCGCATCGCGGGGAAGAGGTCGCCGCCTCGGTCATCGACGGCCCGCAAAGCGTGGTCTGGGACGAGGCGGAAAACCGCCTGCACGCGCAGAAAGCGCTGCTGGAATTCCTGATGAAGAAATAGCGCGGTTTGCGCGCCAACTCCGAAGCGCCCCGCGGCCACCGCCGGGCGTTTTTTTATTTGTTCACCCCTGTTATCTGCAAATGATATTGATTACTATCAAAGCAGCAGGGGTATTCCGGATTTATGAATTCATTATTAGAGATCAAAAACATCGAGGTGCATTACCAGGGTCACCGCGCCCTCGATGATGTCTCGTTTCACATCAATCAAGGCAGCCTGGTGAGCATCCTCGGCCCCAGCGGTTGCGGCAAGACCACGCTGTTGCGCGCCATCGCGGGCTTTGAAACCGTCAGCCGGGGCGAGATCACCCTCCACCAGCAGTGCATCTCCCGGCCCGGTTTCACCCTGCCGCCGGAGCAGCGGCGCATCGGCATGGTGTTTCAGGACTATGCCCTGTTCCCGCATATGAACGTCAGCGAGAATGTCGGCTTCGGCCTGCGCGGGCTCTCCAAAAAGCAAAAAGGCATCACCGCCGACGCCATGCTGGAAATGGTGGGACTAGAACACCTCGGCACCCGTTACCCGCACGAACTCTCCGGCGGACAGCAGCAGCGCGTGGCGCTCGCCCGCGCCCTGGCGCCGAAGCCGGCGCTGATCCTGATGGACGAGCCGTTCTCGAATCTCGACGTGGATCTGCGCGAGCGCCTGAGCACCGAGGTGCGCGACATCCTCAAGCATCAGGGCATCACCGGGGTGCTGGTCACCCACGACCAGAACGAGGCCTTCGCCATGGCCGATCACATCGGCGTGATGCAGCACGGCCAGTTGCAACAGTGGGATACCCCGTTCAACCTCTACCACGAGCCGGCCAACCGCTTCGTCGCGGATTTCATCGGCAAAGGGATCTTTCTGCCTGGGGTGATGGATTCGCACGAGGCCATCCGCACCGAGATCGGGTTATTGCAGGGCAATCGCGCCTATCCCTGGGGCAAGGGCATGGGGGTCGACATCCTGATCCGGCCCGATGACATCGTGCCCAATCCGGAAAGCCCGCTGCGCGGCCGCATCACCGCCAAGGCCTTCAAGGGCGCGGAGATCCTCTACACCCTCACGCTGGAGACGGGCAGCACCGTGCTATCGCTCTTCCCCTCCCACATGGATCATCAGATCGGCGAAACCGTGGGTGTGGATCTCAACCTCGAACACATCGTCGCCTTCGCCCGGCCACAACACCTCAGCGGCTGCTGAGATACTCGGCCAGCGCCTCGATATCCTGATCCGTCACTGAAGAGAAAAAGAAGGGCTTCACGCCGTCGCGGTCGTTGCTGCGCTGGCCGCGCTGGAAATCCTTCATCGCGTTGATCAGATACAGGCGGCCCTGCCCGCCGAGGCGCGGAATCTGTCCATCCTGCAGATTGCCCTCGCCGTCCACCCCGTGGCAGAGCCGGCAATTGCGCTCCTCGAAATAACGCCGGCCATCGGCCACGGCGTAGACATTGCCCGGCGTACCCGCGCCGCGCGGCAGGCGCGCATAATACGCGGCCAAGCCCTCGATCTGCGCCAG
>CAZKZP010000002.1:36264-90156 GCA_964557295.1 uncultured Chromatiales bacterium | reverse complement strand
ATGTCGAACATCTGTTTGACCAGGTAGGGTTCCGATTGCCCGGCGAGCCTCGGCACCCCGGGCTTATCATTCCGACCATTGCCATCGACGCCATGGCAGTCCGCGCAGGGTACCGCCGCCTGAGCACCGAGCGGCACCTCCCCCGCAGACACCGGCCCCGCCGTCAAACCCCATACCAATCCAACCCTTAGCAGCACTTTCCAAAGACGCATGATCATATCCCGATAGATCTCGATTCGACCAAGACCATATCGGCACAAAAAATGAAGTTTTTATGGAGACTAAAAGATAAAGCGCCGGACCGGCGATCCGGCGCTGCGCGGGACATTACAGGGTGGCGAGATACTCCGCCACCGCCTCGATCTGCTTGGCGTTGAGCTTCTTGGCGATCGGCGCCATCATCATGGTCGCATCGTTTTTGCGCACATCGGTTTTCAGGTCATTGAGCGTCTTGGCAATGTAGTCCTTGTGCTGACCGCCGAGGACCGGGAACAGGCTCCCCTTGCCCTTGCCGTCATCCCCATGGCAGGTGTTGCACTTGAACTCCACATAGATGTCCTTGCCCTTGGCCACCAGCTTGGCATCCG
The DNA here is from genome assembly GCA_964557295.1 of uncultured Chromatiales bacterium. Classification (GTDB taxonomy): domain Bacteria; phylum Pseudomonadota; class Gammaproteobacteria; order RBG-16-57-12; family RBG-16-57-12; genus JBFMHP01. Next base: position 89,569 of record CAZKZP010000002.1, on the reverse strand, counting down.
CCCCCTCGGCGGTGCCCTTCATCACCGGCTGATTGGCGAAAAAGGCGGCGATGTCCTGCGCATCCTGCTTCTCGGTGACACTCATGGCCATACCGACCATGGTCTCATCGGTGCGGCCGCCCTTCTGGAAATCCGCTATCTGTTTGACGATGTACTGGGCCTTCTGGCCCGCCAGCTTCGGGAAGGTCGGCACCTCGCTGTTGCCGGTCTCGCCGTGACAGCCGCCACAGGCCGCCGCCAGCTCCGCGCCCCGTTTCGCATCCCCCTCCGCCAATGCCGCGCCGCTTACCGCCAGCAGCACCGCCCCCATCAGTACGGCCAATTTTTGCTGTTTCATCTTTCCCTCATCTTTTTTTGGTTGCAATGATTGAAAGCCCGCGTACGCGGGCTTGTCCATGGTTATATCACTGCCCTCATTGAGCGTCAAAAGGTGCTATTTCTCCACCTGCGAGACATCGCGCACCGCGCCGCGGGAGGCGCTGGTGGTCATGGCAGCGTAGGCGCGTAGCGCCGCCGAGACGTGGCGTAGGCGCGTGGCGGGTTTCCAGGCTTGGGGGCCCTTGGCCTGCATCGCGGCGCGGCGCTGGGCGAGCTCGGCATCGGAGACGGCGAGCCGGATCGTGCGGTGCGGGATGTCGATCTCGATGATGTCGCCCTCCTGCACCAGGCCGATCGCCCCGCCTTCGGCGGCTTCGGGCGAGACGTGGCCGATGGAGAGGCCCGAGGTGCCGCCGGAGAAGCGGCCGTCGGTGAGCAGGGCGCAGGATTTGCCCAGGCCTTTGGATTTGAGATAGGAGGTGGGGTAGAGCATCTCCTGCATGCCGGGGCCGCCCTTGGGGCCTTCGTAGCGGATGATGACCACGTCGCCCGGTTTGATCTGATCGGCGAGGATGCCGGCGACGGCATCGTCCTGGCTTTCGAAGATGCGCGCGGGGCCGGCGAACTTGAGGATGCCCGCATCCACCCCGGCGGTTTTGACGATGCAGCCCTCTTCGGCGATGTTGCCGAACAGCACCGCCAGGCCGCCGTCGCGGCTGTAGGCGTGCGCCAGGTCGCGGATGCAGCCTTTGGCGCGGTCGGCGTCGAGCGTGGCGTAGCGCTTGTCTTGGCTGAAGGCCACGGTGGTCGGCACCCCGCCGGGGGCGGCGGCATAGAATTTCTTCACCGCCGGATCATCACTGCGCTGGATGTCCCACTGCGCGAGGGCCTCGGCCAGGGTTTTACTGTGCACGGTCGGCACCTGGGTCTTGAGTAGCCCGGCGCGATCGAGTTCGCCGAGGATGCCCATGACGCCGCCGGCGCGGTGCACGTCTTCCATGTGATATTGCTGGGTGCTCGGGGCGACCTTGGCCAGATGCGGCACCTGGCGCGAGAGGCGGTCGATGTCCTGCATGGTGAAGTCCACCCCGGCCTCTTGCGCGGCGGCGAGCAGGTGCAGCACGGTGTTGGTGGAGCCGCCCATGGCGATGTCCAGACACATGGCGTTTTCGAAGGCCGCGAAGCTGGCGATCGAACGCGGCAGGGCGCGCTCGTCGTTTTGTTCGTAATAGCGGCGCGCCAGCGCGACGGCGATGCGCCCGGCTTTGAGGAAGAGTTCCTTGCGATCGGCGTGGGTGGCCAACAGCGAGCCGTTGCCCGGCAGGCTCAGGCCGAGGGCCTCGGTCAAGCAGTTCATGGAGTTGGCGGTGAACATGCCGGAGCAGGAGCCGCAGGTCGGGCAGGCCGAGCGCTCCATGATCCGCACGTTTTCATCGCTTTCCTTATCGTCGGCGGCGGCGACCATGGCGTCGACCAGATCCAGCGCGACCGTCTTGCCGCGGATCACCGCCTTGCCGGCCTCCATCGGCCCGCCGGAGACGAACACCGCGGGGATGTTCAGGCGCAGCGCGGCCATCAGCATGCCGGGGGTGATCTTGTCGCAGTTGGAGATGCACACCAAGGCATCGGCGCAGTGGGCGTTGACCATGTATTCCACGGCATCGGCGATCAGCTCGCGCGAGGGCAGCGAATACAGCATGCCGCTGTGGCCCATGGCGATGCCGTCGTCCACGGCGATGGTGTTGAATTCCTTGGCCACGCCGCCGGCGGCCTCGATCTCGCGCGCCACGAGCTGCCCCATGTCCTTTAAGTGGACATGGCCCGGCACGAACTGGGTGAAGGAGTTGGCGATAGCGATGATCGGCTTGCCGAAATCGTCGTCCTTCATGCCGGTGGCGCGCCACAGCGAGCGGGCGCCGGCCATGTTGCGGCCGTGGGTGGAGGTCTTGGAGCGGTAATCGGGCATGGGGTTTCCTCGTGGGCGTGATGCGAATACTCGAGCTATTTTAGCCCAGCCCATCGATGAATCACCACAAAGAAAAAACCCTGCTTCTTTCGAAGCAGGGTAATCACCAGGAGGAGAGAGTTATTGTGTCAGCCGCTTATGATCGCGCGACTGTCACTGATACATCGGCAGCGTTCCTCCGGGACTTTAGCAACTCCGGAAGAATATTCTTGATCGTGCTCACACCCGGAACACCGCGACCTTTTTCTCCAGGTCCGTGGCCAGGCGCGCCAATTCCTCGCTGGCCTCCTCGCAGTGGCAGGCATTGCTCGAGTTGTTGTTGGAGATCTCCGAGATCTCGTTGATATAGCGGTTGATCTGATCGGTGACCGTGGCCTGCTCTTCGGCCGAGGTGGCGATGTGCTCGTTCATCGTGCGGATCCGCTCCACGGCGCTGTTGATGCGCGAAAGGGCGCCCGCCGTCTGCTGCGCCTGATTGACGCAGGCATCGGAATAGCGCTTGCCCTCGCGCACGGCGGTCACCGCCTGGGCCACACCGCTTTGCAGCTGACTGATCATGTTGTGGATCTCGGCGGTCGAGCTCTGGGTGCGTTGCGCCAAGGTGCGCACCTCGTCGGCGACCACCGAAAAGCCCCGGCCCTGCTCGCCGGCGCGCGCGGCCTCGATGGCGGCATTGAGCGCCAGCAGATTGGTCTGATCGGCGATGCCGCGGATCACATCCAGCACGCTGCCGATGCCTTCGGCCTGCTTGCTCAATTGCGTGATCACCGTGGCGCTGGCCTCGATCGCATTGGCCAGGGCGTCGATGTCCTTGATGGTCGCCTGTACTTCCTGCGCTCCTTCGGCGGCGGCGTGGTCGGCCTCGCTAGCCGATTCGGCGGCCACCGTCGCGCTCTTGGCCACCTCTTCGACCACCGTCAACATCTCGTTGGCCGCCGTCGCCAATTGGATGGCGCGGTTCTTTTCTTCGGCAATTCCCTCGCTGGATTCGTGCAGCGAGGTGCTCATCAGTTGCGCCGAGCGGGAGACGTGCTCGGTGGATTGATTCACTTCCTGCAACAGCGCCTGAAACTTGCCCAGCATCTGATTCAGGGAATGGCCGATCCGCGCGATCTCATCCCGGCCTCGGTCGGGCATGCGCGAAGTGAGATCGGAATGCCGTTCGATGTGTTCGATGGTTGTGACCATCTGCTTGAGCGGCTGGCTGATCACCCTGGACAACAACACCGCGATGAGTGCGCACGCCAGCAAGGATGCGAGCGTGGCCGGGAGGAAGGTCATCAACGTCTCCTGGCCCAGATGCGAGAGCTCCGTGCCGTCGACCACCAGCCACATCTCCCCGCCGCCGGGGTTGCCGATCTCCAGCCGTAGATGGATCTGCCAGGTCGACTCATCCAGGTAATATCCCTGGGAAAGCTTCCCGGGATCAGGCCGTGGATATTTGCCCAGCAGCGCCTGCGCGCGCTCGGCATCAACACGATACTGCTCCAGCGCCGCCTGTTGCTCGTGCAGCATCTGTTCGATCATGGGCCGGCGGGGATGATCGCTAGGCAGGCTGACCAGGGCGGTGTTGGCGCGCTCGATTTTATCCCTCAGTTCGCTCTCGTAATTCTGCGGATAATACGTGCGCAGGATGCGCCCGCCCCCACCCTCGTAAACGAGACCGAAGGATTCCCCGGACTGATCGGTCTTGCCCTCGACGGAAAAGAACTTGAGCAGTTTATTACTCAGGTAGAGATCGAGGGCGGCCTCGTCCTGCAAATTGGCATAGTTGCCGCCGCCGACGCTCTTTTTCATCAAGGCCACGATGGGCTGGGCCGCGATCCGCGCCTCGCCGACGGTATGCTCCAAGTGATCATCGTAGGTGTAGGAATAAAAGACGGTTCCCAGCACCACGCTGAGCAAGACCAACAGCACGATGGGTCCGGCCGTGACCAGTTGGGTGATCGTGAATCGCGATCGTAGAAAATCCATGGCAGATCCCCCCGCCTAAGCTGGCTTATTTGGAGCAGACCCCGATCACGCAGGCCTCACCGTACCCCGAATGACAGGTCTTGCAGGCTTGCGCCTTCAACGAGGCGTGGGCATCGCTGATGTCCTTGCCGTCAAAGGTATACGCCCCGTAGATCGGCTCGCCGAGCAGGTGCTCGGTGACCAGGACCGCCTTGATGTCCACCAGTTCCAGCACGGCGGTGGGACCATCGCCGAATTTGCCGGAACGGGCCTTGTAGGGGCCGTCCTGCGCCGGATTCACGCGCACGTTGTATTTGGTGCCCTTGCCGTCCTGGACCCAGTTATAGGTCTTGACCGTCTCCTGCACGATCACCGGCACGCCGGTTGGAATCGGTGTGCTGCTGCCGGGGATCGCGCCGGTGTGCTTGATCGGCCAATCCTGCCAGCCCTTGGGAAACGCGGCATCCGAGGCCGCCATGGCATTCGAGCCGGCGACCACCAACCCCAGACCAAACAACGCTGCAATGATTTTTACTGACATAGAGATGCTTCCCCTTCCATTCATTTGAGAGACATCCGCACACGCGGATGAACCGGGGAAAGTGGAACGGCGACTTTCCGCAAGGTTAAATATCGACACGCTTCATGGGGGCTTTAACAATCTGTGACAAGCATCACAGGATGTCAGCATGCAGACAGCATTCTTTCCCGCAGGACCAGCAGCGTTGCTGGCGCGGAATCAGGTGGTGCAGAAAGAAAGAGTGAAGCTTAGCGCGCCAGGGCGTCGCGCACGCGCAGCAGCTTGGCGCGCACCTCGCCGGCCAGCGCGTGCAGATCGGGCTTTTCCACCAGCCCCAAAACCGCCGCCGGGTCCATGAAGCCGACGGTGATCGAGCCGTCTTCCTCACCGCGCACCAGCACGTTGCAGGGCAGCAGCAGGCCGATGTCCGGCTCGGCGCTGATGGCGCGGTGCGCGAGCGGGGGATTGCAGGCGCCGAGGATGCGATACGGGCGCATCTCGACATTGAGTTTCTTCTTCAGGGTGGCCTGCACGTCGATATCGGTGAGTACGCCGAAACCTTCCTGTTGCAGCGCTTGCGTCACGCGTTCGATAACGGCGTTGAACTCACCTTTCACACTGACATGAAATCCGTACATCGCGCCTCCCGTCTGTTTTGTCATTTGCGGTAACTCTCAAGCTCGATCTGATACCAGATCTCATAGGCCTCCTCAGGCCAGAGCGACTTGAACCAGTCGATCACCGCCGCGATCTCGCGGTCGCTGAGCTTGCCCTTCCAGCCCGGCATATTGCCCATGCCGCCGGGACTGCCGTTCTTGATCACATCGGTCAGCACGGCATTGGTGTGGTGCCAGGCGTGTCCGCCCCCATCGAGCGGCGGCGGGGGGTATTTGCCGTCTGGCCCCTGCATGCGCCAGCTCGGATGGCCTTCGGCCTTCGCGCCGTGGCACTGCTTGCAGTGGGCCTCGTACACCTTCTTGCCCAGCGCGAGCTGCGCGGCGTCCGTCGTGCGCGGCGGGGGTTTGGCCGGGCTGGAGGCGGGCGTGGGCACCGCCCCCTGCTCACATCCCGCCAGCAGCGCGCCGGCGACCAAGACGATGAGAATACTGTGTGCCAACATCGAATCCTGCGGATCAATCGTGTTTGTGTGGGATGAACTCATCGAGCGTATCGGCCTCGATGGCCATGTCTTCAAGTTCGGTCGCGTGGCCGTGTGCATGATCACCGTGCGCATGCTGGCCGGTGTCCGGCAGCGACATCACCCCCAGGCCGTGGCGATACACCAGCTCCGCCCCGTGCCAGGCGGTGGACCCGACCATGCCCACCGTGAGGATCATCAGGGCCAGGAAGCCATAGCCGAGGTGCTGCCGGCGCAGGCAGCGGATGATCGACCAGACCGTGAGGGTCTCGATCAGCACGAAGGTGGTCAACGCCCAGTTGCGATGCTCCAGCATCGCCCGGTGTGAAACGTCGTCATGGGCCACGGAATTGAAGGCCAGCCAGCCGGTGAACACCGTGACAAGGGTGATGGCGCCACCCAGCCACAAGGTCCAGCGCGCCACCGCGCGCCATTGCTCGACGTAGGGCGGTTTGGGATAGATCCACTTCAGCAGCATGAACAGCAAGGACGTGCACAACAGCGCAATCGTGAAGTGCACGAAGATCGGATGCCAGTTCGGGATGATTTCCATAAAACGTCCTGGTGATTTACCTGTTTATTAGCATCTTCTTACGCACGCCGCAACTTCCGGTGATTATTCGGGGTAGTAAACCCCAGCCTTGTGTTTTTCGCCATCAGCGGTTTTGAACAGGATCATCAGCTGGTGTTTCCCTTCGTGCGCCAGGTCATACCCGTTCATATACCAGTCGCCCATGCGCACCAGCGGCTTGGTCTCCGCCGCGCCGCTCGGGTGGATCACCTTGGAATTGATGACCACATCCTGCAGGGCCTTGCCCTTGGCCTCGATCTTCACCATCAGGTTGTGGCTGCCGCCGTGATCCATCCCCGGTGTCTTGCCCATCACGTGAAAGGTGACGGTGTAACCATCCACGTCCTGGGTTTTCAGGAACCCATGGGCCATGCCCGCTGGGTTGTGGCCTTCAGGCGGCATCGACTCCGCCGGCGCCTGTGCGCCGTGATCGTGACTGCCGTGATCATGGGACGCGTCCTCGGCGGCCCAGGCCGCGCTCGATGCCCACAGGCTGGCGGCGATTAACATTACAGTTGGTTTCAAGGTCTTCATTGTCGTCTCCTCTGTGGTTGATACAACTCTAATAAAACATCAGCTCCGTGGCCTGGGTTGCGTGTAACGAAACCCGGGTTTCGCCTGCGGCTCCACCCAGGCTACGCACGCATCACTTACTTCTCCCGCCACTGCAACACATAGCCATAGATCACCGGCAGCACCAGCAGGCACAACAGCGTGGTGCTGACCATGCCGCCGACCATCGGGGCGGCGATGCGCTGCATGACCTCCGAGCCGGTGCCGCCGCCCCACATGATGGGCAGCAGGCCGGCGATGATGGCGGTGGCGGTCATGGCGATGGGGCGCACCCGTTCGGCGGTGCCGGTGTGCACCGCCAGGCGGATCTGCTCGGCGCTGAGCCGCGCGTGCTGGCGGCGCAGCCGCGCGACCTCGTGATCGATGAAGGTCAGCACCAGCACGCCGATCTCGGCGGCGACGCCGGCCAGGGCGATGAAGCCCACCGCGACGGCCACCGAGAGATTGTACCCCAGCCAATACACCAGCCAGATGCCGCCGATCAGGGCGAAGGGGATCGAACACATCACCACCAGCGGCGCACTGATGTTGCGGAAGTTCAAATACAGCAGCAGGAAGATGATCAGCAGCGTCAGCGGCACCACGATCATCAGCCGCGCCTTGGCGCGTTCCATGTATTCGAACTGACCCGACCACACCAGGCTGTAGCCCGGCGGGATCTTGACCTGATCGGCCACTGCCTGCCGGGCCTGTTCGACATAACCGCCGATGTCCGAGGAGGTGATGTCGACGTAGACCCAGGCGTTGGGGCGCGAGCCTTCGGTCTTGATCTCGGGGGCGCCGCGCGCGAGCTTTAGTTCGGCAACCAGCGACAGCGGGATCTGGCTGCCGGTCGGGGTGGAGATCAGCACGCGCTTCAACTGTTCGAGGTTGTCGCGCAGCTCGCGCGGGTAGCGCAGATTCACCGGATAGCGCTCCAGCCCTTCGACGGCCTGGGTGACGTTCATGCCGCCGATGGCCGTCTGGATCACATCCTGTACATCACCCACGGTCAGCCCGTAGCGCGCCGCCGCGTGCCGGTCGATGACGAAGTCGAGATAGGAGCCGCCGACGGCCCGGTCGCCGAAGGCCGAGAGGGTCTCGGGCAGCGCCTTGAGCGCGCGCTCGATGTCCTCGGAGATCTGCTGCAACACGGCGAGATCCGGCCCGCTGACCTTGATGCCGATCGGCGTCTTGATGCCGGTGGAGAGCATGTCGATGCGCGTCTTGATCGGCATGGTCCAGGCGTTGGCCAAGCCCGGGAAGCGGATCGCTGCGTCCATCTCGTCCATCAACTCGCGCGTGGTCTTCTCCGGGTCGGGCCACTGCTCGCGCGGCTTGAGGCGGATGGTGGTCTCCAGCATCGACAGCGGCGCGGGGTCGGTCGCGGTCTCGGCGCGCCCGGTCTTGCCGAAGACCGTCGCCACCTCGGGGAAGCCGGCGAGGATGCGGTCGGTCTGCTGCATCAGCTCCTTGGCCTTGGTGATGGAGATGCCGGGATAGGTGGTCGGCATGTAGAGGATGTCGCCCTCATCGAGCGGCGGCATGAACTCGCTGCCGAGCTTGGCGACGGGCAGCACCGTGAGCGCCAGCAGCGCCGCCGCGAGCAGCAACGTCCACCCGCGCCAGCGGATCGCCTGATGCAGCAGCGGCGCGTGCAGCGCGCGCAGCATCCGGTTGATGGGGTTGCGCGCCTCGGGCAGGATGCGCCCGCGGATGAAGTAGCCCATCAGCACCGGCACCAGGGTGATCGCCAGGATCGCGGCGGCGGCCATGGCGTAGGTCTTGGTGTAGGCGAGCGGCGCGAACAGCCGCCCCTCCTGCGCTTGCAACGTGAACACCGGCAGGAAGGAGACGGTGATGATCAGCAGCGAGAAGAACAGCGCCGGGCCGACCTCCTTCGAGGCCTGCGCGATTGCCTCCCAGCGCTCGTGCGCGAGCAGCGCGCGGCCCTGGTCCGCGACGGCGTGCTCCAGGCGCTTGTGCGCGTTTTCGATCATCACGATCGCCCCGTCGACCATCGCGCCGATGGCGATCGCGATGCCGCCGAGCGACATGATGTTGGCGTTGATGCCCTGCCATTTCATCACCAGGAAGGCGGCGAGGATGCCGAGCGGCAGCGAGACGATCGCCACCAGGGCGGAGCGCGCGTGCAGCAGGAACAGGATGCAGATGATCGAGACGACGATGGATTCCTCGATCAGCTTGAAATTGAGATTGTCGACCGCGCGCTGGATCAGGTCACCGCGATCGTACACGGTCACGATCTCCACCCCTTCGGGCAGGCCGGCCTTGAGCTCCTCGAGCTTGGCGCGCACCCGCTCGATGGTCGCCATGGCGTTTTCGCCGTAGCGCATCACCACCACGCCGCCGGCCACCTCGCCCTCGCCATTGAGCTCCACCGCGCCGCGGCGCAGCTCCGGTCCGAGATGCACATGGGCGATGTCTTGCAGCCGCACCGGCACGCCGTTGTCATCGACGCCCACCGGCACCGCGTTGAGATCGTCGATGGAACGGATATACCCCAGGCCGCGCACCATGTATTCGGTCTCGGCCATCTCGATCAGCCGGCCGCCCACGTCCTGATTCGAACGCTGGATCGCCTCCTTCACCTTGCCGAGCGAGATGCCGTAGGCGAGCAGCGCGTTGGGATCGACCTCCACCTGATACTGCTTCACATAGCCGCCGATCGAGGCGACCTCGGCCACGCCCGGCACGGTTTGCAGTTGATAGCGCAGATACCAGTCTTGCAGCGAGCGCAGCTTGGCCAGATCGTGCCTGCCGCTGCGATCGACCAAGGCGTATTCATACACCCAGCCCACGCCGGTGGCGTCCGGCCCGAGCGTGGGCGAGACGCCGGCCGGCAGCTGGGCGCGCACGTAGTTGAGATACTCCAGCACGCGCGAGCGCGCCCAGTAGATGTCGGTGCCTTCCTCGAAGATCACATAGACGAAAGAGCTGTCGAAGAAGGAGAAGCCGCGCACCACGCGCGCCTTGGGCACCGAGAGCATCGCCGTGGTCAGCGGATAGGTCACCTGATCCTCCACCACCTGCGGCGCCTGGCCGGGGTACTCGGTGAGGATGATCACCTGCGCGTCGGAGAGATCGGGGATGGCGTCGAGCGGCGTGTGTTTGACCGCCCACACGCCCGCGGCGACCAGCAACACCGCCGCGATCAGCACCAGGAAACGGTTGCGCAACGATGCATCGATGATGGCTTGGATCATGGCCGCCTCCCAATACTATGCCCCCAGCCAAGGAACCTGTGGCCAAAGGCCACTCCTTTCCCCTTCTCCCTTGGGGAGAAGGTGGCCCGAAGGGCCGGATGAGGGAAGAGACCGCTCGGTTCCGGGGGCACAAATCGCGGCACCGGGCCGGGCGGTCTCTCCCTTGAGGGAGAGGGCTGGGGTGAGGGGGACGACAGGAGGAGCGATTCCCTCACCCTGTCCCTCTCCCAGCGGGAGAGGGGACGTACAAAGCGGCCGCGCAGGGAAATGGCATCAATGCTGATGTTCATGGCCTGCCTCCTGCTTGCGCGGGTTGACCGGCGCCGGCGGCGCATCCAGGCGCATCTCGGTCACTCCCGGCTCCCTGCCTCTCGTGACACTAGTGCTTCCCTGCACGTCGTCCATCGACATATCCTCCATGTCCGCGCGCGGCGCGTCCGCCTTTCCCACCCCCAGCATCTTGGCGGTGGCCTCGCGCAACTTGGACTCGGAGTCAATCAGAAACTGGCTGGAAGTCACCACCATCTCGCCCGCCTGCACACCGCTCAGGATCTGGGTCAGCCCCTCGGAACTCAGCCCGAGGCGCACCTCGCGCGGCTCGAACTTGCCCGGCTCGCGCTGCACGAACACCTGGTTGCGGTCGCCGGAACGCACCACCGCCTCGCTCGGGACCACGACGGCGTGCTCCTGGCGCGCGGCCTGCACCTGCACCTCCGCGTACATGTCGGGCTTGAGCCATTGCTCGCGGTTGTCGAACTCCAGCCGCACCTTGGCGGTGCGGGTCTTGGGCTCCATGTAGGGATAGATGTAGCTGACCTTGCCCTTGAAGTTCTTGCCCGGCGCGCCGGCGACGCTCATCTGCGCTTGGTCGCCGATGCGCACCCACGGCAGTTCATCCTCGTAGATATCGACGATCACCCACACCTTGGAGAGATCGGCGAGCATATAGAGCTCGGTCTCGGGGGTAACGTATTGGCCCTTGCGCGCACCGACGTTGATCACCACGCCATCAAACGGCGAATGGATGTGCAGGCTCTTCTGGATACTCCGATTCTGCTCCAGCTCGCGCATCTGGTGCGCGGGCACATCCAGCAGCTCCAGCCGCTCGCGTGCGCTCTGCACCAATTCCGCCGCGCCTTGGCGGATATCAGCATACGGGCTGTCCTTGAGCGCCTCGAGGTTCTTCAGCGCCAGCAGATATTCCTGCTGGCTGCTCACCAGCTGGGGCGAGTAGATGCTGAGCAGCATGGCGTCGCGCTCGACCTGTTCGCCGGTATTCTCCACATACAAGGCCTCGATCCAGCCCTCGGTCTTGGGGTGCAGCCGCGTCAGCCGCCCCTCGTCGAAGGCCACCCGCCCGAGGGCGCGGATCTTGCGCGCGAGCGCCTGCTGCCCGGCCTCGGTGGTGCGCACGCCGATGTTCTGCACCGTGCTCGGATCGATCTGCACCGTGCCGGCGGCCTCGCTCACCGCGCCCGCGTCGGCATACACCGGGAGGTAGTCCATGCCCATCTCGTCCTTGGTAAACACCGGCGAGGTGATCGCGGGATTCATCGGATTGCGCCAGAACAGCACCTGGCGCTCCTCACTCTTGACCGCCGCGCGCTCCGCCGGCGGCTCCTTCATTCCGCCCAGCCAATAACCGCCGGCCAGACCGGCGGCCACCGCTAGGATCGCTATCAATACGACGTGCTTATTCATACACCAACTCCTTGCCGACCTCGGCCTGCAGGGCCGCCAGGGTCTGCCGCGCCTGGCTGTAGGTCTGCCAATACTGGGTTTCGTAATCGAACAGGGTGATCTCTGCGCCGGTCACATTGAGGAAATCCACCTTGCCCACCTGATAGCCGGCCAGCATCGAATCCACGGTCTGGCGCGCCTGGGGAAGGATGGCGTTTTTCAGCAGCGCCACCAGCTCGCGCGCCGCCTCGTAGCGCGTCACCAGCTCGCGCACGCGCGCGGCGATCTGCGCCTGGGTGTCTTCGAGCCGATAGCGCTCGCCGAGCTGCTCGCGGGTGCGCTGGGCCAGCAGGGGGTCTTGCTTGCGCGCGGTGTAGAGCGGGAGGTTCATCGAGAACATCAGGCTGATCATGTCGTCGCGGCCGCGGCGCTGGCCGTAGGAGGCGCCGACCTCGAAGTCGGGATAATAATCGCGCCGGGCCAGTTGCACGCCCGTCTCGGCGGCGCGCAGCCGGGCCTGCTGGGCCTGCAACTGCGGCCGCGCGGCCACGGCCGCCGCGAGCAGCTCCGCCACCGGCGGCATGGCCGGCAGCGGCGCGTCGGTCTTGCCCGGCAGGACGATCTCCTCCTCCGGCGCGCGCCCCATCAGGCGATTGAGGCGAAACTGCAAGGCGCGGGCCTCGCTCTTGAGCATGATCTCGCGCTCGATGAGCTTGGAGATCTCCAGCTGCGCGAGCAGCACGTCCTGCTGCAAGCCCTGGCCGACCTTGTATTTGGTCTGCGCGATGCCGACCAGCTGGCGCAGGAGTTCCTGATTGTAGCCGAGGATCTCGCGCGCGCGGTCGACCCCATAACGCTGCCACCACACCTCGTGCACCTCGCGGGCGATCTGCACGCGCAGCTCCGCCAGCTCCTGGCGGCCGGCCTCGTGCGTCTCCCGCGCCTGTGCCTCCAGCAGGCCGCGCTTGCCCGGATACGGCAGCGGCTGGCTCAGCCCGATCTCCAGCTGGGTCATCGGCTCTTCGCGAATCGACAGGCTCTCGACCGGCACATTGCTCAGCCCCAGGCTCAGGCGCGGATCGGGCAGGGCCGTCTGCAGAATCACATCCTGCTCCAGGGCCTGCACCCGCGCCTGCTGCTCGGCCAGCGCCGGGTAGCGCTGCACGGCCTGTTCCACCGCGTGGTCCACCGTCAATTCCGCCACCTCGGCGCTCGCCGGCGCCAGCCAGAGCCCACCCGCGGCCAGTAGGGTATATCTCAAGATCGTTCGTAACATCGTCATGCCCTTCCTATGCGAATCATCCACCCCATGAAACAATCATGGGACAACATCAGGCATGCGAAAACATCGGGAGTGCGCCGCGCGCGGGGAAACTACGCGGGAAGATGCATCAGCATGCCTTAGGCATGCGGTTTTCTAGGAGGCTCACCCGGACGGGCGAGATCGATGAGTTGGAGCCGCGAGTGCTGCGCCGGCGTGTAATCATTGCCCGGCGTGGCAGCGGCGACGGTCAGGGGAGCGAAGAAGACGACACAGCAATGGCTCATGCTGTGACAGTCGCCATCGTCCTGGCTCGCCCCGGAGGATGAAACGGCGGAGGAATCATCCACCATGGAATGACAGGTCATCACGAGCTGGTCGGCATGGTCATGCGCGGCGGCGATCGCGGCGAACACGCCCTGCACCGGCGCGGCGAGCAGCGCCAGGATCAGCAGCCAATGGATGAACGGTGAGCGGATACGCATGTGATTAGTATTGTGCATAGGGCCGGAAATGTCAACGCTTGCCCCATTCATCGAGCGAGGTCACCGTGGCGGGCCGGTCGTGGTCCGCGTGCAGGCGCTCGTTCAGGATGCGCTCCAGCGTCTGCCACAAGCGCGGCAGCAGCACCTCGGTGCGCGCATGATAATGACGCAGCTGGCAGGTGACCGGCGCCTGCAAATCGCTGCGCTGATGGTCATCGAACACGGTCCACGCCAGGATCGGAAGATCGAGCGAGGTGCGGTCGACACACACCCACAGGTCGGTGTCGAGCAGCATATCTAGCCCCTTCAGGCCAGTGAGTTCGAGCCGCAGCGGCGCGCCCAGCCGGCGCAAGGCCAGATGGATGAGGTTGTAGCGTGCCGCCGCCACGGCGATGGTCTCGACGTGATAGGCGGGCACTTCATGGATACGGGTGCGCATGACAACACTCCCCTTCAACACTAAACCGTCCCCCTACATCAACTATCGGCCTTTTCGCGCCAATTTCAATCTTCGCCGCCCCCTTGGGGCGACGATTCCGTGATGTAGGGGAATCTGGTGTGACCATAGCGGTGCAATAACACCGTCGCCGCCAACATGAATATCGCCCCGGCGACCGCCAGCATGCGCCAGTTATCCATCGCCTTCATGTCCAGGATCAGGTACCGGGCGAGCGCCACCATGGCGATGTAGATCGGCATGCGTACCGGCAGGCGATGCGCCTTGAGGTAGATGGTGATCATGGCGAAGACTTCGAGGTAGATGAACAGCAGCAGGATGTCCGCCAGCGTCACCTTGCCGGCGCTGATCATGACCACCACTTCCTGGCCGGTCGCCACGAGGGTGGCGATCGTCACGATGAACAGCCCGACGGACTCGATGACACTGAGCGAACCGTAGGCGAAGACCTTTACGTCGCGTTTCATAACTCTCCTTCATGAGTCATTTGCACGAGTTGTGCGACTATATCCAAAACCATAAAACTGGCTTATGTTAATAAGTATATTCCTCGAGCACCTTTTATGCATCTAACCATTCGCCAACTGAAAATCTTCGATTCCGTGTGCCGCCACATGAATTACACCCGCGCGGCGGAGGAACTGCATCTCACCCAACCTGCCGTCTCCATGCAGGTTAAGCAGTTGGAAGAGCAAGTGGGATTGCCCCTGTTCGAACAGATGGGGCGCAAACTCTATCTTACCGAGGCCGGCAAGGAGATCCAGCACTATAGCCGGCGCATCATCGAACTGCTCGAAGAGGCCGATGCCGTGATCGACGACCTGCGCGGCGCGCGCCACGGCCTGCTCGACATCTCGGTGGTCAGCACGGCCAATTACGTCATCACCCCGCTGCTGGCGGTGTTCGCCAAGCGCTTCGAGGGCGTGACGATACGGCTGGATGTCTCCAACCGCCAAACCCTGCTGCAACACCTCGAGGCCAACGAGAAGGATCTCGTCATCATGGGGCAGCCCCCGGCCGATCTCGACTTGACGGCCGAACCCTTCATGGAAAACGCCCTGGTGGTCATCGCCGCGGTCAACCACCCCTTGACCCGCGAGCGCAAGATCCCGCTTTCCCGGCTGGAGCAGGAAACCTTCGTCGTGCGCGAGAAGGGCTCGGGCACCCGCATCGCCATGGAACGCTTCTTCACCGAGCGCGACATCCATCTGCACACCGGTATGGAGATGACCTCCAACGAGGCCATCAAGCAAGCGGTCATGGCCGGCCTCGGCCTGGGCATCGTCTCGATCCACACCCTGGGCCTGGAACTGCACACCGGCTGCCTGGCCGTACTCGACATCGAGGATTTCCCGATCGTGCGCCAGTGGTGCGTCGTCCACCGCCAAAGCAAGCGCCTCTCAGCGGTCTGCCAGGCCTTCAAGGACTTCATGATCAACGAAGCGGCCATCCTCAGCACCACCCTGCCGGTGATACCGGGGCGGCGGTAGAAACGTTTTCACCACGCATAAAACAAAAGCGCGGGATGTCCCGCGCTTTTATCCATGACTATGGCGTCCAGGCTGAGCTACCAGCCGCTGATACCTACGACGCCGCATCCAATGTTGTAACTTCCGGAATAAGTGTCGCAGTCGCTGAATTCGATCGCCACCGAGGTACCGTTCGTGCCGCTGATGTTGATGGCGCCGGCACTCGGATGGCCGTTGCTGCACGCGAATTTGAGGCCACTGAACCAAAAGTCGGATGATAAAGCGTTGCCTCGACATTCCAGCCAACACTGTCATCCCCGGTCACGGATGTATCCTGAATCTGGTACGTATTGCCGTCGGTGCCGCGATACTGCGCTTAGAACGATTCATAGCTCAGGCGCACTCAGCGTACACCCATGCGCTTGTTACCCTTCAGAACGCCGGGCTGCCGGACGATAATGCGATTGAGGACTCGTTCAGATGACTTCGTTCAATATTCCGCCCGATGATACGGGGATACGGAATCTGCGCTCGGCCAACACCCGACCCTCGGCCACCCCGCAGGTCGATTCCGTCCCCGCCTATCCGCGCGCCGAGGCCGTGCGGCCAGGCGTGCCCACGCCCGTCGAACGCGCCGTGCAACAAGTCCTTGCGGCGGAGCGACATCCCCATCACGCAGATGCCGTGCCCGGACCGCTGGCCGGCGGCGCGTCCAACCGGCGCCAGCGCGTCGACCGGCGCACCCGTCAGGAGCCCGTGCTCCTGGACACGCGCAATGGCCGCGAGCGCCGTCTGGTCACCTCGCCGGGGAACAACGCCGCCGCGCAGGCATCCGAAACCCCGCCCCGCCTGGGAATCGATATCTACACCTAACCCACCCGCCGTTGCCGCACGATGCTGTCCTGGATGAAGCGCGCGATGAACAACTGCGCGGCCTGCTCCAGTTGGTCGAACTCGACGCCGTGATGCACCTTTTCATCACCGCCCTCGCCGCGCTGGGCCTGCACATGGCGGATGACGCAAGGCAGCGCCAGCGGCTCGTCACCGGCGGCGGGGATCTGCGGCATTTCGATGCTGAAGGTCTCGCCGATCTCGCCCAGACGATACGGGGCGATCAGCCGAGCGCCGTGGATGCTGATGTCGGCCATCATCACGGAGATCTTGCGCCCCCGGTCGAGCATGGCCAGCGACATGCACGGCCCCTCGATCGGCAGACGGGTGCCGCGGCGCGTGAGCACGCCCTGCACGCCCTCGGGAAACGCCAGGTGCAGATATGGATACGGATCGGCGCAGACGCACAGCACCCGGCTGTAGAAGGCGTAGCTGTTGTCGCCGCCGAGATAGCGGATGACGACCTCATCGCCTACGCCGACGGCCAGCCGCCCGCGTTCGTCATAGGGCGCGGTGACCAGGAGGCTCTTGCCGGTGAGACACCCGATCATCTCCACCAGGTAGCACGCATCACCGCCGCGCGCCTCCAGCTTCAGGCCGCTGCCAACCAGCATGTTCAGCGCTCGTGAATTCATCTCGTCCTCCTCTGATGGGTTCTCAAATGGTTGTCGGATGCTGGCCGATTTTCGTGACCGGCGCGCGGGCTCGTGACACAATGGCGCGCATGTCCGTACTCAATTGCCACGAGATCAATCCCAAGGAGTTCGCCGCGCTGTTCGCCTGCTACGGGATCGAGCTGGTTTGGGTTCCCGACGGTGAAGATATCCCCGGAAGCTACTGGGGCGAGCGTGAGGCGGGCCTCATCGACCATCGCCTGCTGGTGCGCGCCGACACCCCGGTGCATTCCGCCCTGCACGAGGCCTGTCACTACATCTGCATGGACCCGCAGCGGCGTTCCGCGCTGCATACCAATGCGGGCGGTGATTATGCCGAGGAGAATGGGGTGTGTTACTTGCAGATCCTGCTCGCCGACGCCATTGCCGGGTTCGGGCGCGCGCGCATGTTTGCGGATATGGATGCTTGGGGCTATACCTTTCGATTAGGCTCGGCCTCCAACTGGTTTCACCACGATGCCGAGGATGCGCGCGACTGGCTGCAACGCCATGGTCTGATCGATGAAAACGGCCACCCCCGCTGGCGCGTGCGCGACCTGTAACAAATGTTCACCCCGGCTCGGTTGAGACGGGGGGACGAAAAGCCGACTATGTCTATAGGACTCAATATGGGCAGTCCCATGCGCCACTACATCCGACATCCCTCCGATATTCCCATCCAATATCGGGTCAGTGAGCAGGGCGAAGCTGATGAGCACTTGTCGAATATCAGCCGCGGCGGGTTGTCGTTCTACTCCAAGGTCCCGATCGAGGTTGGCTCCGACATCAGTCTGAGCTTCCCGTTGCTCAAGCTGGGGATCGAAACCCGCGGCCGGGTGGTCTGGTGCCGCCGCTTTGAGCGCCAATACCTGGTCGGGGTTGAATTCTTCGATGCGGAAGAGGCCTACAATACCCGCATGGTCGAACAAATCTGCTACATTGAACATTACCGCCAGGAAGTGCTGGTCTCCGAGGGGCGCAGCCTCAACGCCGAAGAGGCCGCCAAGGAATGGATCGAGAAATACGCCGAAAAGTTTCCCGACTTAAGCCACAGCTGATTCGATTAGATGCTACCGTCATGTTTACCCTAGACCCGATACTCCAACGGGATACGCTCGTGCTGGGCGAATTCCCGCTGTCACTGCTGCTGCTGATGAATGATCGCAATTTCCCGTGGTTCATCCTGGTGCCGAGGCGCCCGGACATCAGCGAGATCTATCAGCTCGCACCCGGCGATCAGCGGCAACTGCTTGAGGAATCCAGCCACCTCGCCCAGCAATTGGCCACGACGCTCAAGGCCGACAAAATGAACATCGCCGCCATCGGCAACGTGGTCAGACAATTGCACCTACATCACATTGCGCGTTACCGCCATGATCCGGTCTGGCCCGCGCCGATCTGGGGCAAAATCGATCCGGTGCCGTATACACAAAAGGAAATCGCCGATCTCAAAGCCAAGATCGTCCCGAACCTCGCCCTGGGATTCACGCCGAGACCATGAACCCCCGCGCCAAACCCTTCTGGGAGATAAAAACCCTTGAGGACATGACCCCGCAGGAATGGGAATCGCTCTGCGACGGCTGCGCCCTGTGCTGCCTACATAAACTCGAGGAAGAAGACACCGGCGCGATCTACTACACCCGCGTGGCCTGCCGTCAGCTCGATGAATCGAGTTGCCGCTGCCGCGTGTATCCGCAGCGCCAAGCGCACGTGCCGGACTGCGTGCAGATCACCCCGCAGCTGGTCCGCACCACCCGCTGGCTGCCGCGCAGCTGCGCCTATCGCCGCCTGGCCGAGGGCAAGGGACTGCCCGATTGGCATCCGCTGCTCACCGGCGATCCCGCCTCCGCCGCGAAGGCGGGGGTATCTGTGCGCGGAAGATTCATCTCGGAAGCGGGCATCGAGAATGCCCCCCTGGAAGACCACCTGCTCGAAGACCGCACGCTGCTTGCCCTGATCGGCAAGTAGAGTAGCCGAGGCTACCGCCTTCACGGCGCGCGCCAAAACCTGGCACAATACGCAACCACGCGCCGCCGGCGCACCAACCGCGATACACAGGAGAATTAGATGGCCGCCTTAATCGAACTGGGCCTGATCGTGCTGATTTTTGGACTGGTGATCTGGGCGATACGCCGCAAGGATCCCAAACGAACCGAGGGCGACAAACGTCGCCCCGATTAAAAGAGATTATTCCGCCTTCACCGCCACCACCTCGGTCAGATACTTGGCACGCAGACTGTCCGGGATGCGGCCGTGCAGGGCGTGATTGAGGGTTTCCGACTCCATCACGGTCAAGACCAGCACCATCACCATGGTCGGCAGTATCCCCAAACCTGCCACGATGGCATAGGCCATTTCCTTGATGGGCATGACGCTGTGCAACAGCCAGGCCAAGAGCACGGCCACCATCATCAGCGCATAGGCCAGCATGAATATCTTGGTGCGGGTGAGCGCCACGCGCCAATGGCAACGAATGAATTCACTGGGGTGATTCTTCTGACGGCTTCCCAGAATGAAGGTGAACGCGAAGATGAGGCACGAGATGATCGGCACGCCGAGGGCGAGCCAAGGCACGGTGGAATTGCTGAGGGCGATGATGCTCAAGAGGATGTGGTTGCCCACCATATTGAACAGAAACAACTGGTGCGGAAGTTGACCGGCCCGGAGTTCGGCGTGGGTGTATTGCGGCTGTTCTGACATATGATTCCTCACGATAGTGATCTGAAGATTAGCGTTTGCCCTGATCCTCGGGCTGATTCTGGTCTTGCTCACGCATTTCGCGTGGCAGCATCGGGTCGTCATCATCATCCAGGATGCGGTGGGCAGGGCCTTCCATGTCTTCGTATTGCCCGGACTTGGCCGCCCAGAAGAACACCGCCACGCTGACCAGGGCCAGCAAGATCATGGCGGGAAGCAGTGAATAGATGACATCCACGTCGATTTCCTCTTCAAGTGGCTTGCGCGCGCCGGCGGATCATGATCGCATTGCCTATCACCAGCAGGGAGCTGATCGGCATGGCGATGGAGGCGAAGATCGGCGTCAGGCTCGCACTCATGGCCGTGGGGACTAGAATAACATTATACCCAAGCGAGATCGCAATATTCTGCCGGATGGTGCGCATGGTATGGCTGGCCAGATCCACCGCGAACAGGATCTTCTCCAAGGCATTGCTCATGAGGATCAGATCCGCGCTGTCGAGTGAGACATCGGTGCCCGACCCCATGGCGATGCCGACATCGGCGCGCACCAGGGCCGGGGCATCGTTGACGCCATCCCCGACCATCGCGACCTTCCGGCCCTGGGCCTGTAGCCCGGCGATCACCTTGTCTTTGTCCTGCGGCAGCACCTCGGCGATCACCTCGATCCCGGCGCCGAGTTCCTGTGCCACCCTTTCAGCGGCGGTCCGGCTATCACCCGTCAGCATCGTAATCCCGATCCCGCGCTGCCGGAGTGCGGTGATCACCGCCTTGGCGCCCGGCCGAACCTGATCCTGCACGGCGATCAGGCCAACCACCCGCTGGTCGATGACCAGATACACCGCCACCCCCATCGCCTGCTCGACCTCCCGCTGCAACGCTTGCAAGCTCTCGGGCGCGGCCAGCGCCAGCTCCCGCAACCACAGGGCGCTGGCCGCGCGCACCGTGACCCCGTCGATCTGCGCCTGCACGCCACGGCCGGGCACACTCTCGAATCCGCGCACTGACAGACGTCTGTGCTCGATGTCCTGCTCGCCGGCATAGCGGACGATTGCCTTGGCGATCGTATGTTCCGAGCGCGCCTCCAGCGCCGCGCAGAGTCCCAGCGCGCGCGCGCGGTCCTCACCCGGCAGTATCTCGCACCGCTGAACGCTCATCCGCCCTTCGGTCAGGGTGCCGGTCTTGTCGAACACGATGTGGTCGACACCCGCCAAGGCCTCCAGCGCGGCGCCGTTGCGCACCAGGACACCGTTGCGCGCGCCATGACCCACGCCGACCACGATGCTCATCGGCGTCGACATGCCGAAGGCGCATGGGCAGGTGATGATAAGCACGGACACCGCCGCCATCAGCGCGGTATCGAAATCCAACGCATTGATCCAATAGAGGAAGGTCAGCGCCGCCAGGCTCAACGTGGCCGTCACGAACCACGGTACGATGCGGTCGGTCAGGCACTGGATCGGCGCGCGCGTGCCCTGCGCCACCTCGACCAGATGGATGATCTTAGCCAACGCGGTCTCCTGACCGAGCTGCTCCACCTCGACCACCAGCGCGCCATGGCTGTTGACTGTGCCGGCCACCACCTTGGCGCCGATCGCTTTGTCCACCGGGCGCGATTCGCCGGTGAGCATCGATTCATCGATCTGAGAGCTGCCCTCGATCACGCGGCCGTCCACCGGCACCTTGTCGCCGGGCCGGATCACCACCCGGTCGCCGACGACGAGACTGCGCACGCTCACCAGCCGCTCGCCGTCTTCGGTTTGCAAGATGGCCGAACGCGGCTGCAGCTCCATCAGGCGCGAAGTGGCGGATGAGGCGTTGCGCCGCGAGAGCGATTCCAAATAGCGGCCGACCAGGATGATGAAGAGAAACGTGACGACCACATCGAAATAGACATCGGTGATACCCACCAAGGTGCCATAGACGGAATAGCTGTAGGTGGCCAGCACGCCGATGGAGATGGGCAGATCCATGGTCATCTGCCGATGGATCAAGCCGCGCGCGCCGGCGCGGATGAACGGCCAGCCGGCATACAGCAGCACCGGCGTCGCCAGCAGCAGACTGACCCAGTGCAGAAAGGCGCGGTGTTCCATGTCCATGCCCGAGGCGGAGATGTCGGCCGCGTAGATCGAGATCGAGATCCACATCATGTTCATCGCGCCGAATCCGGCGAAGGCCATGCGATACAGCAGCGACTTGCTCTGGCGTGCCGCCGCGCCTTCCGCGCGTTCCGGATCATACGGCACCGCGGCATAGCCGATGGCGTGCAGACGTTTCAGGATGAAAGAGAGTTGGACGCGACGACTGTCCCAACGCAGACGCAGGCGATGGTGCGCCAGATTGACTTCAGCGGTGCGCACCCCCTCGAGCGGACGCAGGGCGTGCTCGATCAGCCACACGCATGCCGCGCAATGCACCCCTTCGACCAGCAGCATCGCCTCGCGCAGGTCGCCCTGCTGCGCCACGAACTCCGCCTGGATATCGGGCAGATCATATTGGGCGAGATCCTCGGCGATCTCCGGCGGCGGCGCGAGCTCCGCCGCGCGCAGCTTGCGATAAAAGCCCTCCAGGCCCGAATCATGGATGGCCTGACAGACCGTGGCGCAGCCGGCACAACAAAACGCCCGCGACACGCCCTGGATCATCAACTCTTGGCGCTGGCCCGGTGAGATCGCCAGGCCGCAATGAAAACAGGCGCCCTCAGCGTGCATCATCGGCTAACAATCGTGTGGTCAGGCTATTTCTCGATGAAGATCCGTTGCGCGATATCCATCTTGTCCTCGCCGTGTTTGGCGGTGACGATCAGATCCCAATTGCCGGGCAAGGTGAAGGCGACCTCGGTGACATACTCGCCATCGCGCACTTCCATCATGCCGAGAGAGAAATCGCTCTTCGAGTCATTGGGCCGGAAGGCGGAAAACTCCACAGCGGCGCCCTTGACGGGATAGCCATCCTTGTCGCGCACGATGAAGTGGTATGGCTTCTGCTCATCGAGCTTGAACGCCGCAGGGGTGACCAATTGCATCTGCCAGCCCAGCCGATTGATGTCCTCGTGGCGCTGGGCCTCGGTGTTGAAATAATTCTTGCCGCGCGCGTAGAAGTCGTCCACCACCAGCCCCGGATGGGTGTTGAGCCCGATGCTGATCATCACGAAGTTCGCCGTCAGTGTCGCCGCCATGATCGCCGCGATCCCCCACACCCACGGGCTTTTCCACGCCGGAACGAATTCTTCACTACGCTGAGTCTTGCTCATATCCACGCCTCTCGATTATTTCCCCGTAACACCAACGTCCACTCAATGCATGTCCCGAGCGCCTCAGCGCTCTGGCCCCGCAAAGAAACTTTCATAGGTCTGCTTCACCGATACGCTGCTGCTGCCGCCGCTGACCTCGAACACCACCGGTACTTTACCCGCCGGCACATTCTCAGGCTTCGCCCGCAAGCGCACCACGTAGGGCACCATCTTGTTGGGCTGCAGGATGATCTCTTCGGACATGCCGACCACCGTCAGATCACGTATCCCTTCAACCGAAATCCTGATAGGGATATCCGCATGGGTCTTATTCAGGATCTTGAAGGTATAGCTGTTCTGGATGCTGCCATCCGACATCATGGTATACAGCGGCTGCCGATCATGCAGCACCGTCATTTCGAGTGGCGGTATGTTCGCCAGACCATAGACGATCGCCGCCAAGGAACCGACGAAGATCGAGCTGTAGATGATGACCCGCGCGCGCTTATACCACGGCAGCACCTTCACCCCTTCCATCTCCAGTTCCGACGAATAGCGGATCAGGCCGCGTGGCTTGCCGATCTTATCCATGACACTGTCGCAGGCGTCGATGCACACGCCACACATGATGCATCCTTCCTGCAAAGCGCTGTTGCGGATGTCCACCCCAGTCGGACACACCGCCACACATTGGAGACAATCGATGCAATCGCCTTTGCCGGCGTCTGACTCACCTTTCTTGCGCTTGCCGCGCGGCTCGCCGCGTTTTACATCATAGGCCGGGATGATCGTATTCTTGTCCACCATCACCGATTGGATGCGCGCGTACGGACACAGCCACAAACACACCTGTTCGCGCATGAATCCCGCCAGGATGAAGGTGCCGAGGAAAAACATCAAGAAGGTCACCCACGCCGCCGGATGCGCTTGCAGGGTGAACACATCCCGCCACAACCCGAACACATCGGTGAAATATGCGGCGAAGGCAAACCCGGTGTAAAACGAAATCAACGCCCAGATCAGATATTTACTCGAGCGCTTGGCGATCTTCGCCCCCAGCCACGGCGCTTGATCCAACTTACGCCGCTGCAAGGGATTACCTTCGATCTTCTCTTCAATCCAGGTGAACCAGTCGGTCCAGACCGTTTGGAAGCAGAAATACCCGCAAAAGACACGGCCGGCAACCGCCGTGACCCCGAACAAGGTCATCGCCAGCAGGATCAGCACGAAGGAGAGCATCCAGATATCCTGCGGATACACCGTCGCGCCGAATAAATGGAATTGCCGATGTGGGATATCGAAGAGGATTGCCTGGTGACCGTCCCAGCGCAAATACGGGCCTAGCAGATAGCCGACCCAGAAGATCCAGCCCAGATATTTGATGTTGCGAAACCTGCCTGCCATGCGCTTGGCGTGGATCGTCTCGCCACCAAGATTCACGTGCCAATGAACTGCCTCGTCATACAACCCTTTCAAGCTGTCGTGACTGGCCAGCGTGTTTTCCGCCTGATTCACACGTCCTCCTAATCTGCCTCGTATTACGCCAGCATCATTCTAGCGCCAAATGTCCCCTGCAATGTATAAAAATAAGGGGGCCATATAGCCCCCTTGTTTATTACTGCTTGGATTTGTAGTTATTTCTTCTTTGGCTCTTCGTTGATCAACTTATAGCCTTTATAAAACAAATAGATCAATATGACAATGGCGCCAATGACCGAGGCCCAGGCACTAAATTCAACTGCATCCATCGTACTCTCCTCATCTTTGGTTACGAGAGGGGCGCACAGCCCCTCTCAGCTGAACACAAGGATTGATTACTCGGTCTGACCCCCACCCAAATCCCAAACCGTTACTGCAAGCAGTTTGATGTCGTTCGGTGACAGCTTTCCGCCGAAGGTCGGCATCACGGCATTGCGGGTATTTTCCACGCCATCCTGGTTCACACCATATTTGATGGTACGCAATACCGCATCACGGCTGCCGCCAAAGCGCCAGATGTTGTCGGCCAGATTGGCCGCGCCGACGAACTTGTTACCCTTGGCATCTTCGCCGTGGCAGCCGGAACAGCCCGCATTATTGAAGGCGTCCCATCCTGCCTGAGTCGCCTGACCCGTTGGCAGCGCGATGACAAAGTCTGCCAGCGCATTCATGTCGGCTTCGCTGACCGTCCCTGCATGCGCCGGCATGATGCTCTGACGGCCATCGGTGATGGTGGTGGTAATGTCTTCCACGGTACCGCCGTACAGCCAGTCGTCGTCATTCAGGGTCGGGAACAGGCCCGGAGTACCCTGGCCATTGGCGCCGTGACAAGAAGCGCACTTGTCGCCGAACAGGGCCTTGGTATACGACTTCGCGAAGTTGAGCATCGCCGGATCCTTGAGGATTTCCTGTGCGCTCATCGCATTCAGCTTTTCGATGTATGGCGCGCGGATCGCGTCATTCTTGGCGACGGCCTCCTTGTATTCACCCAACGCCGTCCAACCGGTCAGACCACGCGTGTAGTCGTTGATCAGCGGAATCGTCGGATAAATCAGGGCATAGGCGGCCACCCATACAAAGCTGAGTACAAATGCGATGCTCCACCAGCGCGGTGGCGCGTTTTTGAGCTCACGAATACCGTCCCACTCGTGTCCGGTATCCTGAGCCTGGTTTGGATTAATGTCTGCCATGGTTATTTCTCCCCATCATTCAAATCATCTTTTAGGACAAAATCTCGGTGTGATTCCAGCTTTTCCTTATTTCTGGGTGCGAACACCCAGAAATACAGGAGGACCATCATAAGGGTGAGGGTGACGACCGCGACCAGCCCGAACCAGTCGGTGCCGGTCATGGCCGCCCAATCAGTATGAAAATACTCCCTCACCGCATCGATCATTGACGGTAATCCTTGCCTTCTTCGAAGTTCACCATTGTCCCGAGCACTTGCAGATAAGCGACCACTGCCTGCAGTTCGGTCTTGCCGACCACGGCATCAGCGGCACCGGCGATGTCGCCTTCAGTGTAAGGAACACCTACTGAACGCAACGCCTTCATCTTGGTTGCAGTCTTCTCATGATTGACTTTGGCAGTCGCCAGCCAGGGATAGTTGGGCATCACTGACTCGGGCACCACGCACTTGGGACACATCAAGTGCTGGATATGCCATTCGTCAGAGTACTTGCCGCCCACGCGCGCCAGATCAGGACCGGTGCGCTTGGAACCCCACTGGAACGGGTGGTCATACTTGGATTCCACCGCCAGCGAGTAGTGGCCATAACGCTCCTTCTCGTCACGGAACGGACGGATCATCTGCGAGTGGCAGGTGTAGCAGCCTTCACGGATGTAGACGTCACGCCCTTCGAGCTCCAACGCGGTGTAAGGACGGATGTTGTCCTCTTTATCGGTCAGATCTTCCATGGTTTGCGGCAGATAGAACAGCGGAACGATTTCCACGATACCCGCCACGGTCAGACCGAGCGCCAAGATGATGGTCAAGAACCACACATTGGTTTCGGTCTTTTCTTGAAAGCTCATATTCTCATTGTTGTGTGCCATTATTCTTTCTCCTTACGCCTTGGCGGTCGCCATCGTGGTTTGACGCTCAGCACCGCGAACCGTCATCACGACGTTGTACAACATGACCACAGCACCCAGCAGGAAGATCATGCCGCCGATGGCGCGCATGGCATAGAACGGATGCATGGCAGCAACAGACTCGACGAAGGTGTAGGTCAGGTTGCCGTACTCATCCGTCGCCCGCCACATCAGGCCTTGCATGATGCCGGAGACCCACATCGCGCAGATGTAGATGACAGCGCCGATCGTTGCCAGCCAGAAGTGGGCATTGACCAGGGCGGTTGAATACATCTCACGGCCCCACATGCGAGTGACCATGTGGTAAATAGCACCGATGGACACCATCGCCACCCAACCCAGGGCGCCGGAGTGTACGTGACCAACCGTCCAGTCCGTGTAGTGGGACAGGGCATTGACGGTCTTGACCGACATGACCGGACCTTCGAAGGTAGACATCGCATAGAAGGCCAGCGAGACGATCAGGAAGCGCAGGATGTAATCGTCACGCAGCTTGTGCCACGCGCCTGACAGCGTCAGCAGACCGTTCAGCGCGCCACCCCAGGACGGGATGATCATGGCGATGGAAACGGCGGCACCCAGTGAACCGGTCCAGTCCGGCAGCGCGGTGTATTGCAGGTGGTGCGCACCCAGCCAGGCATAACCGAACATCAGGGCCCAGAAGTGCAGCACGGACAGGCGGTATGAGAAGATCGGCAGGCCGGCTTGCTTCGGGATGAAGTAGTACATGATGCCGAGGAAGCCTGCGGTCAAGAAATAACCTACCGCATTGTGGCCGTACCACCATTGGATCATCGCATCTTGTACACCGGAGAACATGGAGTACGACTTGGTGAAGTCAACCGGCACCGCCAGCGAGTTGCCGACGTGCAGGTAGGTGATCATGATCATCATGCCCAGGAAGAACCAGTTGGCCACATAGATGTGTGATGTCTTACGGATCGCCAAGGTCATCAGGAAGTTCACCATGTAGGCCAGCCAGACCACGGCGATCAGGATGTCGATCCACCATTCCAGCTCGGCGTACTCTTTGCCCGAGGTCATGCCCAGTGGCAGCGTGATGACCGCCAGCACGATGATCAGGTTCCAGCCCCAGAAGGTGAACCAGGCCAGACCATCGCTCCACAACCGGACGTGGCACGTGCGCTGTACCACATAAAAGGCAGTGGCCATCAGGGTACAACCGCCGAAGGCGAAGATTACCGCGTTAGTATGCAGTGGACGCAAGCGTCCAAACGTGATGTACGGAATATCGAAATTCAGCACCGGCCAAGCCAGTTCCGAAGCGATATAGACACCTACCAATGCGCCGACGACCAAATAGACGACGGCAGCTATGGTAAATGCACGCACAACATCGAAGTTGTATGTCTTGTCATCTGTTGTGATAGCAGACACGAAGCCTCCCTCCATTTTTAGTTGAAAATCTTATACGCCTTACCCGCCGAACCCATGTGATCAGGTCAATAACAGAGCAGTGACTGTTTTTCTTTACCCAAGCACGGGTTTACCCTTGTTCCAAGCACATAACCGACAGCCGTGTGCGCAAAGCAAGTGTTGTCGAGAGCCTACTTGATTTTGTATGGGGGTGCAACCATGTTTTGAGAGAGAAACTAAATTAGAATCAGGCTAACAAACTTAGCAAAAAGCTGGGGAATTCAGGTAATA
Source organism: uncultured Chromatiales bacterium (assembly GCA_964557295.1). Taxonomy (GTDB): domain Bacteria; phylum Pseudomonadota; class Gammaproteobacteria; order RBG-16-57-12; family RBG-16-57-12; genus JBFMHP01. The sequence continues at coordinate 61,258 of CAZKZP010000002.1, read as the reverse complement.
AATCGATCGCTAATATTGGTCGTCGCGCACATGCACCTCTGACGAAGTATAGACTATTTTCCGTGCAGATATTCTTCGTCGGAAAACGTCACCAAGGCCTGGGGCAGAAAGCAGACGAGCAGTGAAGCAAGCATGGTGCTGATCATCGCCTCCATGCCCCCCATCATGAGGAGGATCAAGCTGAAATTCTGGAGAATTTCATGATCCGGGTATGACGTGAAGGCGAATAGGTGCAGCGTCAACGCGGCATCCACTGCCCACATGCACAACAAATCCCCAATGCCTACTTGAAGGATGTACACCGGAAAGGTGCGCGGCAGTTTGTGGTAGGAAAAGACATGGACCCCCGCGGCCACGGCCACGGGCAACAGCACGGACATCGCGACGTTGAACCCCAGCGTTTCGGGAGCGCCGACATTGAAGCCGAAGGTCAACATCAGGTGCACCGCCGACAGCAGCACGATGGCCAGCCACGGACCAAACATCATCACCGTGAGCATCGCGCCCAGGAAGTGCACCTGCATCCCGGGCTTGACCCCGGCGCTGAGCATGTAGAGGCCGCACAAAAAGATGAAGGTGACGCCGATGAACAACCCTTGTTCGAGATCCTTGAGCACCTGCTGGTTCATGCGCCAGACGGCCACGCCGATGAGCGCAATGCTGATCAGCCCATAAACGATCAACATCCAGACGGGAATGATCCCCAGCGGCATGTGCATATACTCACCCTCTTTCCCGGCGGACGCGGATCAGATCACCCGATCATTGCCCCCATCGATCGGCACCTGCGCGCCGGTGGTCTTGGCAAACAGCGGCCCGCACAGTTCCGCGGACAATTCGGCCACATCGCGACTGCTGACTTCGGTCTTGAGTATGTTCTTGCGTTTGTATTCGTCGACGCTCAGGCCATAATGCTTGGCGCGCGCCGCAAGGACCTCTTCGGTCCAGATGCCGGTATCGAATACACAATCCGGGTGCAGCGTGTTAATGCGGATATGATCCGCCCCCCATTCCAGCGCGGCGATACGCGCGATCTGGGTCAGCGCCGCCTTTGAAGCCGAATACGCCGCGGCCCCCGGCCCCGGCGCGGGCACATTCTTCGATCCCATCACCACGACGCGGCCACCGTTGGGCGCGCACTTGAGCAATGGATGGGCCAGACGCATCAGGCGCAGATTGGCATCGAGATTGACGGACAACACCTTGCGCCACGGCTCATCGTCCAGGGCATCGATGCGACAACCGCCGGGAAATATTCCAGCATTGAGCACCAACATATCCAGGCCGCCGAAGCGGCGCACACCGCGTTCCAGCGCCTGCTCCATCTGATGTGCATCGGTCACATCGCACGTGATGCCCAGCACGTCGCAACGCGGCCACAATTCGTTCACCTTGGCATCGCGATCGAGCGCGATGACCGCCGCGCCGCGCGCGAGCATCGCGTCCACACAGGCCTTGCCGATGCCGGAGGCCGCGCCCGTCACCAGACAGACCTCGCCGGCGAAGACCGGCGCCTTGCCGCCCTTCTTGAGCTTGGCCTGCTCCAGTTCCCAGTATTCCATATCGAAGATGTCCGAGGCCGGCAACGCCTGGTAACCACCGATGGCCTCGGCGCGCAGGATGATCTCGAGCGTGTGGCGATAGATGTCACCGACGATCGCGGCATCCTGGGCGCTGCGCCCCGCCGCGCAGGCGCCCAGTTCCGGATCGAGCACCAGCCGCGGCGCGGGATCGAGCATGGTCTTGGGCGCTTTCGCCTTGGGAGCATTGAACTCGAAGTAGGCGCGATAATCCGCGACATAGCTCGCAACATCACGCCCCAGCAGCGGCAGACGCTTGGTGCGGATCACATGATCCGGCGTGGCCGGCCCTTGGCGGGCGATGCGCGCGAGATCCGTGCGCTGCGCGAACGCCGTGAGGCGCTCGTGCTCCTGATGACACAACAGCATCGGCCCGCCCGCGGCCGTGGAAATCTGCGCCCGCAGCTCGGCCTGCGCCTGGCGCAGCGGCGCGGCGGACTGCCGCGGCGGTGGCAGGGCAATGCTCCAGGCCGAGCGCCGTTGCAGATACTCCTCGGCGCGCGCGACCAGCGCGATCATCCGCTCATAGGACTCCCGCGCATCGTTGCCGAAGGAGAACACGCCGTGTTTGAGCAGCACCATGCCGATGGTATTGGCGTTGGCCTGGCGCGCGAATTCCTCGGCGCACAGGCGCGCGAGATCGAAGCCCGGCATCACGTAGGGGATGATCACCGTATCGGCGCCGTACAGCTCGCGCACCAGCGCCTCGCCGTGGGCGCTGTTGCTGAGGCTCAAAAAGGCATCGGCATGGGTGTGATCGACATATTTGTACGGCAGGGTCGCGTGCAGGATGGTTTCGACCGAGGGAGCGGGCGCGTTGGCCTTAGTGCATTGGGTCTTGAGTTCGTTGACCATCTGCGAATCCGACAGACGCGGCAGCTTCGCGAGCTTGAGTAGATGCGCCATGCGCACCGGCGCGAACCCCCCGGCCTCGATGCTCACCAGATCCCAGCCGCTGCCTTTGACATACAGGAGCTCTTCGCGCTCGCCGACCAGATTCGTCTCGATGATCTTCACCGAGGTATTTCCCCCGCCGTGCAACACCAGCCCCGGATCGCGTCCCAGCAAGCGCGAGGTGTACACCCGCTGCGCCAAATCACCTTCAAATCGCGCGGCCTCCTGATCATTCCACAGGCTTTTCATCACACACTCCAACCACCATTAAAAAAGATATTTAACCGAGAAGGTTGCTATACTTATCCGCTCCATCCTCGACTCCCGACTGAAATCCTATATGCACGGCGAATCACCTTACAATATCTCGGTCGACGTGAAAACGGCCTACATCAGCGAACAATCCGATCCCGCCGCCGACCGCTACGTCTTCGCCTACACCATCCGCATCCACAATCGCGGCAGCGTGTCGGCGCGACTGCTCACCCGGCATTGGATCATCACCAACGCCAACGGCACCGTGCAAGAGGTGCACGGCGAAGGCGTGGTGGGCGAACAACCCTATCTCGCGCCCGGCCAGGCATTCGAATATACCAGCGGCACGATTCTCGATACCCCGGTGGGCAGCATGCGCGGCACCTATCACATGCTCGCCGATGACGGGATGACCTTCGACGCGCCGATCCAGGTGTTCACGCTCTCGCATCCGCACATGCTGCATTGACAGCGGACAGGAGCACTGTCATGCCCTCGATGCAGTTTGAATAGCACGCGGCGTGGATGAAAAGTTTAAGGGTGGATAGCAGGTGAGGCTGGGGAAAAAAGCCGTCCAGGGCGGGGGGACGCCCTGAACTAGTTAGGGGCTGAATGCTGGCTCGAGCCAGTTCTGATGATTATTGCGGTTCATTATCTTTCATACGCAAGAAATCGCAACTGTATTTTGTGTAACCCCGAGTTTATTGGCGTATTCGGACTGATGACTCCAGTGTCATAACACATCGGTGCGCACCCGCTCTCCGTCGACCCGCAACGCGCGCTTGCCCTGCAACATCGCCAGCAACTCGTTGCCGAGCAATTCGCGGCGCCACCCGTGCAGCACCTGCGCCGCGCGATCGCCGCCGATCACCTCTTCGAGTTCCTTGCGCGAGACCAGCGAGTTGATGCTGATGCGGTGCTTGAGCGAACAAACCCGGGCCATGGCCATCAACACATCCAGCAGCGGCTCCTGCTCCTCGGGCAGATGCGTGACCTTGGGCAGTTGCGGCCATTGCTCCTTGGGCAGCGCGGCCGCTTGACGGATCACTTCCAGGATATGAGCGCCGTGATGGCGCACCACCACTTCGGAAATGCCCCGGATCTTGCCGAGCTTGGTCAGATCCTGCGGTATCAGGCGTGCGATATCGAGGATGATGTCATCCCCGAGCAGCCATTTGCGCGGCTTGTTCTGCGCCCGCACCGTGTGCTCACGCCAGACCGCCACGGCGCGCGCCACAGCGAGCTGGCGGCCGCGGAGATGTTGCACGCCTTTCAATCGGCGCCACACGGCATCCTCATCGCGCTGATAGACGCGCTCGTCGCAGAGCTCGGCGAAATCCTCGCGCAACCAGTCTGCGCGCCCCAGCGCCCGCAACGCGGCATGCAGCGCTTCATACATCGGGATGAGATAGCGCACGTCATCCAGCGCATACTCGATCTGCTGCGCCTCGAGCGGGCGGCGGCTCCAGTCGGCGCGGGTGTGGGTCTTCTCCAGCGTCACACCGGTCAGGCTCGCGGCGAGATTGGCGTACCCGATCTGATCGCCGTGCCCGAGCAGGGCCGCGGCGATCTGGGTGTCGAACACCGGCTTGGGCAGTTGTCCGCGCAGATCGAAGAAGAGCTCCATGTCTTGGCGGCCGGAATGCATGATCTTCAGGATGTCCTCGCGGTAGAGAATGGCCAGCAGCGGGTCGAGGTCCGGCAGGGCGAGCGGATCGACGCAGGCGATCAGGTCGTCGGTGGCCAGCTGCAACAGGCAGAACTGCGCGTAATAGGTCTTCTCGCGGATGAACTCGGTGTCCAGCGCAATGCGCGCGCAGCCTTGCAAACGGGCGCACAGCTCCCGCAGCGCCTCCGGATTGTCTACATACATTTCTTGCATCGAACCCAACTTCCTCGGTTAACTTCCACTCTAGACGCGATATCATCACCGGAAGCCCTGAAGAATGCCACCCCGGAATTTTCGGCACACGGCGTCGGCGCATTTGCCGGAGAGGACACAACATGACGAACCCAAAACGCGATGGTGTCTTTGCTACGCACGGCCTGGCCGCATCGTGCCATAGCCATGACCTCGCCCCGCTGATCGAGGTGCTCAATCGCAGCTGCTACTGCATCACCCTGGACCGCGCCGCCTTGAAGCGCGCGCTGGAAGAGGATTTTGCCCTGCATGATCTGTCTCGTTCGCTTGCCGACAGCCATCCGCATCTGTTCTCCAACTTACCGGTGTATGTCACGCGACATCACGTGGAACGCATGGCGGAGATCATCCGCGCCGTCGAGTCCGTCGTCGCCCTGCCCGCCTATCGCGAGCACGTGCTGCAGTGGGCGCCGGAGATCGCGCGCTTTGCTCCGGGGCCGCTGGGGGTGTTTCTGGGTTTTGATTTTCATCTGGGCGTGCTCGGCCCGCAACTCATCGAAATCAACACCAATGCCGGCGGCGCGCTGCTGAACACCATGCTCGCGCGGGCGCAACGCGCCTGTTGCGCGGAAGTGGAGGCCCTGATGTCCGGGCCGGTCGCGCCCTCTCGGCTGGAAGAGCAATTTTTCCAGATGTTCATGAGCGAGTGGCGGCGCCAGCGCGACGATCAACCATTGCACAGCATCGCGATCGTCGATGATGCCCCGCAGGAGCAATATCTCTACCCCGAGTTTTTGCTATTCAGACAACTGTTCGAGCGATTCGGCCTGAAGGCGGTCATCGCCGATGCCCAAGACCTCGCCTGGCGCCCCGGCGGCCTACACCATGGCGATGTGCCGATCGACATGGTGTACAACCGCCTCACCGATTTTTCCTTGGCGCAGGCGGCGCATGCGCCGTTGCAGGACGCCTATCGCGCGGGCGAGGTCGTGCTCACGCCCCACCCGCGCGCCCACGCCCTGTACGCCGACAAGCGCAACCTCACCGTCCTGTGCGATCAGGCGCTGCTGCGCGCCTGGGGCGTGGATGAGGCGACCCTGGCGGTGCTCGTGGCCGGCATTCCGCACACGGTCATTGCCGATCACGCGCATGCCGATGAACTTTGGCAGGCGCGCCGCACCTTGTTTTTCAAGCCCGCGACCGGCTTCGGCGCCAAGGCCGCGTATCGCGGCGACAAGCTCACCCGGCGCGTCTGGGCCGAAATCCTCGCGGGCCAATATGTGGCGCAGGCGCTGGTGCCGCCCAGCGAGCGGATCGCGCGGCACGAGGACGCGCCGCTGACGCTGAAACTGGATCTGCGCAATTATGTCTACGATGGCAAGGTGCAGTTCTTGGCCGCGCGGCTGTATCAAGGACAAACCACCAACTTCAGGACGCCGGGCGGCGGCTTTTCGCCGGTGTTTTATCCGGCCTGACAGGAATGGCACTTAGTAAAAACCAAACAAAGTCTCATGCTTTACGAGATGCGAACAGGCCGTTGAGTATGTCCCCTCTCCCGCAGGCGGGAGAGGGACGGGGTGAGGGTGTGTGAGGTGAACGCTGCAATAACAGCGGCTAACCCACTTCTCTCCCTCACCCCAGCCCTCTCCCGCCCGCGGGAGAGGGGGCCAAAAAACCAGAGTCGAAAGGGTGAGGGAAGAAACCACCTTAAGTAAGCACCCTTCCGGTCTGACCGGATCTGTTTCAGTAAAACAACGACTCGGGTTACCATGGCGACTACATTTATAGCGAGCCCCGGCATTTCGCGACATGCACGCATTGATCAGATCATTCCTTGAAATCTGCTGGTTCCGGCGCGGGCCGCAGGATATCGCGGCCGCCGTGGTACTGCGCAATCTCGCCATCACGGTGTATACCCTCTCGGGCATGCTGGTTGCGCTCGGCGCGCAAGAGACGCCGGCGCGGGCCATCCTCGGCAGCCTCATCGACGCGGCGCTGCTCGCCCTGCTGACCCTGGCGCTGCTGCGCTTTCTCGGCAAGCCCGAGCGCCTCACCCAGACGCTGACCGCGCTCACCGGCTGCGGCACGCTGCTCAATATCATCAGCTATCCGCTGCTGCTGTTATTTTACGGTGCCGGCGAAAGCCCGTTCGTGTCGTTGCTATTGTCAGCCCTGGCGATCTGGAACATCATGATCGTCGCGCACATCCTGCGCCACGCCATCGAGCAGCCGCTGTTCGTCGGCGTGGCAGTGGCGATCGTCTACGTCGTCACCATATTATTGACCATCAATTGGGTCACCACGTCATTGAGTTAGTCACCATGCACATCCATATCCTCGGCATTTGCGGCACCTTCATGGGCGGGATCGCCATCCTCGCCCGGCAGATGGGCTTTCGCGTCAGCGGCTCGGACGCCAACGTCTACCCGCCGATGAGCACGCAGCTCGAAGCGGCCGGCATCACGCTGATCGAAGGCTACGATCCGGCCCAGCTCGATCCGGCGCCGGACCTCGTAGTGATCGGCAACGCCATGTCGCGCGGCAATCCGGCGGTGGAATACGTGCTCAACCGCAATCTGCCGTATTGCTCGGGCCCGGCGTTCCTGGCCGAACACATTCTGCGCGAGCGCTGGGTGCTGGGGATCGCCGGCACCCACGGCAAGACCACCACCAGCAGCATCACGGCGTGGATCCTGGAGGCCTGCGGCCTGCAACCGGGATTCCTGATCGGCGGCGTGCCGGGCAACTTCGGCGTCTCGGCGCGGCTCGGCAATGCGCCCTTCTTCGTGGTCGAGGCCGATGAATACGACACCGCGTTCTTCGACAAGCGCTCGAAGTTCGTCCACTACCGGCCGCGCACGCTGGTCATGAACAATCTCGAATTCGATCACGCCGATATCTTCGAGAATCTCGCGGCGATCCAACGGCAATTCCATCACCTGGTGCGCACCATTCCGGGCAACGGCCTGATCATCCATCCGGCCAACGATGCGGCGATCGAGCAGACCCTGGCGATGGGCTGCTGGACGGCCTGCGAGCCGTTCAATCACACCGCCGGCTGGCACGCGCGCGCCGCGAGCGACGACGGCAGCAGTTTCGAGGTCTGTTTTGGCGCGACCTGTTACGGCCGGGTGCAGTGGTCGATGATCGGCAACCACAACGTGCAAAACGCCCTCGCCGCCATCGCCGCCGCCCGCCATGCCGGCGTGCGGCCGGAAGATGCCATCGCCGCGCTGGGCGCGTTCACCGGCGTCAAACGCCGCATGGAGGTGCGCGGCGTGGCGCGCGGCATCACCGTGTATGACGACTTCGCCCATCACCCCACCGCCATCGCCACTACCCTGGACGGGCTGCGCAAACGCGTCGGAGCGGCACGCATCATCGCCGTGCTGGAGCCGCGTTCGAACACCATGCGCATGGGCGTGCATCAACAGGAACTGGCCGCCTCGCTGCACGGGGCCGACGAAGTCCTGATCTTCCAACCGCCGAAGCTTGCGTGGGACGCCGCGGGGCTCGCCCGCGGCATCGGGACGAAGTGCCGGGTCTTCCCCCAGACCGAGGCGATCATCGACTATATTAACGAGATAGCCCAGGACGGGGATCATGTCCTGATCATGAGCAACGGCGGATTCGAGGGCATCCATCAACGCCTGCTGACCCGGCTCCACTCGCCGGCCTGACATCCCATGGATAACCGATGACGCAGACCCACCCTCGCGCACACTCCGTCACCCTGGCACTGACCGGCGCCTCGGGCGCCGAATACGGCCTGCGCCTGCTGCAATGCCTGATCGAGGCGCGCCAGCGGGTGTATCTGATGGTCTCGCAACCGGCGCAGATCGTGCTGGCCACCGAAACCGATCTCAAGCTCAAGGCCAATCCACAGGAACTCCAGGCACAACTCAGCGAACGCTACCAGGCCGCGCCCGAGCAGCTCCAGGTCTTCGGCAAGGAACAATGGATGGCCCCGGTGGCCAGCGGCTCGAACGCGCCGCGCGCGATGGTGGTCTGCCCCTGCTCCACCGGCACGCTCTCGGCGATCGCCTGCGGGGCGAGCAACAATCTGATCGAGCGCGCCGCCGATGTCATGCTCAAGGAAGGGCGCCAGCTGATCCTGGTGCCGCGGGAGACACCGCTCTCGGCGATCCATCTGGAGAACATGCTCAAACTCGCCCGGCTCGGCTGCACCATCATGCCCGCCGCGCCCGGCTTCTATCACCGGCCCACGCGCATCGAGGACTTGATCGATTTCATCGTTGCGCGCATCCTGGACCACTTAGGCATCGACCATCAATTATTGCCACGCTGGGGTGAACATCGCGATGAGTGAACAGACAGTCCCGCTGTTTCCGCTGCATACCGTCCTGTTTCCGGGCGGGGCCCTGCCGTTGCGGGTGTTCGAACCGCGCTACCTCGACATGATCAGCCGCTGCATGAGAAACGGCTCGCACTTCGGCGTGATCCTGATCAGCGAGGGCTCCGAGGTGGGCAAGGCGGCCAAGACCTATCCGGTCGGCACGCTCGGCGAGATCTCCTATTTCCAGAAACTCAAGGACGGCTGCCTGGGCATCACGGTGCGCGGCGTGCAGCGCTTCAACGTGTTGCGCTCCGAGGTCATGCCCAACGAGCTCACCGTGGCCGCGATCGACCTCATCCCGCAGGAGGCGCGCCAGCCGCTGCCGGCGCGTTACGCGCGGATGCAGAATCTGCTGGAAGAGATCTTCGATCAGCTCGGCCAGCCCTTCACCAATCTGCCCAAGGATTATGACGACGCCTGTTGGGTCGGATCGCGCCTGGCGGAACTGCTCCCGATCTCACTGATGCAGAAACAGCTCCTGCTGCAATTCAATGACCCGCTGCACCGCCTGGAAAAACTCGACGAACTGCTCGTCAAGCTCGACTACCGCTGATCCACCCGATGCAGCGCAGCGAATCGCAAGCTAAAGCTTGCTCCTGCAGAAATGGCGCTGACCCAGGCATGACGGCAGCGTTGCCGGCATCACCTCATCACCAGTTCCGCATAAATCATCAACCCGGCCACGACCAGCGCCACGAGGCTCAGGATCAGCACCGCGGCCGCCGCGCAATCCTTGGCGATCTTGATGGTGGGATGGATTTCGGGATGGAGATGATCGATCAGGTGCTCCAGCGCGGTATTGAACAACTCCGCCGCCAGCACCAGACCGGCCATGATGCAGACGATCACCCACCAGAACAGCGCGGGCTGGAGCCAGAGCATCACCGGCAACAGCAGCACGGCGATCACGACCTGCGCGCGAAAACTCCGTTCGCTGCGCCAGGCCGCGGCCAGGCCGGCGCCGGCGAATCCGAGACGGGTGAGAAACCCGCGATTCTTCACGGCGGGCTCCCCGGCGCCGGCCGGATCAGCAGCGCCGTGGAATGCGCCGGATCGAGCGGATGGGTGAACGACACCTGGCGCCGCTCATGTCCGGCCAAACCGTTGCCGAGGATCGCCTCGGCCGCCCCCGGAGTGATCTCCATCCGCGGCACCGAGAGCATCCCGAGCGGATGTCCCGGCACCAGGTGGCCGGCATAACCGATCCAGAGGGTGGAGGAGCCGCCCTCGAAGCGGATGGAGGTGCGCCAGAGGCGGATGATCTCGAGACGCTGCGGGTCGGCGGTGGCACGCACGCGCATGATCTTTTCGTGGCGCCCGTCGTAGACCTGCGGCAGTACCGGCAAGTCATCGAGTTTCGAATCGGTGAGCAGCCAGTGCAGCGCCGAGCGCAAATCCAAATCCACGGGTTCGCGCCAGCCCTGCGCGGTCAAATAGGCTTGCAGATCCGCCTCCACACCTTGCCACTGGAGATTGAACGGCTGGCGAGCCTTGCCAAGCATGTCGATGCGCGCCTGCGGCAGTTCGTCCCAGCGCTTCGACCACCACTCCTCCGCCGCCCACTGCTGCTCCATCTGCGGGAACTGATACCGCTGCTCATCGCGCACATGCTGCTGTTGCAGGTGCCACGGCCAGATCATGCACCAGGCGATCAGGATCGCGCTTAACACCGAGAGCCGCGAGACCCCCTGCGCCACATGGCGCCGATAGGCGATCCCCAGCACCGCCACCCACGCCATGCCCAAGGCGATGCCGCCCAGCACGTCGGACATCCAGTGCACCCCCAGATACAGCCGCGGGAAGGTGATCAGCAGCACCACCAGCGCCGCGCCGGCGTAGGCCAACCAGCGCCGCGACTCCGACATCTCGCGCGCGATCATCACCGCGAGGAACCCGTATAACACGGTATTCATCGTCGCGTGCCAACTGGGAAAGCCGTAGGTCATCACACCGGCGCCAAACACCATGGGACGCGGCAACTCCAGGATTTCCTTCATCAGGATCGGCACAAAGAAGGCAAACACCATGGCCGCGAACAGGTGAGCGAAGGCCGACCAGCGCCGCGCCCACAGCAGCCACAGGCCGATCACCGCGAAAATGGCCATCCCCACCACCCCGTCGCCGAGCGAGGTGATCATGATCATCAGATGATCCGCCCAGGGCGTGCGGATCTCCTGCATGAAGCGCCAGAGGCCGTAATCGAGTGGCAGCGGCATATCCACCAGCACCTTGCTCAGCAGCATGCCGAATCCGGTCACCATCAATACCAGCAGCAGCGCCCAGATGATCAGGCCGCGAAACTCCGGCGCATTCGGATCGACCACCGCCGCCACCAGGCGTCCGCCGATGGGATGGCGCTGCATCCAGCGCAAGACGCTCATCAGCATCACGTTGGCGCGCGGCTCCATGAAGAGATAAATGCGCCGCGTCAGCCACAACAGCAGCCAAACCACCAGCACCAGCAAGAGCACCAGCACCACCAGGCGGGTCGCCACCTCCGCCGCCAGTCCCAGGGAGGCGGCGAACACCACGCCGGGCAGGATATAGGCCGGCGCCCACAGGATGGCCGAGACCACGTTGACCACATAGAAGCGCCCCGCGGGCATGCCCATCATCCCGGCCACCACCGGGATGATCGGGCGTACCGGCCCGGCGAAACGGCCGATCAGCACACTCTTGCCGCCGTGGCGCTCGAAGAATGCATTGCCCTTGTCAAGCAACTGGGGATAACGCGACATCGGCCAGATATCGCGCAGGCGCTCCTTGAAATGCGCGCCCAGCCAATAACTGATACCGTCACCGACCACGGCGCCCAGCATGGCCAGCAGCAAGGTCTTGTCGAGCGGATAGGCCCCGAGCGCCACCAGCGCGCCGATGGCGAACATCACGATCGTGCCCGGCACGAACAGACCCACCACCGCCAGAGACTCGCTCAGTGATATGAAAAAGATCACAAAGCCCGTCCAGTTGGGGTGCTGTTGGCACCAGTCAATCAGAGTTTGAAGAAAACCGAATTCCATTGAGCGAAGGCACAGGGGTTGTACATCAAAGGTCAGCGCCCAAAAGCTTATCACTAGACACCAGGGCTGTCATACGCCCGGCAAACGAATCAGCCTTGGTCCCACCCACCACTAGCCCAGCCCAGGATAATCGGTGTATCCCTTTTCCCCCGGTGTATAAAAGGTGCTGAAGTCGGGCGCGTTCAGCGGCGCATTCGCGCGCCAGCGCGCGGGCAGGTCCGGATTGGCGAGGAACGGGCGGCCCACGGCGATGAGATCCGCCCTGCCGGCGCTCAGATCGCTCTCGGCGTGCGCGGCATCATACCCGCCCGACAGGATCAACGTCCCATGGAATTGAGTACGGAAGGTCGCTTTGATCGAGGCCGTCACCGTGGGCGCGCCCATCGAGGAATGATCGACCAGGTGCACGTAGAGCAGACCGCGCGCGTCGAGCTGCCGCGCCAAGTAGGCGTAATCCGCCTCCATCGCGTCATAGGGCGGCATGTCATTGAACACCCCGTAAGGGGAGAGCCGTATCCCCACCTTGTCCTTGCCGATGGCGTTGATTGCGGCCTCCGCCACCTCCAGGACGAAACTCGCGCGCTGCTCGATCGAGCCGCCGTAGTCATCGCGCCGCTGGTTGGAATTGGGACGGATAAATTGTTCCAACAGATACCCGTTGGCCGCGTGCAGTTCAATCCCGTCAAACCCCGCCGTCACCGCATTGCGGGCCGCCTGGGCGTATTCGCCGATCGCCACTTTAATATCGGCTTCCGTCATCGCCTGCGGCACCGGTTGCGGCTGCATGCCCTGGGCGTCGGTATACATCTCGCCGGCCGCGGCCACCGCCGAGGGCGCCAGCACCCGCGCCCCGGCGGGCAGATTCAAGGGATGCGACACGCGACCGGTGTGCATCAATTGCATGAAGATCTTCGCCCCACCCTGATGCACGGCGGCGGTGATCGGTTTCCAGCCCGCCACCTGCGCCTCGGAAAAGATCCCCGGGATGCGCGCATACCCCAGCCCGTTCGGTGAAGGCGAGGTGCCTTCGGTGATGATCAAGCCCGCCGAGGCGCGCTGCTGGTAATACTGCGCCATCAGCGCATTGGGAATGTTGTTGATGGCGCGATTGCGCGTCATCGGCGCCATGACGAGCCGGTTTTGCAGCTCCATCACCCCAAGTCGATATTTCGAAAACAACTGTGACATGCTTATCTCCACGTATGTAGTTTTTCATTCCGCGACAACCGCTACACCCTACCACGCCCGCGGCTCACGCGCTCGTCGGATCAATCCACCAAACTGACGGCGGCCTCCCCCGTCCTTTTGTTCAACTCCAACCACATTTCGCAATACTCATTCACCGCCTCCACCGGAGTGGGATCATCGGCGCAACTGCACCCGGCGATGATACCGCGGTAGAAGACCCCGACCTTGGCGCGAATCACCTCCGCCGTGTCGGCCACGGAGATGATCAGCACACTGCGTGGGTCGTCGAGCACGTGGCTGCTGTGCGCCAGCCCGCGCTGCAACGGCAGCTGGTCGACCGGCAACGCTTCCAACTCGCGCTTCAGCACGGCGTTGAATTGCGGCGTCGCCCAGGCGTTGCGAGATTCGAGCAGATGGATCATGGGATAAGAGTAAGACAAAAGTCCGCGCGCAACCACAAGGGCGCGAAGAGCATCGAGAGAAGGTAGGAGGGATTCACGAAAAACCACCGGTCACTCATCCATGTGCGCCTGATGGCCGCGGCGCGACACATCCCTGTGACGCGCGCGCCAGTGGTTGCTTACTTCACGATCCGCAGTTCAACGCGGCGGTTTTGGGCGCGGCCGGCCTCGGTGCCATTGTCGGCAACCGGACGCTCCTGTCCATACCCCTTGGCGGTCAGGTTGGCGGCGTTCACGCCCTTGGACACCAGATATTGCATCACGGCATCCGCGCGCTGCTGAGACAGTGACTTGTTCTTGGCCGGCACGCCACGGTTGTCGGTATGGCCCGCCACTTCGGCCTTGATATCACTGTGTTTGATCAAGGTGGCCGCCGCATCGTCCAGAATCGCCAGCGATTCGGGCGTCAATTTGGCGGAGTTGGTGGCAAAGTTCACGCCCTTGAGCGCGATGACGTCCTGGATTTCACAACCATGGGTATCCGCCTTGACGCCGGATTTTGTGTCGGGGCAGCGGTCTTGGCTGTCGACCACGCCGTCGCCGTCGCTATCCAGTTCGCAGCCATTGGCATCGACCTTCGCGCCAGCGGGCGTGTTCGGGCAACGATCCTTGCCGTCGGCGACACCGTCACCATCGCCATCCAGCTCGCAACCCTCGGCATTGACCTTGGCGCCAGCGGTGGTGTTCGGGCAGCGGTCCTTGCTATCGACCACACCATCGCCATCACTGTCCAGCTCGCAGCCCTGGGCATTGACCTTCACGCCAGCAGGCGTGTTCAGACAACGGTCACGGTCATCGGCCACACCATCGCCATCGCTGTCAGCGGCCTTCGCCGCCGCAACCGGGGCCGCCACCACGGCGGTGGCCGCAGCCGCAGCAGTCGCGGCCTTGGCACCCAACGGGATGGAAACACCGACATTCACCAGCCAATCGCCGAATTTGCTCTCTGACGGAACGCTGGAATCATCTTTATCGACGCGATAGCGCACATCGGCGCGCAGCCCCAGAGACTCGCCCAGCGCGCTCATGAAGCCCACGCCGACATTCCCCATCGCATTCGTGCTTTTTTCACCCGGCACACTGGTGCGCAAGGCGCCGGCGCCGATGACGGCGTAAGGGGCGAAGCCCGTGTCACGAGTGAAGAAATACAGGGCGTCGATGCCTAAGCCCCTTTGTTTGTATTGGTCAGAGGTATTGTCGATATCGAGGTTATCACCAACGATATTGCCTTCGATATTCCATGACTCACTGATGGGTTTGCCAAAACCAAGCTGAGCGCCCCAGCCATCATCAGCCCTGCGGTCATCATCCGCCCAGATGTGGCTCAGCGCGGGTGCGATATACCAGCGGTCATCGTGCTCCGCGGCGTTTGCGCTGGACAGCGCCAGCACCGGCACGCTCATAACCAGCCCAACCGCCATCAAGTTTTTCACGCTTATATTGTTGGATTTATTCACAAGCAGACTCCTGATCTATGTGAGAGGACGAAAGTGGGTTGCACGCATCTTTCCAGCCATTTCTTGCGAAAACATTTTAGATCATCGCCGGCCGTCGTGCACAAGCATCGATGCGCGAAGCATAGCACGCAGCTCCGCACACTGAATCAGCGCAACGGCAACAAACCTGTAAAGAATTGTAAATTAATGGAGGCTCTAAATTGTCACGACTCCACAGCCACCGCATCAGCGACGCTGCGCACCACACGAAAAGTTCAAACGCCGTTCTTCCCGCGATTCATTTCCCGATAGAGTCCGCGCGCCATCAGCAGCATCGCCGCCACACCGAGCACCAGCACCGCCCATAGCAGCCACTTTTTCCACGGCAACGGCGGTGGTGGAGATTGCAACCGTTGCGCGCCGCCCAGCGTGCGCACCGCCTGGGCCACCACGGGGCGCACCATCGATGATTGATCGTTACCGTTTCCCAGTGCGGCGATCATCCCTTGCAGGCTGCTGTCGACCGGCAGCGCCTGGGCGCTGATGCTGCCGAAGGCGAGGGTGAAGGGGCCGTTGCCGCGGGCGACGAAGATGAGTTGCTGCGCCCGCCAGCCCAGCTTCAATTGCGGTTGGCCACTGCCCACGCCACCGCTCTGTGGATCGACCTCGAGTTGCCAATAGCGATGCGCCGTGCGCTCGATGACGAGCGGTCCGCTGGCGAGGATCTGCCCCTCCTGCTGCAAGGCGTAGATCACGCCCTGAAAGTGTTGCTGCCGGTAGTTGCCGTCCGCATCGGGAGCGGAGGAGATGCGCGCCTTGATCACGGTATTCTGCTGCGGCAACACGACCTCTAACCGTTCCACCGGCAAATAGCCGTTTGCGACAAAGCGATAGCGCCCCGCTGCGCCGTCACTGCTGCCACTCTCCGCGCTCGTCCAGCGCAGCGGGTCCTCACGATCGAGCGGGGCGATCTCCGCCTCGACACCGCTCAGCGCCACCGGCTTTTCGCCCGGCGGCCAGCTGATGCGCAGATACTTGGCGGCCAGCCCCGCAAAGCTCAGCTCATCGCGTTGCAAGTGATGATCACCGTGGAACAGATCGGCCAGTGTCCCGCCGCCGACACTGCGCCACTGGCTCAGGTCATCACTGGCCTCGACGGTGACATGGGCGACGAAGGGCTCGCTGCCGGCGCGCCACTTCAGTTGCAGCCGGCGGATCGGCTCGCGCAGCGCGCTGGCATCGAGGAGGTAGTGGGTGAGCAGCGCGCCTCCTGGCCGCTCCCCACCGCGCACCTGCAGATCGATGAGCGCACCCTGCTGATCGGGCGCGATGCGCAGCGTCGTCTCGCTCCCCTGCCGATCCGGCGCCGCAAAGAGCGGAAAGAACGGCAAGCCGACCAAGCGCGGCGGTTGCGCTTCCCGCGCCGGCGGCGGCAGCACGTGCGGCACCACCTCGCCCGCGGCGTTGAATATGCGCAGATCGCCGAGATCGGCACGCGTCACGCGGCGATAGACCTCTTCCGGCAGTTCGACGCGGTAGAGCGCGCTCGCCGCCTCCGCCTGTAGCGTCATGCCATACGCGAAATCGGACAACCGCAGCGGCGCCTCCGCGCTCGCTACCGGCGCCATGAGCGACAGCCACACCAAGAGCAACAGCCTCATGCCCGCTCCTCCTGCTGTTTGGGCGGCAGCGGCGAGAAATAACCGATCACCAGCATCAGACCGCCGACCGCCAGGAAGGAGATGATACGTTCCACCGTTCCGGTCTTCGCCAGATCGATGAAAAAGAGCTTGAGCACCACCAGCGCCAGCAGCACTCCGCCGGCCATCCAGAGCGTGCGCATGCGCAACCGCGTGGCGCTCACCGTCATCAGCAGCGCCACCACGGTCCACGTCACCGACAAGGCCGTCTGGAACAACACCGAGCGGTGCAAGGACTCAAGCGTGTAAGGCACGCCGGCCAGATGGTGCACCGCATGGGCGATCACGCCGTTGAGCCAGGCGAAGGCGAGCAGCGCGAGGAGCGCGAGCGTCAGTGGTCGATTAGGCACCCACATCTGCATCTGCGGTTCATCGCGCCGCTTCCACCACCAGGCGGCCACGATCATCAGCGACAACGCCTGCATCAGCTCCAGCGGATTGAGCAAGGGCACAAACGGCAACGGCCAGGGATCGCCGTCGAGGCGCAGTGTCAGCAATCCCCACAGCAGCAGCGCCAGCGCGACCGGCAGCAAGACCTCGATCTGATACAAGGTAGCAAAACGCGCCACCGGCCACGCCGGCGCCCAGCGCTGCCCGCCGAGCAACACCTGCGCCAGCAACGCCGGGATCACCCAGGCCACCGCCTGCCACGACGGCGAGAGCGCCAGCACGGCGTCCGTCATCCAGTGCAGTTCATGACTCAGCAACGCCAGCAGGAACCACAGCGTCGCGGCATGACCGAAACGTAGCAGGCGATCCCCCACCACACCTTCCATGCGCCACAACAGCCGATATTGCACGGCCAACAGCAACAACCAGGGAACCACGCCCCAGCGCGCGAAGAAGTGCGGATGATTATCGAAGAAGATCTCGAGCGACATCAACACCGCCGCCGGCAGCAAGGCCAACAGCGGATAACGCAGCGCCGGCCACGCCAGCGTGCGCCAGGCCAGCAGCAGCGCGCCCGCGCTGGCGGCAAAGAACAGCAGCGTGCTATTGAACTGCGCTGCCTGAGCGAGGTGATGCTCGATCTCGCGCACACCGAAGACCAGCCACCAGAGCAGTCCCCAGCCAAGCAGCAGAAACTCAAAACTGCGCTCGAAATCGCGCAATTGCTCGCGATGACGATAGAGATTGTAGGCGGTGAACAGCCCCGCCGCGCTGATCAAGGCCGCACCGAGAAAGATGCCGTTGAAAATCGGCCACTGGGCGGCGGGACGTTCCAGCTCCAACACGAAGAAGACACCGGCTCCCAGCTGCAACAGCAGCCCCGAGATGCGCGGCAACAGGCGCCGTTGATGTATCCCGATCCACACCAGCGCCGCCCCTTCCAGCGCCCACGCGGCCGAGGTCCAGCGCCCGCTCACGGCCAGCGGGATGGCAAGCGTGGCGAAGACCACGCCGAGCGCCAAGAAACACGCGGTGAGCAAGCGCATCCCCTCCCGCGCGCGCCGCCACAACACCGCGGCGAGCGCGATATAAAAGCCGCCCAGCGCGAAGGCGCTGATCGCCAGGCCATATTCGAAGTCGTGCACCAGCCCCGCTTGCAGCGCGAACCCGACCACCGGCACGCCGAACACCAGCGTGCCATCCACATAGCCGCGCAACTCCAGCGGCTGGCGCAGCGCAAAGAGCACCGCAATCGCCACATAAAAAAGGAAGAAGAGAATCAGAAATGGTTCGGTGGTGTCGAAGTGATGCGGTTGGTAGTAATTGAGCCCCCACGCCGCGCCGATCACAAAGGTAAAGAGAAAGCCGAGCAGATTGAGTTCGCGCCAGGCGCGGAACCAGGCGAGCCCAAGGATGCCCGCGTTGAGCAGCGCGTAATATGCGAACAACATCACATGACTGCCGCCGCCGGAGGACGTCAACACCGGCGCGAGAAATCCGCCCGTGATTCCGAACGCGGCCAAGGCGCGCGAGTTCTGCCACAACGCCAGCAGCGAAGAAAGCGCCACCACCGCCACCATCAACGCCAGCGCCAGCCCGAGCGGCAACAGATGATAAAGCTTCGCCGCCGCGAAAACCGTCAGGTAGAAGATGCCGATCCCGCCGCCTTGAATGAGCAAGGCATAACCGCTGCGCCGCGCACGCAGACGCCACCCCAATCCAATCAAACCGACGGCGCCCAAGGCCGTGACGCCGAGGCGCAACTCGATCGGCAGCAATTGCTGTTCGATGGCGAACTTGAGCAGGAAGGCCACGCCGAAGAAAAGGACGATGATCCCAACGCGCACCACCACATTGCCGTCGGTGAAGAAGCGGCGCACCAGATCGAGAAAGGGATCGATGGGGCTCGCAGGCAGACTACCCCATCCGTCCGGCACATCCGCCGGGCGTTCCTTGACAACCGGCTTGACCGCCGCGGGTTTGGGCGCAGCCGGGGTCGGTTGCGGCGCGATCCATTCCCGTTCAGGCAGTGGCGTAGCCGTCACCGATGCTGTAGCGACATCCGAGGCCGGTAATGGAACCGGTGCTGGTGCTGGTGCTGGCGCTGATGCCGGCCTGACCGCCGGAGGCGCAATGAGCTTCCGCTCCAGATCCCGCACCCGCGCCTCCAGCGCACGCGTGCGCTCCGCTATGCGGATCAGCCAACCGAGGGAAAAACCAACAACCCCGCCGATCAGCGCCCCTGAAAAAAACCCGTAGGCGTTGGCACCAATCACTGCGCCAATGACCGCCAAAATCCATGCCACTACCATTATGCTCCCCCCACGACTACGACTTCCCTTGATGCCAACAATAGCAGCTATCGCCCTTTTTATTGTCCGAGCTTAACCCGCATCAGCACTGTTCGTCATCTGCGCGTTTTTGTTTTATCCACCAGCCCACAGACCTACCCTGTGACATATCTTCCATCTCACCGGTTCCGTCGTGAACTTCGCTAAAGAAGATAAGCCCACACCTCTATTCTTTTCGTCTGTTCTTTTTGCTCCATTTTTTGGAATGCAAATTAGAATTCTCCAACATCGCGCCCGAAAGAAATTAGCAACAGCTAATACAGCATCAGGTAACATGCTAACAAAACACAGGATCTTGAATTCATATTTCAAATCACTTGAAATGCTAGCCAACTTACGTATTCTAGATCTCGGATTTGTGGTCCTCAAATAGAGGCTATCTAGGATCAAATGCGGATCACAAAACCAACAATGACACCACTATACCCAATAAGGAAGATACCCATGGAAACATCCCAGCTGAAATCAACTCACCATAAAGTAAAAAAACAAACTATTGCAGCAGTAAGCGCTGTTGCAATGGGTCTCGCGGGCTTGGTCATCTCTCAAAACGCCGCAGCTGATGCTAATGTATTTGGCATGACCGGAGGCACGGTATCAGCGTCAATATATAATTCAGATATCTGTAGCTACAGCTTCATAGATATATCGGCATCAGAGAACATGGTGCGCAATCCTCCTGGCGGGCCAACATCATATAGCGGTGCGAACATTTTCTTATTCGAATATAACTGGTGCTCATATAGCTACCGGTATGCATTTGGCTCGAGCAATGATATTACATTCAATATCAATGCCTCGCTTAACAAGGCAACGCTGAAAGGAAGTATACCAGTATGGGAATTCAGTCAGTCTTGCCCGGGATGCACATACAATGCCTCAGTTGATGCGACCTGGTCAGGCACAGGTGAATTGTCCCGTCAGTCCTTCAATTCTCACTATAGCTATGGTGGATATCGCTATGCCTCAACGTCCAAGGGTAACTACAGGACAGCGACGGCCACACTGAACGTAACCGGTGGATCCTTGAACATTAACGGGACTGCATCATATGCTTACATGGGAACCAGTCAAAGTCATTCTGTCTCGGTGAACACGCCGTAGTACCGTAGGCAAGGTTGATTTATTGCAGCAGAGTCAAACGAGCCACCTCAGAGGTGGCTCGTTTTTTAGGACCGCTACAACGCTCCAGCGCAGCCTCACCGCTCGTCTTCTGATATGAGGGCAAAGCTTCATGGAGCGCGATCGATGTAAGTCTCTGCGCTCATCGCATCCTGCAAAGTGTGTAGCACTGGGTCAAATGCTCGCGCAGGAGGCGGGGGCTGTTAGCGGAAGCGGGTGCCCGCCTCAATCTTCACCAGCACGCCGTAATGCACCAGGTCATAGACCGCCTGGTTGTTGCCGTTGAGGCTGCGGCCATGGTTGTTCGCTTCGGTGCACCGCTTGTGCAGGGCAAAAATGCATATTCATCGCTTCATCACACGTTTGAACATATTTTCCACCGCTGATGTCATAATGTATTGGCAATAAGGTCGTGGCCGGATGCACTTGCTGGAATGCGCGAAACACTGCATCGGCAAACGCCTGGCCGATCTTCTCCACTCCGGCAAAATCCAGTACGACGGTTTGAAATCGTTCAAAGCGCATGGTCAACCGTTTGGCTTGAGAGCGTGAAACCAGCTTTTCACCTTCGTGCTGGGCCAGCCGGACTGGCACGATGGCCTTGGCGAAGGTGTATTCCTCGGGCGCGCAAACTGTTCGAACACCTCCTGCAAAGTGCACGCGCTATCGTTGGCCAACCGCATCAACACCAACGTGCCGGGCGCAGCCGGGCTCATCCAACAGCGCTGTCATCTGTAAACCATGGGCGGTCACAGCAGATCATCTTGCGCCTGCGGGGGATAGCACGAAAGGGCAGCCGCTCAGGGCTGGGGCTGGGGCCACGTCCAACTAGCCTTCCCGCCGATCCGGTCGGTGTAGCTGTAGGGCGGGTAATACACTTGCCCGCCGGCCCATACCGCCGCCGGGACATAGCCGCTCACGAGGCCGGAGGCCGTGGCGGTCACCGGCGCGCTGGTGGGCTGCTCGACCAACACCGTCCAGCGCGCCGTCGCCTTGGCGCCTGCGGGCAGATTACCGAGCATGGTCTCCTCCGACCCGCGCAACAGGCGCAGTCCGGGTGGCAAGGACAGGACGAGCGTGCTGTCACGCGCGGGGACGCTGCGGCATTCAAAGGGGGCGGGACAGGGATATTCTGCCGTGGCCGTGAAGGTGAGTTGCGCGCCGACGGCCATCCGCCCCGCGGTGGCGAGGGTGACGCGCCAGGGCAGCAACACGGCGCCGAAGTACGGTTGCGGGCTGCCATAGGCGGGATAGTTCCAGGCGGTGATCAGGTCGGCATAGCTCCAGGTGATGGTGCCGTCGGGGTTGGTGGCGTGCTTGAGGCTTCGCCCCCACGGATCGATGAAATACGCCTCGCCCTTGGTGTCGTCGTACCCTACCAAGACGCGATAGTGCCCGCCGCTGGCGGGGTCGGGGCTGAACAGCATGAGCATGATGACGGGGATGTCCTGCGCGACCAGGGCCTTGGCCTGGTCGAGCCAGGGCGTAGCCTGGGAGTGACCGAAGGCGGCATACCCCAGACCGCGCGCCGAAAAGCCGGCCAGCGGCACGTCGGGCGGAAATAAGCGCCCCTGCGCCGCGCTCAAGGCGCTGAAGTGGCCGGTACGCACGATGTCGTAAACATAGGTGCCGATGGAGGAGGTGCGCGCCACGTTGGCGATCTCGCGCTGGCTGATGTCGGTGCCCGCGTAGGCAAACACCGATTCGATCGCCGCCGGTCCGCAATTCAGCCCCGTGATCTCGTCAAATGGCGGGACGTTGCTGATGAGATGGCGCGTCGGCAAGCCTGCGGCGCAGGCGGCCTGGACGATGAGAAAAGAGAACAACAGTGAAATCGCAATGCGCAAGCTCTTCATGGAGACTCTCGGCAAGGTGGATGGGATTCGCAGCGGAGCATGCCCCAACACGCCGCACCGCGTCAACCTGCGACCGCGCTGGGACGCGCGTCAGCGCGAGGTGTCATCTGAACCGGATTGCTGATGATGCACGATGGTCATGCCGATCAAGCGCGAAACCACCACGGCGATGTAGGCGATGCCCGCGAACTGCTCCAGCATCACCAGCACCCGCGCCATCGGCGTGATCGGCAGCACATCCCCGAGGCCGGTCGACGAGAGGGTGGTGAAACTCAGGAAGAGCAGGTCCAGGAAGGTGCGCGGCTCATCGGGACGGGTGGCGCCGATGAAACTCCCCGGCCACCCGATTTGGCACACCAGATACACATAGGCGAATCCCCAGGCGATCAAAGTGAAGGTGGCGCCGGCGGCGAACAGCTCGTCCGTGGTCACGCGGTGATCTTCCATCATATAGGCGATCAGACTGCCGGCGGCGAAAAAATACAGCGCCGCATCGACCAGCGCCGACCAGACGATCAGCCGGGGGTCGGCGGAAAACGCGGTCAGCAACGACAGCGCAAACGCCGGGGCGGCGAGCGCCCATACGACCCACCGCGCCGCCGGGCCGCGGATGACGACCCAAACCGCCAGCACCAGCACCACCACGCCGAGCGCGCCGAGCAGCGCCCGCCCGCCGGGGATATCGTCATTGAAGGCGTACAGCATCAGGCTCAATAGCTGCGCGGCGAGCAGAAACGCGGAGGGATGATAGCGCAAGAGCGTGCGCGGCTGCGGGAGTAAAATGCCTTGGTTTTTCATGCGTGTCGTAATTTCTGGGCCTCGAAGAAAATCAGGGGTGCCTCCAAACATCCGCCGACGCGGCGGATCATCAGCGACGGCCGCAATTATAAGGGAAGCTCAGAATAACGCCACCCGGCAGCATCGGGGCGCGGAAAGCAAACAGCGCGGTTTTCGTTTTTGTCGGATAAGATTATGAGCATCTCTGATAATCCCCTCTCCCCTCGGGAGAGGGCTAGGGTGAGGGGGTACCACCATGAATAACCCAACCTCCCAGAGGCCACGACAGCGACTCGTCACCACGCATAGAGAGGGCGCGATGCAAATAATCGATCTCACACCGCAGCATCAGCACGACTACTTCTGCTGCCTGGAGGAATGGTCGCCGGAGATGCCGGAGGCGGGCGATCACAAGGCATGCTGGTATCACAAGTACAAGGAGCGCGGATTGCGCGTGAAACTCGCGCTCGACGCGGCAGGCGCCGTCGGCGGCATGATCCAGTATCTGCCGATCGAGGCCTCCTTCATCGCGGGCCAGGATCTCTATTTCATACTCTGCATCTGGGTCCACGGCCGTCAGGAAGGCCGCGGCAATTTCCAGGGACACGGCATGGGCGCGGCGCTGCTCGCGGCGGCCGAGGAAGACGCCAAGGCGCGCGGCGCGAAGGGCATGGCGGCCTGGGGGTTGGGGTTACCGTTCTGGATGAAGGCCTCGTGGTTCAAGAAGCACGGCTACCAAAAGGCCGATCGTGATTTCATCAGCCTGCTGCTCTGGAAACCGTTCACGGACGACGCCCACGCGCCGCGCTGGATCAAGCGGCAAAAGCCGATTCCCGCCGTGCCTGGCAAGGTCACCGTCACCGCCTTCAAAAACGGCTGGTGCCCGGCGCAGAACATCACCTTCGAACGCGCCAAGCGCGCCGCCGCCGAATTCGGCGATCAAGTCGTGTTCCACGAAATCGACACCACCGAGCCGCAGGTGTTTGAGGAGTGGGGCATCGCCGACGGCATTTTCATCGACGGCAAGCTCGCCAACTGGGGACCGCCGATGTCGCTGGAAAAACTCAGACACAAGATCGCAAAGCGCGTGCAGCGCATAAAGGTCGCCAAGTGATATGACCGACATGACCCCAGCCCGTCAGAACCCCAGCATCGCCCAACTCGCCAACCTCGGGCCGACCTCCGAGCAATGGTTGAACGCCATCGGCGTGCACACCCGCCGCGACCTCGAACGCATGGGCGCGGTCGAAACCTATCGGCTGCTCAAGCTCCAGGGTTACAACGCAACACTCAACCTCGTGTACGCCATCGAAGGCGCATTGCGCGGGATCGCGTGGCATCGGCTGCCCGCGGCATTGAAGGCCGAACTCAAGGCGCGCGCCGCGGACGCGATCAAGCCGCGCTGCGCCTGGTGCGGCAGTGACCCGCTGTATGTGCGTTATCACGACGAGGAATGGGGCGTGCCGGTGCACGATGAGCACAAGCATTTCGAATTTCTGATCCTCGAGGGTGCGCAGGCCGGGCTTTCATGGATCACGATATTGCGCAAGCGCGAACACTATCGCGAGGCATTTGCCGACTTCGATCCCGCGCGCGTGGCGCGCTACGGCCAGCGCGAATTCGCGCGCCTGATGCAGAACCCCGGCATCGTCCGCAATCGTCTCAAGATCGAAGGCGCCGCGAAAAACGCCCGCGCCTTCCTCGCCGTGCAGGACGAGTTCGGCGGTTTTGACCACTATGTCTGGC
>CAZKZP010000002.1:31753-36254 GCA_964557295.1 uncultured Chromatiales bacterium | reverse complement strand
CATGCAAGCGACCGGCCTGGTGAACGACCACGCCATCGACTGTTTCCGCCACAAGCAGCTCGCGCGGCGCCGCTAGTCGCACCACCACGAACCCGCCGATGACTCCTGCCCACCCGAGGCGGCTTGCGCGCCCGTGGAAAGCGACTACCTTTGACTAATGCGGAAGGCGATCCGCGCCATCGATCAGGACAAACGCGAGGAGAACCCCATGAACAAAGTACAACATTTCGAAATCCCGGCCAGCGACGTCCCGCGCGCGCGCAAGTTTTACGAAGGCGTGTTCGGATGGAAGACCATGGTCTTCCCCATGCCCGGCATGGAATACGTCGGCCTGCACACCGGGCCGGTGGATCAAAACAATATGTGGCAAGAAGCCGGCTTCATCAACGGCGGCATGTTTGAGCGCAGTCCCAAGCTCCCCCTGCAAGGCCCAACGATCGCGGTCACCGTCGACGACATCGATGCATCGCTCGCCCAGGTAAAAGCAGCGGGCGGCACCGTCTTGATGGAGAAGACCAAAGTCGCCGACATGGGGCTCTACGCCTACATCAAGGATACCGAAGGCAATATCATCGGCGTGTGGCAGAATTTGCAGGCGCCGTAGCGCGTCATGCGCTCCGCATAGTGCGCCCTGCGCGCTAGCGATGTGGAATCATAATATTCCCGCATCCGCCCACCATCTCGAAGTCTGCGAAGACGCCGTTGGCTTGGCCGCGAACGCCGAACACCTCGGTGCCGGCGCGCACCCATCCATCGACGTAGTAGAGCTTGCCGTTCTTGTCGCGAAACTGCACATGGGCAAAAACGTCAGACTTCAGGGCGGTCTTTTCCCAACCCTTGTTCAACATCTTGGCCGCCAGCTCTTCTGAGACGCCTCCCGGCACTACCTGGTCGACAGTAAAATCGAGGTATTCCCGTCCACTAGGCACCTGCGCTTCGATGGACATGGAAATCACCATTATCGCGGCGAGCGCCCCCGCGCTAATGAGCGACTTCGTTGTGACTCTGCCTGCGTTCATGAATGGCCCCTCCGCTGTATCAAGAATGGAAGTGGCTCAAAGTATAGATGCAGTCTCCGACCCTAGCAAACGAGCCCCCGTTAACACCGGTCGCTTACCCAAAGCACGCTCGAAGATCGCGTAGGCAGATAAATTAACAATCTATCCCAGATGAGATGCGTCACGATCATCCACACAGCAGGTTGAGCGCGGCACAAACATTACTCACCGCCCTGCTCCTCGCGTTCCTCCGCCTTTTTCACGCGGATGACACTGCCGCCAATCTCCTGGGCATTCAGTTTTTTGATCGCCACCTTCGCCTCGCCTGGATTCGGCATTTCTACAAATCCGAAGCCTTTCGACTTCCCCGTCACCTTATCCATCACAAGTTTGCAATACTGCACATTGCCATGGAGCTTGAACAAGGCCAGCAACTCTTCTTGCGTGGTTTCTCGGGACAAATTGCGCACCAGTATTTTCATGTTTGCTCCATATAATTGATTTTTTGTAGCGCGGAAAAGCGTTACCGGGTTCCGCAAAAAAAT
The DNA here is from genome assembly GCA_964557295.1 of uncultured Chromatiales bacterium. Classification (GTDB taxonomy): domain Bacteria; phylum Pseudomonadota; class Gammaproteobacteria; order RBG-16-57-12; family RBG-16-57-12; genus JBFMHP01. Next base: position 34,711 of record CAZKZP010000002.1, on the reverse strand, counting down.
GAATGACTTCCGCTATGAGCATACCATGCAGCGCCCTGGGCGCGCGCACCGACCAGGAGGCAACAAGGCTGGCCGATATCGTTTCGTCAATCCGACGACGAGATCGTTGGTCCTTTAAGCGCGATCAGATCTAGCTGCACCCTGTCATCGTTATCCGCCAGCCAAATCTCTCCATCTTGAACAGTGCAATGCAAGTGCATGGTGCGCTGTGCGAATTTGGCCAGTGCGTGCGTGGACGCCGGCGGCAGGCTGAGCACGGTGAGATTTTTTGCGCGTTCGAGCTTGCTGCGGTTTTGCTCCCACCACAGGTCAGCGTTACGTCCACCGTAGCTGTAGATGATCACCTGTGTGGCGCGGCCGCACGCCTTGCGTATGCGCTTTTCGTCGGGCAGGCCCACGTCTATCCAAAGATCAATGACGCCGGTCAAGTCTTTTTGCCAGAGGTCGGGCTCGTCTTCAGTACTCAGTCCTTTGCCGAACGCCAAGGCCTCATGGGCGTGCCGGGCAAAGGCCAATAATCGAACCATCATGCGTTCGTCGGTTTCGGAAGGGTGCTGGGCAATGGTGAGCGCGTGATCATGGTAGTAGTGGCGGTCCATGTCGGCGATTTGCAGCTCGGCTTTGAAGATGGTTGCTTTAAGGGCCATAGGATAATTGCTCGGGTTGCGGTGTGAATTACGGGGCAGACTATTTAACCCGATTTTTCCATTGGCGATCTACTGCGAACGAACGATACGGCCAATCTCCGCGTCGAGCCAATGATGTTGACAGTTTACCGGCTACGCCTATGCAACACGGCGGGTAGCGGCAGCACGCGATCTGGAAATGGCGAACGGCCGTATCGCATGCTAAAGCATGCTCCTACCGTCTTCTCCGAGCGATCACGTGGGTGGCAGGCGCCATCTTCAGATGGCCAATGGCCGCTCGCGCGCCGAGGCATGCGCTCACGGGGCGCGCTTGAATACCGGCAGCGCGTCGGCGTCGACAGCGCTGACCGGGTCTTGGTGGATCACCACATCGGCCATCGGCATCGCCTGCATGATCTTTTTCTCGACCGCATCGGCGATGGCGTGGGCCTCGATCAGCGGCAGATCATCATCCAGCTCCAGATGCATCTGGATGAATTCGGTGCGCCCGGAGAGGCGCGTGCGCAGATCGTGCACGCCGCGCACGCGGGGATTTTCCGTGGCCAGCTCGATGATCTTGGCGCGCTTCTCATCGGACAGCTCACGGTCGAGCAGATCGTGCATGGCCTCTCGCCCGATCCCCCAGGCGCTGTAGAGGATGTAGGCGGCGATGGCCAGACCAAACAGCGGGTCGACGCCTACCCAGCCGATCTGGGTGAGAAACAACGCGGCGATGGTCGCCCCGTTGGTCAGCAGGTCAGTCTGGTAATGCAGCGCGTCGGCACGGATGGCGGTGGAATGCGTGCGGCGGATCACGTAGTACTGAATCGCCAGCAGGATCAGCGTGGCGATGATGGCGAAGATCATCACTGCGAGGCCGATGCCCAGCTCTTCGAGCGGTTCGGGATGGACCATGCGATCGACGGCCTCGACGATCAGAAACACCCCCGACCCGGCGATGAACATGGACTGCGCCAGCCCGGCGATCGACTCGGCCTTGCCGTGGCCGTAGCGGTGCTCGGGATCGGGCGGTGCCAGGGCATAGCGCACGGCGAACAGATTGATCACCGAGGCCCCCGCATCCATCAGCGAATCGATCAGCGAGGCCAGTACGCTCACCGAATTGGTCAACAGGTAGGCCGCGAACTTGGCCGCGATCAGGATGATGGCCGTGATCACCGAGGCGTTGGTGGCCAGTTTTAGCAAGCGTTCGGTTTCGGTTTTGGAAACTGGTGTGGTCATGATCGATTCGTTGGTTATTGATGAGGGTTGTACCTGAAACACTCCCTCTCCCTTCGGGAGAGAGTTGAGGTGAGGGGCCAAATGGTGAATCCCTATGATTATCTCCCCTCATCCTCGGCAACCGCTCCATGCGTTGCCCTAACTCCTGCGTCCGTGCAGTCGTGTCCTTCTCCCTAAGGGAGAAGGGACTAAAACTTGAACAGTGCGGTGATGATTATAAGCCACCCTGCTCCGTCTCCCTAATCACCTCCAAGAAGGCCGCGCCGTAGGCCGCGAGCTTGCGTTCGCCGACGCCGGAAATATGCCCGAGCTGTTCCAGGCTCTGCGGCCTTTGCTCGGCCATCGCCTGCAAGGTGGCGTCATGAAAGATGACATAGGCCGGCACGCCCTGCTCATCGGCGAGACGCTTGCGGCAGGCGCGTAACGCCTCCCACAAGGCGCCGCCGGGCGCCTGACCCGATGGACCGGCGCGGCGTTTGGCTTCGCGCTTGGTGCGCTCGGCCTGTTTGCGCAGCATGAGCTGGGTTTCACCGCGCAACACGGGCCGGGCCGCCTCGGTGAGATGCAGTCCGCCGTGGCCTTCGAGATCCACGCGCAGCAGGCCGCGCGCGATGAGCTGGCGATAGATCCCGCGCCAGTCGTTGACACTGAGGTCCGCGCCGATGCCGTAGGTACTGAGCTGGTCGTGGCCAAACTGTTTGATGCGCTCCTGCGCGCTGCCGCGCAGCACGTCGATCAGGTAATTCACCCCGAAGCGCTGGCCGGTGCGGTGCACGCACGACAGGGCCTTCTGCGCCGCGACGGTCGCATCCCAGGTCGCGGGCGGGCTGAGGCAGTTATCGCAATTGCCGCAGGGCTGCTCCAGGCGATCGTCGAAATACGCCAGTAGCGCCTGGCGCCGGCAAGTGGTCAGTTCGCACAGCCCGAGCATGGCGTCGAGCTTATGGCGTTCGACGCGCTTGTGCTGCTCGTCGGCCTCGGAGGTCTCCTGCATCTGGCGCAGCGTGATCACATCCTGCAAGCCATAGGCCATCCACGCATCGGCGGGCTGGCCGTCGCGCCCGGCGCGGCCGGTCTCCTGATAATAGGC
>CAZKZP010000002.1:18850-31743 GCA_964557295.1 uncultured Chromatiales bacterium | reverse complement strand
GTGCTGACCTTGTTTGGGGAACCCACTGCCATCGACGATGATCACGCCGTCCTCGCGCAGAAAGCGTTCTTGATTGGCCTGGCGCGCCGCCGCGCTCATGCCGGCGTGGTACGGCAGCGCATCGAGGCCCTTGCCGCGCAGCCACTCGGCAATCTCATCGACGCGCCGGCGCGACAGGCAATAGACGATGCCCGCCTCGCCCTCGTGTTCCGCGCGGATGAAACGCAACAGCTCCTCGCGCGCATTGCCCGCGTTCTCCGTGATGCGGTAGCGGATGTTGGGACGGTCGAAGCCGCTGTTGAAGACCTCGGCGTGATCGAGCGACAGGCGCTGGATGATCTCGCGGCGCGTCGGCACATCGGCGGTGGCGGTCAGCGCGATGCGCGGGACATCGGGAAATCGCTCGTGCAACACCGAGAGCTGGATGTACTCCGGGCGGAAGTCGTGTCCCCACTGCGAGACGCAATGCGCCTCGTCGATGGCAAACAGCGCCAGCTTGAGCTCGCTCAACAGCTCCAGGGTGCGGCCGTTCAACAGCCGCTCCGGCGCCACGTACAGCAGATCCAATTCGCCGCGACGCAACTGATTCTCCACCGCATTCATCTCGGCCGGCGTCAGACTGGAATTGAGATAGGCCGCCTTCACCCCGTTCTGGCGCAGCGCCGCGACCTGGTCCTGCATCAAGGCGATCAGCGGCGAAACCACCACGCCCACGCCCGCACGCACCAGGGCGGGGATCTGATAACACAGCGACTTGCCGCCGCCGGTCGGCATCAACACCAGGGCATCGCCGCCCTCGATCAGCTGCGCAATGATCGCCGCCTGCTCGCCGCGGAATTGTTCGTAGCCGAACACGGAGCGCAGGATGTGCAGCGCGGGGGTGAGACTTGGTGGTGTATTAGTCATGAATCAAGAAAGAACCGATCAATTGTTTTCTGTCATTCGGCACATGCCGGAATCCAGGTTGGATTATAGTAAGTAGGGCGCAATAACCGAAGGGCATTGCGCCGGATGTTATTCTTCAACGCAGCGCTTGTGCTCAGGCAGCACGACCCAGCCATGGATCACGAACGGATGACGGATTGCACCGAGCGGACCGTGGCGCGCAAATCATCGACGTGCCGAACAGGCAGGTCGTCACCCTGCCTTTGCAGCAGATTGACCGAGAAAAAATATGTTCCGCCTGGATGCCAGGCGCGGCGGTAATCGGGCATATTTCCTTTGCCTGTGGGCTCACATACTGATGGCTTTTAATATTTTGGTATAAAACTCGCGACAAACTGAAAAAATAACAACCCTACGGAAAGACCGAAGAGCATATTCAATATAGTTTTCGTAAGTCTTCCTTCCATAAATTTTCGGAACGGAACATATATGGCCCAGCATCCTCCCAGCCTCTTGTCTATCGTTTCCATTGGTTTGTATACAGCCACAACAAGTATGACTAGGGCGAGGATAGCCAAGGGTCCACGGTTAACCAGCCACACCACCAGATAAGGGATAGATTCCTGTCGAACAAAATATACTACAGCGCCTAACACAGGGATGAGTGCACCAGCAGCGCAACCGAGAATCATCAGCATACATCCTTGCCTATCAACCTCATCACCGGCTGGTTGTCCGTGGCGTTGCTTCAAAGGATCCTGAGAATTTAGGGTCATATATCGAAAGAGGGGGTCATCCCGCACATTCTCATCCCCCCTAGCGCAGACAAGTTTGCACCAAGTCCAACTGGCGTTGAGGCAAGGACTGTTGCCGCCACTCCATAAATGATGGGGTCAAGCCTGCGTTGTTGCATTTTCATATTTTCCATTTCCGCGTTGCCGTCGATGTCACAGTGGCACACTGCCACCACTCAGCTTCGAACCTCCTCCCAGGCAACTTTCCACGAACTTGGACGCCGCCAATAAATGCCCAGCAGAAACGGGGGCAGGTCTTGTAGCACGTAGAGCGTAATAAGCGCAGCGCATTGCGCCGCAGGAAAATTCTCCCGTTTCGCCACTCGCTTATCTCGCGCCCACTGGCATCACCTACGCTGCGATTGCGGCGCATGGCGGTCGTCGGCGATGTTTCGCACGCGCAATGCGCTTCGGTTGACCTACGTGAGTATGTGCCCTCCCCAGGAGCAGGGAGGGCGTGCGGTGCTTAGAGTTTGGCGAACACGCGCTCGGCGGCATCGAGCGTGGCGTTGATCTCCGCGTCGGTGTGGGCGCTGGAGACAAAGCCGGCCTCGAAGGCCGAGGGCGCGAGGTAGACGCCTTCGTTGAGCATCTCGTGATAGAACAGCTTGAAGCGGTCGAGATTGCACTGGGTCACTTGGTAATAGGTGTTGACCTGTTTTTCCTCGGTGAAGAAGAAGCCGAACATGCCGCCGACCTGGTTGGTGGTCAGCGGAATCTTCGCGGCCTTGGCGCGCTCCTTCAGGCCGTTCATGAAGTTCTTGGCGAGACGGTCGAGGTTGGCGTGGAAGCCGGGCTGGGAGAGGATCTCCATCGAGGCCAGGCCCGCGGCCATCGACACCGGATTGCCCGAGAGGGTGCCGGCCTGATATACGGGGCCGAGCGGGGCGATCTTGGACATGATCTCCCGCTTGCCGCCGAAGGCGCCGACCGGCAGGCCGCCGCCGATGACCTTGCCGAGCGTGGTGAGGTCGGGCTTGACCTTGTAGTACTCCTGCGCGCCGCCGCGCGCGACGCGAAAGCCGGTCATCACCTCGTCGAAGATCAGCACGGCGCCGTATTCGTCACAGATGGCGCGCAGGCCTTCGAGGAAGCCGGGCACCGGCGGGATGCAGTTCATATTGCCGGCCACCGGCTCGACGATGATGCAGGCGATCTGCTTGCCGACATGGGCAAAGGCCTCTTTGACCGAGTCGATGTCGTTGTAGTTCAGGGTGATGGTGTGTTCGGCCAGGGCGGCGGGCACACCGGGCGAGGTCGGCACGCCGAGGGTGAGCATGCCGGAGCCGGCCTTGACCAGCAGCGAGTCGGAATGGCCGTGGTAGCAGCCCTCGAATTTGACGATCTTGTCGCGCCCGGTGTAGCCGCGCGCCAGACGGATCGCGCTCATGGTCGCCTCGGTGCCGGAGCTGACCATGCGCACCATCTCGCAGGAGGGCACCAGTTCGCACACGCGATCGGCCATTACGGTTTCGATGCGCGTCGGCGCGCCGAAGCCCAGGCCGTTGACGATGGTCGCGCGCACCGCGTCCAGCACCTTGGGATGGGCGTGACCGACGATCATCGGGCCCCAGGAGCCGACATAGTCGATGTAGCGTTTGTCATCCTCGTCGATGACATAGGCGCCCTCGCCCTTCTTGAAGAAGACCGGGTCGCCGCCCACGCCGCGGAAGGCGCGCACCGGTGAATTCACTCCCCCTGGGATGTGTTTCTGGGCCTGGATAAATAGATCATGAGATCGCGTCATGGTAGTTTCCTTCATACATCGTTATTCATATTGTTTCGGTATCGAACAAGGCCGCGTAACGGGCGGCGGCGGTTTGTATATCGGGCTGACCGAACACGCCGTGGATCACCGCCAGCATGCCGGCCCCGGCCTGCACCAGCGCCGCGCCGTTTTCCGGCGCCACCCCGCCGATGGCGGCGATCGGTATCCGTAAAAACTGCTTGGCCTCCCGCAGCAATTCCAGCGGCGCCGGCACGGCGTTGGGCTTGGTCTGCGAGGGGAAGAAGCGGCCGAAGGCCACGTAATCCGCCCCCGCGTCTTGGGCCGCGCGCGCCAGATCGAGGCGATTGTAGCAGGATACCCCGATGATGGCCTGCTTACCCAGCCGCGCGCGCGCCGCCGGCACGGCGGCATCGTCCCGGCCGAGGTGCACCCCGTCGGCCCCCACCGCCTGGGCCAGGGCGACATCATCGTTGATCAGCAGCGGTACGCCGTGGCGGCGGCACAGCGCCAGCAAGGCCTGGGCCTCGTCCTGGCGCCGCGCCGGGTCGGCGCCCTTGTCGCGGTATTGCACGATGCGCGCCCCGCCCGCGAGCGCTTGCCCGACCGCCTCGACCAGCCTGTCGGCAAGCAAGGCGCGATCGGTGATCACATACAGGCCGCGCAGCACGAACATCTAGAAGGTGCCTTCATCCTCGATGACATCCTCGGCCTCACTGCGCGCCCAGAACAAGCGGTTGGGCAAGAACTGGCCCATGCCGAGACGATAGCCGTGGTTGAGCGTCTCCCACACGTACTCCTGCGCCTCGTGCACTGCGGTGAACGGATCGAGGCCATGCGCGAGCAGGCCGGCAATGGCCGATGACAGCGTGCAGCCGGAGCCGTGGTAGACCTCGGGCAGGCGTTCCCAGGAGAAGTTCTCCAGCAGGCGGTGATTGGTGTAGAGCGAGTTGATCACGTGCGGGGTGTTTTCGTGCGTGCCGGTGATCAACACGTACTCGCAGCCCATGTCCAGCAGCTCGTGGGCGCAGGCATCGAGGGTATCGGCCTCGTGCGCCAACCGGCGCGCCTCCTGGCTGTTGGGCGTGAGCACCGTGGTCAGCGGGAACAGCAGCTCGATCATGGCGTCGATCAGTTCCTCGTCGGCCAGATCGGTGCCGCCGCCGGCGCGCAGCACCGGATCGAGCACCACCGGGCAATCCGGATAGTCGACCAGGATGGAATGCACCGCCTCGACGATCTCCACGCTGCCCAGCATGCCGATCTTGAAGGCCGAGACCGGGATATCTTCGAGCACCGAGCGCGCCTGTTCGATCAGCAGGCCGGTCTCCACCGGCTCGAAACGCTTGACGTTCTGCGTATCCTGCACCGTCAGCGCCGTGATCACCGGCAGCACATGGCCGCCCATCGAAACGATGGCCTCGATGTCGGCGCTGATGCCGGCACCGCCGCTGGGATCGTTGCCGGCGAAGACCAGCACGGTGGGCAAGGCTAGGGTTTGTTCCATGTTGATATCCTCGTGGGTATTCCGGCCATTATGCGCTCAACGGCTTGAGCTCCACCAGGAAGATGATGACGAACAGCAGGATCACGGGAAACTCATTGAACCAGCGGTAGAAGACATGGCCCTTGGTGTTGCGGTCGTGCTTGAAATCGATCAGGTACTTGCCGCAGAGGATGTGATAGACCACCAGCAGCGCCACGCACAGCAACTTGATGTGCAGCCAGCCGCCGGCGACGAATTGATCCTGATAGCCCCACATCACCCAAAAGCCGAACACGGCGGTGAGGACGAGGCCCGGCGTCATGATGCCGTAGAACAGCTTGCGCTCCATGATCTTGAAGCGGTCCTTGCTGACCTGATCCTCGGCCAGGGCGTGATAGACATACAGCCGCGGCAGATAAAACAGCCCCGCGAACCAGGTCACCATAAAGATGATGTGCAACGACTTCACCCAAAGCATGTAAACTCCCCCTCAGTTGTTTGCTTATAAATATTCGGCCCTCACTATACCACACCGTTTCAGTCAGCCATCATGCTCGAATCCGACGCCAGTCTGTGGGGATTATTCCTCAGCGCCCTGATCTCCTCCACCCTGCTGCCCGGCGGCTCGGAACTGGTGCTCGCGCTGCTCGCGCACCAAGGCGTGCACTCCGCGTGGCAATTGCTGTGGGTGGCTGCGCTGGGCAACACCCTGGGGGCGATGAGCACGTGGTTGATCGGGGTGTTGATTGCGCGGAAACTGCTCGCGCCGGAGCGCTTGCAGGACAAACACCGGCGCGCACTGGCGCGCATCCAACGCTGGGGCACGCCGGTGTTGCTGTTGTCGTGGCTGCCGGTGATCGGGGATGCCTTGTGTCTGGCGGCGGGGGTGGCGCGCACGCCACTCGGGCGCACGCTGCTGTTCATCGCGGCGGGAAAGACGGCGCGTTACGCGGTGATCATCCTTTCGGTGAACGGCTTCAGCGGATGACGAACGACGGCGGGACGCTGTCGATGCCGCCCTTCAACACCGCGGCCTTCAACCCGTTTTGCGCCAGGAGAAACGCGGCGGCGGAACTGCGCCGGCCGGTGCTGCAATAGCAGATATATTGGACGTGCTCATCCAGCTCGTCGATGCGCTGGCGCAATTCGAACAGCGGGATGTCGATGGCGCTCGGCAGATGGCCTTCCTTGAATTCGGCGGGGACGCGCACATCGAGAAACTGCGCGTCGTTCTCCAGCGCCGCGACGGCCTCACCCAGCTCCACCCAGTCGAGCAGGGGCTCCTTGAGCAGTTCGATGAAATCCTTTTTCGCCAGGCGGCGCACCTGGCCGTCTTCGAGCATCGTGATCGAGGCGTTGCGCGGATTGTCCGAGATCAGCGCCTCTTCACCGAAACTGGTGCCCGCGCCCAGCACGGCCAGCTCGATCACCGGACCGTTCGGCTCCATCTGCCGCGTGACGCGGACCTTGCCCTTGTCCAGGATGTAATAGTAGTCACCCGGATCGCCCTGGCGTATCACCACATCGCCCTGCTTCATCGGCAGGATTTCCATGCGGCGAAACAGTTCTTCGATATTCGCCGGGGGCAGATTGGCGAAGGTGGCCGATTGCGTCATCTTCCCGGTGGCGTTTTGCGTGCCACGCTTGGTATCGCCATCCTGCCCCTCCTCGGACGTGGCCATCTGGTCCCAGGAGAGCAGGCGGTCGAATTCGTCGATATCGATGCGCACCACCTCGACGTGGCTGACCGCCGTGGCGGTCGTCTGTCGCGGCTGGCGATTGGCCAGCGGACGCCATGACTCCGGCATGCCGGCGGTGATGTATACCGGCTCGGGCTTGAGCGAAGAACGCAGCTCGATCTCGCCATCGAGCAGATAGACCAGACACCGGTCGTTCTCCCCTTCGCTGAACAACGCCGTTCCGGGGGCGTAACTCTCAACGATGGTCTTCTTCGCCAATTCCTCGATGCGCGCATGCGAGAGGGAGGCGATCGGCTCCAGTCCCTTGAGGGTTTCAAGATCGGCAGCGACTTGGGTGATAGACATGCGACTCTAATATTCCTTTCGAATCATGTGTTATTGGCAAATGCTTCTTGCCGGTAAGGCCTTTATCGGCCGCGCCCCAAATTTCATTAAATCAGCAGTTAATATGATAAACTGGCCAACCTCTCAAAACCGATGTTAAGCGCCGCGCAGTAATGACCGCCACGACACAACGTATTCGGGAAATCCCCTATAACTACACCTCTTTTTCCGACCGGGAAATCGTCATTCGCTTTCTGGGTCAGGACATGTGGGAGGTGCTCAACACCTTACGCGAGGGGCGGCGCACCGGACGCTCGGCGCGCATGCTCTTCGAGGTGCTGGGCGACATGTGGGTCATCAAGCGCAACCCCTTCATCCAGGACGACCTGATCGAAAACCGCAAACGCTGGCAATCGCTGGTGCACGCGCTGCACCACCGGCTCGACCAGATCGTCAACCGCGCCGGCGGCAACGATCTCGCCATCGAACTGACCGACCGCGCCCGCCAGGCGGTGCATGAATTCGAGGACTGGCTCCAGCGCCAGCGTGATCAGCGCAAGGTCGCGCTGAAAAAGCTCTCCCGCCTGACGCGCAAGGACAACATCCAGTTCGACGGCCTGGCCAAGGTCTCGCACGTCACCGACGCCACCGACTGGCGCGTGGAATTCCCCTTCGTGGTCATCTCGCCCGACACCGAGGAGGAGGTCGCGCCGATCGTCGCCGCCTGCATCGAGCTGGGGCTCACCATCATCCCGCGCGGCGGCGGCACCGGCTATACCGGGGGCGCAATCCCGCTCTATGAACAGAGCGCGGTGATCAACACCGAGAAGCTCGACAGCCTTGGGGCCGTCGAGTTGCGCGCCATCCACGGCGTGGCCCAGCCCGTGCCCACGGTGCGCACCGGCGCCGGCGTGGTCACCAAGCGCGTCTCCGAACGCGCCGAGGCGGCCGGTTATGCCTTCGCCGTCGACCCCACCTCGCAGGACGCCTCCTGCATCGGCGGCAACATCGCCATGAACGCCGGCGGCAAGAAGGCCGTGCTGTGGGGCACCACGCTCGACAACCTGGTCTCCTGGCGCATGGTCACGCCCGACGCCAAATGGCTGGAGGTCGAGCGCCTCAATCACAACCTGGGCAAGCTCCACGATGCGGACTTCGCTGAATTCCGCGTCACCCGTTTCAAGGCCGACGGCAAGACCCCGGAGGGCGCGCCGAGCGTCTTGAAAATCCCGGCGCAGGACTTCCGCGCGCGCGGCCTGGGCAAGGATGTCACCAACAAATTCCTCGGCGGCCTGCCCGGCATCCAGAAGGAAGGCTGCGACGGCCTGATCACCTCGGCGGTCTTCATCCTGCACACGATGCCCAAGCACGTGCGCACCGTCTGCCTGGAATTTTTCGGCAGCGACCTCGCGCGCGCCGTGCCCGCGATCGTCGAGACCAAAGACTACATCGACGGCCTGCCCGAGGTGCTGCTCGTTGGCATGGAGCACCTGGACGAGCGTTATGTGCGCGCCGTGAAATACTCCACCAAGGCCCCGCGCCCCGAGCTGCCCAAGATGGTGCTGCTGATCGATGTGGCGAGCGATGACGAAGACCGCGTCGCCGCGGCCGCCTCCGCGATCGTGCGCATGGCCAACAAGCGCGACGCCGAGGGCTTCATCGCCGTCAGCCGCGAGGCGCGCTACCGCTTCTGGGAAGACCGCGCCCGCACCGCCGCGATCGCCGCGCACACCAACGCCTTCAAGATCAACGAGGACGTGGTGATCCCGCTCGACCGGCTCGCCGATTACAACGAGGGCATCGAGCGCATCAACATCGAGCAATCCACCCGCAACAAGCTCTCGATGATCGACGCGGTGTACGACTACCTCAGCGGCGAGCCCCCCGAATTGCGCCTGAGCGGCGCGCAAAAACTCAGCGCCGAGAACGAGGCCATCCTCGCCGGCAAGCAGCAGGCCGCGCGCGACCACCTGCTCGCCACCCGCAACACCTGGAACGCGCTCCTGGCCGCGCTCGATGCGCCCGCCGCCGCGCACCTGGCGCTGCTCGACGAGCAGGCCAAGGAACGCCTGCAACCCAACGACACGCTGTTCCAGCTGCTGCAACGCCGCGACCTGCGCATCTCCTACCGCCAGGCGGTGGAACGCCCGCTCAAGCAGATCTTCAGCGGCCAGGAGATGGCCCCGCTGCGCGAGCGCCTCGACAAGATCCACGCCGAGCACCGCCGCCGGCGCCTCTTCGTCGCCACGCACATGCACGCCGGCGACGGCAACGTGCACACCAACATCCCGGTGTATTCCAACGACTACGACATGCTGCGCGAGGCCGACCGCATCGTCGACCGCGTGATGGCGCTCGCCACCGCGCTCGGCGGGGTGATCTCGGGCGAGCACGGCATCGGCATCACCAAGATGCAGTACTTGAGCCCCGTGGCGGTGGAGGAGTTCGCCACGTATAAGTCGGCCGTCGACCCGCACGGCCACTTCAACCGCGGCAAACTGCTGCCCGGCTCGGGCCTCGACAACGCCTACACACCCTCGCTGCAACTGGTCAAGCAAGAGGCCCTGATCCTGGAGGCGAGCGACCTCGGCGCGCTGAACGACGCCATCAAGGACTGCCTGCGCTGCGGCAAGTGCAAGCCGGTGTGCAACACCCACGTGCCGCGCGCCAACCTGCTGTATTCGCCGCGCAATAAGATCCTCGCCACCGGCCTGATCATCGAGGCCGTGCTCTACGAGGAACAAACCCGCCGCGGCATCTCGGTGCGCCATTTCGACGAGATGAACGATGTGGCCGACCATTGCACCATCTGCCACAAATGCGCCAGTCCCTGCCCGGTAGACATCGACTTCGGCGACGTCAGCATCACCATGCGCACCATCCTGAAGAAACAGAACCAGCGCCGCAGCAGCCTCACCACGCGCGCCTCGATGGCGTTTCTCAACGTCACCGATCCGATGACGATCAAGTTCATGCGCAAGACCCTGCTCGAGTGGGGCTACAAGGCGCAGCGCCTCGGTTACACCCTGGCCAAACCGTTGTTGAAACTCGGCAAGGACAAACGCCCGGCGGCCACCACTGGCAAGATGCCGATCCAGGCCCAGGTGATCAACTTCGTGAAAAAACCGATGCCGGCCAAGCTGCCGATGCAGACCACCCGCGCCATGCTGGCCCTGGAAGACGACAAGACCGTGCCGATCCTGCGCGATCCACACAAGGTCAGCGAGGAATCGGAGGCGGTGTTCTACTTCCCCGGCTGCGGCTCGGAGCGCCTGTTCAGCCAGGTGGGGCTGGCCACGCTGGCCATGCTGTACGAGGTCGGCGCCCAGACCATCCTGCCGCCCGGTTATCTCTGCTGCGGCTACCCGCAGACCTCGGCCGGCGACGAGGCCAAGGGCAAGAGCATCTCCACCGCCAATCAGGTGCTGTTCCACCGCGTGGCCAATACGCTCAACTACATGGACATCAAGACCGTGATCGTCTCCTGCGGCACCTGCATGGACCAGCTGATGAAATACCAGTTCGACCAGATCTTCCCCGGCTGCCGCCTGCTCGACATCCACGAGTATCTGATGGAAAAGGGCGTGAAGCTCGACGGCGTGAGCGGCGTGCAATACATGTATCACGACCCCTGCCACACGCCGATGAAGCAGTACAATCCGACCCAGGTCGCCAGCACCCTGATGGGCCAGAAGGTGCTGCTGTCCGACCGCTGCTGCGGCGAGGCCGGCACCTTCGCCGTCTCGCGCCCCGACATCGCCACCCAGGTGCGCTTCCGCAAGCAGGAAGAATTGCACAAAGGCATCGAGCAACTCACCGGCGCGCCGGTGGCGCGCAAGGGCAACGTGAAGATGCTCACCTCCTGCCCGGCCTGCCAGCAGGGGCTGTCGCGCTATAACGACGACACCGGCATGGAAACCGACTACATCGTGGTCGAACTGGCCAACACGCTGCTCGGCGAAAACTGGCAACGCCGATTCATCGAGCGGGCCAAGCAGGGCGGGATCGAGCGGGTGCTGCTATAAAACACAGGTGGCGCGGCATGCGCTTCGGGATAACATGATCACCAAGGACGAGCCGAGGACAGGACGATGAGCGACCAGCCAAAGGCCTATATCGCGGGCATGGGCATGATCACCGCGGTGGGCGCCGACACCGCCATGACCGCCGCCGCGGTCAAGGCAGGAGCCAGCGGCCACCGCACCTCTGAGTACTACAATCACGACAGGCAACCCATTACGCTATGCCTAGTTCCCGACGCGGTATTCTCGTCGATGACGCTCGATACCGAAGATGAGGACTATTGCAGTGAGCTATACGATCGCGTCATCAAAATGGCCATCTTGTCGGTGGAAGAAGCCATCTCCGGTCAGCCGATACAACCGCCCATCCCGCTGGTGCTCGCCATGCCCGAACCCTTGCCCCACGTCAGGCACATCGAAACCACGACGCTGATCGCCCATCTGGTCAATCAAGGCAGCGCGCCGGTCACCGCCGGCAAGCTGCGCAGCCTCCATACCGGCCGTGCCGCCGCCCTACAGGGCTTGGAGCTGGCGTTTCGTTATCTGTACGAGGCGGGCGAAGATTATGTGCTGCTGGGCGGCAGCGACAGCCATTTGGGTTATGCCCGCCTCAATCCCCTGATGGAGCAGCAAAGGCTCCTGGCACCGGGCAGCAAGGATGGCTTCGCCCCAGGCGAGGGCGCCGGTTTCCTGCTGCTCACCCGCCATCCCGAACGGGCGCTTTGCCGCGATCATCACATCATCGCCCTCAGCCAGCCGGGCATCGCACACGAACCCGGCCATCTTCAGAGCGAGGAACCCTACCGAGGCGAAGGACTGGATCAGGCATTCAAACAGGCGCTCGCGGGTTACTCGGGAACCGGTATCCAAGCCATCTATTCCAGCATGAACGGTGAGCACTACTGGGCCAAGGAATACGGCGTGGCGGTGATACGCAACCAACCCTGCTTTCGCGAAAAATTCAAAATCGAACACCCGGCGGATTGTTTCGGCGACCTCGGCGCCGCCACTGGCGCGGTGCTGCTAGGTCTGGCGGCGGAGAACCTGTTCAAACAAAAAGGGCCGGGCGCGCACCTGGTCTACAGTTCCTCCGATAGCGCCTGGCGCGCCGCGGCGCGACTGGAAAAACTCCCAGCAATACATAACGACAAGGAGATACCCGCATGGAACTAGGCGAAAATAGTGTTGCAGTCCCAGCATCGGACCCCATCGACTCGAATCAAGAGTCGGTCCGCATCCGGTTCTGCGTCTTTTTCGACGGCACGCTCAACAACCGCACCAACATCAACCAACGCCTCGCGGCCGTCCCCGCCGAGGCGCTGACCGAGGAGGAACTCAAGGCCTCCTTGGAAGTGACAGAAAAAATGACGCCCGAAGAGCTCGCGCAGGCGGTTGAAACCTACAACAATTACCGGGCGAAAGACCCGGACGAAGAAAACAGCTATGAAGGCTATTACACGAATGTGGAAAAGATGGAGCGCTATGTCGACCGCACCACACCGCCGCCAAGCTACCATCTAGCGCTGAAGACCTATGTCGAAGGCTCCGGGAGCATAAACTACCAGAAGGACGACCGGTCAGGGTACGCCTTTGCCAAAGGCGAGTCCGGGATAAAGCGCAAGGTGGAGCAGGGCTTGGCCGACGTGGTTAAACAAGTCGCCAAGAACCACCCCGACAAAACCGTTGCGATCGAGCGGCTCACCCTGGATGTCTTCGGTTTCAGCCGCGGCGCAGCCGGCGCACGGCACTGTATCCACGCGGCACTGCTCGGCGATAACAATCTCAAGACCCGCCTGGAAGACAAGGGCTACCAGGTCGGCCAAGTCGAGGTCTGCTTTGCCGGACTCTACGACACGGTCTCCAGCTATGGCTACCTGCTCCCGGTCAAGCCCAACAACACCCGCGCCCTGAACCTCGATGCCATCGTGCATGCCCAGGCCGTGGTCCACCTGGCCG
>CAZKZP010000002.1:0-18840 GCA_964557295.1 uncultured Chromatiales bacterium | reverse complement strand
CACGGTAGCCGCCGCCGACGAGCACCGCAAGTATTTCGACCTCACCAACATCAAAAGCGCGGGCGGCAAGGGACGCGAGATCTTCCTGCCCGGCGTTCACTCCGATATCGGCGGCGGCTACCGTGACCATGGCACCGAAAGTCAGACGATTTTCCGAGGCTTCGCGTATGCCGCCCAAAAAGACCGGGCGGCCCTCATCGCCGCCGGCTGGTACACGGAAGACGAAATCACCCTCACCGCCACCTCCGCCCCGACCGACGCCATTCCGCCCATGGCGACCGTCACCGTCGAACGGCCCGGCATACGCAGCAGCTACAGCCGGATTCCGCTGCACCTCATGGCGGGGTATGCGCGGGAACAAAAAATAAATGTAAAAGAGAAACTTGAGAAAGTAGAAAACATTCCATCTTCCCTTAGCGCTGAGTACAAGATCATACAAGACTACATCGGCCGCCAGGGGCCATACACCTCGGAAGCGGGGCACTGGCACCGCAACGACCTGCCTTGGCTGCGCGCGTTGCGCCACGATTACTTTCACTTCTCGGCCCGCCTCCAGATCGGCCACACCCCGCGTTTCAAGCAAGGCGCACGGCGCAGGAAAACCCATGATGGCTAGATTCGTTCACTGGGCCCTCTGGCCCCTGGCATTTCTTTCACTCACCGCATGCGGAGCAACCACACCCATGACCCAACTCAAATTTGACTGGCAGGCCACCGACAGCGCGCCGCGAAACTATCCTATGGAGATTGTGGCCGGCCACCTGTTCTACCCCGAGGGCGGATCGCTGTATGTCCCCGACAAAAGCACCATTGCTCACGGCTGGGGCGAGGGAGGCTCCTCCCACATCGTCGGCCCCGAGCTCAAACCCCTGCCCCACCGCCTGGGCATCAGTTTTTTCTCCTACACCGAAAATCAGTTCTACGGCGGCCGCTTCGACCTGCCCTACGACACGATCGTCCAGCGTTTCAAGGAGGGGTATTACAGCCCGAATGAACCTGGCCATGTTACCTATGACGAGATCGTGGTGGGCGTGGCCCCCGGCGGCGCGGTGGCGGTGTGGCTGCGGGGTATCGACCGGACCACCGAGGTCTTTTTCGGCCATGCGCAAAAAGAGGAAGGCCGATGGACCTCGATTATTGACAATCCTGCGTATACCCGAGAAGAGTTTATTCGCTCAGAAATCGAAAGCTCTCTGACCCCCGAGGCCCTGGCATCCCTGCGCAAAAACGGCGTCCCCCTCGGCCGGTGGGACAGCTACCGCACCCGCTACCGCTGGCAGCCGGTGTTCACCGGCATGACGGTGCGCGACCATCTGATCTACCAAGTGCACTACTACAACGGCGAAAAAGGCTACCTCTATGCCGCGCCTGCCGCGGCCGATGCCAATACCCCGCTCGCCGTTCCCAGCCATATGGCCTTCATCTGGGCGCGCACCAAGGTCAATGGATTGAAGTTCAAGCTCTTCTTCGATGAAACCGAGATCTTCAACGCCTTTAAGCAACTGGGCAGCCAAAATCAAACGCTGCAACTGGAGACCCGCATGGAGCGCATCATGCGGGAAGGCGAGGCAAAACTGAACTTCACCGTCTGGCTGCGCAACGAGAAGGAGGCCATCGAGCTCAAGCAAACCCGCATGGAAACCTACGGGGTTCCGGATCTGAAAGAATGAACCGAGTCAGAATTCCCGGCAACTCACAGAAATGGGCAAGCGCCTACAATGGCTGAGCTGGACCTCTCGCTGACTGACACTAACGGGCGGCGGAGCGGCCACCCCCGTGGCCCAACTCAAATTCGGCTGGCAGGCACGCGACGGTGCGGCTAGTCTAAGCATTGAAACACCGGCATGACGCCCAAGGCACGATCGATATGCTGCATCCTGCCAATCTTCATCCACATGACATTTCGAGGCCTCGACATGACACAAACGACCTTCGTAAATTCGCGCGGCATTGCCCATAAAACCAGCGATGGCAACAGCATAGTATTTCCAGACGTCTGTTTAACCCAAGTCGGCAAGCCAGTGGTGCCCATCCCCTATCCCAACATGGGCAAATCAGCAGACACTGCCAATGGCCCGAAAACGGTCCAGGTAGACGGCGCGATGCCGATGGTAAAAACCGCAATCTATACCGACAGCACCGGCGATGAGGCAGGCACTAAAAAAGGCGTGGCGAGCGGCACAATCAACGGCGAATGCGAGTTCATGATGTACTCTTTCGACGTCAAATTCGAGGGCAGAAACGTTTGCAGACTAGGCGATCCGCTGTTCCAGAACAAAAAGAACACGATGGGCTAGCCGCCTGCCGAAACATGGATTGCAGCCCCTTCTCCATCAGGATCCGCCGCATGTATCGCCGGTTTGATCGTATTCGATGCCCAACAAAACTATGCCTACAGACACTCATCCACACACGGAACCACTCAGCGGCGCCGCCTCGGCCGCACCTCACACCGACGCCAGCGAGGAGATGCTGCGGGCGTTCGCCGCGGCCTTGCCGGATCTGGCCTTCGTCCTCGACGAGGAGGGCCGTTATGTCGATGTGCTCAATCCCGACAGCCGCTTGCTGTACAGGGAAGCGGAAAATATCAAGGGACGGCTGATCGCAGAGGTCCTGCCGCCGGAGATTACCGCCGAGTGTTTGCGTGTTGTCCGCCAGACGCTGGCCACGCAAAAACCGCAGACCTTCCGTTATCAGCTCGATGTCATCGCCGGCCCCCGCCAATTCGAGGCCCATGTCGCCCCCTTGCCCGGAATGCATCACGGCGCGCGCAAGGTGATCTGGCTGGCCCGCGACATCACCCAGCAACTGGAGGCGGAGCAAGCCCTCCGGGCCAGCCGCGAGCATTATCAGAATCTCGATCGCATTTCACGCGTGCTCGCGCGCAGCACCGGCACCGAGGAGATGCTGCGGAAGGTGGTGCAGGAGATGCTCGCGATCTTCAAGGCCGACCGCGCTTGGTTCCTCTACCCGTGCAATCCGGATTCGGCCTCCTGGCACGTGCCGGTGGAGGCCGCCGTGCCGGAATATCCGGGGGCCTTTGCCCTGAACCTGGAGGTCCCCACCGATGCGGTTTCCGCCAAGATCTTTCGAGCGGCACTCGCCAGCGCTGCGCCGGTCATGTTCGATTTCATCCAACAGGATGAGATCGGCGATACGCTGCGGCAGTTCAACATCAAGACTCAGATCGTGATCGCCCTGCGCCCGCTGCTGGGCGAGCCCTGGCTGCTCGGCATGCATCAATGCAGCCATCAGCGCCTTTGGACCGAAGACGAGAAGAAGCTGCTCAAGGACATCGCCGAGCGCATCGCCGACTCGCTGACCAACTACGTGCTGTTCAACCAGCTGCAAGCGGACATCGCGCGCCGCAAGCAGATCGAGGCCTCGCTCAAGGAAAGCGAGGCGCGGCTACAGGCGATACTCGATCACTCCACGGCGATCATCTATGTCAAAGACCTCGACCTGCGCTTTACCCTGATCAACCGGCATTTCGAAGAGATCTTCGACATCAACCGCCAGCGCCTCATCGGCAAGACCGTGCATGAGCTTTTCCCGAAAGAGCTGGCGGACCCGTACGCCCGCAATGACCGCCAAGTGCTGGAGCAGCTCAGGCCGATCACCTTCGAAGAACGCGCCCAGCAGCGCGGCGGCATGCATACCTATCTTTCCACCAAGTTTCCGTTGCTCGACAGCGCCGGCATTCCTTACGCCCTCTGCGGCATCTCCACCGACATCACGGAGCGCAAGGCCGTGGAGGAACGCACCCAATCGCTGCTGGAGCAAAACCGCCGCCTGACCCAGCGCCTCTATACCGTGCAGGAGGAAGAGCGCCAGCACCTCGCGCACGAGCTGCACGATGAATTGAGTCAATACATCGCCGCGATCAACCTGCACGCCCAGGCCATCGCCAATCTGCCGGCCGGCCAGATCGACAAGATCCACAGCTACGCCGAGATCATCAGCGCGAGCGCGCGCCACATCCAGGGCGAAACCCGCGGCATGGTGTTGCGCCTGCGGCCCGCCGCCCTGGATGAACTCGGCCTGCTCTCCAGCATTCAGGAGCACATCGACACCTGGTCGCGGCAATATCCCGACATCCACTGCAAATTCACCTGTGACACCACCGTGGGCGATCTGGGCGAGACCATCAACATCGCGCTCTACCGCATCATTCAAGAGGCGTTGACCAATATCGCCAAACATTCCCGGGCCAATCAGGTTTCGATCGCACTCCGGCATTGCCGCCGCAGCGGCGACCCGCACAACCGCCTGTGCGTCATCATCACCGACAACGGCGTGGGCTTCGATCCCGGCGCGCGCCAGCACGGCTTCGGTCTGACCAGCATGCGCGAACGGGTGGCCGCCCTCGGCGGCGAACTGGAGATCCGTGCGCTGCCCAATCAGGGCGTCACCATCGTCGCCGCGATTCCCTTGCCCGCCGCTGCGGCGGCCACCCGCCCGCTCACCGCCCAGACACCCTAACGCCGCGTCGCGGGTGTATAGTAGATGCACCGCCGCACATTTTTTGGGATCGAACACCGTGGATTTTTCAAACTGGATACTCGCGCACGAGGCGCCGCTGCGCCTGGGATTTTTTCTCGGCATACTGGCCGTGATGGGGTTGTGGGAAGTCGTCGCCCCGCGCCGGCCGCTGACGGTCTCCAAGCCGCTGCGCTGGGCCAACAACCTCGGCCTGGTGTTTCTCAACACCGCACTGGTGCGACTGATCTTCCCGGCCGCGGCCGTGGGCATGGCGGTGTTCGCGACGGCACACGGCTGGGGGCTGTTCAATCATTTCGCGCTGCCGTTTCCGCTCGCGGTCATCCTCAGCGTGGTGGCACTCGATTTCATCATCTATCTGCAACACGTGATGTTCCACGCCGTGCCGGCGCTCTGGCGGCTGCATCGCGTGCATCACGCCGATCTCGATTACGATGTCACCACCGGCGCGCGCTTCCACCCCATCGAAATCCTCCTGTCGATGCTGATCAAATTCGCCACCATCAGCGTGCTCGGCCCGCCGGTGGTGGCGGTCGTGATCTTCGAGATCCTGCTCAACGCCACGGCGATGTTCAATCACGCCAATGCGCGGCTGCCGCTCCAGCTCGATCGCCTCCTGCGGCGGTTCGTCGTCACGCCCGACATGCACCGCGTGCATCACTCCATCGAGGAGGACGAGAGCAACTGCAACTTCGGCTTCAATCTGCCCTGGTGGGACCGCCTGTTCGGCACCTACCGCGCCCAGCCGCGCGCCGGTCACGACGGCATGACCATCGGCATCAGCAGCATCCGCGATCCCAAGGTGTGCGACCGCCTCGACGGCATGCTGCTCATCCCCTTCAAGGGCAAGATCACGGGCTATGTGATCAACCGCCGCACGTGGTCGGACGAATGAGGGCGCGGGGTTTGTGGTAAGATTGCCGCTCTTTACCGAGCGCTGACCGCATGACCGACCCACTCACTTTCTTCGCCGCCACCGCCACGAATCTCGAACCGCTCCTGGCCGAGGAATTGCGCGGCCTGGGCGCGCAGGACATCCAGCCGCAGCGCCGCGGCGTGGCCTTCTCCGGCACGCTCGAAACCGCCTACCGCGTCTGCCTGTGGTCGCGCCTGGCCAATCGCGTGTTTCTGCCGCTCGCCCTCTTCGAGGCCAAGACGCCGGAGCAGCTCTACGAGCACATCCAGGCCATCGACTGGCGCACGCACTTCACCCCGGAACAGACCCTAGCGATCGACTTCAACACCGCGCGTTCGCGCATCTCGCACAGCCAGTTCGGCGCGCTCAAGGTCAAGGACGCCATCGTCGATCAGCAGCGCGAGCAGACCGGCGCGCGCTCCTCCATCGACACGGAGCGGCCCGACATCCGGCTCAATGTCTATCTGCTGAAGAATCAGGCCACGCTGAGCTTGGATCTCTCCGGCGAGAGCCTGCACCGGCGCGGCTATCGCAGCGAAGGCGGCGCGGCGCCGCTGAAGGAGAATCTCGCCGCGGCCATCCTGCACCTCGCCGGCTGGCCGGCGATCGCCCAGGCAGGCGGCGCGCTGTTCGATCCGATGTGCGGCTCCGCCACGCTGCTGATCGAAGGCGCGCTGATCGCGGGGGACAGCGCGCCGGGACTGCTGCGCGAGCACTTCGGCTTCAACGCCTGGCAGCAACATGATTCTGCCTTGTGGGGGCGGCTGCGCGCGGAGGCCGAGGCGCGCCGCGCGGAGGGTGTTGCGCGCATCCCGCCGATCCGCGGCTGCGACATGAACGCACAGGCCATCGCCATCGCGCGCGCAAACATCGCGCACGCTGGGCTGGGCGAGCGCATCACCGTCACGCAGGCCACGATGCAGTCCGCCCGTCCCGATGGGCTTGCGCCGGGGCTGTTCGTCACCAATCCGCCCTACGGCGAACGCCTGGGGCAGGCGGCGGACCTGCGCCTGCTCTACCGCCAGCTCGGCGGCCTGCTCCAGCAGCCGTTTTCCGCCTGGCCGGCAGCGATCTTCACCGGCAATCCTGCCCTGATGGCGGACAGCGGCCTGTATGGCGCGCCGCCGCACACCCTCTTCAACGGCGCGCTGGAGTGCAAGCTGTTCGTCTATCCGCCACGCGCGACATCCGCCTCGCTTGAATCCGCTAGCCTGAGTCCCGGCGCAGAGATGCTGGCCAACCGGGTGCAGAAGAATCTCAAGCATCTGGCCAAGTGGGCCAAACGCGAGGACGTGAGTTGTTACCGCGTCTACGATGCCGATCTGCCGGAATACGCCCTGGCCGTCGATCTGTATCAAGGCGAGGAGCGCTGGGCGCATGTGCAGGAATATCAGGCCCCGGCGAGCGTCGATCCCGCCAAGGCCGCGCAGCGGTTGCAGGAATCGCTCCCGGCGATCTGCCAGGCGCTGGAGCTGGACTCAGGCAACCTGTTCCTCAAGCAACGCCGCCGCCAGAAGGGCGCGGCGCAGTATGAAAAATTCGACCAGAAAGAAGAGTTTCACATTGTCGCCGACGGCCGCGCCCGGTGCTGGGTCAACTTCAGCGATTATCTCGACACCGGCCTGTTCCTCGACCATCGCCTCACCCGCGCGATGCTAGGCGAGATGGCGCGCGACCGGCGTTTTCTGAATCTGTTCGCCTACACCGGCGTCGCCACGGTGCACGCGGCGCTGGGCGGGGCGCGCAGCACGACCACGGTGGATATGTCGAACACCTATCTGGACTGGGCGCGGCGCAATCTCGCCTTGAATGGCCTCACGGGCGAACAGCACCGCTTCATCCAGGCCAACTGCCTGGACTGGATCGTCGAGGCGGCGGACAACCCCTATCTGCGCTTCGACCTGATCTTTCTCGATCCGCCCACCTTCTCCAACTCCAAGCGCATGGCGCAGGAATTCGACGTGCAGCGGGACCACGTGGAATTGCTGCGCGCGACGGTGAAGCTACTCGCCCCCGATGGCGTGCTGATCTTTTCCAACAACTGCCGCAAGTTCAAGCTGGATGCCGCGGCGCTGACCGATCTGCGCATCGAAGACATCACGCGCCAGACCCTCCCGGAGGATTTCGCCCGCAATCCACGCATCCATAATTGCTGGAAGATCACGCGATGAAGGAGCTCACAATGGAAGACCGCATCGTCGAACTGGAGACCCGGGTCGCCTTTCAGGAAGACAGCCTCCAGCAGCTCAACGACATCGTCACGCGCCAGCAGGATCAGATCGATCTGCTCACCCGCCAGCTCCAGGCACTCGCCGGCCAGGTGCGCTCGATCGCCCCTTCCAATATCGCGCCGCAGAGCGAAGAGACCCCGCCGCCGCATTACTGATAAATTCGCAAATGAGAATTATTTGCATTTTCTCGCAAGGCGGTGCATACTTATTCCACACAACGACACCGCTCCCCCCAAAAACGGTGTGCAGTTTCACCGTTCGGCAAACCCAACCCCCGGGTTTGCCGTTTTTATTTTCAGCTCCCCAAAAAAAAGCCGGCCATTGGCCGGCAACCCCCCCTGAGATAAGGCTGACACATCAACCCGGTATCGGATGCAAGGTATAGGGATAACTCTCGGGAAAGAGTCCGAACTGGTAAGCGATCAGCATCGAATACACCGCCAGGGCCAGCACCAGCAAAGTTTGAGTGCGCAAGCCGAACCAGCGCGTGTGCCGATAGGCCACCAGAACTACCAGACACAACCCGGTCAGCGCGACCTTGGCCAAGACAAACCATCGGAGATCATGCTGAATCAGTACATCCATGAAGGGATTCAGTTCGCGCGCGCCGAGGGCCAGCAATTGGGTGGTATTGACGGCATCAAGCACACAGAGCGCCAGAATGGTCAGGACGCACAGCAGCTGCTTCAGGGGATAGTGATCGATCGAGGCGGCCGTGCGGGCTGAATCCTCCGCGCGGCGGCCGCGCGCGCGCCGGCCGAAAACACCGTAGTGATGGAACGGCTGTAACTGATAACGACGGTCCGCAAGCCGCCGGCAGGGTCCTTGATACATGGCAACCTCGCACATCATGGAACGAGACGTACTTTGACATTAGATTATTGTCACATTTTTTTCAAGCCATATGATGCAGCCCCGGCGGGGTCCGGGAAACGGGAGGGGCGACGTTCAGGCGTCGAGGTCGGGGATGAGCTTGCTTTGCAGCTTGGCGATTTGATCCTTGATCGCCAGCTTCCGTTTTTTAAGCCGTTGTATCTGAAGGGTATTGACCCACTTTTCTTGCGAAAGGCGCTCAATCACCTCATCCAGATCGCGATGTTCCAGGCTCAGTTCGGCTATCCATTGCTTGATCGTTGCAATCTCGCTTTCGTGCATAGACTTCTTGTGGGAGTGGGATTGTTTAACCTTAACACAATCGATTAGAGAAACAACCGCAGCGGCGGCTCATCTAGCAGGGCCATCTGCTCGCGCAGGGCCTGACAGTGGTCCTCCCAGTAGCGCGGGGTGTTGAACCACGGGAAGTTATGCGGAAAGGCGGGATCTTGCCAGCGCCTCCCGAGCCACGCCGCGTAATGGATCAGGCGCAGGGCGCGCAGCGCCTCGATCAAGCCGAGCTCCACCGCATCGAACTCGCGAAACTCCTGATAGCCTTCGATGATCGGCACCAGATGCTGCTCCTGTTCGTGGCGCACACCGGAGAGCAGCATCCACAGATCCTGCACCGCCGGACCCATGCGGCTGTCGTCGAGGTCGACGAAATGCGGCCCGTGCTCGCCCCACAGGATATTACCGGGATGACAGTCCCCGTGCAGGCGCAGGGTATAACAAGGCCCGACGGCCTCGAAGACCGCGCGCACCTGCCGCAGCAGATCCTCGACCACGCTGCGGTAGGCCGGGACGAGATACGCGGGCAGGAAATCACGCTCCAGCAAAAACTGGTAGGACTCCTCGCCGAAGCTTTGGATATCGAGTGAGGGCCGATGCTTGAAGCGCTGGACCGCCCCCACCGCATGGATGCGACCGAGGAAGCGCCCCAGCCAGCGCAACTTGTCCGGATCATCGAGGTCCGGCCAGCGCCCGCCCCGGCGCGGAAACAATGCGAAACGAAAGCCTTGATAGGCGTGCAAGGTCTCGCCGCGTTCATCGCGCAGCGGGGCGACCACCGGGATCTCCTGTGCGGCCAGCTCCAGGGAAAACGCATGCTCTTCCAGGATCGCCGCATCGCTCCAGCGCCCGGGCCGGTAGAACTTGGCGATCACGGGTTGCGCCTCTTCGATGCCCACCTGGTAGACGCGATTCTCGTAACTGTTGAGCCCGAGCAGCCGCCCGTCGCAGAGATAACCCGCACTCTCCACGGCGCTGATGATCACCTCGGGGTCGAGGCCGGCAAAGGGGATGTCAGAGCTCATGGTCGTCGTGTGTTCGTTCCGGATACATTCATCTCAGTATTCAATCATGCAGTCGATCTTATTGACCGCAACACTTTTTGTATTTCTTCCCGCTCCCGCAGGGGCATGGATCATTGCGGCCGGTCTTGTGCGGGGCGACCGGCGGCAGCATATCACCGTTGGTGTAATACCAGCGACCTTGTTCCTTGCGATAGCGGGCGCGCTCGTGCAATTGGCCCGCCTGGCCGTGGGCAGAGTACCTTGCCACATATTCGATCACGCCTTCGTGGTCATCGCGCTCACCTTGCTCCCTATGCAACACCTCCAGCCCCTGCCAGTGCATGGCCGGCCCGGCGGTGACCGGCTCGTTCGGGTAAAAATCCGGATGCCAGCTGTGGCGCAGGTAGTCCTCATCCCGGAGCACAAAGGCCGCATAACGCGCGCGCAACAAGGCCTCGGTGGTCGGCGCCGGCGCGTCCCCTCGATGATATCGGCCGCAGCAGTCTGCATAGTCGAGCCCTGAGCCACAGGGGCATGCCCTTGATTCATGCATCAAACCCAGGGCGATGTGATCTTCTTTTTGCATGGGGGACAAACCCGATTAATCTATAGTTAAAGTGTTTACGACAACGAGATACTACCATGACCACACCGCTACTCATCCGCCCCGCCGTTGCGATGGAAGAAGGCGCCGGCGCCCAGGTCAAGCGCCTGATGCCGCTGGCCGGTTTCCGCAACTTTGATCCGTTCGTGTTGTTCGACCATTTCCAGATCCAGCCGGGCAATGGCTTTCCCGATCACCCGCATCGCGGCTTCGAGGCGATCACCTATCTGTTTCGCGGTGCGATCAGCCATGCGGACAACCTCGGCAATCGCTCGACGGTCACCTCCGGCGGGGCACAACGTTTCACCGCCGGGCGCGGGCTGGTGCATTCGGAGATGCCGGGCAGCAGCGGTGTGACCGAGGGTATCCAGCTGTGGATCAATCTGCCCAAGGAGCTCAAGGGCATCGAGCCGAGCTATCAACAGGCCGACACCGCCGACATCCCGGAGGATCTGACCGACTTCGGTCTGGTGCGCCACATCGTCGACGGCGGCTCGCCCGTGCTGCTGCAAACCGAGGTGCGCTATCAGGACATCACCCTGCGCCAGGGCAAGTCCTTCATCGCCACCCTCCCCGGCGGCCATCGCGGCCTGGTATATGTGGTCAGCGGAGAAATGAGCGTGAACGAACATCGCCTCGCGGCCGGCAGCGCGGCCTTCTTCGAGGAGATCACCGAGCTGGAATTCAAGGGCACCCGCGAGACGCGCTTCATGCTCGCCCACGGCCTGCCGCATCGTCAGGAGATCATCCAGTACGGGCCGTATGTCGATTAGCGTGCAGGCACGGCCTTTACTATCCTTACTGCTGACATGACCGACCACTGGGAACATTTCGAGCACGAGGCCGATATCGGCGTGCGCGGGATCGCATCGACCCTCGCCGGGGCCTTCGAGCAGGCCGCGGCCGCGATGACCGGCGTGATCACCGACATCGACTCGGTGCAGCCACGCGAGCTGGTGGAGATCGAATGCGCCGCGCCCGATGCGGAATTCCTGCTGGTCGACTGGCTCAACGCCCTGATCTACGAGATGGCCACACGCAAGTTTTTATTTTCGCGCTTTGAGGTCCGCCTCGAGGACGCGCAGCTGCGCGGCCGCGCCTGGGGCGAGCCGGTGGACATCGCGCGCCACCAGCCCGCCGTCGAGATCAAGGGCGCCACCTTCACCGAATTGCGTGTGACGCAGACCGCCGACCGGCAATGGCTGGCGCAATGCGTCATCGACGTCTGACGAGGCCCCCATGGATATTGCACGACTGAAACAAATCGACGATTACCAATGGATGATCCCGCAGCAAGGCAAGATGCGCGTGCCGGCGATCCTCTACGCCGACCGCGCCCTGATCGAGGCGATGGACGAGAAGGTCTATGTCCAGGCCAGCAACGTCGCCACCCTGCCCGGCATCGTGCAGGCCTCCTACGCCATGCCGGATGCGCACTGGGGCTATGGCTTTCCCATCGGCGGCGTGGCGGCGTTCGATCCGGAGCAAGGCGGGGTGATCTCCGCCGGCGGCGTGGGCTTCGACATCTCCTGCGGGGTGCGCACCCTGCACACCGGCCTGAAGAAACCCGACATCATGGCGGTGCAGAAGCTCCTCGCTGACAGCCTCTATCAGCACATCCCGGCGGGCCTGGGCAGCACCGGCAGCATCTCGCTGTCCATGCCGGAGATGGACCGCATGCTGCGCGGCGGCGCGCAGTGGGCGCTGGAACGGGGCTATGGGCAGGCGGCCGACCTGGAACGCACCGAGGAGGGCGGCTGCATGACGGGCGCCGAGCCTGCGCACGTTTCGGATCAGGCCAAGAAGCGCCAGCACAAGGAGATGGGCACGCTGGGCTCGGGCAATCACTACCTGGAGGTGCAGGTGGTCACGCGGATCTACGACGAGCGCATCGCCGCCGTTTACGGCCTGGCGGAAGGCGATGTCGTGGTGAGCATCCACTGTGGCTCGCGCGGTCTCGGCCACCAAATCGGCACCGAGTTCCTGAAGCAGATGGCAATAGAAGCGGGCCGCCACGGCATCGAGCTGCCCGACCGCGAACTCGCCTGCGCCCCGCTCACATCCGCGACCGGTCAAGCCTATCTCGGCGCGATGCGCGCGGCCATCAACTGCGCCCTGGCCAACCGCCAGATCCTCACCCACCTCACGCGCCAGGTCTTCGCCATGGCCCTGCCTGAGGCCCGGCTCGCTATGCTCTACGATGTCTCGCACAACACCTGCAAGCTCGAAGAACACGCGATCGACGGCGTCAAGCGCCGCTTGTACGTGCATCGCAAAGGCGCCACCCGCGCCTTCGGGCCGGGCAACCCCGCCATCCCCGAGCCGCTGCGCCAGGTCGGCCAACCGGTGCTGATCGGCGGCTCGATGGGCACCGCCTCCTACATCCTCGCCGGCACGCGCGAGAGCGAACAGCGCGCCTTCAGCTCCGCCTGCCACGGCGCCGGCCGCAGCATGAGCCGCCACGCGGCGACCAAGCAGTGGCACGGCCATCAGGTGATCGAAGAATTGCACGGACGCGGCATCCTGATCCGCAGCCCCAGCCTGCGCGGGGTGGCCGAAGAGGCCCCTGGGGCGTACAAGGACGTCAGCGCCGTGGTCCAGGCCGCCGACCGCAGCGGCCTGGCCCGGATGGTCGCGCGCGTGGAGCCGCTGGTGTGTGTGAAGGGGTGACTAGCCCGGATATTTCACCACGAATCTACTGCGGTCGCGTAATCCATTGAACCTACGTGACGTACTCGCTTTTGCCGGTTCGACATAGTGTCGACTATGCCTTCACCGTCAAAAGCTCCGTGCGCCCCGAATCTTCAATGCCTTACGCGCCCTCGCTACGATCCGTGGTGAAACATCCGGGCTAGGCGGCTTCCGAGACCTCTGCTGTTCCCGTCGCGACCTTCACGATCGCGGGAGCGGGCTTGTCCGCAGACGCCGGGCGTGCGGCCACCCGCCGCGCCTGCCAGGCGGCCCGCAGGTCTTCCCGGCTCTCGGCCACGCCGATGAAGCTCTTGATGGCGTAGGCCATGAAGACGGCATTCAGCGCGGCAAAGGCGGCAAGCGTCCAATAGCCCTCCAGATACGTCGTGACCGCGCCGCAGGCCCACATCGCGCCCAACGCATAGGCGGCCAGGATATACAGCGCCCCGGCGGCGGTGCGCCCCTTGACCTTGGGCGTGCGGCCAAACGGAATCTGCTTGCCGGTGACGGCCTGCTCCAGCGATTTGAACACCCCACCCAGATTCACCGGCACCAGCAGCAGGTTCAAGGCATAGACGCGCAACAGATCACTCAGGCGATAGCCGCACAACTTCAAATCGCGCGCGTAGGCGACAAAATACGGCAGCGCGGTGAGCGGCAGCCACACACTGTTGATGTGCTCACCAAACGGCAGCGACAGCAGCAGCAACAGCCCGAGGTTGACCGCGGCGATCGACACCAGATAGTGCACGCGGAAAAAACCTTCGGCCAGACGCGAGAGCGGGGCCTTGGCGAGATACCGCAGCAGCTTCGGCAGGATGATCAGCCCGCCGTTGGCCCAGCGCCGGCGCTGGATGAGCAGCGCGCCGAAGTCCGGCGGCGTGGCGCTGTAGGCCATGCGCTGCGGATAGTTGTACAGGCCCCAGCCATGGCAGGCGAGATCGACGCTGGACTCGGTATCCTCGATCACGGTGCGGTCCTGGATGAAACGGCGCACCGGATAGCCGCGCTCAGTGCTCGTCGTGACGATGTCCTGCAAGGCACGGGCGCGGATCAGGGCATTCGCGCCCACCCAATAGGTGGCGTTAAAGCGGGTGAAGCCCTGATGGATGATGTATTGGATATCGGTGGTCGCCCCGGCGATGCGTTCGAGGGTGCCGGTGGCCCCCGGCACGGCGCTGTAGGGGGTCTGCATCACGGCGGTGCGCGCATGTTCGGGCTGTTCCATCTTTTGTATCAGACGGATGGCGTAGTCCGGCAGCAGGAGGCTGTCGGCATCCAGGGTGATGAAGTAATCGGTTTCGGGAACCGACCACTGCGCCTCGTGCGGCGCGCAGCTGACCAACAGGCGGCCTTGTTCGTTATGACATTCGCGGTAATGCCCGCCGACCAGGCCGATGTAGCTGTTGAGGTTCATCGCCTTGTTCGGCTCGTGCGACAGATTCACATAGCGCTTGCGTTCAAAGCTGCGGATCTCGACATCGAACAGACAGGCCAGACGGCGGTAATCCCGCGCCAAGGCGCTGAGACTGAGCCCGGTCTGCCCGGTGACGGCCGCAGCGCGGCGCAGACAATCATCGCGGCGCGCGCGCAGGATCTGATCGACGAACAGGCGATCGGTGTGGTCTTCCAGCGCGTGCTGGTCCGCTTGGCTGGCAAACCAGGTCGCGGCGAGACGCCAGGCGGCGGCGAGATGCGCGGTCTCGCGCGCCGTATCGATCCGCTGCCCGGCCACGCGCTGCAAGAAGTCCCGCTCAGCCTGGGCCAGTCCCGCCCGTGGCTCAGCAAAGAGCTCCTGGATACCCCGCGGCAAGGCGCGCGCGGCCGCGAGCTGTTGGCGGTCGGCCATGGCCACGGGGTTTGGCGGATCGTCGAGCAGCAGCACCACGCGCCGCTTGGGGTAATCCTGGAGAGCAGCTGACAAAAGCGTCTGCAACACCACCTTGCGGTCTTCCTTGTAGGACGGCACGAGGAGGGTCAACGCCGGGGCATCGTCTTCGAAAAAGACCGCCAATTCCTCCTCGCTCGCCGGCTCCAGGGCACGGCGGCGGCGCAAGTACCCCAGGCGGGTGAACTGATACAGCAGGCCGCCGTAGATCAGCGCGGCGATGATCAGCAGGAACAGACCATGCAGCGCCAGATCACCCCAGGCCTGCTGCCGGAATTCCGCGGCGAGGATATCCGCCTGCTCCCAGGCGACCAGCGCGATGGCGATGAAGGTGGCGCAAAGGCACGCCCATGTGAAAATGATCTCGTTGCGAATCTGGCGCGGCGTTGAAAGCTCGGACGCCAATCCCCCTGAAATACCAGAATGACTGGATTTCATACTCCCCCCGTTTTTGAAAAGTCAGCCAGTGGCTGAAATAAAGCGAGGATTGTATCAGAAAAAATCGTCAGTAATGTGACGCCGATACCGAAATCAATTCTCTGCGGCGGCTCACTCACCGCGCCATCTCATCACCCTGTTCGGACAAGTCTGATAAAATAGCGCCTTTTGACAACCACGGCTTCGAATGGATATGCCCAACGCATTGAGCCTCCGCCACCTGAGCAAGGTCTACAGCAACGGCCTGGCCGCCCTCAAGGGGATCGACCTCGACGTGAAGGAGGGCGATTTCTTCGCCCTGCTCGGGCCCAACGGCGCGGGAAAATCCACCACCATCGGCATCATCACCTCGCTGGTGAACAAGTCCGGCGGCACGGTGACGGTCTTCGGGCATGATCTGGATCGCGAACTCTCGCAAGCCAAGGCCTGCATCGGCCTGGTGCCGCAGGAATTCAATTTCAATATCTGGGAGCCGGTGATCGAGATCCTGGTCAATCAAGCCGGCTACTACGGCATCCCGCGCAAGCTCGCCTTGGCGCGCGCCGAGCGTTACCTGAAGCAACTCGATCTGTGGGACAAACGGTTTGACATGGCGCGCAATCTCTCCGGCGGCATGAAGCGCCGCCTGATGATCGCCCGCGCCTTGGTGCATGAGCCGCGACTGCTGATCCTGGATGAGCCCACTGCGGGCGTCGACATCGAGATCCGCCGTTCGATGTGGGCGTTTCTGCGCGAGCTGAACCGCGCGGGCACCACCATCATCCTCACCACGCACTATCTGGAGGAGGCCGAGAGCCTGTGCCGCAACATCGCCATCATCGACAAGGGCGAACTGGTGGAAAACACCAGCATGAAGGCGCTGCTGGCCAAGTTGCAGATGGAGACCTTCGTGCTGGATCTGGCCCGACCGCTCGACACCCTGCCGCCGCTGCCGGTGGACTCACCGCGCCAGCTCGATCCGACCACGCTGGAAGTGGACATCTGCAAGGACCACGGCCTCAATCCGCTGTTTGCCGCGCTCTCGCAACACGGCATCGAGGTGATCAGCATGCGCAACAAATCCAACCGGCTCGAACAGCTGTTCATGAATCTGCTCCACGACAACGCGGGACACGGTTGAATCCATGTATTACCAGGCCTTCAAGACCATCGTCATCAAGGAATTCCTGCGCTTCATCCGCATCTGGATCCAGACCATCCTGCCGCCGGTGATCACCACCGCACTGTATTTCATCATCTTCGGCCAATTGATCGGCTCGCAGATCGGAGATATGGACGGCTTCCGTTACATGGATTACATCGTGCCGGGGCTGATCCTGATGACGGTGATCACCAACGCCTACGCCAACGTGGTCTCCTCCTTTTTCAGCGCCAAATACCAGCGCCACATCGAGGAGATGCTGGTCTCGCCCACGCCCAACTACATCATACTGCTCGGCTTCGTTGCCGGCGGCGTGGCGCGCGGCCTGGTGGTCGCCCTGGCGGTGACCTTGGTTTCGCTCTACTTCAGCGACCTCACGATCCAGCACTACGGCATCACCCTGAGCATCGTGCTGCTCACCTCGATCCTGTTCGCGCTCGCGGGGTTCACCAACGGCATCTTCGCCAAGAGCTTCGATGACATCTCCATCATCCCCACCTTCGTGCTCACCCCGCTCACCTATCTGGGCGGGATCTTCTACACCATCAAGATGCTGCCGGAGTTCTGGCAGCAGCTCTCCTTGATCAATCCGATCCTGTACATGATCAACGGCTTTCGCTACGGCATCCTCGGCAGCTCGGACATCAACATCCTCACCTCGTACCTGATCATCCTGGCATTCATCGCCGGGCTGTTCCTGTTCAACCTGCACCTGCTCAACAAGGGTTACGGGATCCGCACCTGATCGGCCACGTTGGCGAGGTACGGCATCCTTGCCTGATCCCGCCCTTTCAAGTATCCATCGCGGCTGCCGATTTCCTTAGTCTCAACCTGTGCAGAGATAAGGCTGCGACGATGGAGAACATCAGCATCCATGAATTATCGCTCCTGGTCATCGAACCCTCCGGTGTCCAGGCGAAGATCCTGCGTGAACGGCTCAAGCGTCTGAACATTCAGCACGCTCGATTCGCGGAGAACGGCCAAACCGCGCTGTCGGCCATGAAAACAGACAAACCCGATCTGGTCATCAGCAGCATGTATCTGCCGGACATGGATGCCGTTAAGCTCGTGCACGCCATGCGCGCCGACCCTGCCCTGCAAGACATCCCCTTCATGCTGATCTCAAGCGAAACCTCATTCGCCATGCTCGATCCGCTCAAACAGGCCGGCATCATCGCCATCCTGCCCAAACCCTTCGAGCTCCACGAACTCAAGCAGGCGCTCTCGGCCACCATCGACTACATCTCGCTGGATGAAGCGGCCCTCGCCGCGATCGACATCGATCAGCTCGCCGTTCTCGTGGTGGATGACAGCGCCATGGCGCGCAAGCACATCACGCGCGTGCTCACCAATCTCGGCATCAACCAAATCACCACCGCCGAAAACGGCAAGGAGGCGGTGCAACTGATCGAATCCAACTATTACGACCTCGTGATCACCGACTACAATATGCCCGAGATGGACGGGGAGGCGCTCACCCGCTATATCCGCGAACGCAGCTCGCAACGCGCCATCCCAGTCCTGATGGTGACCAGCGAAGACAGTGGCAGCCGTCTATCGGCCGTGCAGCAAGCCGGCGTCTCCGGCATTTGCGACAAACCCTTCGACCCGCAAACCGTCAAGCAGATGATTTGCAGCCTGCTCGCAACGTCCTAGCCAAATCAGGCCGCCTCAATTTCATAAGTCACTTTAACTGTGACCCTTAACAGGCTATTCAGCCTTAGTAATCCTGCCTTATTCACAGAAGCTGTGGATAAGTATGTGGATGAATGAGATGGAAGATGCATTAATCGCTGAGCGGCGCTGGCTTTTCTTTCACCTGCTCAAAAAATAATCAGAATTCTTATTCTATATATTTCAATCGGATACAGAGTTCTACCTGGCAAGCGCACACCTGTGAAATCAATATCCACCCAGATTGCGCGCGCCCGGCGCGCAGGCGTGAATAAGTCGCCAAGCTGATTGTGGTAAATACCCCTTGGTGAATCGCGCCACAAAAAAATGGCCGATCCTTAGAGACTAAGGTTCGGCCAAACTCGATCATGCAAATAGGAGAAGAATCATATGTGCCTTGGAGCATAAAAATCACGGGGGGAATGTGATTTCGTCTCTAGACACGCACAAATATAACCACGAATCATGCCAAGTTAAATATCATTAAAAATCAAATATATATGAAGACGCAAACCGAAGATTATGTAGTATTTCGCACAGGGGGCGCGGCATTTGCCGCATATCATGAATCATGGGGGGACAAAAAAAG
>CAZKZP010000001.1:155833-164282 GCA_964557295.1 uncultured Chromatiales bacterium | reverse complement strand
GTGATGAACGACCCATGCACATCCCCCCCACCCTGCTCGGCGGCCTGCGCCCCGATGAATTCCTGAAAGACTACTGGCAGAAAAAACCCCTGTTGATCCGCGGCGCCTTGCCCGGCTTCACCTCGCTGATCGCCGCCGACGAACTGGCGGGGCTGGCCTGCGAGGAACACGTCGAATCACGGCTGGTGCAAGAGCGCGGCGAGCGTCCCTGGCAACTCAAGCGCGGCCCGTTCGGCGAAGAGGATTTTCTCGCCCTCCCGCCGACCCACTGGACCCTGCTGGTGCAGGAGGCCAACAAGCACCTCCCGGAACTCGCCGAGCTGATCAGCTATTTCGATTTCATCCCCAGTTGCCTGCTCGATGATGTGATGATCAGCTACGCGCCGGATCAGGGCACCGTGGGACCGCATTACGATTACTACGATGTCTTCCTGCTCCAGGTCGAGGGCCAAAAGCGCTGGCGCATCAACACGCAACCGATTGTGGAAGACAACTACATTCCCGGCATCGACCTGCGCATCATGCAATCGTTTGCGGCCGAGCACGATTGGGTGCTCGAACCCGGCGACATGCTGTATCTGCCGCCCGGCGTGGCGCATTACGGCATTGCGCTGGGCGAGAGCATCACCTACTCGGTGGGTTATCGCGCCCTCGGCCAGGCCGAATTGCTCGCCAGCTATTTGGAGGATCAAATCGGCAAACTGCCGCCG
Source organism: uncultured Chromatiales bacterium (assembly GCA_964557295.1). GTDB lineage: Bacteria > Pseudomonadota > Gammaproteobacteria > RBG-16-57-12 > RBG-16-57-12 > JBFMHP01. The sequence goes on along the minus strand of CAZKZP010000001.1, from coordinate 163,572 downwards.
CACCGCTATCTCGCCACCGAGGGGCTCCAGCAAGCGCGCCACAGCGGCGAGATCGACGCTGAGATGATCGCGCGCGTCGCGCGCCTCATCCGCGAATTGCCCCTGGATGACACCGCGATCGCGCGCTGGTTCGGATGTTTCATCACCGAGCCCAAGGGCTGCGCGGAACTGCTGTCGCACGATCACACCCTCACCCCGCGGCAATGGCTCAAACAGCTCCAGCAAGGCGCCACGCTCCGGCGCAGCGAATACAGCCGCTTCAACTTCGTGCGCGGGACCAGCTGCGAGGCGTGGTTGTACATCGACGGCGAGGAATACCCGCTCACCGCGCAACGGATCGAGTTGGCGGCGCGGCTATGCGATCAATACCAGTTTGACGGGCGGACGCTCGAAGCGCTGCTCACCGAAGCCTCGGCCGTCGATTTCCTGTGCAAGCTTTACAATCGCGGCAAACTCTATTTTTCCGACGAGAGCGCATGAGCAACGATCCACCGTTCATTATCACAGCCGTCACCTGGGCCGAGGCCAAGGCGGAGCTGATATTCATCCGCGAAACGGTGTTCCTGCGCGAGCAGGGCGTGCCCGTCGATCTGGAGTGGGACGGATTGGATGAGGCGTGCGTGCACGTGCTGGCGCGCGGCGGCGCGCAGCCGATCGGTACGGCGCGGCTGCTCGCCGACGGCCATATCGGCCGCATGTCGGTGTTGCCGGCCTGGCGCGGACAGGGCGTTGGCAGCGCGATGCTGCAACGACTCATCGAGCTCGCGCGACAACGCGGCTTGCCGCGCGTGATGCTCGATGCCCAGACCCACGCCATCGCGTTTTACGAACGCCACGGCTTCATCGTCACGAGCGATGTTTTCATGGATGCCGGCATCCCGCACCGGCACATGATGCGAGAACTCGGTCATGCGCACCGGTAAGCCGCTTTCGTTGATTATGATCGCCGGGCTGATTCCCGCGCTGCCGGGTTGCGAAGGCAATTATCCGGATGCCTCCGGCTGTCCGCCCGGGCAATCGTATTACGCCGTCTGCACCCACAGCGACCACCGCCTGAAGGGCTGGTTCGGCCCTTGCCGCACACATGCGCACGAGGCCGAGCAAGACGCCGCCGCACATGCCGCGCAGGCGCATGATGGCAAGGACCGTTGGACCGGCATCCGCAAGGCGCAACCGTGATGCGCCGTCCCGCCGCAAGGCCTGCTGCCCCCCGTGCCGCCAACGAGCGGCGCGGCGTGAGCCTGGCGCGCGCCTTATCCAAACTCGGCGTTGCCTCGCGCACCCAGGCCGCCGCGCTCATCGAGGCAGGCCGCGTCGCCGTCAATGGCCGCATCAGCCGCAATCCCGATCAACGGCTCGACATGCACCGCGACACAATCACGCTCGACGGCCAGCCGCTCAGCACACAGCCCCGGCGCTATCTCGCGCTCAACAAACCGCGCGGACTCGTCACCACCACGCGCGACGAGCAAGGCCGGCAAACCGTCTATGCATGTTTGCAGGAAGCGGATAAATCGCTCTTTCCCGTCGGACGGCTCGACATGGCCAGCGAAGGCCTGCTGCTGTTTACCAACGATACCCGCTGGGCGCAGCAGATCCTCGACCCCGACCATCATTTGCCCAAGACCTATCACGTCCAAGTCGATCGAATATTGAATCAGGATGAACTCAGCCGGCTTGCGGCTGGCGTCGAACTGGAACCGGGGGTGATCACACGCACCGCCGAGATCACGCTCCTGCGCGCCGGCACGAAAAACTGCTGGCTGGAAATCACGCTGCACGAGGGCCTCAATCGCCAGATCCGGCGCATGCTCGAAGCCATCGGCGCCGAGGTGCTGCGCCTGATCCGCATCCGCATCGGCCCGGTCGAGCTCGGGTCGCTTGCCAAGGGCAAGACCCGGCCGCTCACTGAGGCAGAACTCGATCGAATACAATACGGTAACGGCTCATGAATAGAACGGTAAAAACAGTCCTCTTGTCAGCCGCCCTTCTGACGGCAGGCGCCTGGACATACGCGGCCGACTCCACACGCATCCCGGTCAGCGACTTCAAGAGCGGCCAACTCAATGCCTGGGAGGAAAAATCCTTCAAGGGAAACACCGCGTATGAAATCACTGGCGGTGAATCCGAGCGGGTGTTGCAGGCCCGCAGCCAGGCCAGCGCCTCGGGGCTCTACCGTAAAATCAAGATCGATTTGTGGCAGACACCTTATCTGAACTGGTCATGGAAGATCGACCATGCGTTGGCAGCCGTGAACGAGCGCAGCAAGCAAGGTGATGATTACCCCGCGCGTGTTTACGTCGTGGTCTCGGGCGGGCTGTTGTTCTGGAAGACACGCGCGCTGAACTATGTGTGGTCCAGCACGCAACCACCGGGCGCCGCCTGGCCCAACGCCTATACCGATCACGCGCGGATGATCGCCGTGCGCGGCACCGGGGATGAAACAGGGCGCTGGCGCATGGAAAAACGCAATGTGCGGGAAGATTTCAAACGGCACTTCGGCGAGGACATCCGCTATCTCGATGCCATCGCCCTCATGAGCGATACCGACAACTCCGGGCAAGCCGTCACAGCCTATTACGGGGACATCTTCTTTTCTGCGGATTGAGGTGCGCGCATCACCCGGCAAGAAACCGCCGATTCAGGGTTTGGAATGCGGGAGCATACGCCCGCAGGCCAGAGTGCCCGTGATTTTCGGGATGAACACGCTGGAGGTTGAGCTCAGGTAGGCGGTGACATAATCCTGCGCCCCATACGGGGCACAGTCACCCTGTGCCAAGCGGGCGTGGCTAAGCGCGCACAACGCGCTCCATTCCTGCGCCGCATAGGCGTCCGTCTTGTCGATGAGGGCGTGTTGATACCACGTAGACGACTCGACGGCACACTGACCCGCCCGTTCACAGACATTCAGGCCGGTATCGGCGCAATCATTGAATTTCTCCATCTCCTCGGCCCACGCGGTTAGGACCGGGATCATCAGCAAACACGCAAGCGAGATTCCTCTGCGCATCTTTTTCTCCTTACGCAATGCGTAAGCCCCTAATATATAGAAGTTTAGTCGGACATAAAGAGGGTCATTGCACTTTTAACAAAGTACTACAATTCAACCCAGTTTTTCCATTAGCAATCGTATTGCACTTTCGTAGCAGCCCCTCACGGGAAATCCGGGATCAATCCCTTTCCCGCTCAAAGCCATCGAGAACGCCAAATTGCTGGAGCCGGCGGCAGTTCGCGCTCTACAATCTTGCCTATGATCCACCGCAGCCGCTGTACTCGGCACCGCCCCGCAATATGAACATTGCCTGAACACAAAATTAAAACTATAATTCCCGGACTTTTCTCCCAGCACCTGCTGGGAGAGGGTTTTAGTTTGAAAACGAGTGCCTGTGCACACTCTTTCACAATCCATTCAGTCTTGATTCATGACTTCGTGAATACGATGGGATCGTACATGGATGCACGGGGCCGGTAGCAGGCCCGCGAAATGGAGAAGAATCAAGTGAAATCATGAGGACATTGCAATGAAAAAAATTCTGACAGCTTCTGTAGTACCTGTGGTTATGATGCTGGCCGGCGCGCAAGCCTATGCGGACGAAGCCCTGGAGTTGGCGAAGAAGAGCGGTTGCATGGCATGCCACGCCGTTGACAAGAAGGTCGTCGGTCCCTCCTGGAATGACGTTTCAGAGAAATACAAAGCCGATGCGGCCGCAAAAGACACCTTGGTCGCCAGCATCACCAATGGCAGCCGCGGCAAGTGGGGCAATGTTCCGATGCCCGCTCAGAAGCGCGTTACTGCCGAAGAAGCCGCCAAGCTGGCCGACTTCATCATCTCTCTGAAGAAATAATCTCGGCTACACGCCACATCCAAAAGGCCGGCGCTTGCCGGCCTTTTTCATTTCTGATACCCGCCTCTTGACATATTATTGAGAATGATTATCATTTGTAAATAATACATTGATCGGAGGAGATCCCGGATGAAGATCGTGATGGATATGTGGATCGACAGCGGCAGCCCCCAATTGGCACTGATCGATGGGGACACCGGCTATGTCTTGCACCAATGGCGCCTGGAAAAAATCCCACCGAGCCAAATCGCGCCGCTGCCCGCGCAATGCATCGCCTGCAAGAGCCTCGTTACGGCTCAACAATTGATCCGAAGGCTATTCCTGCTCGCCTGCCATGACAACATCGCGCGGGCGCGGATCGACGACCAGTGCGCGCATGGGCTTTGCCGAAGAAGCCACCTCGCGCCGGACCAGGCACAAGTCCCTTTCGTCAAACAGGAAAATCTGAACGCGGCGTGAGTGAATATGCACGCGCAGAATGGGAGCTTTATCACAGCCTCCCCCTTCGTCCATCATTAAACTGTAATACAGCCCGGGTAACATCGTGGCAAATGAAGCGAGGAGAAGGGATATGAGCAAGATCGAACTGAAAGAGTGGTGGTACTGGAAGCTGCAAAGAATGATCGCCGCTTACCTGCACGACCCCAACAAGACCAGTGAAATGCGCATCAATTTTTTCATGGATTCCTATCAGTATTTTCTCGACACCAGCCGCACGAATTAGCGGCGCCAGGCTCGCGCATCTATACTGATGCGTTAGCCCCTCAAAAGCACCGCCATGCCGCCCTATGCCGTATTCCCGCTAGTCTTCGTTCTGCTGCTATGCGGTTGCGCCGCCCCGCAACCCGTACGCCTTCCGGCGGTGGAAACAGAGCCAGCTTCCAGCAGCCCCGCGCAATGCCGCCAATTTCTTCATGACGTCGATGAGACTGTCCACCGTCATCGCAAACAGGATGCGCAGGAGCATGCGCTTCCGGGCCTGCCTCATTTGCGCGCGAATCGTTTCTTCAGCACGTATGATCCGCGCACGCTCACGCCGGAGCAGGCCCGGTATTGGCTGAGTCAACTGCGCCAGCTCGATCTGCACGCCAGGGCAGCGGAACTTCGCAACCTGGACTCCGCGCAGTGGGAACCCGTGTTCGCACAGTACCAGCGATGCAGCGCGCAAGTGCTGCGCGAATCGCCGCGACTGCCCGAGCGGATCGACATTCCGGATGATTATCGGGATGCGCAGCGTGTGTTCGGCCTCTATCCGCTGACCTCGCTGATCGTCAAACAGCGGATACGGCGGCTGCAAGCCGCGACGTTACAAACCTTCACGCAGCCGCTGGATCGGCTAGGGCGGAAGGGGGAATTCTCCCGTTACGCGCCGGACTCAGCCTTCCTGAGTACAGACGAACTCAACGCCCTCATGGCGCGCATGCGCGATAATCCCTTGGGGATTCCGCTCCCGGCGCCGGAAGACTTGAACCGATTATTCGATCACTATGCGCCCATCTGGGTAGTGGACACGCGCGACGACAACGACCGGATCGGCAAGATCGTGCTGGATGAGAACGGACGGGCGCAGGTGGAAGCGCGCCAACCGGTGGTCTATCGGCATCATGACTTGACGCAGTTTCACGGCGCGGCGCTACTGCAACTCAACTACACGATCTGGTTTCGCTCCCGCCCCAGCACCGGGCGCTTCGACATCTACAGCGGAAGGCTCGACGGCATCACCGTTCGCGTCACTTTGAGCGAGAACGGCGCACCCCTGCTCGTCGACAGCATGCACAACTGTGGCTGCTATCATCACTTCTATCCCGCTGAGTCGCTCGCACTCAATCAAACCGCGATCGACAACGCGCCGGAACCGCCTTTGATCGCGCAAACATTGCCCACATTGCCGCATGGCGCGCGCTATGTGCTACGCATCGCCTCGGGCAATCACTACATTCAGCGCATCCTGACCAGCGATGCCCAAACCCGCACCGGCCACACCTACACGCAGCTCGCCTACGACGAACTGCGTTCCCTGCCGCTGCCAGCCGGCGGATATCGCAGCATGTTCGATGAGACCGGACTGGTACCGGGCACCGAGCGGGCCGAGCGCTGGCTGCTCTGGCCCCTCGGTGTCCCTTCGCCCGGCGCGATGCGACAGAAGGGGACGCACGCCATCGCCTTCCTCGGGAAACGGCATTTCGATGATCCGGATCTGATTTCGCGGTTCTTCGCGATGAGAGAACAGCTGTCTAAATAGACTGCCGCGCGCGTTCGTCGTCGCAGATTTTGATAAAGCCTTCCGGCGTCAGCTCCGTGGTGCGCAGGATATTGACCGCTGCCCGATCAGGGCGCGCCTCGACATAAAATGCGGGAAATCCGAACACACCGAAATCGCTGCCCAACTGCGCTTCGCGCGGTCCGGCCTCGAGATCGACGTGCACGGTCAGATAATCGCGCAAATAGTCTTTGACCGGCGCTGCCGTCAACACCCTTTCGCGGAACGTCTTGCACGACTCGCACCACTGGGTATAAAAGTACACCACGATCGGCTTGCCGGAACGCCGCTGCTCTTCCACCGCCTGGGCATACCCGCCGGCATCGACATACCAGCCATGCAAGGTTGCATCGTGCACATGCGTGCCCAGGCGACTGACCGCCAGCACGCCCGCCGCGATCACGATCGCGATCGCAATCACTATTCGAATCTGTCTCGGTGTCATCGTTTCCCCGGCTTGGTCCTACTGACCGCGCAAAAAGAGTTTATCGAGTTCGCCCATGGCGAGCTGCGTCCAGGTCGGCCGCCCGTGGTTGCACTGGCCGCTGCGCTCGGTGCGTTCCATGTCCCGCAACAAGGCGTTCATCTCCTGGAGGCTCAACTGGCGGTGGGCGCGCACGGCTCCATGGCAGGCCATGGTGGCCAGTAATTCATTGATCTCATGCGCCACGCGCTGACTGTGTCCGTGCACCACCATATCCGACAGCACATCACGCACCAGTTGCTCGATATTGGCGTGTTTCAGCAGCGCTGGCACGTGCCGCACCAGCACGGCCTCGGGTCCCAGGCGCGAGATCTCGAATCCGAGCGCGGCGAAAAACTCGCGCTGTTCATCGACCAGATCGGCCTCGCGCTCGCTCACCGCGATGGTCACCGGGACCAGGAGCGGCTGGGATTTGAGGCCGTCGCCATGAAACGCGGTCTTCATGCGCTCGTAGGTGATGCGTTCATGCGCGGCGTGCATGTCGACGATCACCAAGCCGCGCGCATTCTGTGCCAGCACGTATACCCCGTGCAACTGCGCCAGGGCAAAGCCGAGGGGCGGCATGTCGTCACTCGCCGGCGCCTCACTGTGAGTCGCCGGCGCCGTCTCCAGCCCCTGTTGATTTGGATGCATGCTGGCATATACCGCCAGCGGCTCATTCACCTGCAAGGGCATGGCGCGCTGAGAATTGCGGTTGAACCAGGCGGCCACGCTCGCGGCAGGCGCAGCCGAGGTCATCACCCGATCCGGCTCCGGCGCGACCGTTTCATAGACCACCTCCGGTTTCGCGCCGGGGCGCAGATCCGCGAGGGCCTGGTGAATCGCGCGGAACAGAAAGTCGTGCACGTGCCGTCCCTCGCGGAAGCGCACCTCGTGCTTGGTCGGATGCACATTGACATCGACCTGCCCCGGATCGATGTGCAGATACAGCACATAGGCTGGATGGCGACCGGCGAACAGCACGTCCTGATAGGCTTGGCGGATCGCGTGGGTGACCAGTTTGTCGCGCACCACGCGGCCATTGACGAAGAAATATTGCAGATCGGCCTGGCTGCGCGAGAAGGCCGGCTGGGCGATCCAACCCCGCAGCCGCATGCCCGCCGCGTCGAAATCGAGCCGTACGGCCTGCTCGATGAAGGCTGCGCCACAC
>CAZKZP010000001.1:142435-155823 GCA_964557295.1 uncultured Chromatiales bacterium | reverse complement strand
CCACACACCTCGGCGATGCGTTTCTCCTCCGCCGCCGCGTCCTCCGCGGCGCGAAACACCTTTACGGTCTTGTGGTTGTGCGTGAGGGCGAGGGTGACATCGAAGCGGCTCAGGGCGATGCGCTTGACCACCTCTTCCAGATGGGCGAATTCGGTTTTTTCCGCGCGCAGGAATTTGCGCCGCGCCGGCGTGTTGTAGAACAGATCGCACACTTCCACGGTGGTGCCGGTCAGGTGCGGGGCGGGCGCGGGATCGCCAAGCGCGTCGCTGCCATCCCCATGCAGTTGCCAGCCGCTGGCGCTGTCCGCGGTGCGGGATGTCAGGGTCAGGCGCGCCACCGAGCTGATGCTCGGCAGGGCCTCGCCGCGAAAGCCGAGCGAGGCCACGCCTTCGAGGTCCCGCGCATCCTTGATTTTGCTGGTCGCATGGCGGCTCAAGGCCAGGGGCATTTCCGCGCGATAGATGCCGCAGCCGTTGTCGCGCACCCGGATCAATTTGAGACCGCCCTGTTCGATGTCGATGTCGATGCGGCTGGCGCCGGCATCGAGCGCGTTTTCCAGGAGTTCCTTGGCCACCGAGGCCGGCCGCTCCACCACCTCGCCGGCGGCGATCTGATTGGCCACCTGGGTGGAGAGCCGATGGATGTGTGCGGGGAGTTTCGCTGAGGTCATCATCTGTGCCGTGGGCATTGAAAACACCCCATGCTAGCACATCCGGTCGAAGGATCTCACCGGCGAGAAACGCCCGCACGCCCCCGAGGTCAGCTGTCCCTGAGCGCGGGGATGTTCAGCTCCTGGCCGATCTGAATCTGATCCGTCTTCAAGCCGTTGAAATCCATCAGGTCGCGCATGCTCATGCGATATTGACGGGCGATCGTGCTCAAGGTGTCGCCGGATTTGATGACGTATTTGTTGCTGTGAATCATGGCCAGCTGCGTTCCGGGCGGCGGCGCGCTGCGGAAATATTCATTCACACCGTCCACGATGGCATTGGCCAGTTTAAGTTGGTGGGTGGAATCGAGCAGCTTGCGCTCTTCATGGGGATTGGAGATGAACGCAAGTTCAACCAAGATCGACGGCACGTCATGGGACTTCAGCACGGCGAATCCCGCCTGTTCGACCTGGGATTTGTGCAGTGCGCCCAAGCGGCCGACACGGCCGAGGATCTTCTGCCCGACGTTGAGACTCTCTTTGATCGTCCCGGTCTGCGACAAATCGATCAGCACGGTGCGCAGATTGTCGTCGTAGGTGTCGATATCGATGCCTTCGATCAGATCCGCGGCGTTCTCCCGCGCGGCCAGGAGCCGGGCGAATTCGCTGCTGGCGCCCTTTTCCGACAACGCATAGACCGACGAGCCCCGCGCCTTGGGGTCCTTGAAGGCATCCGCATGCACCGAAACAAACAGATCGGCCTTGTGCTGGCGCGCGATGCCGGTGCGCTCGCGCAGCTTGAGGAAATAATCCCCGTCACGCGTCAACACCGCGCGCATCCCCGGCTCTTTGTTGATCAGGCTGGCGAGCTTGCGCGAAACCTCCAGCACGACGTCTTTTTCATACGTGCCGCGGCTGCCGATCGCGCCGGAATCCTTGCCGCCGTGCCCCGCGTCGATGACCACGACCACATCGCGCAGCAGGGCCTTGTCGGCGACGGGATTCTCGATCACCGGGGCTGATACGGTTGCAGTGGTGCTCGACGCCGGGGTCTCGCCGAAGCGGACCCCCGGGAAATCGATCACCAAGCGGTGCGCGCGCTCTTCGGCATCCGTGGGAAGCCAGAAATTCTTATAACTGCGGCTTTGGGTCAGTTCGATGACGATCCGTAAATCGGACCCGTTGCGGATGCCGGTGCGCAGATTGGTGACCGGGCCGACCGGTATGTCATTGGTAGTGAGCTTGCCGCGCAACACCGTGTCTTTCAGATCGATCACCAGACGGTCGGGCTTGGTCAGCGCAAAGATCTTGTAGGGGGTCTCTGCGGAAAGATCGAGCACGAGCCGCACCACATCCTCATTCGCACTGGCGCGCACCCGCTCCAGCTGGGTTCCCGCCCAGATCTGGAAGGGGAGAAGCAGCATCCCCAACAGGGTGAGTATCCGAAAAGCCATTTTTCTTCTCAATGTGGTGGTGTTTAAGATTAATTTTGCACAGAAAGACCGAACTTTCAACCTCGATTTTCCTTTCAAAACATCAAGATAACGCCATGAGCTTTGGTATAACCTTAACATGGGCGCGCAGGATGATGCGCACATCAGCACGTCGTACCAGGCAGACGAGACTGAAAATCCCTTGCAAACAGATGCTTAGGGCAAAATCTTCTACGGCTGAAACGCCAGATTCTTGAGGATCTCAACTCCGGCTTCCCCATGCGCCTCCAGTCTGGCCATGCGGCTAGGCAGGGCGTAATCGAGGTGCAGATCGATATCCGGCGGCGGCAATACGCCCCGGCCCCGCTCCGGCCATTCGACCAGACATACGGCGGCGGGGTCTGTGAAATAGTCCCGGATACCCATGTACTCCAGCTCTTCGGGATGTCCGAGGCGGTAGAGATCGAAGTGATAGATGGCGCGGCTTTCCACCACATAGGATTCGACCAAGGTGTAGGTGGGGCTCTTCACCGGACCCGGATGGCCGAGGGCCCGTAACATGCCGCGCACCAAGGTGGTCTTGCCGGCGCCGAGATTGCCGTGCAGATAGACGACCGCCCCGCGCCGGCAGGCCCGCGCCAGCGCATGGCCGAGGGCGAGTGTGGCCGCCTCGTCTGGCAGGAAGATCTTCATGGGTTGACCAACCGGCGCAGATGCGGCATCAGATCGCTGGCGATCAGGCCGCGCTCTCCGGCCTGCGCGGCGCGATCGGCCGCCGCCGAATGCAGGCACACGCCGAAGCGGGCGGCATCCTCGGCGATAAAGCCTTGTGCCAACAAGGCCGCGATCACGCCGGTGAGTACATCGCCCATGCCACCGCTGCCCATGCCGGGATTGCCGTCGGTGCACAAGCTGATTCGCCGTTGCGCATCGCAGATCAGGCTGCCCGCCCCTTTCAAGACCACCACGCCGCCGAAACGCTCTTGCAGCGCGCGCACCGCTTCGAAGCGATCAGCCTGAACCGTGGCGGTTGCCACATCCAGCAAGCGCGCCGCCTCGCCGGGATGGGGCGTCAGAATCCAGTGCTCGCGCCGGCAGGGTTGTTCCGCCAGGAGATTGAGGCCATCGGCATCGATCACCACGGGCAACTTCAGTCCCAACGCATAACGCAGCAGGCGCCGGCCCCACTCACCGCGCCCCAGCCCCGGGCCGATCGCCACCACGGTCGCGCGGGCCAGCAAGGCATCGAACTCTTCCTGGGTTTCAACGCCGTGGCACATCAATTCCGGTCGCGCGGCACTGATCTGCGCCGCGTGTTCGCGCCGGGTGGCGATGCTCACCAGACCGGCCCCACCGCGCAAGGCCGCCTCGCCGGCCAACCGGATCGCGCCGCTCATGCCAAGCTCTCCGCCGATCAACAATACATGACCGTGGGCGCCTTTATGGGCGCTGCGGGAACGCGGCGGCAGGAGGTGCTTGAGGCTGACATAGTCGATGCGTTGCGCCGCAGGCGCCACTTGGTCATACACCTCGGCCGGCACGCCCAGCCCGGCGAAGACCAGTTCACCGCAATAGTCTCGACCCTCGCCCGTGAGCAACCCCGGTTTAAGTCCGATGAAGGTGATGGTCGCCTGCGCCTTGACCGCCGCGCCCAGCACCGCGCCGGTGTCGGCCGACAATCCGGACGGGATATCGATGGCCAGCACCGGGAGGGCCGAGGCATTCATCCGCTCGATGGCCTGGCGATACGGATCGCGCACGTCTTCGTTCAAACCCGTGCCGAGCAGACTGTCGATCACCAGATCAAAGCCGCTCAAGTCCGCGGGCACGCGCGCTTCGACTTTCACGTGCCCTGAGAGCATCGCTTGATAGCTCTGCAAGGCCTCGCCCGCGAGCCGCGCGGGATCGGCGAGCAGATACACCGTGACCGCCATGCCCTGTTGCTTGGCCAGCCGCGCGATCACAAAACCATCCCCCCCGTTGTTGCCGCCGCCGCAAAACACCGCGAGGTGCTGCGCCCGCGGCCAGCGATGGCGCAGCAATGCAAACGCCGCGGCACCGGCGCGTTCCATGAGCGTGATGCCGGGGGTGCCGGCCTCGATAGTCAGCCGATCGAGAGCGCGGACATCGGCGGCGCGATAGAGATTATGCGGGAGGTTTTGCATGGCGTTATGATACCCCCTATGCAAGCAAAAGCGAACGCATCACCTCTGGACGCAACACAGTTGCAGGCCCTGGCCGAGGCCATCAAACAATGGGGGCTGGAACTCGGCCTGCAACAGCTCGGTATCGCCGATATTCATTTGCCCGAGCATGAAGGGCATCTCGATCAGTGGGTGGACAAACACTTTCATGGCGAGATGGAGTACATGGCCCGCCACGGCAGCAAGCGCAGCCGTCCGGATGAATTGGTGCCCGGCACCGTGCGCGTGATCTCGGCGCGCATGGATTATCTGCCGCCCGAGTGCACTGACAGCGAGGCCGTGTTGAACGATCCGCAGTTGGGCTTCATTTCGCGCTACGCGCTGGGGCGCGATTATCACAAGGTCTTGCGCCAGCGCCTGCAACGGCTCACACAGCGGATCGAAGACCAGATCGGACCGTTCGGCTACCGCGTGTTCGTCGACAGCGCGCCGGTGCTGGAAAAGGCCCTGGCGCAGAATGCCGGGCTCGGCTGGATCGGCAAGCACACCAATCTGATCCAGCAAAAAAACGGCTCGTGGTTTTTTCTCGGCGAGATCTACACCGACCTGCCCCTGCCGGTCGACGCGCCCGCGGTGAACCATTGCGGCACCTGCCGCGCCTGCATCGATGTCTGCCCCACGCAGGCGATCGTCGCGCCCTATCAACTCGATGCGCGCCGCTGCATCTCCTATCTCACCATCGAGCTGCATGGGAGCATCCCGGTGGAGTTCCGCCGTGCGATCGGCAATCGCATCTACGGATGCGACGACTGCCAGCTGGTCTGTCCGTGGAATCGCTTCGCGCGCCTCAGCGCGGAACCGGATTACCGCGTGCGCCATCATCTCGATGCGCCCGCATTGATCGAGTTGCTCAACTGGAGCGAGCCGGACTTCCTGCGCAACACCGAAGGCTCGCCGATCCGGCGCATCGGCCACGTCCGCTGGCTGCGCAATATCGCCGTCGCCCTGGGCAACGCGCCCAGCTCCCCCGAGATCATCACCGCGTTGCAGGCGAAGGCAAACCACCCCGATGAGCTGGTGCGCGAGCATGTGCACTGGGCGTTGACACAACATCGCCAAACCCCGCTGCCCTGATAACAGTCACGCCGCGTGTTCGCTGCATAAAAACAGTGCAGCGTGTCATGGCGCTGCAACATCCCTCCCCTAGTCTGCTCACGCATTCACCGGCATTTCCGTGCTGTGGAATGGTTTATGCAAACGAGCATATGAATCCGTAGTGAAAGGAACAGCTATGTCCACGATGAGTTACCTCAGCGCCATCGAGCGTTATCACGAATACGGCGATTCGATCCGCGAATTGCTCGCCTCCATCGTCACCGGCATCGCGCGCAAGCGCTTGCTGCACGACGACGCGGAACTCTCGCTGATCCTGCAAAGCCTGCTCAAGCACTACCCCTTCATCGACATGGTGTTCACACTGAACCCCGAAGGCGCGCAGGAAAGCAGCAACGTGATGAACACGGGGGGACGAGTGAAGATCGTCGACGGCAAAGGCAAGGACCGCAGCCAGCGCCCGTATTTCGTGCTGGCCAAGGAGAGCCGCCACACCATCGTCACCGAGCCCTACTTCAGCAACGCCAGCGGCAACATCTGTCTATCCGCCGCCACCTGCATCCGCGACAACGATGGCGCGATCCTCGGCTATCTGGTGCTGGACATCAATCTCATGCACGCCATCGAATATCTGATGGGCGACACCGCGCGGCGGCGCTTTCAGAGCGTCTTCAAGGGGATTTACCTGATCATCGTCCTCGGCCTGCTCGGCGTGCTGGCCAGTCTGCTGTATCAAGCCTTCAGCGAACTGCTCACCGCGCTCGACAACGGCAAGATGGGCCATTACGCGCCCTTCAGCATCATCATCTATCTGACCCTGGCGCTGGCGATCTTCGATCTGGGCAAGACCACGCTGGAAGAAGAAGTGCTGATGCACAAGGACATCTTCCGGCACAGCTCCACCCGGCGCACCATCACGCGCTTCATCGCGGCCATCCTCATCGCGGTCTCGATCGAAGCGCTGCTGCTCATCTTCAAATCCGCGCTGGGCGACGGTAAGCTGCTGGTGGAGGCCGCCTGGATGATGCTGGCCGCCGTGGGCCTGCTGGTCGGCCTCGGGATCTACGTCTTCCTCGGCGCGCGCGCCGAGGTGATGCTGAAACAAAGCTGGAAAAAATAATCCTTGCCATCAACCGGCAGCCCTGGTGGCCGGTAGGAGCAAGCTTTAGCTTGCGATTGCTTGAAATAGCCATGAGACTGAGTGAATCGCCATCTTCTGCTGGCGATAGAGCCGCTGCCCTGGTCGCAAGCTAAAGCCTGCTCCTACATCAAGCGCACGCTCGCCTGTAAACCGAAGTGCGCCCTGAGAATTACTCTGCGCGGATTCCTAGGCACTTTCAGGCAAGCGGATGAAATGTTCACGGTAGAATTTCATTTCGTCGATGGACTCGCGGATATCGTCCAGCGCCAGGTGCGCGCCCTTCTTGTTGAAGCCCTTGTAGAGCTCCGGCGCCCAGCGGCGCGCCAGCTCCTTGAGCGTGCTGACATCCAAGTTGCGGTAGTGGAAATAGGCCTCGAGCTTGGGCATGTGACGATAGAGAAAACGGCGGTCCTGGCAGATGGAGTTGCCGCAGATCGGCGAGGCGCGCTCCGGCACGTATTGCCGGACAAACTCCAAGGTCTGCTGCTCGGCCTGCGCCATGGAGAGCGTGCTGGCCCTGATGCGGCCGAGCAGGCCGGATTTGCCGTGCGTGTTCTTGTTCCAGTCATCCATGGCATCGAGCACCGCCTCCGGCTGATGGATGGCCAGCACCGGCCCTTCGGCCAGGATGTTCAACTGGCTGTCGGTGACGATGGTGGCGATCTCGATGATCTGGTCCCGGTCGGGATCGAGTCCCGTCATCTCCAGGTCGATCCAGATGAGATTGAATTCGTGTTTGGACATGAGTGATTTTTCCTTATACTTTGAATTTCTTGCCAGCCATTCTAACAAAGGCTAGTCTGCGAGACCCATCACAAATCCTCGGATCAGCGCCACCTGGAATATATGAACGGATTTACCTACGTTTTCTTGATTTTTTTGACCGCCTCCGTCCTCACCCAACTGTGGCTGGACCGCCGCCACATCCGCCATATCCAGCAACACCGCGCCCGCGTGCCGGAGGCCTTCGCCAGGCTGATCAGCCTGGAGGCCCACCAGAAGGCCGCCGACTACACCACGGCCAAGACCCGCCTCGGCGCCAGGGAGCTGCTGTATGGCGCCGCGCTGTTGCTGCTGTGGACCCTCGGCGGCGGCCTGGATTCGCTGAATCGCGCCTGGACCGCACTCGACTGGGACCCGATCTGGACCGGGGTGGGCTTCATCCTGAGCGTGAGTCTGCTCATGATGCTGATCGAGCTGCCGTTTTCCATCTACCGCACCTTCAAGATCGAACAGGATTTCGGCTTCAACCGCTCCACCCCCGCGCTGTTCTTCGGCGACGTATTCAAGCAGGTCCTGCTCTCGCTGAGCATCGGCGCGCCGCTGCTCAGCGTGGTGCTGTGGCTGATGGGCAATGCCGGCGCGATGTGGTGGCTATTCGTCTGGATCGTGTGGATGGGGTTCTCGTTGTTGATGCTCTGGGCCTACCCGGCGGTGATCGCCCCGCTGTTCAACAAGTTCAAACCGCTGGAAGACGAAGGCTTGCGCCAGCGCATCGAAGCCCTGTTGGCCCGCTGCGGTTTCAAGAGCAACGGCATCTTCGTAATGGACGGCTCGCGTCGATCCAGCCACGGCAACGCCTATTTCACCGGGCTGGGCAACAACAAACGCATCGTCTTTTTCGACACCCTGCTCGGCTCGCTCAGCCATGACGAAACCGAGGCGGTGCTCGCGCACGAGCTCGGGCACTTCAAGCACCGCCATGTGTTCAAGCGCATGATCATCATGGCGGCGACCAGTTTGCTCGGCCTCGGACTGCTGGGCTGGCTGATGGAACAGGACTGGTTCTATGAAGGCCTGGGCATCACCACCCCGTCGCTGCACACCGCGCTGATGCTGTTCATGCTCGCCACCCCAGTGTTCACGTTCTTTCTGAGCCCACTCATGGCGCTGCTCTCGCGCAAGCATGAATTCGAGGCCGATGAATTCGCCGCCGACCAAAGCGCCGCCGCGCACCTGATCTCCGCGCTGGTCAAGCTCTACAAGGACAACGCCAGCACCCTCACCCCGGACCCGCTGTATTCCAGCTTTCACGATTCGCATCCACCGGCGCCGGTGCGCATCGCGCGTTTGCAACAACTGGCTCCGCCCGCCCGCGCATGAGCCGCCGCAAACTCACCACACGCCAACGTCGTCACGTCGACAAGCTCCAGGCCGACCGGCTGGCACGGGCGCAAGACAAACAGGCCGCACTCAGCGAGGATGAGCTCGGCCAGCTCGGCGAGGAACAGCAAGGACAGGTGGTCTCGCGCTATGGCAAGACCGTGGATGTGGAAGACGCGGGCGGCCAAATCTATCGTTGCCAGATCCGACAACACCTGCACGATCTGGTCTGCGGCGATCGCGTCATCTGGCAGGCGGCGCCGGATGGGACCGGCGTGGTAGTGGCGCAGGTACCGCGCAAGAGCGTGCTCTGTCGCCCGGATTTCAAGAACCGCGTGAAGACCATCGCCGCCAACATCGATCAGATCCTGATCGTCTGCGCCACCCAACCGGAATTGAGCACTGGACTGATCGACCGTTATCTGGTCGCGGCTGAGGCCACCAAGATCACGCCGGTGATCATCGTCAACAAGATCGATCTGCTCAGCGCCGCCCAACACGCCGAGGCCGAGGCGCAGCTCGCCCTCTATCAACATATCGGCTATCGCGTGATCTATACCAGCGTCGTGACCCAACACGGACTGGATGAACTGGTCGCGCAGCTCAAGGATCGCACCAGCATCTTCGTCGGACACTCCGGCGTGGGTAAATCCTCGCTGGTACAGGTGCTGTTGCCGCATCAGGAAATCAGGATCGGCGAGTTGTCCGAGGCCACCGGGAAGGGAATGCATACCACCACCACCGCTGTGCTGTATCACCTCGATCTTGGCGGTGATCTGATCGATTCACCCGGCATCCGCGAATTCGGCCTCTGGGACATCAGCGCCGAACAAGTCGCCGAGGGCTTCGTCGAATTCCGCCCCTTTTTGTCACAGTGCAAATTCCGCAATTGCCAGCACCGCCAGGAGCCGGGCTGCGCCCTGCGGGTCGCGCTGACGAGCGGTGAAATCACCCGGCAACGCCTGGACAGCTATCATCGAATTGTGGAGTCGCTCACGGAATGCTAACAACGGCCGATAGATATTCGGTTCCACCATAATCCACAAAAACTCCCTAGGAGAGAACCCCATGAAATTGCGTTACCTCGCTCCCCTCGCCGCCCTGGCCGTGGCACAACCCGCGCTGGCAGCCGATCTGGATGTCACGGGATTGGCACAAAGCGAATTCAAAGCCGTCTCGGAAAACCTGGCCGCCGCCCTGAGCTACAAGGCCGTTACGCCGGCCGAACCGCTCGGCCTGCCCGGCTTCGATCTCGGCCTCGAGGTCAGCAGCACCGAGATCGATGACAGCGCGGTCTTCGACCAGGCGTTCGGTAACGATGCCCCCAGCAGCATCATCGTGCCGAAGCTGCACGCCCATGTCGGCCTGCCCTTCAATCTGGATGTCGGCGCCTTCATCACCTCGATCCCCAGCACCAATATCAAACTGATCGGTGGCGAACTGCGCTACAGCATCCTCGACGGCGGCATGGCGATGCCGGCCCTGGCCGTGCGCGGCACCTTCAGCTCGTTGAACGGGGTCGACACCCTGGACTTCAGCACCAAGGGACTGGAGCTGACCATCTCCAAGGGCTTCGCCATGTTCACGCCCTACGCCGGCGTGGGCACCGTGCGCACCACCAGCGATCCGAACGTCACCAGCGGCCCGAGCCTGAGCAAGGAAAGCATCTCGCAGACCAAGCTCTATGCCGGTTTGAACATGAATTTCGGCCTGATGAACATCGCCCTCGAAGGCGACAAGACCGGCGATTTCGCCACATTCAGCGGCAAGCTCGGCTTCCGTTTCTAAACGCTCGGGCACCCAAAAAAAAACGGCGGTCATCGCACCGCCGTTTTTTTATGCCTGCTGAGGTGGTTCGAAACGCCGCTGTGCTGGATGGTTGATCGCAAGTTAAAGCTTGCTCCCACAAGCTGGCGCTCCGGGGTAAGCGCAAGCTTTAGCTTGCGATCAAAGCGTGTTCAGACAAACACATCCACACCCAGCAGTTCGCGCAACTGCGCCTGCTCTTCGCCCAACGAGGTCTTACGATATTCGCCGAGCGCTTGCCGCGCGATGAA
Organism: uncultured Chromatiales bacterium; assembly: GCA_964557295.1. Taxonomy (GTDB): domain Bacteria; phylum Pseudomonadota; class Gammaproteobacteria; order RBG-16-57-12; family RBG-16-57-12; genus JBFMHP01. The sequence continues at coordinate 145,182 of CAZKZP010000001.1, read as the reverse complement.
GGAGAGGCCCGCCTCCTCACGCGCCGCATGCAGGGAGCCCTCCCGCGCCCGTTGGCGCTCGGCGGCAAGGTCCGGATGATGGGAGGTATCGCGCGGCTCCGGCGGCTGCCCCGGCACTTGGCGGTTTTCCCGCTCCGCGCGCCCAGCTTCCGGCCGATACGCCGGAGGGCGGGACTGGAGCGGGATTAGGGAGGACGAAATCTTCATCGCATCAATCCATCAATGAACAGTCTCAGCGCATCCGATAGTTGCGGATGGTTTCCAGGCCGTTGACGGTATCGAGATTCTTGGCGCTGGAGAGCGAGGCGCCATCCACATTCGCACCGCGCATATCGCTGCCGCGCATTTCAGCGTCATCGAGCCTGGCATTGGTAAAGTCCGTCTGCATCAGCGTGGCATTGCTGAAGTTCACCCGGCGCAGATCCGCATTCTGCAGACTGGCTTGGGTCAGATTCGCGTTGTGGAAATTCGCCTCGCTGCATATGGCGTCTTTCATCTTGGCGTAGGAAAACACGGCTTGGCTCGCATCGACGGCGAAAAGATTGGCCCCGCGCAGATCCGCAGCCTCGAAATTGGCGACCGTCAGGCTGGCCTTGCGCAACTTCGTATTCACCAGTTTGGCTTCGATCAGGACGGCGCGGTCGAGCTGGACGCCACTCATATCCGCCCCGGACAAATCGGCGCCGCTGAGTTTGACGCGCACCAAATCCATGCCGCGCATGTCTGCCCCGGTCATGCTGACGCCGTCGAGCTTCACGCCGGAGAGTTTCGCCCCGCGCAGATCCGCGGAATCGAAACGTGTCTTCTCCATCCTGACACCACTGAACACCACCTCTTGGAATACGGCCTTGGAGAGATTGGTCTCCACCATCGCCACATCCTCGAAGGCCACTTGCTTGATCAGGGCGCCGGTCAGATCGGCGCGATTGAGGATGGTGCCCTGGAATTGCGTGCCAGTGATGATGGCCCGCTCCAGCTTGGCGCCGGTGAGGTCTGCGCCGGTGAGGTCTGCGCCGGTAAGGTCCGCGCCAGTCAGGTCGGCATGACGCAATGAGGCCTCGCGCAGGACCGCCGAGCGCAGGTTGGCGTAGGTCAGATCGGCATAGGGCAGGCCGGCGCCTTCCAGATTGACGTGCGAGAGATTGGCGCGATGCAGCTCGGTGTAGCCGAAAAAGGATTCCTGCATGTTCGCCTTACGGAAGTCCATCCGTTTCAGGATCAGCCGGGTCAGATTCTTCTTGGAAAGATCGGGCACGTCCTGGTCGATGGTGTTAGAGACCAGGCTCTGCACCTCGAGGTCTTTCATCGGCGGCGCGAATTTGGCCGCATCGGAACGATGCTTGGGGGCACTGCCGCAACTGGCCAACAGCGCCACGCCCAATCCCATGATGAGTGCACGCGCGCAGATGGAATTTCGCAATGACTTCAATTCAATCACCTTCTCTAGCAAAAATTCTTCGACCGACTCACAAGATTAGACGACATTATCCCGCACATACACTGGGATCGCATGTTCCGGACTCACGCCTTGCCCGGCGCGCAGCGGCGCCTCGGCCATCACGGCAATGTCATAGGCCCTAGGGAAGGTATCGGCATAACACTGGCTCAGGCCAGCGCCGATCCGCGCCTCCAGCGCCTGGCGATAACGCCGCCAGCCGGTGCCGGCGCCAACCCAGGGCAGGGAGGTCGGCGGCACGCTGACCTTCTCCGCTCGCCCGACGGCCTCGGACCCCACACCGACCATGCTCTGGCCGTCCCACTGAAAGCCCCCCCAGTAGACCTCCTGCATCCCGGCGTCATTGGCGACCAACACGCGCTCGGCGCCATATTGCCGGTGTATCCCTTGCGCATGCGCGGCCAGGGTCGAGATCGGGACCACGGGCAGATCCGCTCCGAAGGCCAGCCCCTGCACCACCCCGGCGGCGATACGCAGGCCGGTGAATCCCCCCGGCCCACGACCAAAGGCGATGGCATCGAGATCGGTCACCTTCAGGCCAGCCGCGCTGAGCAGCCGGTCGGTCATCACCAGCACCAGGTCCGAGTGTTTGCGCGGTTCGTGCGTGAACTCTTCATGTATCGCACCATCGAGGTTCAATGCGACGGAACACACCTCGGTTGAGGTATCGATTGCCAAGATCTTCAACACACACTCCTCTATGGACCACCCAAACGGCGACTAATTCGCTGTCGCCGCGGATGGGTTCGAATAATGGCGGAAAAACGCCTGCACCCGGGCGAGATCACGGGTCTGGGTCATGCGCGGCAAGCTGTTCAAAAACACCTTGCCGTAGGACTTCTCCCACAGCCGGGGATCGCACACCATCAGCACGCCGTAATCACCGACATCGCGGATCAGGCGTCCCACGCCCTGCTTGAGGGCGATCACCGCCTGCGGCAGTTGATAGTCGCGGAACGGATTGCCGCCGCGCGCGCGGATCGCCTCGATGCGCGCGCGCACCACCGGATCGCCGGGCGAGGCAAAGGGCAGCTTGTCGATGATCACGCACGACAGGGCCTCGCCGCGCACATCCACCCCTTCCCAGAAGCTGCTGGTGCCGAGCAGGATCGCATTGCCCAGCTCGCGGAAGCGGGCCAGCAGCTGCGAGCGCGGCATGCTCCCCTGCACCAGCAGCGGGTACGGCAATTGCTCCTGCTCCAGGCGCCGGGCGGCCTCTTGCAGCGCACGATGGCTGGTGAACAGGATGAAGGCCCGCCCCGCGCTGGCCTGGAGCACCGGCAGCGCCGCA
>CAZKZP010000001.1:137164-142425 GCA_964557295.1 uncultured Chromatiales bacterium | reverse complement strand
GGTGTAGTCGAGACTGGCGGGCTCGGGCAGGTCGTTGGGCAGATACAGCATGGCCTGGCGCCGGTAATCGAACGGGCTGTCCCAGATGCGCCGCTCCCCCTGCTCGATCCCCAGCGCGCCGCAGAAGTGCTCGAAACTGCCGCCGACCGACAAGGTGGCGGAGGTGAAGATCCACGCCCCCGGCGTGGCGCGCATGTGCGACTGAAAGATCTCGGCGATATCCATTGGCGTGTGATGGATCACCAGGCTGCGCGCGAAGACGCCGATCCAGTGGATCACCTCGGCCGGCGTGCCCGCGGTCAAGTATTGAAACCGCTCGAACATTTCCCGCCCGCGCTGATGGCACTTGTCCAGCATCTTGCCGCGCGGGGCGGCCAGCTCCAGATCCGCGAGCAGCAGCTCGAAGGCGCGGCGCAAGGTGATCAGAGTTTTCTCCGCGCGCGGATACTTTTCCAGGTCACTCCAGCTCAGGCGCGACTCCGGGGTGTCGATCGACTGGCGCAGGGCGTAGAGTTCGCGTTCGAGATCGGCCACGCGCTCCGTGAGTTGCGGCATGTCCGCCGCCTCCTTGGCCTGGGCCACCAGAATATCGCTGGCCAGCTCCAGCATCTGCCCGGTGCTCACCGCGCTGCCGAAGAAGTTCGAGGCCACCTCCGGCAGCTGATGGGCCTCGTCGAAGATCACGGCATTGGCCGCGGGCAGCAGCTCGGCCACCCCGTCCTCGCGCAGCGCCAGATCGGCGAAAAACAGGTGGTGATTGATCACCACCACGTCCGCCTCCTGCGCCAGGCGGCGCGCCTTCATCACGTGACAAATCCCGATGTCCGGACACTCCTGCCCCAGGCAGTTCTCGCCGGTGGAGGTGACGAAGGGCCAGATCGGCGCGTCCTCGGCGATCCCGCTCAGCTCGGCGATATCACCGAACCGGGTCTCCCTGGACCAGGCGCGCACCTCCTCCAGCGAGGCGAACAGATTCAGACGGCGAAAGCGTGGATTCTCCTCGCTGCGCTGCATGCGGTAGGTGCAGAGATAATTGGCGCGCCCCTTCAGCAGCGCGACCTTGACCGGGGCTGAGACGGCCTTGCGCACCAGGGGCAGATCGCGGAAATACAGTTGATCCTGCAGATTCTTGGTCCCGGTGGAGATGATCACCTTCTCGCCAGAGAGCAGCGCGGGCAGCAGGTAGGCGAAGGTCTTGCCGGTCCCCGTCCCCGCCTCGGCGACCAGCACGTCGCGCTCGGCGATGGCGCGCTCGACGGCCTCGGCCATCTCCTGCTGCTGGGCGCGCGGCGCGAAGCCTGGCAACAGACGTGAAAACGGGCCGTCATGGCCCAGGAGTTCGGCACAGCTTTCCATCGGTCGGGATTCTTCTCGGTCCGGGTGTGACACAGATTAGCCTTGGCGCCCTTCCCCGCAGAAAAACTATCTGGAATGAATGTCGCTGACTTAGGCCGTTTTTTCCAGCAGTCGATCAATCGCCGGGCAAGGCGTGATTATCACAAATCCCGGCGTCTTTCTCACCCTGTTCGCGCGCCCACACCCGCTGGCCGATGGCCTTGAACTTGGCCACCGACATCGCCCCGCGTTTATTGCGATTGGACGACTTGGCCACGGCGATGGCCTCCATGATCGCTTGGCGCTGCGCCTCGAAAAGCTCGATCGGCTCATACTGCTCATCCATGATCACCAGCACCACGCTGTCCCAGTCCTTCTCCAGCTTGAGCTGGCCGATGCGCGCCCCGGCCTTGCCTTCATCGAAGATGGCGCGCCCCTTGATCTGAATGCGCTTGCCCGCGCGCGCGCCGCGCCCGATGGCGTCGTAGCCACCTTCCTGCGGCTTGTTCAATTCGAGATCGAGCAGGCGCGCGGCATCGTACTCGGCGATCTCGCTACTGATGCTCAGCGGCTTGCCGGTCGCCTTGCGGTACTCCGCGGCGATGCGGCGGGCCTCGTTCATCAAGGTATCGACGACGTACACGTTCACGACACGGGTCTCAAGTGATTGCTCAAACTGAAGTTTACCGAATAATTGGTTGATTTTGCGACGTTATCGTCACATTTCGCCCATTACTTTATCACGGTTTGCGCGGGGACGGCCGCCGCCGCAGGGTGAAGGGCGATTTCAAAGCATTGCTCGGCGTGCTCGCGCGCCAGTTCCACCACGGCCGCATCGAGTTTGCCGCTGCCGACCATCTTATCCAGGATCTCCATGATCTGCGGCACCGGCAACGAGGCGCGATAGGGCCGGTCCTGCGCCAGGGCCTGAAACACATCGGCCACCGCCACGATGCGCGCCTGGATCGGGATCTCCTCGGCCTTGCGCCGGAACGGATAACCCTGCCCAGTGAGGTTCTCGTGATGGAAGCTCGCCCAGACGGCCACCTCGTCGAAGGTGCTGATGCGCTTGAGGATCTGGTAGGTCTCGAAGGTGTGGCGTTCGACCTTGGCGAATTCCGCCTCATCGAGCCGCGCGGGCTTGTCGAGGATCTCGTCCGGCACCCGCAGCTTGCCCAGGTCGTGCAGCAGCCCGGCGATCTCGATCAACTCGCAATCGCGAAACGGCAGTCCCCAGCGCTCGGCGAGGAAGCGCGCCAGCTGCGATACCCCGGTGGAATGCTCGGCGGTAAAACGGCTCTTGGCATCCACCACACGGGCGAAGATCCGCGCGATGGTCTTGAGTTGCTCGAAGTCGATCAACTCGGGCTTGGTCTTGCGCAGCTGCTCGTGCAGATAGCGCTCCAGGTGCTTGGGTTCCAGCGTCAGCCAGAAGGACTCGGGGCGGGCCGCGTCGATGAAGGCATCGACCAGCGGCGGGGCGAAATGCACCCCGCGCATCTCTTGCAGCGCCTGCACGATATCGCGCCGGGCCAGCAACACATCGCGATCACGATGCTGGAAGATCAACACATCGATCCGGTCGACCAGATGGATGAGATTGGCGATCAGCTTGGTTTCTTCGCTGACCGGCTTGCGATCCAAGCCCAGCCATGGGGTGTGGTGCAGGAGGATGATCTCGGCCAGGGGCCGGAACGGCGCGAAGGTGCCGAGTAGCTCGTGCCCCACCCGGCAGTGGTCCTGCTCCCCTTCCCATTCCAGCTTCGAGATGATCTGCCAGTGCATCTCGGTGGAAGACACGCCGCAGTCGTGCAGCACCGCGGCCAGAAACACCGAGGTGAGCTGCTCCTCATCCAGGCCGTGCGCCTTGCCGCATTCCAGCGCCATGTAGGCGACCCGCTTGCCGTGCTGGACGACCTTCACCCCGACCAGATCGAGCGCATCGGAGAGGGCGTAACACAGTTCGTACAGATCGATTTGATAATTCATCGGCAGATCCCTGTGGATGTTCCGGCCCGGATTTTATCTGGACTCCGTTTGCCAATCGGGCAAAGATGGCGTATGCCTGACTAAGACGATCGGTAGTAAAGCCTCATTCAGAGCCACCCCAATGTTGCGGAACAAGGCGCAGTGCGCAGGCAATGGCAAGCCCTTGTCAAGCACTGCAACGCTGGGCTGCAACATTGGGGTGGCTCCCTTCGGGCGGACGGCTAGACGGCCATCCGCCGCGTTGCGACGGTTTGACATAGATTGACTATGCCGGCACCGCCGCGCCTTGCGGGCTGACCGTCTAGCCGCCCGCTGAATGAGGCTTTACTACCGATCGTCTTAGTGATAGTCGGTATTCAATCCCATTTCATAAGCACTCACAAGGAAAATGACCGATCACCCCGCCTACATCGCCGCGCTGTTGCATCCCGCGGCCTACCCGCATCCGGTGCGCGCGATCGCGCTGCGGGAAACGCACATCTCGTGGGTGCTCCTCACCGGTGACTATGCCTACAAGATCAAGAAGCCGCTGAACCTCGGTTTCCTCGATTTCAGCACCCTGGAGCGGCGCAAGCATTTTTGCCACGAGGAGATCCGCCTCAACCGGCGCCTGGCGCCCGAGCTGTATCTGGATGTAGTGGCGATCTGCGCGGATCGATCCATCACGATCGGCGGGCCCGGCCAGCCGATCGAGTACGCGGTGCGCATGAAGCAGTTTCCGCAGGAACAGATGCTGGAGGCGGTGATCGCGCGGCGCGCGCTGAGCGATCGGCATCTCGATGCCTTCGCCGCCGCCATGGCCGAGTTTCACGCGCGCATCGCCCGCAGCGATGCGTCCAGCCCCTACGGCACCCTCGCGGCCGTCACGCAGCCCCAGCTGGAGAACTTCGCCCAGATCATCGCGCTCGGGGTGGATGCCGCCAGCGCCGCGCGCCTCGAAGCCATCGAGCAATGGACACGACAATCACTGCAAGCAAACGCGGCCTTGCTCACCCAGCGCCACGCCGCAGGCCTCGTGCGCGAATGCCACGGCGACATGCACCTGGGCAATATGCTGTTGCTGAATGACCAGATTCGTCTGTTCGACTGCATCGAGTTCAATCCCAACCTGTACTGGATCGATGTGATCAGCGAGATCGCGTTTTTCATCATGGATCTGCAACACCGTGGCCATGAACAGTGGGCGTATCGCTTCCTCAACGGCTATCTGCAACACACCGGAGATTATCGCGGGCTGGCGCTGCTGCCGCTGTATCTGTGTTATCGCGCCATGGTGCGCGCCAAGGTGAGCAAGATCCGCCAGGGCCAGGCCGCATCGCGGGAGGCGCAGACGGCCGCCGCCGAGTTTGCCGACTACCTCGCGCTCGCGGCGCGGTACACGCAGGCCGCCCGCCCCGTGCTGATCATCACCCACGGCCTCTCCGGCTCCGGCAAGAGCACCTATGCGCAGCCCTTGGCCAGCCACCTCCCGGCCATCCACATCCGTTCGGACATCGAGCGCAAACGGCTGTTCGGCCTCACGGCCCAGCAGCCAAGCCGTTCTGCGATCGAAGGCGGGATCTACACGCGCGATGCCAGCGCGCGCACCTACCAGCACCTGGCGGACACGGCGCGCGCCATCCTCGCCAGCGGTTATTCGGTGGTCGTCGACGCCACCTTCTTGAAACGCGCGCAGCGCGACCAATTCGGCGCGCTGGCCCAGGCGATGAATCTCCCCCGGGTGATCCTGCATTTCGCGGCGGATGAGGAAACCTTGATGGCGAACATCCGCGCGCGGCAACACGCCGGCTCAGACGCCTCGGAGGCGGATCTCGCCGTGCTGGAAAAACAATTGGCGGGGTATCAGGAATTGGGGACGGATGAAACCAACGTGATCACGATCGACTTCAATGATCAGCCGTCGTATGAGGCGTGTGCTGCGAAGATTCGGGAACGGG
>CAZKZP010000001.1:128250-137154 GCA_964557295.1 uncultured Chromatiales bacterium | reverse complement strand
GGCGTGAACCGCCCCGGCCGTTTCAATGGAACGACTATTTCTCGACGATCGGCTCCAGCGTGATTTCCACGCGGCGATTCTTGGCGCGGCCTTCCTCGGTGTCGTTGCTGGCGACCGGGTACTTCTCGCCATAACCTGTCGCCGCCATACGCTCAGACGCCACCTTGGCGTTTTGCAGATACATGGCCACCGTCGTGGCGCGATGGCGCGAGAGCGTCATATTGTATTCATCCGAACCCGTGCTGTCGGTATGGCCGACCACATTGACCAGGGTCTTCTCGTACTCGTTCAGCACCAATGCCACCGAATCCAGCGCATCGAAGAATTCAGGCTTCAGCGAATAGCTGTTGGTTTCGAAGGTGATGTTGCTCGGCATGTTGAGGATGATGTTGTCACCGTCACGGGTCACGCTGACGCCGCTGCCTTCGAGCTTCTTCCGGAGCCGCGCTTCCTGGGTGTCCATGTAATAACCCACCCCGGCCCCGCTCAAGGCGCCGATGCCCGCGCCCTTGAGCGCGCGCTCCTTGCGGTCTTTCTTGTCGGCCGTCGCCGCCCCCAGCACCGCGCCCAGCACCGAGCCGATGGCCGCACCTTTAACCGCCTTCGAGGTCTGCTCTTCGCGGGTGTACGGATTGATGGTGGTACAGGCCGACAAGGTCATGATGCCCGCGGTCACCGCACCGATTAAAAACAGAGAAGTCGATCTCGACATGGATGGCTCCTTGATGTTGGCTATAGTGTTGTTGCTTCTGTTGGATAAAAGTTGGCATATGGTAGCGTGGTTGCCAGGGTGATGTAAGTCTGGTGATAAAAATTCACATTTAGCCCAATGGCTATAGTGGATTGAGCCGGACCGTGACCTTGAGGCCGCCCAAGGTCTTTGAGGCCTCGAAGTGGATCGTCCCCGCATACAGCTCGACGATGTCCTTGACGATGGCCAGGCCGAGGCCGTGACCGCTGACCGATTCATCGATGCGCACACCGCGCTTGGTGAGTTGGTCGAGCACGGCATCATCGCAGCCCGGCCCGTCATCCTCCACACAGATGGTGATTTCAGAGGCGCCCGCCAGCGAGCAGTGCACCTGGTGACGCGCCCACTTGCAGGCGTTGTCCAGCAGATTGCCGAGCAGCTCCAGCATGTCGTTGCGATCGGCCAGGCATTCCAGATCCTTGGGCACCTCGGCGGTGATCGCCAAGCCCTTGTCGTGATAGACCCGCTGCAACACGTCGATCAGCACCGGCAGCTCCTCGCCCGCCTTGAAGCGCTGGCCCGGCAGCCCGCCGCCGGCGACCCGCGCGCGTTGCAGCTCGCGCTCCATCAGTTGCCGTATCTGTTCGGTGTTTTGCTTGAGCTCGGCCACGATGAGCGGATGGGCGCGCAACTCTTCGCGCGTGGCGAGTTGCATCAAGAGATTGAGCGGATGCTTCAGCGAATGCGCCAGATTGCCCATGGCATTGCGCGAGCGCTGCAAGCGCTGGCCGAGCAGTTGCAGGAGGTGATTGACCTCGCTGACCAGCGGCTGGATTTCACTCGGCACCTGCTCGGACAGCACGCTCAACTCGCCGGTCTCCAACTGTTTGAGTTCGCTGCGCACGCGGGTGAGGGAGCGGAAGGAACGATTGAGCACGAGGCTTTGCACCAGCACCAGCACGATCAGGATCAGAACGCTGCCCAGCGCGAAGTACTGCGTGAAGCGGCGCAATGACTGATCCAGCGTCGTGGCATCCTCGGCCACCATGATGGTGATGTTCTTCTTGAAGCGATGAAATCCCGCGCCGTACACCAGCAGGCGCTCGGCCGACGGCCCCGCCATGTGCCAATGGCGCATCTCGCCGACGGCCATCGGCTCCAACGGCAAGTCCTGATCCCAGAGCGAGCGCGAGCGCAGCTTCTGATCATCGAACGCTACCAGGAAGTAATGCCCGGACAAGGCGCGCGCGTAAATGGTGCCGATGCGCGTTTCGTCCAGGGTGACCGCGCCGCTCGCGTCCGACTGCAAGGCCGTCAACAGGGTTTCGGCGTCGTGCTCCAGCCGCGTGCGCATGATGTTTTCGGTGATGTGCGCCAAGCTGGCGCTGGCCACCCACCACATGATGCCCATCAAGAGCACCAGGCTGATGGCAAGCCCCAGCCGCAGCCGTTGCTGCAATGAATTCACTTGGTTCCCCCGGCGAAGACATACCCTTGCCCGCGCCGCGTTTCAAACAGCTCCTTGCCCAACTTCTGGCGCAGCCGCTTGACGTACACCTCGATCACATTGCTGTCCGGGTCGGCATCACCCTCATACACATGTTCGGTCAGCCGCGACTTGGAGAGCATCACGCCCGGATGCAGCATGAAATAACGCAACAGGCGATATTCGGTGCCGGTCAGTTCATATTGCTGGCCGTCGGGCGCCGTCACCACCTGACGCTCTTCGTCGAGCGTGACTCCCGCCACCTTCAAGCCGGCGCTGGCCTCGCCATGGGCGCGGCGCACCAAGGCATCGATGCGCGCCAGCAATTCTTCCATGTGAAACGGTTTGCCGAGATAATCATCAGCCCCGGCCTTCAGGCCATCGACCCGCTCATTCCAGGCATCGCGCGCGGTCAGGATCAGCACCGGGATCTTGTTGCCCTTCTTGCGCCAGTTGCCCAGCACCTCCAGCCCCGGACGCTTGGGCAGCCCGAGATCCAGAATCACCAAGTCGTAGGGCTGTTCATCGCCCATGAACTCCGCGTCCACACCGTTGTGGACCATATCGACCGCGAAGCCGTGCTTGCGCAGCGCCGTTTGCACTTCCTCGGCCAGGCGGTAATCATCTTCCACGATCAACGCGCGCATTCGGACTATTCCTCCCGATTCTTGCCGAGCATCTTCCCGCTGGCCGCATCGAAGTAGATCTCCCAGACCTCCCCTTTTGAATCCAGCATCAAGACCTCATAGACATACGTCCCGCGATTGCGCTCGAGCTCGACCTCCAGCACCTTGCCTTTGATCGCGCCCCGATTCTGCTTGAGGATCTGCTCCAGCGGCAGGATCTTGCCCGACTTGCGCAATTCATACGCCTGATCGTGATCGTCAGCGAGCGCAGGTGAGACGCCTTGCCAACCCACGGTCAGCAAGGCGATCACCAGCAGCGTTTGTCTAATCAATCTTCCCATTTTCCGAAACCAGGAATCCGCACTTCATGTTCGTTATATGAACCCATATCGGCATTCGCATGGCAAGTTTCACACTTGCTGAAGGATTTTACCTTGGGATTATCCTCGACCGCACGCTTTGGAAGCTCGCTGTGCTTGCGTTTGAAGTAGGCCGTCTCGGTAATCCGCAGCGGCGCCTCACCGGCGGCGATCGACTTGTTGATCCCTGCGGAACGTTTGTAACTGGATTTATCCGCGGCATTCTCGACCAGGTAGGCGGTCAGATCCTTGGCAACCGCGGCATCGAGCTCGGCGTTCTCGCCGAAATGATCGTCGAGCGTCGTCATCATCTTCTCCCAGGAGCGCGCCGGCAGCAGGCCCGGCTGATAGGCGAAGTGGCAACTGCCGCACTCTTCCTTGTATTTGGCGAGACTTACCGGCGCCACATCCAGGCGCTTGCCGCCATTGCCCTTGCCCGGCGAGTCGGAGTCGCTCGCCCATACCGCGCCACCGGCGCCCAGCACCATGCCGACCAAGATCACAGAAGTTAATTTTTTCATGACATTATCCTCACTAAACAGATTTCATTGACTACGAATGAACACCAAGAAGTTCGCCTTTTCCTGCGCCGTGCACTCCCGGCCCAGCGTCCACTTGCAATTGCGCTTGAACCATTTCTCGATCTCCTTGCGATCGGTCAGACGCTGCTTGTTCACACTCGGCGCCAGCGGCTCGATCGGCTTTCCTGTCGTCGCGTGCTTGCCGGCGACCTTCAGATCCGCGCCGTGACAGGTCACACAGCTGCGCTTTTCACCCGAGGCCTGATCGACATATTCCTTCTTCCACATCTCCGCGCCATCCTTCGCGCTGCCAGTGCTGCCGAATTCCACCAGCATGTCATCGACCACCGCCGCCATCCCGGCATTAGTACCCAGCATCAACGATGCCGCCATGATGAGACTTAGCTTTTTCATCGCCTTCTCCTTTCACTACTGTTTGATAAGAAATTTCAGCCGCTGTCTTGTAGCCTGTGAACATGCTGCGCACCAGGTTTTCCCGATGTTGCAGACTCGCCAGCAAGACACCCAGCAGATGCAGACCAACCAACACCAACGTGATGTTGGCAACCCATTCATGCGCCTCTTCGATCCGATGCGCCGTGGCATCGCTGACCTGCGAGGCCAGCCCCGCAAACGGGCCTGAAAACTCCTGCGTACCGTAGACCAGCAGCCCCAGCAGCCCCGTCAGCATCACGCTCGCCATGAGCGCGATCACCATCGCCCCACCGGCCGGGTTGTGCCCGAGATAGTGGCGGGCGCGGAAACTTACGACATCCTTAAGATAGGCCGCGATCGCCGCCGGCCGTTTTACAAAATCCGCAAACCGCGCGTAGCGGCCGCCGACGAATCCCCACACAATGCGTACCAGCAGCAGCGCGAGGATGAAATAGCCCACGGCCACGTGCAGACTCAGATAATCGTCTTCCGTCACGTAAGCCGTCACGAATCCGAGCGCCAAACTCCAGTGAAACACCCGGACCAGCGGATCCCAGACCTTGATACGTTGTGTGCTCATGACGTTCACCCTTTACCCTATCGTTACCTACCACCTTACAGGGCGAGACTGAAACCAATCTGAAAATCCGGAGGTATTTGCCGCTTCGATGTTTCAGTGAATCTTTGCCCTTGTTCAAAAACAGCATAAAAGGCGAGGCTGAAACGGGACTGAAAAGCGCTGCGATGGGATAGGCATCGAGAGAATCACGATCTGAGGTGATGCCCCCTGTCGGGGAATCAGGAAAACAGGGGCCGACTCAATGCGGTCACTTTGTTTCAGCCAATTTCCTGGTAACATTACAATTCCTGCAGGTAAAAGCTTTTTAGAGGGAACGAAAATGAGACTCACAATCTGGGTATTAGGGCTTGTTCTGCTGACTGTGTTGTCAGGGTGCGGAGGCGGTGAGAACTTCGGAACCACAAAATCAAATGAACTGGTCCTGTACGTCGCACAGGGTTTGAAAAGCGCGACGATCTCATGGAATGACACCGGCGCTACCAGCTATGACCTGTATCGCTCCACGGATCGCAACTGCGACTTCCAGAGCATCGGCGGCTGCGCCGACGGCACACTGACCACAGGGATCACCTCACCGCACACCGTCGCTGACTTGACTAACGGGACGGTCTACTACTTCGTGCTCAAGGCCAACCGCGCCGCCGAAGGCACAATTGCCTCGGCCATCGCGGCAGCACGTCCGAATACGTTATCGACCAATGGGGCGGTATATGCCCTCGCCACCGATACCAACGGCACCGCCTACTTCGGCGGAAACTTCACGTCGATCAGCGCAGTTACGGGCAGTGGCGTCCCGCTGAGCGCTATCAACTCTTCCCTCACCCGGAACTTTCCAATCGTGGTTGGCACTGTTTACGCCGTTGTTTCTGACGGCAGCGGTGGCTGGTACATCGGAGGCAGTTTCACGCACGTCGGCGGTCAGCCTCGCGGCAACCTAGCGCATATCCTGGCGGCTGGCAGCCTCGATCCTGCCTGGGCACCTAGCGCGACTGGCGCAGTCAACACCCTTGCCGTCTCTGAAGGCACGATCTATGCGGGCGGAGACTTCTTGATGATCAACGGCACCGAGCGCAGCCGGCTCGCCGCGATCGACAGCACGGGAACTCTCACCGCCTGGGCACCGAAGGCGGATCTGCCGGTCAATACCATTGCTGTCTCCGGCGGTACAGTCTATGTGGGTGGCAATTTCTGGACAATCAACGGCACGGGGCGCAGCCACCTGGCCGCGCTTGACGCCACTGGAACACTGACCGCGTGGGCGCCAAGCGCCAATTACCATGTCAACGCCCTCGCCGTCTCCGGCGATAGAGTCTATGTGGGTGGGTATTTCACGACGATCAACGGCACAGTACGTTACCGCCTCGCCGCCATCGACAACACTGGCGCGCTGACCGCCTGGGCACCTACCGCCGATAGCGGGGTCAATACCCTCGTCATCTCGGGCGGCACGGTCTACGCGGGGGGGCTGTTCCGGACGATAAACGGGGCGGCACGCGGCCACATGGCCGCCATGGATAGCGCCGGAGCGCTGACTTCCTGGGCGCCCAGTGCGGATCTCCCGATCTATACACTCGCTGTTTCCGGGAGCACAGTCTATGTGGGTGGCCGCTTCACTGCGATCAACGACACGGCGCGCAGTCGTTTAGCCGCCATCGACGGCAACGGGACATTGACTGACTGGGCGCCGAGTGTCAATTCTCAGGTCAACGCCCTCGCCATCTCCAGTGATACGGTCTATGCGGGCGGCGGCTTTACCACGGTCAACGGAATAACACGCAGCCGTCTTGCCGCGATCGACAGCACAGGAGCGCTGACTTCCTGGGCGCCCAGCGCCGATAACTCGGTTCGCACCCTCGCCGTTTCTAACGGCATAGTCTACGCGGGTGGCGACTTCACTGCGATCAACAGCACAGCACGCAATTATCTGGCCGCGATCGATAACACCGGGCTGCTCACTGCCTGGGCGCCAAATGCGGACCGCGAGGTCAGCGCCCTGGCCATTTCGGGTGGCCTAATCTATGCGGGTGGCTGTTTCACGACGATCAACGGCTCGATGCGAGAGTCCCTTGCAGCAATCGACAACAGCGGAAACCTCACCTCCTGGTCGCCGAGCGCGGACGATGAGGTCACCAGCCTCGCCATCTCGGGCGACACCATTTATGCGGCGGGTTGGTTCACCACGCTCAACGGTTCAACACGCCGTCACTTGGCCGCCATCGACAGCACCGGGGCAGTGACCCCCTGGGCGCCGAGTGCAGATAGAGAGGTTCACACCCTCGCCATCTCCGGCGGCACAATCTATGCGGGCGGTGATTTCTCCGCGGTCAACGGCACGGCGCGCAACCACCTTGCTGCGATCGACAGCACCGGGACGCTTACCGCATGGACCCCGAGCGCGGACGACACGATCCGTGCCCTTGCAGTCTCCGGCGACACCATCTATGTCGGTGGCCACTTCAGCACAATGAACGGCACGGTGCGCAACCGACTGGCATCCCTCGACAACACAGGAGCGCTGACCCCTTGGGCACCGAACGCGGATGGCCGGATCAACACCCTTGCCGTCTCAGGCGGCACAGTCTATGCGGGTGGCAACTTCACTGTGATCAATAACGAGCCCAGCGGCGGGTTCACCATGCTAGCGCAATAATCCTGAATCCCAAGGCACTTGAGCGAAAAACCACGGGGCGGCCTGAGAAATACTACGACGATCACTGGACGAAATGATCCCTGCCCCTGCGGCAGCGGCAGCGGCAAGAAGTACAAAAAGTGTTGCCTGGGACGCGAGGGGGCTTAACCCTCGGTTGCTGCGGAGTTCTCTGATGCGGTGCGGAAGGCATTGGCGGGACAGAACTTCGCCTCCATCGAGGAAGCCGAGGCCTTTGCCGAGCAACTGATGCAGCAGCGCAATCAGACGCCACTAGATGATTTCTCCGGGCTGTCGCCGGAGCAAGTGTATCAACTCCTCTATTTTCCATTCGATTCGCCTTCACTGCTCACCTTCCCCAGCGTACTGGAGAGCACCCCCGCCGCGCCGATCCTGACGCTGTTCGACTTGCTGGTCGACGCCATTGGCGAGCAGGGGCTGAAGTCCACCGCCAAGGGCAATCTGCCTCAGAAGTTCTGCCGCGCAGCGGCGCTCGGTTTCTGGGGCGAGGACGGCTATCGGCACCACACCCGCTTCGGCGGCATCAATAAGGAAGAGGATTTCTACGAGTTGCACTGCACCCGCGTGGTGGCGGAGCTGGCGGGGTTGCTTCGCAAGCGCAAGGGACTATTCATCCTCAGCTCCGATTGCCGCAAGTTGCTGGCCGATGGCGGCTTGGCGGCGATCTATCCCCGACTGCTGCGGGCGTATGTCGTGGAATTCAATTGGGCCTATGGCGACGGTTACGGGGAGGAGTTGCACTTCATCCAGCGGGCGTTTGCATTTAGCCTCTACCTGCTCGATCGTTATGGGGATGAGCCGCGACCGCACAGCTTTTATGAGGAGCGCTTCATCCGGGCCTTCCCCACGGTGATCGATGAGGTGGAGCCCAGACCCTACTTCGAGCCGTTGGAGCAGGTCCGCTCCTGCTACACCCTGCGCACCCTGGTGAGCTTTGCCCAGTTTCTTGGCTTGGCCGCGGTGACGGCGGTGGAAGAGCGGCAGCTCTATCCCCGCAACTATCAGATCAGGAAGTTGCCGCTGTTATCGGCGGCGGCGCGGTTCACTATTCAGGTCTGATTCGTCCAGAAACTAGTGTTCCCCGCCGCAAACAAAAAGGGCCATACGGCCCTTTTTGTCGATCGTGCTGCGATCAGTGCTTAGGCGTTGACCGCCTTCATGCTCAGGCGGATCTTGCCTTGCTTGTCGACTTCCAGCACCTTGACCTTGACGATGTCGCCTTCGGACAATTTATCGCTGACCTTCTCGACACGCTCTTCGCAGATCTGCGAGATGTGCACCAGGCCGTCACGGCCGGGCAGGATGGTGACGAAGGCGCCGAAGTCGGCGAGTTTAGCGACCTTGCCTTCGTAGATCTGGCCGACTTCCACATCGGCAGTGATCTCTTCGATACGCTTTTTCGCCGCGGCGGCGGCATCGCCGTCGACGGCGGCGATCTTCACGGTGCCGTCATCGGTGATGTCGATGGTGGTGCCGGTTTCCTCGGTGATCGCACGGATGGTGGCGCCGCCCTTGCCAATCACATCGCGGATCTTTTC
>CAZKZP010000001.1:126766-128240 GCA_964557295.1 uncultured Chromatiales bacterium | reverse complement strand
GATGGTGGTGATGCGCGGGGCGAAGGCGGAGATATCGGCGCGCGGGGCGGTGATCGCCTTGGCCATTTCACCCAGGATGTGCAGGCGGCCTTGCTTGGCTTGCGCCAGGGCCACTTGCATGATTTCCTTCGTGATGCCGTCGATCTTGATGTCCATTTGCAGCGCGGTGACGCCGTTGGCGGTACCGGCGACCTTGAAATCCATGTCACCCAGGTGATCTTCGTCACCCAGGATATCGCTCAACACGGCAAAGCCGCTCGGTTCCTTGATCAGGCCCATGGCGATACCCGCCACCGGGGCCTTGACCGGCACGCCGGCGTCCATCAGGGCCAGGCTGCTGCCGCACACGCTCGCCATGGAGCTGGAGCCGTTGGATTCGGTGATCTCGGAGACCGTGCGCACGGCATACGGGAACTGATCCGTGCCCGGCATGATGGCGGCCACGCCGCGCTTGGCCAAACGGCCATGGCCGATCTCGCGGCGCTTGGGGCTGCCGACCATGCCGGTCTCGCCGACGCAGTACGGCGGGAAGTTGTAATGGAACATGAAGGTGTCTTTGTATTCGCCTTCGATGGCGTCGATGATTTGCGCATCGCGTTCGGTGCCCAGGGTGACGGTGACGATGGCCTGGGTTTCACCGCGGGTAAACAGGGCCGAGCCATGCACGCGCGGCAGGATGCCGGTCTTGACCGAGATCGGGCGAATGGACTTGGTATCGCGGCCGTCGATGCGCGGCTTGCCTTCGAGGATCTGGCTGCGCACGATGGATTTTTCCAGCGACTCGACGGCGGTGCGCACGGCTTCCGCGCTCCACTTCGCGGCTTCCGCCTCGGCAGGGCAGAGCTTGTCGACGATCTGTTGACGGATCGCGCCGAGACGCTCGTAACGCTCCTGTTTCACGCGGATCTGATAGGCCTCGGCGATGGCTTGCTTGCCGGCTTGCGCGACGGCGTCGGCCAGCTCGAGATCCTTCGCCGGGGCGGTCCAATTCCAGGCGGTGGTGCCGAACTCGGCGGCCATCTCACGGATGGCGCGGATCGCGGTTTGCATCTGCTCATGCCCGTATACCACGGCGCCGAGCATGACATCTTCCGCCAGCTCCTTGGCTTCGGATTCCACCATCAGGACGGCGCTTTCAGTACCGGCGACGACCAGATCCAGGGCGGAATCCTTCAGCTCCGTAGCTGTCGGGTTCAACAGATAGCGGCCATCCTTGTAAGCCACGCGCGCGGCACCCAGCGGACCATTGAAGGGGCAGCCGGTGAGCATCAGCGCAGCGGAGGCGCCCAGCATCGACGGGATGTCCGGATCGATTTGCGGATCGAGCGCCATGACGGTGGCGACGATTTGAACTTCGTTGGTGAACTCATCGGGAAACATCGGACGGATCGGGCGATCGATCAGGCGTGAGGTCAGCGTTTCCTTTTCGGTCGGACGGCCTTCGGCTTGTTGCGAACCGTTCCTGACTAAGGCC
>CAZKZP010000001.1:95616-126756 GCA_964557295.1 uncultured Chromatiales bacterium | reverse complement strand
TCGCGCTTGAAGTATCCGCCCGGGATCTTGCCGGCGGCGTAGGTGCGCTCTTGATAGTTGACGGTGAGCGGAAAGAAGTCACGCCCCGGGTCTGCTTCCTTCTTGACGACAGCGGTGACCAATACGGTGGTATCGCCCATGCTCGCCATTACCGCGCCGGTTGCTTGACGGGCAATCTCACCCGCCACCAATTTCACTGTGTGATTACCGTACTGGAATGTCTTTGTTATCGCTGTTGTCACGTCGGTTTCCTTAAAAATGAGTTCAGAACAGGCTTACTTGCGCAGACCCAAGCGGCTGACGAGTTCGCGATAGCGTGCCAAATCGCTGTTCTTGATGTACTCCAGCAGCTTGCGGCGCTGATTGACCAGACGCAGCAGGCCCTGACGTGAATGGTGATCCTTGCTGTGAGCCTTGAAGTGGCCCGAGAGGTCCTCGATGCGCGCGGTCAGCAGCGCAACCTGCACTTCGGGTGAACCGGTGTCTCTTTCGCCACGCTTGAAGTCATTGATGATTTTCTGTCTGTCTTGAGCGGTCATTGTCATTTGGGTTACTCCTGAATGGTCCCATAAATATAAAAGGCGGTATTTTACATTGAATTACTGGATATTGACTAGCCTTCGGGGCGCGATTTTACCATCATCGCGCACCTCGCCGATACCCACGAATCGATTTCCCGCCGCATACAGCCTGACCAGGCCGGCCGCTGGGGCTTGTGGGATGAAGACGAATTGTCCCCGACTGAGGTAGTAAGCGGCGTCTTCGGTCAGATCCACCTTCGGCATCGGGCTCAGCGGCGTGTCCATCGGCAGCAAGAGTTCATCCAGCGCCTCCAAGCCTTGCGCCGCCGTCTCCTGCAGCTCATCCACGGTGTACATCGGCCGCTGCGCGAAGCCGCCCACCCAGTCGCGGCGCAGCCCGATCAGGTGCGCGCCACAACCCAAGGCCTTGCCGATATCCTCGGCCAAGGTGCGGATGTAGGTGCCTTTCGAACAATGCACCGAAAGCTCCAAGACCGTCTCCTCCAGGCGCCGTGCCGACAGGGCATGGATCACCACCGCGCGCGGCGCGCGCTCGATCTCGATCCCCTGATGGGCGAGCTTGTAGAGCGGAACGCCGTCGCGCTTGAGCGCTGAATGCATCGGCGGAACCTGTTCGATCGCGCCGATGAAGGAGGCGATCACCTGCTGCAAGCGGTCTTCGGATATCTCGCCGACCGGGGCTTGCGCCACCACCTCCCCCTCGCTATCGCCGGTGGTGGTGGTCACCCCCAGCTTACAGTGGGCCAGGTACTGCTTGTCGGCATCGAGGAGAAAGGCGGAGACCTTGGTGGCCTCGCCGAGGCAGATCGGCAACATGCCCGTCGCCAATGGATCCAAGCTGCCGGTGTGTCCGGCCTTTTCGGCGCGATAGAGTCCCTTGACCTTTTGCAAGGCGGCGTTGGAGGTGATACCAATCGGTTTATCCAACAAAAGTATGCCGCTAATGTTGCGGCCGTGTTTTTTGCGACGCACCCGGATCAATCCTCGGCATCATCCGTGGATTGAGTTTTCTTGTCCTTGGCGACGGCCGCATCGATCAACGCAGAGATCCGCACGCCCTGATCGAGCGATGCATCATAGAAGAAATGCAGTTGCGGAATGGTGCGCAGGCGCATGTTGCGCCCGAGCTCCTTGCGCAAGAAACCGGCGGCCTTGTTGAGGATCGCCACGGCCTGCTGCTTGGCGCCATCGTCACCGCTCATCAGGGTGACGAAAACCTTGGCGTGATCCAGCTCGCGACTGACCTCCACGCCGGTGATCGTCACCATGCCTAAGCGCGGGTCCTTGAGCTGATAGGCGATCAGCTCGGCGAGCTCGCGCTGCATTTGATCGGCAATGCGATCGATCCGGTTATATCCACGATGTCCTGGCATAGTCTTAGATCGTACGCTGCACCTGGGTTCGTTCATACACTTCGATCTGGTCGCCGACCTTCACGTCATTGTAGTTCTTCACGCCGATACCGCACTCCATGCCGTTCTTGACCTCGGAGACGTCATCCTTGAACCGGCGCAGCGACTCCAACTCGCCTTCATAGATCACGACATTATCACGCAGCACGCGGATCGGATTGTTGCGCTTGACCACACCGTCGATGACCATGCAGCCCGCCACGGCGCCGAACTTCGGCGAGCGGAACACATCGCGCACCTGGGCCAGACCGATGATCTCTTCCTTGAACTCGGGCGCCAGCATGCCGCTCATCGCCGACTTCACTTCATCGATCACATCATAGATGACGCTGTAGTAGCGCAGATCGACATCCTCTTCTTCCGCCAAACGCTTGGCGGAGGAATCGGCGCGCACGTTGAAGCCGACGATGACCGCGTTGGAAGCCAACGCCAGGTTGACATCACTTTCGTTGATGCCGCCGACGCCATTGGACACGATCTTCACGCGCACTTCATTGGTGGAAAGCTTGAGCAAGGAATCCGCCAGCGCTTCGGCCGAACCCTGCACATCGGCCTTGATGACCAGCGGCAGCGTTCTGACCTCGCCGTCGGTCATCTGGCTGAACATGTTCTCGAGCTTGGCCGCCTGCTGACGCGCCAGTTTGACATCGCGGAACTTGCCCTGACGGAACAAGGCGACTTCACGGGCCTTGCGCTCATTGAGCACCACCACGGCCTCATCACCCGCGCGCGGGGTTCCGGACAATCCCAATACCTCCACCGGCATCGACGGACCCGCGGCCTCCACGGGATGGGCCGCTTCATTGAGCATCATGCGCACACGGCCGTATTCCAGGCCGGCGAGCACGATATCGCCCTTTGACAAGGTGCCCGACTGAATCAGCAGCGTGGCCACGGGGCCACGGCCCTTGTCCAGACGTGACTCGATCACCACGCCCTTGGCCGGGCCTTCCTTGACCGCCGTCAACTCCAACACCTCGGCCTGCAGCAGTATCGCCTCCAGCAAGGAATCAATGCCTTGCCCAGTCTTGGCCGATACCTGCACGAACATGGTATCGCCGCCCCACTCCTCGGGGATGACGCCCTCGGCGACCAATTCGTGCATCACACGATCGGGACTGGCATCCGGCTTATCGATCTTGTTGATCGCCACGATGATCGGCACCTCGCCGGCACGGGCGTGCTGTATCGCCTCCTTGGTTTGCGGCATGACGCCATCGTCGGCCGCCACCACCAGGATGACGATATCGGTAACCTTGGCCCCACGCGCACGCATCGCCGTGAAGGCCTCGTGACCCGGGGTATCGAGGAACGTGACCGTGCCGCGCTCGGTATCGACGTGATACGCACCAATATGCTGGGTGATCCCGCCGGCCTCGCCCATGGCCACCCGCGTGGTGCGGATGAAATCGAGCAGCGAGGTCTTGCCGTGATCGACATGGCCCATGATGGTCACCACCGGCGGACGCGTCACCGCAACCGCCGCGCTGTCGATCACCGCGGTCATATCCTCTTCGATGGCACTCTCGCGGAGCAGTTTCGGCACATGCCCCATCTCTTGCACCACGATGCCGGCGGTTTCCTGATCGAGCACCTGATTGATGGTCACCATCGATCCCATCTGCATCATGGTCTTGATTACATCCACTGCCTTCACCGCCATCTTCTGGGCGAGTTCGGCCACCGTGATGGATTCCGGGAGATTTACCTCGCGCACCATCGGCGCCGTGGGCATTTCAAACCCGTGACGCTTGGCGGTAACGGCCTCCTTCTCGCCGGCCTTCTTGCCCTTCTTCCGGTGCCGGGCGAATTTGTCGTCGGAGATATGCAGTTCCTTGCGCCCGAATTTGGGTTCCTCGCGTGTCTCACGTTCGCGCTCCTTGCCACCGCGTTTGCCACGACCTTTGTCTGCGGACTCTCCCTCGGGCTTGGGCGGCTCCGCGGCGGTGCGACGGGCTTCGACCGACTTTTCTGGCGCTTTTTTCGCCTCTTCCTCCGCCTTGCGGCGCGCCTCTTCCTCGGTACGCCGGGCTTCTTCGGCGGCACGCGATTCTTCCTCGGCCCTACGTCGCGCCTCTTCCTGTGCGCGCAGAACCGCATCTTCCTCTTCACGCTTGAGGCGCTCGGCCTCGAGCTTGGCGCTTTCCTCTTCGACGATCACCGAGCGTTTGATGTAGGTGCGCTTTTTACGCACCTCGACACTGACCGTCTTCGACTTTCCGGCCTGGGTCTTTTGCTTCAGTTCACTGACGGTCTTGCGCTTCAGAGTGATTTTCTTCGGCGTTTCAAGCGATGCGTCTTCTTTGCCTTGGTCACCGCGCAGATACTTGAGCAGTTCCATTTTTTCATCGTCGGTAATCACCGCATCAGGCGCATCCGCCTGCAATCCCGCGGCGGCAAGCTGGGAGATCAGTCGTTCGACCGGAACCCCAACTGTTTCAGCAAACTGTTTAACCGTAACGCTTGACATAATCCTACCTCTCGAGCCTTTTATTGTTGCTCGTCTGCAAACCACGGAGCGCGCGCCGCCATAATCAAGGCACCGGCGCGCGCCTCGTCGATACCTTCAATATCTATGAGATCATCGATCGAAAGCTCGGCGAGATCTTCCATCGTGCAGATTCCGCGCTGCGCCAGCGTATGAGCCAAGGCCGAGTCCATGCCTTCCATTTCCAGCAGATCCTGCGCCGGTTCCCCATGCTTTTCTTCCTCTTCGATGGCCTGCGTCACCAGCACATCGCGGGCGCGGTTGCGCAGCTCATCGACGATTTCATCGTCGAATTCATCGATATCCAGCATTTCGGAATTTGGCACATAGGCGATTTCCTCGATCGTGCTGAAGCCTTCCCGAACCAGGATCGCGGCCACTTCCTCGTCCACGTCCAATTGCGCCTTGAACAAATTGATCGCCTGCTGGCTCTCCTCTTCGCTCTTCTTCTGGGCTTGCGACTCGCTCATGACATTGAGTTCCCAGCCGGTCAGCTCGCTGGCCAGATTGACGTTCTGACCGTTGCGCCCGATCGCCTGCGCGAGCTGATCGTCGACCACGGCGATGTCCATGCTGTGCGATTCTTCGTCCATGACGATGGATTGGACCTCGGCCGGTGACATCGCATTGATAATAAATTGCGCCGGATTTTCGTTCCACAGAATGATGTCCACGCGCTCGCCGCCGAGTTCGTTGGATACCGATTGCACGCGCGAGCCGCGCATGCCCACGCAGGCGCCGACCGGATCGATGCGCGCATCATTGGTCTTGACCGCGATCTTGGCCCGTGAGCCGGGATCGCGCGCGGCGCTGATGATCTCGATCATGCCTTCGCCCACTTCCGGCACTTCCAGCTTGAACAGCTCGATCAGCAGATTGGGATGTGTGCGGCTGACTTGCAGCAGCGGGCCGCGGCTTTCCGCCCTGACATCATACAGGTAGCCGCGGATGCGATCGCCTGAACGCATAGCCTCGCGCGGGATCATGTTGTCACGGCTGATATAGGCCTCGACGCCGTTGCCCAGGTCCATGATCACGCCGTTCTTGTCCACGCGCTTGACGACGCCGGTGATCAACTCGCCAATGCGGTGTTTGTACTGATCGACCACGCGGGCACGCTCGGCTTCGCGCACCTTCTGCACGATCACCTGCTTGGCGGTTTGCGCGCCGATGCGGCCGAACTCTACCGATTCCATCGGCTCATCAATGAATTCGCCCGGCTGAATGTTGGGATGGCTGGCGCGCGCCTGCTCCAGAGCGATCTGGCGCTCCGGGAATTCAATGTCGTCCTCTTCGGAAACGACCTCCCAGCGGCGCACCGTCGAATAGGCGCCAGTATTGCGATCGATGGCGACTTGCACATCCACATCGTCGTCAAAGCGCTTCTTGGTTGCCGTCGCCAATGCGGACTCGATAGCTTCGAAGATAATCCCTGGCGCAACGCCTTTTTCATTCGAAACCGCGTCTACCACCATCAATATCTCTTTACTCATCTTTTTTGTCTCCAACATCCAGCACTTAAAATTCAGGGATCAAATTAGCTTTTTCAATCGCATCCAACGGCAGGCTGATTTCACCTTCTTCAGCCTCGATCCGCACCGCTCCAGCGCCGACACTGCGTATTTCACCGGAGAATTTGCGCCGGCCATTGATCGGGCTGCGCAGTTGCACTTTTACTTTATGGCCGGCAAAGCGGGCGAAATGTTCGGCGTGGAACAGCGGACGGTCCAAGCCCGGCGAGGAGACCTCCAGATGGTAGGCTCCTTTGATGAGGTCCTCGACATCCAACACGCCGCTGACCTGATGACTGACCTTCTCGCAGTCATCGACCGTCACGCCGCTCTCGACATCGATATAGATGCGAAGCAGCGAATGACGCCCTTGCGAGATGTGCTCGATCCCGACCAGCTCATAGCCGAGGCCGGTGACCACCGGCTCGAGCAATTCATATATCTTTCCGGATGCCTGCCGCATCATGCCTGCCTTACAAACAAAAAATGGGCCCTAGGCCCACTTCTTCTTATCTCTACGACGCGCAAGTATAGCCAAAACCGGCTATTTTGCACGTCTCCCCAGGATCTCGGGTAACAAAAAACCCCTGACGGGGTTTTCTAGATCGAAACTTGGTAGCGGGGATAGGATTCGAACCTATGACCTTCGGGTTATGAGCCCGACGAGCTACCAGACTGCTCCACCCCGCATCAGGTGGAGCGTATTCTACAAAAAAGCCCGGGCACTTACAACACCCGTTTCAAATTAGTTACCGGTGTGCTTTTGATTCTTCTATAAGCCGTTCTGCTGCTTGAGTAAAGTCACGAACGCGATCGCAAATTCCTTCTCATCCGCGAGACTCAGATGACTGTCGCCGACCCCGAACTCCAGGAGTTTACGCTGCGCTTCGCCGCTGCAGAGCAGGCCGGGGCGGCCGTGCGGATTATGCATCACCTGGATCTCGCGCAGGCTGATGCCGTCGCGAAACCCGGTGCCCAGCGCCTTGACGAAGGCCTCTTTCGCGGCGAAGCGCTTGGCCAGAAAGTGGGCCGGCTGTTGCGTGGCCTGGAATTCCACCCATTCCTGCTCGCCCAGGATGCGCTGCGCATAGCGCTGGCCGTGCCGCTGCAAGCCCTCGGCGATGCGACCGACGCTGACGATATCGGTCCCGATGCCGAAGATCACCGGCGCGCCTCCACCATCAGCCGCTTCATCTCCCGCACCGCCTCTTGCAGTCCGGTGAACAGCGCGCGCGCGACAATGGCGTGTCCGATATTCAATTCGCACAGCTGCGGGATGGCGGCGATGACCGCCACATTCTGGTAGTTCAAGCCATGTCCGGCATTGACGTGCAGACCGAGCGAGTCGCCAAAACGCGCCGCATCCCGGATGCGCTCCAACTCCGCGACCTGCGCTGCGGGGGACTGGGCATCGGCAAAATGACCGGTGTGAATCTCGATGACCGGGGCGCCCACTTCCTTGGCCGCTTCGATCTGGGTCCGGTCGGCGTCGACGAACAGCGACACCCGCACCCCGGCGGCGGCCAGATGCGTGCAGGCCTCCCGGATCCGGCCCTTTTGGCCGGCCACATCCAGGCCGCCCTCGGTGGTCAGCTCCTCGCGCCGCTCCGGCACCAAGCAACACTCCTGCGGCCGGATGCGTTCGGCGATGGCCAGCATCTCGTCGGTGACAGCCATCTCCAGATTCATGCGCGTCAGCAGGATATCCCGCAGCATCTCCACGTCGCGCTCCTGGATATGGCGGCGGTCTTCGCGCAGATGCAAGGTAATGGCGTCGGCACCGGCCTGCTCGGAATCGATGGCGGCCTGGATCGGATCGGGATAACGCGTGCCGCGCGCCTGGCGCAGCGTCGCCACGTGATCGATGTTCACGCCCAGCAAGATTGGCTTGTAATTGCTCACCACACGCTCCTCACCTGTTCACCCCCTGGATTTCAGAGAACTTTTTTCATCAGTTCACGACTATACAGCGGCTTGCCGCCGAGATGGGCGTTGATCACCAGCCGCATCAACTGTTTGGCCTCCTGGAGCTGGCGCACGGATGAAAAGGCCTCTGCCTGCAAGGCCTTGAAGGTGTCCCCGTGCATGAGCACGCCCGGCGGGTGGCTATGCTCGGGTTGCGCCACCGGGCCCTGCTCCAGATGATAGGCGTAGCAAGCCTCATCCTCCAGCCCCGCGCCGCTAGACCCCTCGTGATCCAGGATCAACCCGTAGCCCAGGTCCTCCAGCAGGCGCTTTTCGAAACGCCGCAAATGAATTTCGAGCGCCGGCAGCTCGCTGCTCGATAGCACAGACGCCTCGGCCAATCCAGCCAAGGCCTGGTCATAAGCTGCATACAAATCGGGGTGCGGATCGAAGCCAGGCACCAACCGCACCAGCAACTCATTAAAATAGAAGGCGCTGGCCAGAGCGGCGCCGGTCAGTGGCCAGGGCTGGCCGTTGGCCTCGACGGCACGCAAGGTCGGCATCGTGCCGCGGCCGCGCCAGGAAATCAGTAACGATCGAAACGGCTGCAGTAGGACGCGTTCGGCTGAGCCCGCCCGGCGCACCCCCTTGGCCACGGCCGACAATCGGCCAAAGTCCCGGGTGAACAGATCGACGATGACGCTCGTCTCGCGATAGGCGCGGGTATGCAGCACGTACGCGGGCTGCAGGGTCGCCTCAGAGCTCATCGCTGTAGCCGAGGCTGCGCAGCGCCCGCTCGTCGTCGGACCAGCCTTCCTTCACCTTCACCCACAGTTGCAGATGGACCTTGCGATCGAACAGCCGGTTCATATCCTTGCGCGCCTCCTGACCCACCAACTTGAGTTTTTCGCCGTCTTTACCGATCACGATGACCTTCTGACCCGGCCGCTCCACCCAGATCAAGCCGCAGATATGCAGCATGCCATCCTCATCGGCGAACTTCTCGATCTCCACCGTCAAGGCATAGGGGATCTCATCGCCCAGATTGCGGATCAATTTCTCACGGATGATCTCCGCGGCGAGGAACCGTTCGCTGCGGTCGGTGATCTGCTCCTCAGGATACAAGGGGGGTGAAAGCGGGAGCAGCTTCTTGATCTCCTGCTCCAGATTTTCAACGCTTTTACCGGTGCGCGCGGATAACGGTACGATGGCGGCGAACGCATGCATTTTTTCGAATTTCTCGATCAAAGGCAGTAGCTGCGCCTTATCCTTGATTTGGTCGATCTTGTTGATGACCAGCACGATGGGGCGATCCGACTGGGTCACCCGCTCAAATACCGCCTGGTCTTCCTCGGTCCACTTGCCGCCCTCGACGACGAAGATCACGGCATCCACATCTTCGATGCTGCCGGAGGCGGTGCGGTTGAGATAGCGGTTCATCGCCCGCTTGCCGTGCAGATGGATGCCCGGCGTGTCCACATAGATGATCTGCGCATCCTCGGTGGTCTTGATGCCCCGGATGCGGTGCCGAGTGGTCTGCGGCTTGCGCGCGGTGATGCTGATCTTCTGTCCCAGCGCCTGATTCAACAGGGTCGATTTACCGACATTGGGACGTCCCACGATCGCCACGAAGCCACAACGAAAATCTTTCTCTTCTTCCACACTCATACGCCTAAAAACTTCAATACCTCTTCAGCCGCCATTTGTTCGGCCTTGCGGCGGCTGGAACCTTCACCAATGAATTCCTCGCGCTCGGCGCCACTGACCCGGCATTTGATGACGAAATGCTGGTCGTGCGACTCGCCCGCCACCGACACCAGCTCGTATTCCGGCAGCGGCAGACGGCGTCCCTGCAAGTATTCCTGGAGCCGCGTCTTCGCATCCTTGAGCACCTGATCCGGCGACAAATGCGCCAATACCCCGGCAAATACCGTCATAATGATCTCCTTGGCCGGGGTCATGCCGCCATCGAGATAGACGGCGCCGAACACCGCCTCCAGCGCATCGGCCAGGATGGAGTCACGGCTGAACCCGCCGCTTTTCAACTCGCCCGGCCCCAGGATCAGATATTCACCCAGCTCCAGCTTGCGCGCCAGCTGCGCCAGGGTATCCCCGTTGACCAGGCTCGCGCGCAGCCGGCTCAACTGTCCCTCATTGTACTGGGGAAAGCGCGTGTAGAGATATTCGGCGATGAGAAAGTTTAGGATCGCATCGCCGAGGAACTCTAGGCGCTCATTATTGAGCCCCCCGGCGCTGCGGTGCGTCAGTGCGGCGGTGAGAAGGTTTGTGTCTTTGAAGCGATAACCCAGTTTACGCGACAAGCCGTCCGGTTGGCGCTGCATCAATTGCCGGCCTCGGCCTTTTTGTCGAAGCGCACCACCACGTCGATATTAAACGCTACTGGCTTGCGCACTTCGTATTGCACCGAAACGGAAGCACCGCCTTTTTCGGCATTGATGTTGAACTCCTTCGCGGTCACCGATGTCACATCCTCGATATCGAAGCGCCGCTCCAGTCTCTTCTTGATCTCTTCCTTGCTCAGCCGCGAACCGTCTTCCGTTTTTTCATTGACGACATCCTTCATCACGGCATCGATCTTGTACGAGTCTATGTAGATCGGCGTCAGCTTGAGCGCAATCAGCACTATCACGGCCAGAATGCCTAGCAATACCACCATGCCGATCATGGTGATCCCTGTCTGTTTCCGCATATTGTGCTTCACCGTCTGAACACTCCTATTGTTGTGTTATTCAATGATGTTCCCGATGCGCGAGAACGCGACCCCATCATCCCAGTTCATCCAGATCATGAAGGCCTTGCCCACCAGATTCGCCTCCGGCACCATGCCCCAGAAACGACTGTCATTACTGTTGTCGCGATTATCGCCCATCACGAAATAATGCCCGGGTGGAACCGTGATTTCCCCGCTCTGCGAAGGTTTGCGCGAATCAATCATGATTTGATGCGCCATCGCACCCAGATCTTCCTGATACAGTTCATTGCCGCTCATGGTCACCCCGGCCCCCACCCCTTCATATCGGCCAGCCTCGGTGCGAGTTAAAGGTTTTCCGTTGATATAGAGCTGTTTATCATAATAGCCGATGACATCCCCCGGCACGCCTACCACGCGCTTGATGTAATCGATGGACGGTTCCTTCGGATACCGGAACACCACCACATCGCCGCGCTCCGGCGCGCCGATGTCGAGCACCTTGGTATGGAGCACCGGCAAACGCAGTCCGTAGGAATATTTATTCACCATGATGAAATCACCGACCAGCAGGGTCGGCATCATCGAGCCGGACGGGATGCGAAACGGTTCGATCAGGAAGGAACGCAGCACCAGGACGATCAACAGCACCGGCCAGAATGCCCGCGCGTATTCGATCAGCACCGGCTCGCGTCCGGCCGCCTGGACTCGCTCATCGTCCGGGCCTGGACCATTGCGCAATGCGGCCTGCGCCCGCAGGCGTTTCGGGCGGAGTAAATAGACATCCAGCAACGTCAGCGCCGCGCACACCAGCAGCGCCACTACCATGACCAATTCAAAATCGATATTCATTTATTTATTGCCCTTCCCCACATCCAGGACCGCCAGGAACGCCTCTTGTGGAATCTCGACCGAACCGACCTGTTTCATGCGTTTTTTACCCGCCTTCTGCTTTTCCAACAGCTTGCGCTTGCGCGAGACATCGCCGCCGTAACATTTCGCCGTCACGTTCTTGCGCAGCGCCTTGACGGTGGAACGCGCGATGACGTGTGTACCGATCGCCGCCTGTATCGCCACCTCGAACATCTGGCGCGGAATCAAATCCTTGAGCCTTTCGACCAGATCGCGGCCGCGATATTGCGCCTGCTCCCGATGCACGATGATCGCCAACGCATCGACCTTGTCGCCGTTGATAAGCACATCCAGCTTGACCATGTTGGCCGCCTCGAACCGGTTGAAACTGTAATCCATCGAGGCATAACCGCGGCTGACCGACTTCAAGCGGTCGAAGAAATCCAGCACCACTTCGGCCATCGGCAGCTCGTAGGTCAAGGTCACCTGATTGCCGCTGTAATGGATGTTCCGCTGCACGCCACGCTTCTCGACGCACAGGGTGATCACATTGCCGACGTATTCCTGCGGCAACATGATGTTGGCGGTGATGATCGGCTCGCGGATCTCGGCGATGTAATTGGGCTCGGGCAGCTTGGAGGGGTTGTCGATCATCATCACGGCCCCCTTGGAGTCCATCACCTCGTAGACGACGGTCGGGGCGGTGGTGATCAGGTCGAGATCATATTCGCGCTCCAGCCGCTCCTGGATGATCTCCATGTGCAGCATCCCCAGGAACCCGCAGCGAAAGCCAAAACCTAGCGCGGTGGAGGTCTCCGGCTCATAGAACAGCGCCGAATCGTTGAGGCGCAGCTTGGCCAACGCCTCGCGCAGATCCTCATAATCTTCCGAATTGACCGGAAACAATCCCGCGAACACGCGCGGCTTGATCTGCTGAAATCCTGGCAACGGCGTGGTCGCAGGCCGCACGGCATCGGTCACGGTATCGCCCACGGGCGCGCCGTCGATCTCCTTGATGCTGGCAATCATGTAACCCACCTCGCCGGTGCGCAACTCCTTTGTTTCCTTGCGCTTTGGCGTAAACACGCCGACCTTGTCGGCGGTGTGCACCCGTCCATTGGACATGATCTTGATCTTCTGCCCGCTCTTCATCACCCCTTGCTTGACCCGCACCAGCGAGACCACGCCGAGATAGTTATCGAACCACGAATCGATGATCAGCGCCTGCAACGGCGCCTCGGAATTTCCCGCGGGCGCGGGGATGCGTTGAATCAGCCGTTCCAGCAGATCTTCGACCCCCAAGCCGGTCTTGGCGCTCACGCGCAGGGCGTCCTGCGCCTCGATTCCGATGATGTCCTCGATCTCCTTGATCACGCGCTCGGGATCGGCCGACGGCAGATCGATCTTGTTGAGCACCGGCACGACCTCCAGCCCCTGCTCGATGGCCGTATAACAGTTGGCAACACTTTGCGCCTCAACTCCCTGGGCGGCATCCACCACCAGCAACGCACCCTCGCAGGCGGCGAGCGAGCGGGAGACCTCATAGGAAAAATCCACATGCCCCGGGGTGTCGATGAAATTGAGCTGATAGACGTTCCCGTCCTTGCTCTTGAAGTTCAAGGTCACACTCTGCGCCTTGATCGTGATGCCGCGCTCACGCTCCAAATCCATGGAATCGAGCACCTGCTCGGCCATTTCGCGCGCTTCCAACCCGCCACAGAGTTGAATGAATCTGTCGGCCAAGGTGGATTTGCCGTGGTCGATATGGGCGATGATCGAGAAATTTCGAATAAACTCTTGCTTAGACACTCGTTAGCACTCTAAAACATGGGAATGAAGACCGCGCTCAACAAAAAAGGCGCACTTTGGCGCCTTTAAGCTACCAACCCCGGTCTCCACCTTGGGACCGGCGCTGATTATAATGCTTTTCCAGACAGGTTAAAACGTCGCAGTACCGCGCCAGCATCGAGACGGTGGTGGCAGATCTCCTCGTCGCCCGCGGTCAACACCGGCACTCGTTCGCCAAACCTGGCCTCCAACTCCGCGCATCCGTCGATATCGACCCACTCCACTTCGAACCGGTACTGACGCTGCAATGGGGAGAGCGCCTCCAGCATCTCATGGCAGAGATGGCAATACCCATGCCCATACAGCGTCAGCTGCATCAAGTTTATTTCTCGTCCGTAATCTTCAGCGCCAGGAACACCGGCCCGCTACCGCGCTGGAGCAGCACCCGGATACTCTTGTTGGCAGGCAGTTTCTTAACCAAATCAGCGAACTGATCGATATCCTTCACGTCCGTATTATTCAGCATCAGGATCACATCGCCGCGGCGCACACCCGCCTTCTTGGCCGCCCCCTCCAGGACCTCGGCCACCAACACGCCGTTTTTTTCGATCCCGAAACGCTCGCGTTGCTCCTCATCCAGGGCCGTCACGCGCAAACCGATGCGGTCGCCGAGCCGCTCGCCCTGCTCGCCGGCGGCGGATAACCGCAATTCATCGTCACCGGGCAGTTCACCGATCTTGATGTCGACCGACATCGGTTTGCCGTCACGAATCAGCTTGACCTTCACCTTGGCCCCGACCGCTGTCATGCCGACGAGCGGGGGCAGGCTGGCCGAGTCCGTCACCGGCTTGCCGTTGAATTCAAGGATCACATCGCCGACCTTCAATCCAGCCTTTTCGGCCGGACTGCTGGGCAACACGCGTGACACCAGGGCCCCTTCGGGTTTGGCCAGGGACATCGACTCCGCCAACTCG
Organism: uncultured Chromatiales bacterium; assembly: GCA_964557295.1. GTDB lineage: Bacteria > Pseudomonadota > Gammaproteobacteria > RBG-16-57-12 > RBG-16-57-12 > JBFMHP01. The sequence goes on along the minus strand of CAZKZP010000001.1, from coordinate 112,574 downwards.
CGGGTCACTTCCTGAATCAGCACGCCCAACCAGCCGCGCGAGACATATCCCTTGTTCTTGACCTGCTCAACGACCGACAGCGCCACGTCGATCGGAATAGCGAATGACAAGCCCATGAAACCGCCGGTGCGACTGTAGATCTGTGAATTGATGCCAATGACGTTGCCGTCCATGTCAAACAGCGGTCCCCCCGAATTGCCCGGATTGATCGCGACATCGGTCTGAATGAAAGGCACGTAATTCTCGCGCGGCAAACTGCGTCCGGTGGCGCTGACGATGCCCGCGGTCACGGTCTGCTCGAAGCCGAAGGGCGAACCGATGGCCAAGACCCATTCGCCGACCTTCACCGGGGTCTTGCGCTCCATTTTCACCACCGGGAGGTCCTTGGCCTCGACCTTGAGCAGCGCGATATCGCTCTTTTCATCGGAGCCGATGACTTCGGCCACCAGTTCGCGCCGGTCGGAGAGCCGAACGATGACTTCCTTGGCGTCCTTAATCACGTGGTGATTGGTCAATACGTAACCTTCGGCGGAAATGATGAATCCCGAGCCCAGCGACTTGGAATCGAATTCCTCGAACTCGCGGAACTTCTTCTCGTCATCGAAGAAATGGCGGAACAAATCACCGAAAGGTCCTTCAGGAATTTCCGGCGGGGTGTTATAAGGTGACTGTATTTTGGGATGCTGTATCTTCTGGGTGGTGCTGATATTGACGATGGCCGTGCCGTAATTGTCGACCAGCTCGGAAAAATCCGGCAGCATCACCCGGGCGGCGGCCACGTGCTGCAATCCTAACAACAACGCCAAGACAAAAAACCATGACCGGCCCCGCAAGGGACTCATTTTGCTTTGCATCCGCATAAAAACTCCCGAATGGTTAAGACTGCATCGAATGCAGGATAATTGTCGATTGATCTTGCGCGATTTCCCGCAATATGACCGCCTGATAGTGCGCATTCTTACTGATGCGCTCGGCAAAATACTTGAGCCAGAGAAATCCGCCCGCCAGCCCCAGCATCCCGCCCAGTATAACCATGGCCTCCGCGCCTACCAAGATATCCATCAAGATAGCGGCGCCCAGCATGGACAACAGCGGCACGGCATAAACGGCGAGCGATCCCCTGACCAAGGCCTGCTCGTCGATACCGACCAAAACCCGCGCGCCCACGCGAGCCTTTGCCTCATTCAAGGCCTTCATCCTGGCGACCCGCTTTCCTATCGTCTCGCTCAACACCGCCGTGCCGCAGCCTTTGTTTGCCGCACAATTTCCACAGGTGGACTTGCGCTCGGTTTCGACCCAGGCGAAATCCCCTTCAACCGCAACGACGCGCGCCACTTCTTCAATCATTTCCTGCTCACTCTGGTTACGGATTGTGCGATTTTCTGCACCGTCACTGATGGCACATCACCGAGCACGGTCACTTGATATTCGCCCTTGAAGGTGGTGTGCACATTCAAGGCCCCCATCTGAAAGGTCTTGGTTTCCGGCTTGACTCCATCTGGCGTAGGCTCGATAAAAACCGAGATCGAGGCCAAGCCGTCGGTAATCACCAAATGCTCTAGCATGTTCTCGCCCGCCTTTTCCGGCTTGCGCTGATGATAGAGCTTGAGCGCAAACCCCTTGGGCATCACACCGATCTTCCAGTCGATCGCATTCGGGTTGTTGGCCATGTCGACGATCTGATCCTGGCGATACCAGACAAATCCCTCCAAGTCCATCGACGGGGCCAGCATATCATGCGGGATTTCGTTCACTACGGTGAGATCAGTAAACATGATCTGTTCGATGAGCTTCTTGGTTTCATCGACCAGGTCCGCGCGCAACAACAAGGCATGATCATTGACCCACAGGCGGTACCCGTAACGATAGGCATCCTTGGGTTCCACCTCGATCAGGCGCGCGGCCTGTCCGGCGACGCGATCTGACTTTTCGTTGACCTGCAATCGATAATTTTGCTCGAAGGCCTCGATGTTCTTGGTGCTGAGCAGGGGCGAAAAACCGCGGCGTCCGTGGCGCTTGTCCACGACCACCAGTTTATCACTCGGAAAAATGCAGGTGACGATATCATTATTGCGCACCACTTCACGGGCGGTGCCATTGAGATGTATCAAGCGCTCACGTTCCCCGGCGACACCGGAGGCGTGAATCACCTTCATCGACTCGAGATTGCCATCATGGAAATAAACGAAGGTTCCGTGATAATTGAGTTTCTGCTGCGCAGAAATCATGCGATCCAGCCATTCCATGGCATTGTGCGTATTATTTTCGGCGAAGACGTTCCCGGAAAAGATGGTGATCAGTAAAAGCCAGTAGCACCTAACTGCACACATAAGACTCCACGACTATTTTACCTGCTGCCCAACTATCCTGGCATAGGGCAACACACTTTGCATGTTCACGCCGACGGCATATTCACTGTGATTGACCAGATACTTGTTCATGCGCGAGTCTATGGGCGGGGTCGCCGGTTCGTTCGCATCCACCAGCACCACCGCTTCATTGCCGCCCGCCTGCCCGGAGGCGGTAAAGACGATCTTCTCCGCGGGCTGCTGACTCTGCGCCGTCATGCCGGAAGGGTTCGTGATACCGCCTTGCTGTGCCACGAGCAATACGGCACCGATGCCCAAGGTGGCCACCGAGGCCGCGACCGCAACGCCGGCAAGCTTCTTAAGCAAGGCTGTTCTTCGGGCAGCCCCGTGAGTATAGGTGGATTCATCATGGATCGCCATGGAGACCCGCGCGGCGAAGCCGGCATCGAGACGCTCGGGAAGCTGGTTTTTCAGGGTGTCGCTGATCAGATGGTAATACCGCCACTGACTTTGCAATTGCTCATCTTTGCCCAGGCGCTTGATCAACAGTTCTGTCTCAGCCTGCGCCATCTCGCCGTCGACGAAAGATGAAACTTGGGTACCCAGTTGCTCCGAATTGCTCATTGCCGATTCCTCATGATCTATTCGCCCAGTAATGCCCGCAATTTGTTGGTTATTGTTTCACGCGCCCTGAAGATCCGGGAACGCACGGTACCGACGGGGCAATCCATTGCGGCCGCGATCTCTTCGTAGCTCAGCCCCTCCAGCTCGCGCAGCGAAATCGCTGTCTTGAGGTCATCCGGCAGGCTCTCGATCGCCTCGAATACCGTTCTTTCCACTTCATCCTTGATCAGCACATTGTCCGGCGTCTCGATATCATCGAGACCCATCTGGCTTTCGCGCTGCAACGCCTCTTCATCATCGATCACCACCTCGCTTTGTCTGCGCTGTTGCGCAACCAGATGATTCTTGGCGGTGTTGGTCGCAATCCGATACAGCCAGGTATAAAACGCGCTCTCGCCCCGAAAGCTCGGCAAGGCCCGGTAGGCCTTGATGAACGCATCCTGGGCGACATCCTGAGCCTCACTCGGCTCGCGGATGTAGCGGGAGACCAGTTTGATGATTTTGTACTGGTATTTGATCACCAGCAGATCAAATGCCTTTTTATCACCCCTCTGAACTCGTTCAACCAGCTCCCGATCAGAAATCTGTTCGCCCATTCGGGCCTTTCTCCTTTCCCCGCGCAGGCGATACTGCATGCCCACATCGATAATAGACCAAAGCTTTTCAGGATAGTTCGCTAAAATTGCCCGTATCTGGCTTATTATATAGAACTAATTCACAATAGCGCTTAATTTTCGCAACATAACATACTGTTTTTAATAAAATAACACTACACATTCATGAAATCTGACCATCATTGTGACGTACTGATCATCGGCAGCGGGGTCTCAGGGCTCAGCCTGGCCCTGCGTCTGGCGGAGCACGCGCGGGTGTGCGTCATCGCCAAGAGAGGCCTGACGGAAGGCTCCACGTTCTACGCCCAGGGCGGGATTTCGGCCGTGCTGGACGATCAGGACTCGCTCGAATCCCACCTGGCCGATACGCTCGATGCCGGGGCCGGGCTGTGCGATGAGGCGGTGGTCAAACATGTGGTCGAGCACGGCGCCGAACAGATCCGCTGGCTCGTGGGACAGGGCGTGCAATTCACCCGCGCCTCGGGTGATGAGGCCAAAGGCAGCGAGTTCCATCTCACCCGCGAGGGCGGCCACAGCCACCGCCGCGTGATCCACGCCGATGATGCCACCGGCCGCGCCATCGAGACCACGCTGGTGGATCAGGTGCGCCAGCACCCCAATATCGAGGTCCATGAACGCCACATTGCCATCGACCTGGTGACCACGCGCAAGCTGGGTCTGACCGGCAATCATGTCGTGGGCGCCTATGTGTTCGACCGCGACGCCGGCCGCGTGAAGACCATCAGCACCCGCGCGGCGGTGCTGGCCAGCGGTGGGGCCAGCAAGGTCTACCTGTATACCAGCAATCCCGATGTCTCCACCGGCGATGGCATCGCCATGGCCTGGCGCGCGGGCTGCCGAGTGGCGAACATGGAATTCATTCAATTCCACCCGACCTGCCTGTATCACCCGAAGGCGAAATCCTTCCTCATCACCGAGGCCCTGCGCGGGGAAGGGGCCACGCTGCGCCTGCCCGACGGCAGCCGTTTCATGCAGCGCTTCGATCCCCGCGAGGAACTCGCCCCGCGCGATATCGTCGCGCGCGCCATCGACCATGAGATGAAGCGACTGGGTTCGGACTTCGTGTATCTGGACATCAGCCACCAGCCGGCGGATTTCATCATCAAGCACTTTCCCAACGTCTATCAAAAGTGCCTGGAGTTCGGTTTCGACATCACCAAGGAACCGATCCCGGTGGTGCCGGCGGCCCACTACACCTGCGGCGGGGTGAAGACCGACCTGCACGGCCGCACCGACATCAGCAATCTCTACGCCATCGGCGAAACGGCCTACACCGGACTGCACGGCGCCAATCGCATGGCCAGCAACTCCCTGCTCGAATGTATGGTGTTCTCGCAATCGGCCCAGGAAGACATCATCGCGCGCCTGCCGCAACTGCCCGCGCCGCCCCCCATCCCGGCGTGGGATGAAAGCCGGGTGACGGACTCGGATGAAGAGGTGGTGGTCTCGCACAACTGGGATGAGCTGCGCCGCTTCATGTGGGACTACGTCGGCATCGTGCGCACCAACAAACGGTTGGAACGCGCCAAGCGCCGCGTTGAGTTATTGACCCACGAGATCGACGACTACTACGGCAATTTCCGCGTCACCAACGACCTGATCGAGCTGCGCAACCTCGTCCTGGTCGCCGCGCTCATCATCGAGTGCGCGATGCAGCGCAAGGAGAGCCGCGGACTGCACTACACCCTGGACTACCCCAGCCTCGACGAGCAGCGCCCGCCCCGTCCTACGGTGCTTGCGCCGCCGAATTTCCCCCTTCCATCCGCAGGCGCACACGCAAGCGCCTGAAGGTCTCGGGCGCCAGCGCATCGGGCAGGATCACCACGGAATGGGTTCTCCAGTGCCCCGCCGCGAAGTTGAGCACCACCAGCCAGGGATGAACGAAGGACTGCTTGAGCGTGAGTTCGAGGTCTTCCGCCGTCCCCTCGCCCGGCGCCACCCAGCGCCCGTCTTCCTTCCAGATCAATTCTTTGAGGGCGGCGGGATGCTGAAACCAAACGTGCCGGCGCCACTGCCGCCGTCCGTCGCCCAGCAGCACCAAACTCAACACTAGTTTCAACACCCACCACAACGACGTCACCCAGAGCAACAGCAGCGCGCCGCCGTAGCTGATCAGAACGAAAAAAACCAAATAACGGGAGGGCTGGAGCTCAAGCCGCAGCGGTCTGTCGAATACACCGGATGACATGCGCGATCCTTGCATCGAGGGGTTGTGATATTTCCATGAGATATTCCAGCAGCAGCTGATCGGGATAGTCCAGCAGTTCCGCGAAGGCCTGCTTGTCCGCGCTATCGAGCCGATCATAGCCGTGCGCCAAAAACGACTGGAGCAGCAGATCCAGTTCCAGCATGCCGCGCCGGCATTGCCATTGCAGCCGGGCGTGCTCGCTCATGAGGATTTCTTCAGCATCAGTTTTTTGATGTGGCCGATGGCGGCCGTGGGATTGAGTCCCTTGGGGCAAACGTCCACGCAGTTCATGATGGTGTGGCAACGGAACACGCGGTACGGCCCTTCCAGCTCGGCCAGGCGTTGCTCGGTGGCTTGATCACGGCTGTCGGCGAGGAAGCGCCAGGCCTGCAACAGAGCGGCCGGGCCGCGGAACTTGTCGGGATTCCACCAGAACGAGGGGCAGGCCGTGGTGCAGCAGCCGCACAGGATGCACTCGTACAGCCCGTCGAGCTTGTCGCGGTCTTCCGGTGATTGCAGCACCTCGGTCTCAGGCTCGGGCTCGTGGCGCGTGAGATAGGGTTTGACCTCGCGGTATTGATGGAAGAACTGCGTCATGTCGACGATCAGATCGCGGATCACCGGCAGCCCCGGCACCGGGCGCACCTCCACCGGCTCGTTCAATTCGGTGAGCGGCGTGATGCAGGATAGCCCATTGCGGCCGTTGATGTTCAGCGCGTCGGAGCCGCACACGCCCTCGCCGCAGGAAAACCGGAAGCCGAAGGTCTCGTCCATTTCCTTGATGCGTTTCAGCGCGTCCAGCAGCATCATGCCGGGGGTGGCCTCCACCTCATACTCCTTCATGTAGGGCGCCTGGTCGGTCTCGGGATTGAAGCGGTAGATCAGAAAACGCATGCAGCCCCCTTAATAAACGCGCAGCTTGGGCGGGAAGGATTCGACCGTCAGCGGTTTCAGGCGCACCGGCTTGTATTCGAGGCGGCGGTCTTCCTGGAAATACAGCGTATGCTTGAGCCAGTTCACATCATCGCGCTCGGTGAAATCGGTGCGCGAGTGCGCGCCGCGGCTCTCCTTGCGCGCCTCGGCCGAGACCACGGTGGCCAGCGCCACCTCGACGAGATTTTCCAGTTCCAAGGCCTCGATGCGCGCGGTATTGAAGATCCGGCTGTGGTCCTTCAGACGCACGTCCTTCAGCCGCGCCTGGATCTCCACCATCTTCTGCACGCCCTCGCGCATGATCTCTTCGTTGCGGAACACGCCGCAATAGAATTCCATCACCTGCTTCATCTCATCACGTAGACCAACGATCGATTCTCCATCACCCTTTTGGTCCCAGCGTGCGATCCGCGCCAGCGCCTGATCCACGCTGTTCTGATCCAGCGGCCGATGGTAACGCGTCTCCTTGAGATACGAGATGATGTGATTGCCGGCCGCGCGGCCGAACACCACGATGTCGAGCAGCGAATTGCCGCCGAGGCGATTGGCCCCGTGCACCGACACACAGGCGCATTCACCGGCCGCGTACAGCCCGGGGATCTCCTCCTCGGGGCTGTTGCCGGCCGGCACCACCACCTGGCCGTGCCGGTTGGTCGGGATGCCGCCCATGGTGTAGTGGGCGGTGGGAAAGATCGGGATCGGCTCATGCGCCGGATCGAGATTGAGGAAGGTCTTCACAGTCTGGCGGATGCCGGGCAGGCGTTTTTCCACCACCTCCTCGCCGAGATGATCGAGCTTGAGCAGCACATGATCGGCCTTCGGCCCGCAGCCGCGCCCTTCCTTGACCTCGGTATAGATGGCGCGGCTGACCACATCGCGACTGGCCAAGTCTTTGGCATGCGGCGCGTAACGTTCCATGAAACGTTCGCCGTCCTTATTCAATAAATACCCGCCCTCGCCGCGCGAGCCCTCGGTGATCAACATGCCCTTGCCGGCGATGCCGGTGGGATGGAATTGGAAGAACTCCATGTCCTGCAGCGGAATCCCGGCGCGCAGCGCCATGGCCATGCCGTCGCCCGTGTTGATGCGCGCATTGGTGTTGGTGCGGTAGATCTGCCCCGCCCCGCCGGTAGCGAGCAAGGTGGTCTTGGCCTCGATGATCATCGGCTCACCGGTTTCGATCTCGAGCACCACCGCCCCGAGCACGCTGCCTTGATCATCGCGGATCAGATCGACGGCGAAGAACTCGTCGAAGAAATGCGTCTTGGCGCGGATGTTCTGCTGATACAGCGCGTGCAGGATGGCGTGCCCGGTGCGGTCGGCCGCCGCGCAGGTGCGCGCCGCTTGCGCGCCGCCGAAGTTCTGGCTCTGGCCGCCGAAGGGGCGTTGATAGATCTTGCCGTTATCCAGACGCGAGAACGGCACGCCGGCGTGTTCGAGCTCGATCACCAGATGCGAGGCCGCGCGGCACATGTATTCGATGGCATCTTGGTCGCCCAGATAATCGCTGCCCTTGATGGTGTCGTACATGTGCCAGAGCCAGTTGTCCGGCGAGACATTGGCCAGCGCGGCATTGATCCCGCCCTGCGCCGCCACCGTGTGCGAGCGCGTCGGAAACACCTTGGAGACCACTGCCACCTCGGCCTCATCCCGCGAGAGCTGTAAGGCCGCGCGCAATCCGCCGCCACCGGCGCCGATTACCAAGGTATCGAATTTACGTCGAGCGATATTCATAGCTACACCACGGCCACCAATGCCCGGAAAACCCACAGCGTCAACGCCGCCAAGACCGCGCCCAGCCCGGTCAGCAACGCCACGCGCAATGCCACCGGATGGATATAATCAAGGATCACATCCCGCAGCCCCACCCACAGGTGAATGAACAGCGCCAGGAAAAACAATCCCGTCGCCATCCAGATGACCGGCGCCGACAGCCAGGCCTTCCAGCGCGCATAGTCCTCGATGGGGCAGATCAGCAACTGTGCCAGAAAAAAGATCAGATAGGCGAGCAGATAGACCGCGCTGATGCGCTGAAAAAACCAGGGCCGGAACCCGCCGAGGCCGCCGCTCATGACCAGATCACCGCAATGGCCAGCAACAGAATCAGCGCCGCGCCGGCATGGACCAACCAGGCGGAACGCCGCGCCGACGTTTTTTGAACCCCGATATCGATATCGATGAGCAGCACGCGCACGCCATTGAGCACATGATAGCCCAGCATCCAGAGACCGAGCGTGGCGAGCAGTTTGACCAGTGGATGGCCGAGCAGATGCAGGGCTTGCGCATATGCGTCGGGGCTACGGGTCGACAAATCGAAGAGATAGATCAGCAACGGCACGCACAAGGCCAGCACCACGCCGCTGACCCGATGCAGAATGGAAACGACACCCGTCACCGGCAAACGGATTTGAAGCAAATTCAGAAAGACTGGTCGCTTTTTTGTCAGACCCATAGGGTTATTATTGTGGCCGCAGATAAGGGTATTTGGATTTTCTTAGTTACTTTATCGGACAAGTATTAACATCCTTAACAGGATTGTCTACGATTAATCCACTCTAACCAGCGCTGGACACCCAAATGAAAGACGATTGGAAAAAATACCTCGAACACACCTGCGGCGCGGTCATCGAAAACGGCGCCGTGCTCCATTTCGGCAATCCCGCACGGGAGCTACAGGTGGCCAAGACCGGCCCCATCCTCATGGACCTCTCCAACTTCGGATTGATCGGCGTGCGCGGGGAAGATGCGCAATCCTTCCTGCAGAACATGACCTGCAACGACGTCCGCAACATCAGCGAGACCTCCAGCCAGATCAATGCCCTGGTCAACCCGAAGGGGCGCATCCTGGCCAACTTCCGGCTGTTCAAGCGCCTGGACACCTACTACCTGCAATTGCCGCACGACCAGAAAGAGGCGGTGTTGAAGCGGCTGCAAATGTATGTGCTGCGCGCGAAGGTGGAGATCATCGACAGCAGCGAAAGCTTCATCCGCATCGGCTGCACCGGCCCGGACATCACCCGGCTCGCTCAAGCGGCGGTGCGGGAATTACCGCCCAAGCCCAATGACGCGCTCCATCACGACAACCTCACCGTGCTGCACATCCCCGGCCTGCACCCGCGTTACGAGATCCTCGGCAAGCTCGAAGACATCAAGAAGGTCTGGGAGCGCCTCAATGTCCATGCCGCGCCCGTGGGTAGCCACATCTGGCGTCTGCACAACATCTGGGCGGGGATTCCGACCATCTATGCGGCGACCAGCGAGGCCTTCGTCCCGCAAATGGCGAACTTCAAGGAGATCGGCGCCCTCAGTTTCACCAAGGGCTGCTATCCGGGGCAAGAGGTCGTGGCGCGCTCGCAATATCTGGGAAAACTGAAACGCCGCATGTACCTCGGCCACGCCGAGACCGACACCCTGCCGCGCCCCGGCGACAGCGTTTTCGGTACTCACACCAGCGAGGAAGGGCCGGTCGGCAAGATCGTCGATGCCCAGCCCGCCCCCAGCGGCGGCTGCGATCTGCTGGCCGTTCTGCAAATCGACGCGGCGGAGCATGGCAAACTGCATCTGAATGATACCCAAGGTCCCGGCATAAAAATTAATAAACTTCCTTATCATTGGGCCGATGAATAAGGGGTAACGGCCAGAATCCACTCGCAAAATCAGCAAGTGTGATAAAAGACGCAGATGTTTGAGCGGCTAAAAAAGACTCAAGGCCTCAGTGATATCCGTATTGATCCGTTGACCATCATTAGGAAGAAGAATCGTGTCAGGCGCCGAGGAACTGTACAAAAAAGTCGTTGAAGACATCAAAAACAACGCCATCAAGCTGCCGATCCTGCCGGATGTCGCGATGAAGGTGCACACGCTGCTGGACAATCCCAGGAGCAACATCACCGATGTGGTCAAGGTCATCAGCCTGGATGCGGCCATCTCGGCGCGCCTGATCCAGATCGCCAACAGCCCGCTGTTTCGCGGCCGCAATCCGATCGAAGACTTGCAGACCGCCGTCATGCGCCTGGGAAATTCCATGGTGCGCAGCATCGTCACCGTCATGCTGGTGGAAGAAAGCCATCAGACGAAATCGCCGCTGATCCAGGATCGTATCTCCAAGCTTTGGAAGCACAATACCCAGGTCGCGGCGCTGAGCTATGTATTGGCCCGCAACTACACCTCGCTGCGCCCCGACGAGGCGATGCTGGCCGGGCTGCTGCACGACATCGGCATTCTGCCGCTGCTGGAATACGCCAGCAATTACCCCGAGCTGATCAACAACGAGCCGGTGCTGAATGCCGTGCTGCGCAAGGCCCACCCGATGGTCGGCAAGATGATCCTCGCCTCTTGGTCTTTTCCGCAGTCGTTCATCGATGTCGCGGCCAAACATGAAGATCTGACTCACAAATCGGAACTGCTGCCCGAGCTGGTCGATGTGGTGATCGTCGCGAATCTGCACAGTACCATCTCCGCCTCCGGCCCGCGGCCGAAGACCTCCTGGACCGAGATCCCCGCGTTCCAGACCTTGGGCTTGACGCCCGAGGAAAGCCTCAAGTCGTTGAAAAACGCCTCGGACGAAATCAAAGAGATCATGCGCCTGTTCAAGGCGTAAAAAAAACGAGCCGCAGCGGCTCGTTTTTTCATGCGCGTTTGCAATCTGCCGCGCGTCACTCCGCCCGCATCGGGCGCATGTGCGGGAACAACAACACATCCCGGATCGAAGGCGAATCCGTGAACAGCATCACCAGGCGGTCGATGCCGATCCCCTCGCCGGCGGTCGGCGGCATGCCGTGTTCCAGCGCGGTGATGTAGTCCTCGTCGAAGTGCATCGCTTCCTCATCACCGGCATCCTTCTCCGCCACCTGCTTGCGGAAACGCTCGGCCTGATCCTCGGCGTCGTTGAGCTCGGAGAATCCGTTGGCGATTTCGCGGCCGCCGACGAAGAATTCGAAGCGGTCGGTGACGAAGGGATCAGCATCATTGCGCCGCGCCAGCGGCGAGATCTCGGTGGGATAGGCGGTGATGAAGGTCGGTTGCATCAGGCGATGCTCCACCGTCTTCTCGAAGATCTCGATCTGCACCTTGCCCAGACCGTAGCCATCCTTGAGCGGGATTTCGAGGCTGGCCGCCAACGCGCGCGCCGCCGCCAGGCTCTCCAGCTGCTCGGGCGTGATCTGCGGGTTGTAGTGCAGGATGGATTCCTTTACGGTCAGGCGCTGGAACGGCCGGCCGAAGTCGTATTCCTCGCCCTGGTATTTCACCACGGTCGTGCCGAGCAGGTGCTGGGCCAGGTGGCGCAGCATGTCCTCGGTGAGATCCATCAGGTCGCGGTAATCGGCGTAGGCCTCGTAGAATTCGAGCATGGTGAATTCGGGATTGTGGCGCGTCGAGAGGCCCTCGTTACGGAAGTTGCGATTGATCTCGAAGACGCGCTCGAAGCCGCCGACCACCAGACGCTTTAAATAGAGCTCGGGCGCGATGCGCAGGAACAGATCCATGTCGAGCGCGTTATGGTAGGTGGTGAACGGCTTGGCGGTCGCCCCGCCGGGGATGCTCTGCATCATCGGGGTTTCGACTTCCAGGAAGTTGCGCTCTTCCAAATAACGGCGGATGAAGCTGACGATGCGGCTGCGCATGCGGAAGGTCTCGCGCGAGACCTCGTTCATGATCAGATCGAGATAGCGCTGGCGGTAGCGCGTCTCCTGATCCTCCAGTCCGTGGAATTTATCCGGCAGCGGACGCAGGCTCTTGGTGAGCAGGCGGATCGTGTCGATCTTCACCGACAACTCGCCGGTCTTGGTGCGGAACATCACGCCCTCGGCGCCGACGATGTCGCCGATGTCCCATTTCTTGAACTCCTCGTAGACGCCCTCGGGCAGGCTGTCGCGCTGCACGAACAACTGGATGCGCCCCGACATATCCTGGATGCTAGCGAAGCTCGCCTTGCCCATCACGCGGCGCGCCATCATGCGCCCGGCCAGGCGCACGCGCTTAGGGTTGGCCTCCAGCGCCTCGACGCTCATCGCGCCGTACTCGGCGTGCAGCTCGCCGGCCATCACGTTGCGGCGGAAGTCGTTTGGAAACGCCACACCCGCCTCGCGCAATTCCGCCAATTTGCTGCGGCGTTGGGCGATCAGTTTGTGTTCGTCGAGTTGTGGTTCGTTTTGCTGGTCTTCGCTCATGGTGCTCTCTAAACCTTGTATTGCTTACAGGCCGCTCTTCAAGCTGGCCTCGATGAATTGATTCAGTTCCCCATCCAACACGGCCTGGGTGTTGCCGGTTTCCACGCCGGTGCGCAGATCCTTGATGCGCGATTGATCCAGCACATAGGAGCGGATCTGACTGCCCCAGCCGATGTCCGATTTGGAGTCCTCCAGCACCTGCTTGGCGGCGTTGCGCTTTTGTATCTCCAGCTCATAGAGCTTGGCCTTGAGCTGCTTCATCGCCGAATCGCGGTTCTTGTGCTGCGAGCGGTCGCTCTGGCAGGCCACCACGGTGTTGGTCGGAATATGCGTGATACGGATCGCCGATTCGGTGCGGTTGACGTGCTGGCCGCCCGCGCCCGAGGCGCGGTAGGTGTCGACGCGCAGGTCGGCCGGGTTGATCTCGATGTCGATGTCGTCATCGACCTCGGGGGAGACGAACACCGAGGCAAACGAGGTGTGGCGGCGGTTGCCTGAATCGAACGGTGATTTGCGCACCAGGCGGTGCACGCCGGTTTCGGTGCGCAGCCAGCCGTAGGCGTACGGTCCCTCGAACTTGATGGTGGCGCTCTTGATGCCGGCCACCTCGCCCGCGGAAGCCTCCATCAGCTCGGTCTTGAAGCCCTGGCGCTCGCCCCAGCGCAGGTACATGCGCAACAGCATATTGGCCCAATCCTGCGCCTCGGTGCCGCCGGAGCCGGCCTGGATGTCGAGGAAGGCGTTGTTCGGGTCCATCTCGCCGGCGAACATGCGGCGGAATTCCAGGCCTTGCAGCTCGGTATCGAGCTTGTCGAGATCGCGGACCACCTCGTTGAAACCGGCCTCGTCGTTTTCCGCCTGCGTCAGCTCCAGCAATTCCCGCGCATCGCTCAAGCCGCCGTCGAGCCGGCGCAGCGTGTTGACCACGTTCTCGAGCGCGGCGCGCTCGCGGCCTAATTCCTGGGCGCGTTTGGGATCGTCCCAGATCTTGGGATCGGCCAGCTCGCGCTCTACCTCGGTGAGGCGCTCGCTCTTGGTATCGTAGTCAAAGATACCCCCTCAGCGCGTGCGAGCGCGCTTGCATGTCTTCGATACGGCGGTAGACGGGATTGACTTCCAGCATGGTTTTATCAGCATCAGCGAAAAGAGAGCGCACATGATACTACAACGCGCCACGGGGGTGAACGTCGCGTAACCGCGAATTGTGCCGCGCTATCTCCGCCTGCGGCGCCAGAGCAGCCCGTAGATCAGCAGATTGATCGCCACTGTCAGCGCGGCGAGGATCAGGCGCAGCTCCGGCGTCAATCCGCCCGGATAGATCAGGGGCAGCAGATAATGACTGATGAATCCCCCGGCATAGCCCGCCTCACCGGCCTGGCTGCGCAGCCAATTTTCCAGCGGCGTGAGCGGACAAACCCAGCCGAACTGCACGATCATCACGCCCCACGCCACGGCCGGCAGATGCAGCCAGGCCAGCCGGCGCCAGCGCCACACGAGCACCCCGCCGAGGATGACGAAGAGGATGAAGGAAAAATGGATCAGGACCACCAGGTCCGCCAGCCATGCGTACATCGCACACTCTCAACGCAAATCAACCCGAATGCGGCCGGATATGCCGCACCAAAAGTTGCACGCTCTCCCGCCCGTTGTATTCATTCACGTCCAACTGAAAGACGACATGCACCCGGCTCAGGCCCGCCGGCCACTCCGCATCGGTGGTATTGAAGGCGATGGCATCGACGGGCGCCGCCGCATCGCTCGATCTGAGCCGCAACTTGAGATGCTTTTCACCGACGATGCGCCGATCTTCGAGCATGAAGACGCCGTCGAACACCGGCTCGGCGAATCCCTGCCCCCAAGGGCCGGCGTCGCGCAGCAGGCGCGCCAGTTCGAGATCGAATTCGTGACCGCTCAGCTCGCCGTCACTGTGAACCACCCCGCGCAGCGCATCCTCGGACACATGGCGGCGCACCTCGCGGTCGAACGCGTCCATGAAAGCGGCGAGATTCTCTCGCGGCAGACTCAGCCCCGCCGCCATGGCATGGCCGCCGAATTTGCTGAGCATGCCCGGATGCGCCGTGGCCACCGCCTCCAGCACATCGCGGATGTGCACCCCGGCCACCGAGCGCGCCGAGCCTTTGACTTCATCATCCTTGTCGGCGAGCGCGAAGGCGATCACCGGCCGGTGCGTCTTGTCCTTGATGCGTGAAGCGAGGATCCCGATCACGCCTTGATGCCAGGTGTCATCGAACAGGCACAGCCCGACCGGCAGGGTTTGTTCGTCGAGCCGCATGCCAGCCAGCAGCGCGTGCGCCTGTTGCTGCATCTCCTGCTCGATCTCGCGCCGCTGGGCATTCAAGTCATTCAACTCGCGCGCCATGCGTTCGACGCGCTGCGCATCTTCGCTCAACAGACAGCAGATGCCTAAGCTCATGTCTTCCAGGCGCCCGGCGGCATTGAGACGCGGCCCGGCGGCGAAGCCGAGATCACTCGCCGCCACCCGCTCCGCGCGCCGCCCGGCGATGCGCAGCAAGGCGGCGATCCCCGCGCAGCACGCGCCCTTGCGGATGCGCGCCAGGCCTTGTGCGACCAGGATGCGGTTGGTGTAATCCAGCGGCACCACATCGGCCACCGTGCCGAGCGCGACCAGGTCGAGCAGATGGGCGAGATTCGGTTCAGCGATGCCCTGCTGGGCAAACCAGCCGCTCGCGCGCAGCTGCGCGCGCAAGGCGAGCATCACGTAGAAGATCACGCCAACCCCGGCCAGCGCCTTGCTGGGAAACTCGTCACCCGGCAGATTCGGATTGACGATGGCATCGGCCTCGGGCAGTCGCGCGCCGGGCAGATGATGATCGGTGACCAGCACGCGCATGCCGAACGCGCGCGCCGCCGCCACACCCTCAATGCTGGAGATGCCGTTGTCGACCGTGATCAACAGATCGGGCAGGCGCGTGGCGGCGATGGCGACGATCTCCGGCGTCAGCCCATAGCCGAATTCGAAACGGTTCGGCACCAGGAAATCGACCTGCTTCGTGCCCAGCATGTTCAGCGCGCGGATCGCCAGCGCGCAACTGGTCGCCCCGTCGGCATCGAAGTCCGCCACGATCAGGATGCGTTGTTGTCGAGTCACGGCGGTGTGCAGCAATTGCGCCGCCGCTTCGATATTCTTCAGACCGTGATACGGCGGTAGTTTATCGAGACTGTAAGCGACCTCGTCGGCATGCCGGATATCGCGCGCCGCATAGATCCGGGCGAGCACCGGGTGCAGCGCGGCGGCCAGCTGCGGATAGCTGGCGGATACACGGCGGCGGATGATCTCCGGATTCATACAAAACTCCGCCACGGACGATCGCGCCGCCACCAGCGCCGCAACATCCCGCGGGTGATGCGATAGGCATGTTGATTGTTCAGTCGCAGGGTCAGCGCGCTCAGCCTTCCCGCTTTCAGCGCTGTGGCCAGGGGCGCGAACCAGTCGCGCTCGAGGTGTGTTGCATCCTGCGCCGGCGCCAGCACGATCAAATGTCTTCCGGGCGTCACCGCCTGCTCCAGCCACTGCGCGGCGCTCGCGGGCGCGGCGCAACGCGGCGCCTGAACGAACTTGGCCAGTGCCAGCGCCAGCACGTCATCACTCCACACCTGCGCCCATTCGGTCTTCGGTGGCGGCGGCGGTTCGCCAGCACCCCACAGCCAGAGAGTGGTCACCGGCATTTTCCCCTGCCTGGGCCGTTCCTGATTCGCGGGACTGGCGTGCAGCAGCATCTCCATCTCGGTCATCGCGCGATGCCAGGGCGCGCCCTGCGCGCTGCGCGGCAACAAGGTGCGGATGTCTTTTCCCAGGGCTTGAGAGATCGGCGTGGTGTCGAGATCGACTGCATGCGTCACGTGCAGATACCAGCGCTGCGGCGTGGGTGCGCTGAACTCCCAGCCGTCCTCGGCGAAGAACCGATTCAATTCGGCGATCATCTGCTGCGCCTCATCGCGCCCGAGATCGAGATCGTTGGCCAACATCACCACCTTGTGCTGGTCCGCGCGGCAATACACCGGATCGGCGCGCAACACCGGCCCAGCGGCGGGCGCACCGGTCTCCAGGGCATAGGTC
>CAZKZP010000001.1:43797-95606 GCA_964557295.1 uncultured Chromatiales bacterium | reverse complement strand
CTCCTGCTCCGGCGACAAGGCCATCGCGAACAGCTCGAACAGCGCGCGCTCGCCCCCCTCCACACGGGTTTCCACGCGATCCGAGCGGCTCAGCAGCCGCTGCAATGCCGGCAATGCCTGGGCCGGGATCGGCTCCTGGATCGGCTCAGGGTGCAGCAGTCCGGGGATACACAAGGTGAGGTCGAATGCGGGCGGGCGCGTCATGCCGGAGAGTATAACCGATCGAACGCTGTAAAAGCCGCCCCGTTCGATCGGCTCGCTCAGGGGTTGACCGTGATCTGCGTCGTTTGCTGATTGTTCGCGGTCACCGGGTCTGTTTCCCGAGCACTGACCGACATGGTGTTGACTGCACTGCCCGCCCGATCCGGTTGCGCGTTGATGAGCACCCAGGCCGTCGCCTCCGGCGCCAGCGTACCCAACTGGCAATGCAGATTTGAGCCACTGCTGGCGCAACTGCCTTGAGTAGTAAAAGGCGGCCGCGTTGGATCGAGCGGGACAGGCAACGCATCGCTCAAGGTGACATTGGTCGCGGTGGCAGGCCCGGCGTTCTTCACCTCCGCCACGTAATAGAGCAATCCGCCCACGTTGATCGTCTGAGGGCCTGCCCGTTGAATCAGTTGCAGATCGGCCTGCGCCGCGGACGCCAGCACCGTCACCGTCGCAGAGCGGCTGTTATCCAAGATATTGGGATCATTCTCCGCGGCGCTGACCGTCATGGTATTCGTCAAGCTTCCGCTGCGATCCGGCTGGGTGTAGATGACCACCCAGGCCGAGGCGCCCGGCGCCAGCGTCCCCAACGCGCAATTCAAATTCGAGCCGCTGCTGGCGCAGCTACCCTGAGTGGTAAAAGGCGGCCGCGTCGGATCGAGCGGCGCGGGCAGCGGGTCGGTCAAGGTGACATTCGTCGCGGCGGCCGGTCCGGCATTTTTGACCTCCGCCACGAAGTACAGCAGCTCGCCGACCTTCACGCCCTCGGGGCCGGAGCGTTGCGACAGCTGCACATCGGCCTGCGCGGCCTGTACCCGAGTGGTGAGGCTGCGGCTATTGTCCGCCGGATTGGGATCGTTCTCGGCGGCCTGAACCGTCATGGTGTTCACAAGATCGCCGCCCCGGCTGGGCTGAACAGCAACCACCACCCATATGGATGATCCCGCGGCCACCGTCCCCAATGAGCAGCGCAGGTTCGATCCGCTGAGCGTGCAGCTGCCTTGGGTGGTGTAAGGAGCGTTGCTGGGATGCAGTGGCGCGGGCAACAGGTCGGTCAAGGTCACCGAGGTCGCGGGCGCCGGCCCCGCGTTCCTCACCTCGGCGATGTAACTCAGCATGTCACCGACGCCAGGCAGCTCCGGCCAGGCTCGCAGATTCAGCTGCACATCACTGGCGGCATTGGCGCTGGAATAGCTGACCTTGACGATGTCCGCGCCCCAGCTGATGTAGTAGAGGCTGCCGTCCAGCGGGTGGGCCTGAATATCGACCACGCCGCCGGCATCCGGGATGAAATCCTTCACGGCGGTGAGTGTGCCCGTCGCATCGAAGACAAAACGCTTGATCCAGCCATTGGAGAAATCGGCGTGGAAATAATTGTGCGCATACTCCGGCGGAAATTGCCCGCCTACATACCAGACCCCGCCGACGGAACTGTTGCCGCCGAACGGAGCGCCCTGCACCAGGGCGCCATCCGGCGCCTGCGTGCCGATGTTCGTCTGCACCGGCGCTCCGAGATAATAGGATGACCAGCGCGCCGGCCCCGTCTCCGTGTGCATCCAATCGGCGACCGGACGGGTGTGGATGAAGAGATTTTCCGGCAAGGTCAGATTGACTGTGGAACTGCATGGGTTATTCCAGGCCGCCGACGGATTTTGCGTGTCCTGGATGAGCAGATCCTGAAAATTCAAATACCGCTGCGCGCAGCTTCGGCCATTGTACAGTGGGTTGGGCACATCGGGATTCGCCGTCTTCAGCGCCATGTATTCGGGTTGCGCCGTCATGCCTTCATACAGCGGCCAGCCGAAATTCTGCTTAGGCCCGCTGACGATGTTCAACTCCTCCCAGGTGCTCCAGCCCACATCGCCGACGTGGAACGTGCCGGGCGTCCCCGCGTTGATGATGCCGCCGCCGCTGCCCGGTTTGAGCGTGATGCGATAGGGATTACGCAGACCGAGCGCCCACACACGCGAGCGCGCCGCGCGCGGCGCGGTGGCATCGAAATACGGATTGCTCGCGAGCCCGTCGCCGCTTTGCGGATCGAGGCGCAGTATCTTTCCGCTCAGCGAATCGATCAACTGAGCGCGAAAGGCGCCGACATTTTCCTTCGGCGCAATGATCTTCGCATTCAGCGCGTCTTGAAAAAACGATTCGACCGCGCCACCGCCATCGGCCATGGAATAACTGGCGCCATCACCACAAGTGGCGATCAGGCTGCCATCGTGTGCGAAGAGCAGTGTGCCCACGCCATGTGAGTAATATAGGACCGGACAGCCAGTCTCGATAGTCTCACCCAACAGCACCTTGCGGCTGGAGCGATCCACGCTCACCGCATTCCGGTAGTCCGTATCACCCGCCGGCATCCGCGCGGTGTAACGGGTGATGCGGCCGATGCTCGCGGCGAAATACTCATCGACCGCCGGATCGTAGGCGGCAGCACACACCGGCTCGCCCACGCCGGAGGCGTTTTCACGACAGTGGCGCGCATGGTGCCGGTCGACGACATAAAACAGATACACATGGCCGTCATTGAAAAAGTCCGGGCTCAAGGCGAATCCCAGGAGACCATGGTCGCCCCAGTCGCCGACTTCCTCATGGATATCAATGAAAGGCGTGCTCGCTTTGGCACCGTCTGCATCGACGCGCCAGACCTTGCCGCTCTTTTCCCACGCATAGAGCCGGCCAACCTCGTCGAAAGTAAGGCCGACGACGACACTCCATCCGCTGCCAATCTTCTGTTCGGCAAACCCCGGCGGCGGAGTCCCGGCACCGGCAAGAGAACATAAAAACCAATTTTGAAACGCGATAAGACACAGAGAAATGAATTTCCCGCGGAACATGATGGATCCTTTAGCCGTCCCCCGCGGCAATCCTCCAATCCCAGGGGACCCGCCGCGAGCTGTAAAATAAGCACACGTAAGCGCGCTTATCCTAAATGCGTCGAGGATATCCGCGCAATGGCATCGATCGTCTATCACATATTACTAATATTCTCACCGCCCGCAGGAGCGCAATCAGCAGCACGAAACGAGTCGCTCAGATCGACCACAGCAAACCCACGCCGCCGATCATGGTCATCAGACTGGCAATCAGCACGGCGGGTCGTGTTTTCTCCTGCAACACAATAATTCCGAACAGCGCGGCGAAGACGATGTGGGTCATGACAATGGTCTTTACATAGGTCACGCCGTTTTCCAGCGCCAAGGAGAATTGCACGGCGTATTGTTGTGCGACAAACGCCACCAGCACCGCGACGACATAGTACCGAACCTCGGGCAGGCGCAGTGCACCGGCCGTGGCGGATTTGCGCAGGTAAAACCACGCCGGCAACAACAGCACGACGGTGATCAGATTCCAATACGCCGAAAACACCAACGCGCCATTGCTCGCCGCGGTGATGGCGACGCGATCCAGCACGGTGGAAATACCGAACAATGCTGCCGCCGCCAGCGAGGCCAGCGCGGCGCGGACTCGGGTCGGGTGGCGGGCGGGTATCGGGTCGCGACTGGAGGAAAACAGCGCGACCGACACGGAGGCGATGATCAGCACGATGAACCACAAGGCCTGGGCGGGCGGCGCCTCACCGTACAGAACATACATGCAGGGGATCATGAAGATCGGGATGCTGGCCTGTATCGGCGTGACGACAATGAGATCCCCCGCCTTGACGGCATACAGGTACAGCAGGCTGGCGCCGAGGGTGATCAGCGCGGCGGTGAGTGTGGCCAACCAGAAGACAGCGGCATCATGGATGCGATAGTCGACGAAGAACAGCGCAGCGCACAAAACGACGGCGGGGGTGGCGCGGGCATAGAACAACAGCCGCCAGGAGTCGATGTGCTGGCAACGCGTCTTGACCAGCAGCACCTTGCCGACGTTGGCGGCCATCGCCACGAGGCTTGCCGCGATCCAGAACTCCATCGTACCAATCCCGCATCAAATCAGGCCGCAATGTAGGAGCCATCTTTAGATGGCGATCATCGATGTGACAGCAGATCGCAAGCTGAAGCTTGCTCCTACAGAAAAAATTCGTACGCAAAAAAAACGCAAAGATTCAGCGAATCTTTGCGTCTTGCGCGGACCTCCGCCCGCCGATGCGATCACGCCATGTTGTCCAGGATGGCCTTCTTCACGGCGTCCATCTTCGCTTCGGCGACGATCATCGGCGAGGTGCTTTGTTGGATTGCAGTGTCCGGATCCTTCAGACCGTGGCCGGTCAGGGTGCAGACGATCTTGCTGCCCTCCGGAATCTTGCCGGAGTTGATATCGCGCAGCGCGCCGGCCAGCGAGGTGGCGGAGGCCGGTTCGCAGAACACGCCTTCCTTTTCAGCCAGCAGCTTCTGCGCGGAGAGGATTTCCGCGTCGGTGCACTCGTCGAACCAACCATCGGAGTCCTTCTGGGCCTTCCACGCCTTGTCCCAGGATTGCGGATGGCCGATGCGGATCGCCGTGGCGATGGTCTCGGGATTGTCGACCATGTGGCCGCGCAGGAAGGGCGCGGAACCGGCGGCCTGATAACCGACCATGCGCGGCAGGCCGTTGACGATGCCGTGCTCGTGATATTCGGTGTAGCCCATCCAGTGCGCGGTGATGTTGCCGGCGTTGCCCACGGGCAGACAATGGAAGTCCGGCGCGCAGCCGAGCTCTTCCAGGATCTCGAAGGCGGCGGTCTTCTGGCCTTGCAGACGATAGGGGTTGATGGAGTTGACGATGGTCACCGGCGCTTGGTCACCGAGTTCCTTGACCAGACGCATGCCTTCATCGAAGTTGCCCTTGATCTGGATCACCACCGCCCCGTGCATCATCGCCTGCGACAGCTTGCCGAGCGCGATCTTGCCCTCGGGGATCAGCACGAAGGCCTTGATGCCGGCGCGCGAGGCATACGCCGCGGCCGATGCGGAGGTGTTGCCGGTGGAGGCGCAGATGATCGCCTTCGAGCCTTCCTCCACGGCCTTGGTCACGGCCATGGTCATGCCGCGATCCTTGAATGAGCCGGTCGGATTGAGGCCTTCGTATTTCACGTAGATGTCGACATCCTTGGCGAGCTGGCGCGGGATGTTGTTCAAGCGGATGAGCGGCGTATTGCCCTCGCCCAGGCTGATGATGCGGGTGTCATCATGCACCGGCAGGCGATCACGGTAGGCATCGATCAGGCCGGTGTAACGATTTCTGAATGGCATGTTGGTTCTTCCTCAAATGCTTATTTCGATAGGTCTTCGAGACGAATGCGCACCACCTTCTTGCTGATGCTGTCGAGCGCCTCGATCGCGGCGATCGCCTCGTTCATATTCTTCTCCAGCACGCGGTGCGTGAGGATGATCACCGGCACCTCGTTCTCTTCCTCGCCGTCGACCGGCTCTTGCTGCAGGATGGCCTCGATGCTGATGGCGCGATCGGCCAGGATGCGCGTGACATCGGCCAGCACGCCGGGGCGATCCTGCGCGGTGAGGCGCAGATAATAGGCCGTCTCGACCTCGTTCATGCCCAGCACCGGGATGTCGGACAGCGCGTCGGGCTGGAAGGCCAGGTGCGGCACGCGGTTTTCGGGATCGATGGTCAGGGTGCGCGCCACATCCACCAGATCGGCGACCACCGCCGAGGCGGTCGGCTCGGCACCGGCGCCGGCGCCGTAGAACAGGGTGGGGCCGACCGCATCGCCCTTGACCAGCACGGCGTTCATCACACCATTGACGTTGGCGATCAGGCGCCGCTCGGGGATCAGGGTGGGATGCACGCGCATCTCCACGCCTTTCGCAGTGCGCCGCGCAATCCCGAGGTGCTTGATGCGGTAGCCGAGCTTCTCGGCGTATTCCACGTCCTCGCGGCTGATGCGGCTGATGCCCTCGGTGTAGGTCTTCTTGAATTGCAACGGGATGCCGAAGGCGATCGAGGCCAGGATGGTGAGTTTGTGCGCGGCGTCGATGCCTTCCACATCAAACGTGGGATCGGCTTCGGCATAGCCCAGACGCTGCGCCTCGGCAAGCACGTCAGCGAAGTCCCTCCCCTTCTCACGCATCTCGGTGAGGATGAAATTGCCGGTACCGTTGATGATACCGGCCAGCCACTCGATGCGGTTGGCGGCCAACCCTTCGCGCAGCGCCTTGATGATGGGGATGCCGCCGGCGACCGCGGCCTCGAAGGCGACCATCACGCCCTTCTCCTGCGCCTTGGCGAAGATCTCGTTGCCGTGTTTGGCGATCAGCGCCTTGTTGGCGGTGACCACGTGTTTACCCTGCGCGATCGCCGACATGACCAGTTCATAGGCCAGACCATCCCCGCCAATCAACTCCACCACGACCTGCACCTGCGGGTCATTGACCACCTCGGCGGGATTGGTCGTCAGCTTGATGCCGGTGGTGTCGCAGATACGCGGCTTGCTCAAATCGCGCGCCGAGGCATGGACCACGACGATTTCGTTGCCAGCCCGGCGGGAAATCTCTTCACGATTGCGCGCCAGCACATTGATGGTGCCGCCGCCCACGGTGCCCAATCCCAGAATACCGACTTTGATCTGGCTCATTCGTTCTCCCACTGTATCAATCACGCCTTAAAGCAACTCGCGGGAGCCGCTTGGAAGGCACAAGGTGCTATAAAACCGGCAACAAAATAGATCTGCTTTTTTATTCCCTCTCCCTGAGGGAGAGGGTTAGGGTGAGGGAGGATATATTGATTTTACTCCCTCATCCTGTCCTTCTCCCTGAGGGAGAAGGGACGATTTTAAGATGCCTGGCAGATATATTTAATTGCCGGGCTAATAATACGGCTTATGTTACTAAACGGTGCTCATCGCCGCAGCCCTGGTATATCGGGCTAGAGCAATCCGTCCTTGCGGAACATGTCACGGATGCCGCGCACGGCCTGGCGGGTGCGGTGTTCGTTTTCGATCAGACTGAAACGCACGTGATCATCGCCGTAGTCACCAAAACCGATGCCCGGCGACACGGCGACCTTGGCCTCCTCCAGCAGGCGCTTGGAGAACTCCAGCGAGCCGAGATGCTTGTACTGTTCGGGGATCGGCGCCCACACGAACATGGTCGCCTTGGGCCGTTCCACCGCCCAGCCGATGCTGTTGAGGCCGTCGCACAGCACATCGCGGCGGCGGCGATAACGTTCGCAGATCTCCTGCACGCAGTCCTGCGGACCTTCCAGCGCGGTGATGGCTGCGACCTGCACGGGGGTGAACATCCCGTAGTCCATGTACGACTTGATGCGCGCCAGGGCCGAGACCAGCGTCTTGTTGCCGCACATGAAACCGATGCGCCAGCCAGGCATGTTGTAACTCTTGGAGAGGGTGAAGAACTCCACCGCCACGTCCTTCGCGCCGGGTACTTGCAGAATGGAGGGCGCCTTGTAGCCGTCGAAGACGATGTCGGTGTAGGCCAGGTCATGGACCACCCAGATCTCGTGTTCCTTGGCGATGGCCACCACCTTCTCGAAGAAGTCCAGCTCGACGCACTGGGTGGTGGGGTTGCCGGGGAAATTCAGGATCAGCATCTTGGGCTTGGGCCAGGAATCCTTGATCGCCTTGACCAGCTCTTCGAAGAAGTTCACACCCGGAACCATCGGCACATGACGGATGTCCGCGCCGGCGATCACAAAGCCGTAGGGATGGATGGGGTACGAGGGATTGGGCACCATGACCGCATCGCCCGGCCCAACCGTCGCCAGGGCGAGATGCGACAGGCCTTCCTTGGAACCGATGGTCACGATGGCCTCGCTGTCCATGTCCAGCTCGACCTGGTAGCGGTCCCGGTACCAGTTGCAGATCGCCCGGCGTAGCCGGGGGATCCCCTTGGACACCGAATACCGGTGGGTATTGCTGCGCTGGGACACCTCGACCAACTTGTCTACGATGTGCTGCGGGGTGGGCTGATCCGGATTCCCCATCCCGAAATCGATGATATCTTCCCCGCGCGCGCGCGCCTTGGCCTTCAATTCACCCACGATATTGAATACATAAGGCGGTAAGCGCTTAATTCTTTGAAATTCGTCTTTCAAGGCAATCACTCACAAATAACAAATGCAACGGCATCACGGAATCCGCCAGGAAAATAGACCGCCGTGCCCGGGACTCGCGCGGGCATGGAATCGGCCGCAATTTCACTGGCTTCGTCATAAAAAACGACAGATTCTAACATTACTTTCACTGATAATCACCGTCAACCATGCTATCTTTTGGCGATCGATCCGAACTGAAACGGCAACCAGCTAATGCAAGTCAATCTTGAATTTAACCACGCGGCCTACAGCATCCGTCGCTACGAGCGCGGAAAAATCACCGTGCAACATCCGTTGCTCGACCCAGCCCGGCCGGAAGCGCACATTCAGCGCGACGCCAACGGCCGGCCGATCTTCCAGGAAGAGGTCTTCACCCGCAGCCTGATCCTCATGCCGCAAACCCTCATCCGCGACTGGCCCCCGCAGACCTTTGCCGAGCTTTCCGCGGAAAACCTCGCGGTGTTGCTGGCATACCCCCAGGAAATCATCTTGCTCGGCACCGGCACGCGCCAGCGCTTCCCGGATCTCGCCGTGACCCGAGCGTTTCTGCAAAGAGGGATTGGGGTGGAAGTCATGGACACCGCCGCCGCCTGCCGCACCTACAACATCCTGATGGCGGACGGCCGCGGAGTGGCGGCGGCGTTGATCAATGACTAGGGAAGCTCTGAATGCTTCACCTGATGTTACTAACCTGGCGGATAAAGATACCTGCTGCTGTAGGAGCAAGCTTTGCCTACATGGAGGTAGGCAAGGGCGTGAGTCCGGAACGGAAGCTTTAGCTTGCGATCAGACACCGCTGCGATGATCGCCATCTAAAGATGGCTCCTACATCAGATGTAATTGATCGCCGGATTAATAAATCAGAAGTTCCCTATTTTATTGCTCGATGGCTTCCTTGCGTCTTTTGCGTTCCTCTTCCTCTTCATCATCATAGTCATACCGTTGATCGTCAGGTAACCGGATGGCAACGTCTTCGTAATAATAATTCCGTATTTCCGTGAAAACCGCCGGATCGAGATTCGCCAGCGCTTCCACCCCGACCAGTTGCTGATTGGAGAGGCCGAGCAGATCAGGGGATACCGCCAGATTTTCTTTACCGACAACGACATCAGGCTCAACGCCATAGTAATAAACGTAGCCGCGACCGCGCGGACCATAGTACCCGAACGTTTGCGGCACCATGATGCTCATCCGCCGCCCGGTTGTGCCAAAGGGTGCGTTCATTACCAGCAGGGACGTGCCGATGATATCGGGCGCCTCTGCGGCACTGTGGCTGCCGCTCGCCGTCACGGCACCGCCGCCAGACACGTTCAGGGTAACGACGCCTGAGCCGCCGGCAAATGCGTTTGAGGAATAGTCACCACCGTTGGCAAACAATTTTTCGACGGTGAGATTGCCGGCGTTCTGCACTTCGATGTCGCCCTTGTTGACTATGCTGACGGTCATCGCCTGATCATTCGCCACGTAAACGCCATTCGAGTTATTGGTGATGGTGAGTTTCGCGGTGTGCGTCTTTAGTGGAACGGCGGTGGTACCCACCCCGCTCGCCGCTTGCAGGGTGATGCTGCCCGCCGTCATATCGCCACCTTTAATATCGTTGGCGTCGCGCAGCTCAATCGCTGCCGCATTGTTCACGTATACCATGTCGAAATCATTGGCGGCATTGTCGAGCCTCAAACTGCCACCGCCCGCATCGATCGCGGTGGCGCCTTTGATGACAAAAGCGCCCGTGTTGGTCACGTTACCGGTCGTGCGAAGATTCAACCCGGCGGATTCACTGATATACACCGGGCCGGCGTTGCGCAGGTCGAGCGTGGTGATGGCGGTGTCGATGGCGTCCAGGGTGGTGCCAAATTCGCCGACACCCTCGAGTACCACGGTGTCCGCCCTCACCGTGGAGCCCGCGGTATCGGTGACCGCCTCAGCGGTGAGCCGCAGCGTGCCCGTCACGCTGGGATTATCCAGCGCAATGGCATCCGCGCCGCCCCGGCCATCCAGCGTGATGTTCGATACATTGGCAAACGTCACCGGGCTGCTACCGCCGACTTCAAACCCGCCTGCACGCAACGTCAACGTCTCCGGGGCGCTGTTATTGTCCACCCCCAGCACGGTCAGCGTGTCGACCAGTTGTTCCGAAGTGACGGCCTCGGCATGGCGGTAATTCAATTCAAACTTCTGATCGATCCCCGCGTCCGCATCGGTATACCGGTAGCTCAGTTGCTCGAATGGCCCAGCGTTGGCGGTATTGTTCAGATCAGTAAAATCGACCGCTGGCGAGTAGGTCGCCAGATAGCGATGGGCGCTGTGGTTGTTGACAGTGATTGCATCGGTGGCCGTGCCGCCGATGTAGTTAATCCCGCCGCTGAAAACGCCGGTTCCAGCCAGGTTGATAGAGAGCGAATTGGTGCCGGCACCACCCGAGATCATCCCCGGCACACCATTCATGATATTCTCCAGCGCCCCGCCGTTGATCACAAACGCATCCATGCCATTGCCGCCCGCCAAATAGTTGAACCCCTCGAACGCCAAGGTTTGCGTGTTGTCATCGTAGCTGACCTTGCCGCGATTCAGGCCATCCACGGTCCATGTAACTGCCGCCGTCCCTGCCGACGGCGTCGGTCCTTTGAGTGTGCTATTGGTGCCATTGCCGCGCACCCCTTCCAGGCCCGTGATGCCGCTGAAGGCGTTCGATCCGACGTTGAGCATCACGCTCGGCTGGCCGCTGTAATCGGCGATGTCCGCACTACGTTGGCCGCCGCCGTCGATCGCGGCGGTCATGGCACCGTTAAAGCTGACTTGGAAGGTATCGTCGTCACTCCCCCCTTGCAAGGTGCGCATGTCACTGAATGACACGGTTCCGGCGGTAGACGTGATCGTTCCGTCGTTGGCGTCATTGATCATCCAGGTGTTCGCCGAGTCGGCGGCGCGCAGTGTGCTGTTGTTGTTGCCGGCGATCTGCTCGACCTCCGTGATGTCGATCGCGTCGTCGGTCGCAAGGGTGCTCAAGCGCACCGCGGCACCGGCGGCCGCGCCGGTCATGCCGGCCAGCGTGAGCTTGTCTCCGGTGGCATGGCCACCGCCGGATAACATGCCGGTGACCAGCTCCGGTGTGCTGCTGCTCGTAAGAGTGAACATGTCATCGGCCGCGCCGCCGCTAAGGTTGGCAAACCCGGTGAAATAGACGGTCGTGCCGAAGCTGATGTTGCCGCTGTTCACTCCGTTGATCGACCACGTCGTTCCGCTATCGGGCCCGACCAGGGTATGGGCGCGATTTGAATTGCCGGTCAGCGTTTCGAATTGGTACACGGTCACGGTGTTGGCCGGATTGTCGACCGTCGCCGGCGGCGTGTTGACGACCTTGACGGTTGTGGCCACCGCAGTGGGGAGCGTCAGCGTATCGCCACCGCCGCCCCCGTTCAGCAACCCCGTCAGCCCGCCGCCGTTGATGGTGAAGCTATCGATGCCGTTGCCGCCGGTGAGATGGTTGAAGTCGACGAAGGTAATGCTGTTGATCGTGCCGTCATTCACTCCGGTGAGCGTCCAGGTGTTGGCGCCGTCGCCGCCCGTCAATGTGCTGTTCGTATTATTGCCGGTATATCGCTCAATATTGCTGATGCTGGCCGTCCCTAATTGCACATTTACCGCCTGCCCCGTCAAGGCGGCAAAGCTCACCGCATCGCCTACTCCTGATCCTGTCTGGCCGCGGCCGTCGAGGGTGACGGCCGCCACATCTGGGTGCACCATAAAATTAAACGTGTCGTTTTGATTCAAGGCGCCGATGAGCGTGGTGAAGCCGGTAAAGTTCACGCCCGAGACGGTGCCGGCGTGCGCGCCCGTCAGTGTCCAGGTGTTGGCGGTGTTATCACCGGTGAGGGTGTTGATGGCGCCATCATTGCCCGTGAGGTACTCGATGTTCGAGAATCCCGTCGCGCCGAGTTGCACCGACACGGGGTCGGTGACAGTCGATAAATCCACGCGATCCACGCCGGTGCCCGCGTCGATGGTCATGGCCGCGACCGCGGGCGTGACGCGGAAGGTGTACTCATCATTCGCCGTGCCGCCCATCAAGGTCGTGAAGCCCGTAAAGGTGATGCCACCCACGTTGCCGGCTTTTGCGGCGGTGATTTCCCAGGTGTTGGCGTTGTCCTCACCGATCAGCGTGCTGTCGGTCGTGTTTCCAGCGAAGTGCTCGATATTCGCGAACCCCGCCGTGCCGAGCGTAAAACTCACGGCCCCACCCACACCGGCGAAGCTCACCGTATCAACGGTGGCCTGGCCGCCGCCATCGACGGTCACATTGGCGGTCGCGGGGGCGACGCTAAAGTTGAAGGTGTCATCGTGAGTCAAGGCGCCGATGAGGTGTTCCATCGCAGCAAAGCCGAGGTTAGTCTCGATGCGACCGCCCTTGGCGGCGTCGATCGTCCAGGTCACGGCGGCATCGGGGGCGATGAGCGTGTCCACCCCCGAACCGCCCAGCAGGCTTTGAATATTGCTGAACTGATTGACGATATCCGCGCTGGTCGCGCCCGTGCCGCGCACATCCCCCGCGCCCACGCCGCTGAGCGTGAAGGTGTGGGTGCCGTTGCGGCCCGCGAGCGAGAGGCTGTTCGTGCCGCCCGCCACGCCACCGTCGATCGTGCCAGTAATTGCGCTGCTCGGTTGCGTGAAATTGAACGTGTCGGAGCCATTCCCGCCCGTGAGATTTTGGATGCCAGTGAACGACACGTAGTTACCACTGCCCGCGCTCACAACGCCCGTGTTTGAAGCGGCAATGTTCCAAGTATTGCCGGCATCGCGCCCGATTAATCGATTGTTGCCAACACCCCCGGAAACGGTGCCCGAAATCGATCCGCCCAATGCAAAGGCAAACGTATCGTCTCCCGCACCGCCGGTGAGACTTTCCATCCCAGCAAAGGTCAGACGCGTATCCAGTGTCCCGCCGCCTGCGCTGGTGATGGACCAGTCATGCGAGGAACCATCCGGACCTGTGAGTGTGTCCGTGCCGCCCCCGCCATTCACGGTGCCGGTGAAGAGCGAGTAGACATTGAAGGTATCGTCATGCGCACCGCCGGTGACGGTCATTCCCCCCACCGTTGTAAATGACAAATCCGGATCGACAGTAAAGGTGCCACCACTTGCGCTTCCGAAATTCATACTCACAGCACCGCTTGTGGCGACATTACCCGATAGAGCGATACTGCGGATGGCGTTGACAGTCAGAGCCCCGAGCGGTCTGTTGTTGCCAATCGCATGTAACGCCACATCGCGGCCTTTGATCTCGATATTTTGAGCCCCTGCGCTGGTGGCGTTGAGGTCGCCACTGAATGCAACATCCCCCGATGTCGGAATAGCAACGACGGTATCCGTTGCACCCGAGGCATCCAGCGTCACTGACGATGCCAGTACGGTGTTGCCATCTAAAGCAATACTGCCGCCCGAACCATGGCTGCCAGTGGTGCCACTGATATAGCCGAGCGCACCGGTGGCGGTCAAATCACCATGCAACGTGATGGTCGATGGACCGCTCACTGTCAATCGGATGCTACCGGCGTCACCGCCGTTGCCCGTATCAACAGTACCTCCCGTATAATCGCCCGCCGCCGCACCCCCTGTGGTTTGGATTGCCCCAACCGCGATGTTACCCGAGGAGGTGGTGATATCGACCAAGCCGCCATTACCGCCGTCTTGCCCATTGTTGCCATCCTTGTTCGCATCGTAGGTGCCTGCGCTGCCGCTCGTATCGATCAAACCGCTCACAGTGACACTGCCCGCGTTGATCATGACATCACCGCCCGCCTTACCGGCGCGGTCAGTCGCACCATTCCCCGAATCGCCCGTGCTTCCGCCATGGGCATCCAAGCTGGTGGACGTGACCGCGCCACTGGCCTCGATGCGTACATCGCCGCCCGCTTGATCAAACGCTCCCGCACTCTTCACCGTGCCATTATTGGTGAAACTGGTCACGGGTTTGACAGTGGTGCCGTCATAACCGACATAGAAATTACCGCCTTGAGTGGTGATGCTGGCGCCAGCTTGCAGCGTTACCGCCCCACCGGCACCGGCCAGGAGCACGACGTTGAGTTTGTCAACCGATGATGACTCGCCATCATAAACACTACTTCCAGACTGAAAGTCTATATTGCGCGCCGCCTCCAAGATTAACGTCCTGTCCCCAGCGCCAACACCGTTATAGTCAATATCGGCGCTACTAGTGAGTGTAATATCACCGCTTCCAGCCCCATCACCAGTAACGATCTTGACGTTACTGCTCCTTAAGGCCCTGACAATCAAATCGCTGTCCAATACGGCGCCGGCGCCCGTTGAAGAAAATGGACTTGATAAATATACGGGCGGTGAACCCCCACGGCATCCGCTTGCCGAATAATTTACATTCACGCATCCTGTCACATCATCGACATTAGAGATGGTCAAATCATAGGGATCGATCAGCCAAGTGCCTCCATTGCCTGCTATAGCAGAAACATCGGGCACCGAGGTAATTTCAAAATTCCTCAGCCCTGATGTTTCGATGAATCCACCGTTACCGCCATTCCTGCCGCCACGCGCAGAGAGATTGCCGAAAATGCGTGCGGTATCTTCTGCAAACGCGATGATCTTCCCACCCTCGCCATAATCAATTGCACCCGCATCGATCTGACTTTGCTCGGCGAGATAGATGAAATTGGCGTTTCGCACCAATGGATTCTTCCCTTCTTGATCGCCACCAATCAACACTTGACCACCGCCAGTGGCGCCCGACGCATCCACGCTGGCTTGGTCGAGCAAGCCAACCTTATCACCCAATACCTTGATGGTGC
This sequence comes from uncultured Chromatiales bacterium, assembly GCA_964557295.1. Taxonomy (GTDB): domain Bacteria; phylum Pseudomonadota; class Gammaproteobacteria; order RBG-16-57-12; family RBG-16-57-12; genus JBFMHP01. The sequence continues at coordinate 80,586 of CAZKZP010000001.1, read as the reverse complement.
CGCCATTACCATTGGATTCGGAGCGCGCAGAGGTCATGCTATCGTTTGTGAGTAAAGTGGTGTCTTTTGCATGCAATTCGATCTCGCCTCCGTTGCCACTGACGGCATCGGCCTTTAGAGTGCCGCTGCTGGTCACGTTTTCGCCGATCAAAACAATTCGGCCAATTGTTGAATTGCTCGATGTAGCGGACGTATTGATGGTGCCACTGTTGATAACATCAGCCCCATCACCCAACGTGAAACTGCCATCCTCATGCACCACCACGCTGGTAGCCTCGTGAAGTCCATCAGTATTAACCGCACGCGAGAACACATCCTGGCTGGCACTGGCTGTCAGCAGCACCCGTCCGCCATGCGCTTGAATCTGACCACTATTGGCCACAGCGGGGTCAACGCCCAGCTCACTTTGCAGGATTTCTTTAGTAACACGAACACCCAACAAACCTTCGTTATCAAAGGTCAACACTGTTTCCTTGCCCGCCGCAAGATTCACCGTGCCAAGGTTGGCGACAATGACACCGTTGTTTTCGACATGTCGACCTAACAAAGCAACATTGCCACCGAGTGAGGCTGTGATGAGCCCGCTGTTAGCGACACCACCATCAGTTCCTAATACCTCATTGAAGATGTAATGACCGTTCAGAAAGTCATCGGGGCGGATATCTAACCCGGAAGCAATGAGGCCACCGACATTGAGGACGGAAGTGGGAGTAAATAAGATGCCGTTCGGATTGACCAAGATCACCTGTCCGTTAGCATCGATTCGACCGGCGATGGTGGAGCCCTGATTGCTCAGAATACGATTGAGTGAAATGGATGATGCATTGGGTTGGATGTAGTGCACACGTTCATTCGCATTGACATTGTAGCTTTGCCAATCGATCGCCATGTGTTGGCTGGCCTGATTGATCGTAGTCGTTACCCCCGATTGATCGATCGACCCAGCGCCCCCCACCACGGCGCCACCCGATGGCGCGGCGTGCACTATCGGGATATTCAGCAGGAACAACGAACAACCGGCAACATGAACAAGCGCACTGATTGTGCGCATTCTGAAGTTTTGCAACCGCGCCATATTTTTCTCCATTCGATAATGATGTTCCTGCTTCGCCAGGCCATCCTATGATTCACACGGGATTAAAATGAACCAAGCGTCTGCGCCCTTTCCCACCGGAAGGATTTGGGTGGGGGAGTGCTACACCACCCCTTCGCTTCTGTGGAATCTATTTGAATTCCCCATTGATGCTATACGCACCATTGGAAAGACTGATCACAAAGCGGTCATTGGGAGTCATTGAATTTTCCGTGCGCAAGGTGGCCAAACCACTATAGTTGGGGTTAACTAGCACGCTAGAATTCGTGCAATTGCTCATGACCACCGAGACAGAATACACATGCGTGGCTACGGGATCGATGCGGCCTGAAATCCTGCATTCGTTAAAAACAGAGCCTAAAGGTTGCGATTGATTGCTGAAATTCGTGCTTTGTGGATTGATGACATCAGCTATAGACAGCTTGAAGAAGTTATAATCCCTTACATATTCCCACCACGGGCTTTTTACAAACAAATTTCCATTATCAACCGCAACAACATTCTCGTCCGAATACTTCAACGCGAACGTCCCATTCCCCGCACCCGCCCCGCTCAATGTGCCATCAATGGATTTATCCGCATTGATCGTGCCACTGATCGGTACCGGCGCTGGATCGCCAGTTCCGTCTTCATAAACGATGACAGAGCCGGTAAATGTATTCCCTCTCACCGTGATCGTGCCGTGATAGGCCAACTGCGCCGATTCGCTGAGCATCACAAACTGACCATCGTGGATCATGCCCTGCAAATCCGTGATGGGGCGTGGATTCATATTGTCCGCCGCCTTCACATCCGCACTCCCGGCATTGCTGTAATACCCATTCGGGTTGGCGTTGGTGACATTATCTCCACCCCCGCCGCCACAGCCCTGTAGCGTACTCAGCGATAACACAAAGATAAATGCCGTCCAGCCACGTCGGCCGTACATTGAGGTGAAGCGTGATATGTTCATATTATGAATCCTTGTGATGTTGATGATGTGATTTCTGTTGAATGCTGCCTGCGTTCGATTCGGCTTATTTTACCCAAGACCTCGACAAACAGTAGCGATATTTACGTGCGCGGACAGTCTGCTATCCGCCTTGTCACAGACCCGCAAAACTGTGATGTACTTCACGCCGAATGCTCACTCTATAGGTGGAGAAGTCATCACCCGCAGCGGCGACAACTGCGCCAGCAGCACAAGGTGCTCCACCGCCTTGACCTTGTGCAGATGCTTCAAGGTCGCCGGACCACCCAGCGCCAGCGCGGGCACGAAGCCGTACATCTCGTCGTGCTTGAGGCGGCCGAGGGTGTTTAGGGCGGGGGTGAAGAGGGGTGATCCGTTTATATCAGAAAAATCACACGCTTCGCGGCTCTGTGATCCGAAGAATGCCCGAATACTGAGATTCAAATCAGTAGTTTTCGGTTTACGTGGCGGCATCATGCGAGCATCTGGAGCTATGATATGCAGTTTTCTACCTGATTGCCCTCCAAACAAGTAGACATCACCAAACGCGCTTCTTGCGATAACGTAGTAGGCATCTTCCTCCATAAACGACGTTTCACCGATCCACGCCTCCAACACTGGTTCGTACTCCTGCGGATTGACTGTCCAAAAGAGACCATCGGCATACCCGCACCAGCCATACTCCTCCCAATAGAAAAGCAATTGATCGGGCAATTTTCCCCGATAGTGTTCTATGATCGAGGGCGGCACGGAACGTTTGTCAATCGCCGGGCCGAAGTCTTCTAGGAAACCTGCAAAGTTTTCATCCATTGTCATTTCTCACCTGCATCGTTCGAGTTGTGCATTCATTTTGGTCTGGGCGCGTGCAGATTCAGGCACATTGCTCGCCGCTTTGTCTAGCTCGCCAACACGGCTCTTCCATTGCGCACCGAGGCGCGAATTGATGTTGCGGTCGCCGAAGTCACAGATTTCATCCTTTCCGGCGGCGACCATGTCAGGATTGTGCAGTGCGGCAAGAGTTTTCATCTTTTCAGCAGCTATTTCGGCGGCCTTGATCTTGGCAGTGCTACGTGGCAGTCCTTGCTCAACAAATTCATCAACCATTTCCTTGGTAAGTTTGCCGCGGTAATTCTCCCGCGCATCCCTCGCCGCCTTCGAACTGCGTTTTACCTCCCCCGCCTTAAACGCCTCGCGCCCATTAAGATATTCCTCCACAGTCAAATCATTGAGGCCGGTTTGCTGACCCGAGATCTGGCGGTCGAACTCAGGGATGCACTCGTGCGGAAGTCCATTGAGTTCGAAGCACGGCACCTTCTTCTGCGGCATGACGCACGCGGGATTCTCGCGCCCCACATGCGGCCCCAGCGTCGCGGGCTTGATCACGGCCAATTCGGTGGGCAGCCCCTCGGGACCACTTGCAGTGGCGGCCCGTTGTTGCGCCCAGCGTTCGCGATCGATGCGCTCGACTTCTAATCGTTGCAGGCGTCCTTCCAGATGCCACCTGAAGTGCGAGTGCCAGTATAGGCCATCATCAAGCACCCACTTTCCTTCCACTTGCCGACAGGCGGGGCGACGCATCCGGGAAGTGGTGTCGCGGTCCAGCAGCACCAGCTCGCCTTGATCGACCAGTGCGAGTAGTTGGTCCCAGGCGCGTTGCTCGAAATCCCAATTTCTCGGCCCTTGATCATGGACACAATGCAGCCACCAGTCATTCAGGCCAATGATCCACGCCATGCCCCCGCGTCTTGCGCTCTCCACCTCCATCCGCGCAAAGAATGGCATCTGGATATATCCCAATTCTTCCTCGCGCACACTGCGCATGGGTTTGAGCTCTCTGTGCATGATCGATCCTTGATTGTGTTTTGGTTACACGAGGGGTTCGCGACTTGCCGCGAGATTCACGCTGCCAAGATGTGCAGCGATCACGCCGTTGTTTTCAACATGACGACCGATGAGCGCCACATTACCCCCGAGTGAGGCATTGATGAGACCGCTGTTCACCACAGCCCCATCAGCGCCCAGCATTTCACTGAAGATATAATGGCCGTTCAGGAAGTCATCGGGGCGGATATCCAATCCGGAAGCAATAAGCCCGCCCACGTTCAGAACAGATGTGGGCGTGAAGAAAACGCCATTCGGATTGACCAGGATCACCTGGCCGTTAGCATCGATGCGGCCGGCGATGGTGGAACCTTGATTGCTGAGGATGCGATTAAGTGAAATGGAGGATGCATTGGGTTGGATGTACTGAACGCGCTCATCACGGCCGACGTTGTAACTCTGCCAATCGATCGCCATGTGTTGGCTGGACTGATTGATCGTAGTCGTTGCCCCCGATTGACCGATCGACCCAGCGCCACCCACCACGGCCCCACCCGATGGCGCGGCGTTCACTATCGGGATGTTCAGCAGAAACAACGAACAACCGACGACATGAACAAGCGCACTGAGTGTGCGCATTCTAAAGTTTTGCAACCGCGCCATATTTTTCTCCATTCGAAAATGATGTTCCCACTTCGCCAGGCCAGTCTATGATTCACACGAGATCAAAATAAACCAAGCGTCTGTGCCCTTTCCCACCGGAAGGATTTGGGTGGGTGAGTACTACACTGCCCCCTTCGCTCCTTGTGCAAGCTATTGGAATTCCCCATTGATGCTATACGCGCCATTGGAAAGACTGATCACAAAGCGGTCATTGGGTGTCGTTGAATTCTCAGTACGCAACGTGGCTAAACCACTATAGTTTGGATTAACTAGCACACTAGAATTCGTGCAATTGCTCAACACCACCGAGACGGAATATACATGTGTCGCCACGGGATCGATACGCCCTAAAATATTACATTCATTAAAAATAGTGCCTAATGGTTGAGATAGATTGCCAAGATTCGCATCTTGCTGATTCACGATATTATCTACAGATAGTTTAAAGAAATTGCTATCCCTCACATATGCCCACCACGGGCTTTTCACAAATAAATTCGCATTATCTACCGCAACAACATTCTCGTCTGAGTATTTCAACGCGAACGCCCCGTTACCCGCGCCCGCCCCGCTCAATGTGCCATCAATGGATTTATCCGCATTGATCGTGCCACTAACCGGCACCGGCGTTGGATCGCCAGTTCCGTCTTCATAAACGATGACAGAGCCTGTGAATGAATTCCCTCTCACCGTGATCGTGCCGTGATAGGCCAACTGCTCCGATTCGCTGAGCATCACGAATTGACCATCGTGGATCATGCCCTGCAAATCCGTGATGGGGCGTGGATTCACATTGTCCCCCATCTTCACATCCGCACTCCCGGCATTGCTGTAATACCCATTCGGGTTGGCGTTGGTGACATTATCTCCACCACCGCCGCCACAGCCGTGTAGCGTACTCAGCGATAACACAAAGATGAATGCCTGCCAGCGATGTCCACTGAACAGCGAGGTAAAACGCAATCTAATATTCATGTGATAAATCCTTTGGATAGAATTAGCTCAAAAACCATCAGACAGAATCGAAATATCAACAATTCTACCTCAGTCGCCTCTAATACTTGCTACTTAATTCATGCAACGCATGCTATGAAAGGCCAAGCATCATCTGTTGATCACAAATGATCCTCAATCGCTCTGGAAATCAACTCATCAAATGAGGATAATCTTTCAATAACATTGCCAGGAACTCGATCAACAATCGCATACTGTTTATCAGCAATCTCATATACATAAACATCCATGTTGCCGTCACCAAAGACCAAACGATTTTTGTAATCCGAGTTATCTCGATAATATAAGTTCATTTCGGTGAAATCATGCACAAACTTATCGGTGGAGCCAACAATTTGCATTTCATGCGTTGCGAAAATACCTAATCCATTCCAACTATAGCCATTAGTTCGCCTTAAAAAATCCAAATAGTCAGCCGGCAATTCTGCCCCAAGTCGCGTGCGTGACTTGAGAACTAATGCTTCGATTTCTGCCTCAGAGGCGGGCGGTTGCATGGCCCGGCCGAATTGCAGTTTCTCAGTTGCCACCTTTTCCAAGAGTTGTTGATACATAAAGGATCCTTTTGAGTCGAACTATATCAGGGTTGGCGGATAGACAAATCCCGAGATCACAGGAAAATCCATCATCTTTGTCTGACCAGATTGCAACCCTCTCGCGAGCTCAGACTGGGCATTCGTAACAGCCATGTGATATGGGTCATTCTTGATCAAAACAAGATTTTCCATCGCGTTGGTACCGCCATCATCGAGCGGTAGCTTATGATGAACTTGCCAATCCCCCTCGGGCACCTTACCAGCGCGCATCAGCGCAAGGTCTGAATCGCTCAACCCAGCTTCTTTAAGTTTGCCTACTTTCACCGGATCGCTGGCTAGATCCTTAAGGAATCCAGAGCGTGCACCTGAGTTGAACTCTCTCCTAAGTTTTGCCAGTTCCTCTGATGAACGTTTTGAATATTCGAGCCGCTTTGTGGACACTCCGTCAAGCTCAACCTCTTCTCCCCTCAGCTTTCCTTTCCAAGACTGAGCTGTACCCGGCACTTCCTCACTGAGCTTCATGGTAGCTTGCATTGGCATCTGCGGCGCGGGCCTTGTAAGAGCGCCTGAAGTATCCTCGCACCCCACATGCGGCCCCAGCGTCGCGGGCTTGATCACGGCCGGCTCGGTGGGCAGCCCATCGGGGCCACTCGCCGAAACAGCCCGTTGTTGCTCCCAGCGTTCGCGATAGAGGCGTTCGATTTCTAATCGTTGCAGGCGCCCTTCCAGATGCCACCTGAAGTGCGAGCGCCAGTATAGGCCATCATCGAACACCCACTTTCCTTCCACTTGCCGGCAGGCGGGGCGATGCATCCTGGAAGTGGTGTCACGGTCCAGCAGCACCAGCTCGCCTTGATCGACCAGTTTGAGTAGTTGGTCCCAGGCGCGTTGCTCGAAATCCCAATTTCGCGGCACTTGATCATGGACACAATGTAGCCACCAATCATTCAGTCCAATGATCCACGCGATGCCTGCGTGCCTTGCAGTTTTCACGGCCGCTTGCGCTGGAAATGGCATCTGGATATATCCCACCTCATCGTCGCGCACCCGGCTCATGGGCGTGAGTTTTCTGTTCAACATCTTTCATCCCTTTCCTGATGTTTTCTGCCGATCCTGTTCTCAGATAATGCGACTAACCAGTTCTGATGTGTTGCTGCTCGTCAAAACAAAACCAATCATCCTGGAATCGGCAGTTGAATGAGACGGAGTGTGCGGTTTTTGCGGCGCAGGCTCTCCGCCCCATAGCGGCGTCACCAGGACGGTGATGGTGATCGCAGACTTCATGACTAAGGTATTAACCCAGCGATTAAATATATCTGCCACGCGTCTTAAAAAAGCGTCCCTTCTCCCTCCGGGATTTATGCCCTTTAGGGTAGAAGGACACGACTGCACGGATGCAGGAGGTAGGGCAACGCATGGAGCGGTTGCCGAGGATGAGGGGGTAAATTAATGTGTTAATCCCCCTCACCCTAGCCCTCTCCCTGGGGGAGAGGGAACAGTACACCAGATCTATTTTGTCGCCGGGTTAATAACCAGGATCATGACGTTCAACCTTCAATGAAGCGGTCAACTACCGTTTCCAGGATCACTGCATAAATGTTGGGCTTCGTTGCGCTCAGTGCCAACCTACTGATCATCGTCAGGCTGTTAGCCGCGTTATTGGCCAATGCGGGAGGTGTGTGACTACTACGAGTTCACGGGAGGGATAGACTGCGCTGAAAGGAGGGAACCGGAATCCAGAATTGAATGTTTAGCATTCTACAGCTAGCTGGATTACAGCCTTGGCTTTGTGAACGGTGCATCCATGCACCACTTATCCGGCATGCGCCGGAATGACGAAAAAATAATTGTTGATAGCTTCCCACGTCGGACGCGGCAATGCCGCGAGCCGCGAGGTGAATGAGCCCCTACTTGTCCGTTGGCGATCAGAAGGTCAAGGCGAGACTCGCGCCGATCGTCTCCACCGTCAGTTCGGCGGTGGTATCGGACGGGGTGATGAATTCCAGATCCTGGTACATGGTCCATTCGAGACGCACGAACATATCGTGGGCGATGCTGAATTGGCCACCCAACCCGAGTATCATGCCGAAATTGCTGGTATCCGCGCTCAAGACGGTACGGCTGGCATCGGTCGTCGCCCGGTAGCCGCCGAGCCTGCCATAGAGGCCGAATTCCTCGCGCGGGTGGTACATGCCCAGGAGCGAGGCGCTGAAGACGCTGGCATCGATCTCGCCATCGACGGCGCCGCTGGGAAACACCCCGGAACCAGTGGAGGTGCCAGTGGCCGTAAAGCTGCCGAGATTCTGATACCCGAATTCCACGGCCAGCGCGGGCACCATTTTGGCGCCGAAATACACACCGAGTGCAACATCGCTGGTGTCGGTGCTGATCCCCCCGGGAAAGGAGCCGTCATTGATCACCCCGCGCAGATCCTGCGCATCGGTGGTGCTCTGTCCGAAAAAAAGCCCGGCATACATCGTATCTGCCGCGGCACATACGCTTTGCTGAATCATGCCGGAGGCCATCAGGACACCCGCGACGAGCGTTTTATTCATACATCTTACCTCTCACGACTATTCCAAAAGGCCGCGAATGCGGCGCCATTTTCATTCAAGGACCGCTGAGCAGGATATCAATTGAAAACCCTTCACGCTCCATGATCTCACGCAGGCGTTTGAGCGCCTCGAGTTGGATCTGGCGCACCCGCTCGCGCGTCACACCAAGCTCCACCCCCACTTCTTCGAGCGTGTAGACATCGTAACCGTTCAGGCCGAAGCGACGCGCCAGCACTTCGCGCTGTTTGTCCGTGAGCTGATTCAGCCAAGACTCGATGTTGGTGTGCATGTCTTCGTCCTGAAGCTTTACCACCGGATCCGCGCTGTTCTCATCGGCAATCGCATCGAGCATCGATTTGTCGGAATCGCGGGACAGTGGGGCGTCAACCGAGGTGACCCGCTCATTGAGATTGAGCATGTGCTCGATTTCGTCCACGGGCTTATCCAGCAGGGCCGCGATTTCCTCCGGCGTGGGATCATGATCGAGCACTTGAGACAAATGCCGCGCGGCGCGCAGATAGACATTGATTTCCTTCACCACGTGAATCGGCAAGCGGATGGTGCGCGTCTGGTTCATGATCGCGCGCTCGACGGTTTGCCTGATCCACCACGTGGCATAGGTGGAAAAACGGAAACCGCGCTCCGGATCGAACTTCTCGACCGCTTTGATGAGCCCCAGATTCCCTTCTTCGATCAGGTCCAGCAAGGCGAGACCGCGATTGAGGTAGCGCCGCGAAATCTTGACCACCAGCCGCAGATTGCTTTCGATCATGCGCTTGCGGCAGTTGGGCTCGCCGCGCTGAGCCCAGCGCGCGTAATGGACTTCTTCGGCCGCCGTGAGCAAGGGCGTGAAGCCGATTTCATTCAGATAGAGACGGGTTGCATCCAGATCGCTTTCCGGCATCTCCCCGGCATTGAAAACAATAGGCTCGTCCGCCTCATCCTCCACTTCCTCTTTCAGCTCGTTCTCCAGATCCACGTCCGCCACTGCCAACTCTAGCTCGTTGGCCGCGGGCTCCACATGGTCCTCGACGACGGACACTTTCCTTTCCACTTTTCGGCTCATAGTCCCATCTCCTAGGTTCAGTGCGTCTTTGGGAGATAATCGAGGGGATTGACGGGCTTGCCATCACGGCGGATCTCAAAGTGCAGCTTGGTGCTATCGGTTCCCGTGCTGCCCATCCGCGCGATTAATTCCCCTTGCTTGACTTGGCTTCCCTCAGACACCAGGATTTCACTGTTATGCGCGTACGCGCTGAGAAAGGTTTGATTATGATTGATGATGATCATCTTGCCATAACCCACCAAACCACTTCCAGCGTATACAATCTTGCCCGATGCGGCAGAATGAACAGGTTGACCCTGTTTACCCCTGATATCAATTCCTTTGTTCATTTTTGAGATGGAGAACTCATTTACAACCCCACCTTTTGTCGGCCATACCCAGCGAATCAAACCCTCATCAGAAGTGGGAGAAGCAGTCGCTGGAATCCGGCTTGGCGGTGTTCGCACGGGCGCTGGAGCGGGTGTCGAAGGAAACGGCTTTGCAATGGCCGAAGGTCTTGAGCTTGGGGCGGGAAATGGTTTTGCGGTCGCCTTGGGCGCACGTTCCCGCACCGGCGCCTGCTCGCCCGGCCCATACGCCGCCACACGCAGCCGCTGGCCGCGCCGGATCGCGTATGGCTCCTCGATTCCGTTCCATCGAGCGATATCCTTGTAATTCTGGTCGTAGATCCAACTGATGGAGTAGAGCGTCTCACCAGGCTCCACGACATGATAAACATGTCCGCCACACGATATCAGCAGCGGCGCGAGGAGAAGCACCAGGGACAAGAATTTGATGTGGGCGAAAACAGGCATCAGCCGGTTATCAACCCGGCGATCAATTACATCAGATGTAGGAGCCATCTTTAGATAGCGATCATCGCAGAGGTGGCTGATCGCAAGCTGAAGCTTGCTCCTACAGCAGCAGACATCTTTATCCACCAGGTTAATAACTAGGCAGTGCATGTCCGATTGCGATCAGCGCAATTGACCCGCGACCCGGTCTATACAGTCGCAAAACAACCTTCATTAGCGCGGCCCTCTCAGCATCGGCACAAAGCTGACGTTCTCCAGCACCGTGTGTTCGAATCCATCCTCGCGACGAATGACCAATGTCAGTTGCTGTTTACCTTGGGAGCCGACCGGGATCACCAGTCGCCCGCCCACCGTCAATTGCTCGAGCAGCGCATCAGGCACGTGCTCGGGGGCCGCGGCGGCGAGGATGCCGTCGTAGGGCGCATACTCCGCCCAGCCCCAGCTCCCGTCGTTATGCGCGATGCGCACATTGCGCAGGCGCAGTTCACGCACATTGCGCCGCGCCACCTCGACCAAGGGCGCGATGCGCTCGACACTATAAACATAGCCCACCAGCTGGGCGAGGATGGCGGTTTGATAGCCGCAGCCAGCGCCGACCTCCAGCACCTTGTTGAGCGGACCGCCGGCCAGCAGCGCCTCGGTCATGCGCGCCACCACATACGGCTGGGAAATCGTCTGGCCGTAACCGATCGGCAGGGCCGTGTCCTCGTAGGCACGGCTGGAGAGCGCCTCTTCCACGAAGATGTGCCGCGGCGTCACGCGCATCGTATCCAGCACGCGCGGATCGCTGATGCCCTGCTCCTTCAGCCGGTTGATCAAGCGGTCGCGGGTGCGCTGCGAGGTCATGCCGATGCCGAGATGATCGTAATTAATCATGCCCGAGCCGCCCCACCCATTGGCGCAAATCATTGAGCATCGCATGCCGGGTCAGATCGATCTGCAAGGGCGTCACCGACACGTAATTATTTTTAACCGCGAAAAAGTCGGTGCCGTCGCCGGCATCCTGCTCCGGCCCGGCGGGACCGATCCAGAAGATCTCCCGCCCGCGCGGGTCTATGGATTTCACCACCGGCTCGGCGCGGTGGCGCTGGCCGAGGCGCGTGACCTGAAAGCCCGCGACCTGTTCAAGCGGCACGTCCGGCACATTCACATTGAGGATGGTGTTGCCCGGCAGCGGATGGCTGCCGAGATGCCCGACCAGCCGGCAGAGCATCTCGCAGGCGGTGGTGTAATGCGTGGCCGGATGCCCGACCAGCGAGACGGCGATGGCGGGAAAGCCGAGGAAGCGCCCTTCCATCGCGGCGGCCACCGTGCCCGAATAGATCGTATCGTCCCCCATGTTCGCCCCGGCATTCACGCCGGAGACCACGATGTCGGGCTCGTAATCGAGCAGGCCGGTCAAGGCCAGATGCACGCAATCGGTCGGCGTGCCATTGATGCTGTAGATATTCTCCTCGATCTTGGTCACCCGCAGCGGGCCATCGAGGGTCAGGGAATTGCTGGCGCCACTGCGGTCACGGTCCGGCGCCACCACGCACACCTGGCCGAAGCGGGACAAGGCCCGGGTCAGCGCCTTGATGCCCGGCGCCTGCACCCCGTCATCGTTACTGATTAGAATCTTCACGCGTTCGCAGTACCACTAAAAACCTTGGGACAACAATCTGCGTAGATTACAATGATCCGGCGTGACTTAGAATAGATATGGGAAAAAAGCCTCAGAAACCTACAGATGTCTCCGCCGATGAGCGCGAATTATTTCGCAGCACGGTCGGCGATGTCGCGCCGGTCACCCACACGCGCGTGGTCCACCGGCGTCCCGCGCCGCGCCGCCCGTCCCAGCCTCAATATACCCCGCCGGCCCACGGGCTGGATATCGATATCCAGATCGCCCCGGAGGACAACGTCTTCTTCCATCGCGGCGGGATGCCGCAAAAACAGCTGCGTAAACTCAAGCGCGGGGAAGTCACCATCGAGGCGCGGCTCGACCTCCATGGCCAGACCACCACCGAGGCGCTCGCGTCATTGCAGGAATTCCTCACCCTCGCCTCGGCCCAGGCCAGGCGCTGCCTGCTGATCATCCATGGCAAAGGCTATCGCTCCCAAGGCACGCAACCCGTGCTGAAGAACCTGGTCTACCAATGGCTCCAGCAACAGCGCCGAGTGGTGGCCTTTTGCTCCGCCCGCCCGCAAGACGGCGGCAATGGCGCGGTTTATGTGTGGATACAGCGCCAGCCATCTATAAATTCAAAAATGTGAATTTCGGCTCAGCTAGATCGCGAGCGTATCGCTATATCTGTATCGTCAAGCATGCATCCCCGCGAAGCGAAAACTTCTGGGCCGGTGTCATGCCCCTGACACAAAAGCGATATCCGCACCTCATCGAGACATGCCATTAGACCAAATTTATATCCCTTCCTAACACACTGATAAATTTGCATGTACTATGAATTCATAAAACCGCAAAACTCTTGACGCGATAACGATAAAGCCATGACAACCCAAGATCAGTCGCTCCCATCACACGCCCCGGCACCAGTGTTCACCTATTCAGACTTGATCATCCGCTACCTGGCGCAGATCGACGTCGAATACATCTTCGGAATCCCGGGCGGCGCCATCGAGCCTCTGTACAACGCCATCGGCCGGCACCTGCGCCAGCCGGTCGACGAACTGATGCGACCACTCGTCAATAAAAGCATCATTCCGTTGCGGCAACGGCGCACCGGGCACTATGTCAGACCGATCATCGCCCGCCATGAGGCCGGCGCCGCCTTCATGGCTGACGGTTACGCACGCGAGACCGGCAAGCTGGGCGTGTGCTGCGCCACCACCGGCCCCGGCGCCACCAATCTGATCACCGGCGTGGCCTCGGCGTATGTCGATCGCATCCCCATGCTGGTCATCACACCGCAAACCGCGCTGCCGAGTTTCGGTAAGATGGGATTGCAGGAATCCTCCAGCGAAGCCATCGATACCGTCGGCATGTTCGAGCACTGCACGCGCTATAACTCCCTGGTCTCACATCCCAACCAACTAGAAGGGAAACTCTACACCGCCTTGATGCACGCCTTCCGCCAGCCACGCGGACCGGTCCATCTGAGCATCCCGATGGACATCCTGAACATGCCGGTCGCCAACCTCAGCCAGGGGTATCAGGTGGCGCATCTCTTCCGGCAACCACAGAACATCGACCAATCCGCTTATGAGGCGTTGAAAGAGGCCATCCTCAACGCAAGGAATCCGATTCTGTTCCTGGGGGGAGGCAGCCGCCATGCCATCACACCGATCCTGGCCTTTGCCGAGCACATGCAAGCGCCGTTCGTGACCACCCCCACCGGCAAGAGCTGGGTTAACACCTATCACCCGCTGTATCGCGGCGTGTTCGGTTTCGCCGGGCACAAAAGCGCCTTCGAGACCGTTAACAATGACCAGGTCGATTTGATTCTCGCCGTGGGTACGGCCTTGGGTGAACTTTCCACCAGCGGGTGGGACACCTCACTGCTGAACAATAAACTGGTGCACGTCTCGGCAACTGCAGACGATTTTGCCCGTTCGCCCATGGCGTGCCTGCATGTGTTGGGCGACCTGCGCACCCTCTTCACCCACCTGCACCGGGACATCCTTGAAGCCAATATCGACAAGCGGCCCTATGATGACCTTCCCGAATATCGTCCTTCGGCGCGAACCAACGCCGATTACTTTCCCGAAACCATCACCGTCAGCGATAAAGACAAGTGTTATTCGGACAGCGTCCCGCTCAAGCCCCAGCGTGTCATACGTGAATTGGGCGAACGCTTTCCGAAAAACACCAGCTTCCTCGTCGATACCGGCAATGCCTGGTCATGGTGCACGCACTATCTCATGCTGGACGGCACAGGAAAGCAAAATATCAGTTTGAGTTTTGGCGCCATGGGCTGGGCTATCGGCGCCGCCGTTGGCATAGCGCTCGGATGCAATCACAAACCTGTTGTCTGCATCACGGGTGACGGCTGTTTTCTCATGAGCGGACAGGAAATCACCGTGGCCGTGGCCGAACATCTCCCAGTGATCTACGTCGTCCTCAATGACCAAGCATTCGGAATGATTAAACACGCCCAACGCATGACGGGCGCCGAACCGATTGGCTATTCATTACCGGCGGTGGACTTTGCCCAAATGGCGCGGGCCATGGGCGCGAATGCCTATGCCATCCGCAGCCCGGAGGACCTTGCCCGGCTTGACATCGAAAAGATCTGCCACAGCACGGGACCCACACTGCTGGACGTGATTATCGATTCCGAAGAAATCCCACTGATCGGCGCGCGGGTAAAAACCTTGAGCCAACTAAGACAGTAAAAAATGCGTGCATTCATTCCATAAATAATTATTATGTTAACCATGAGCTTTCACACACCAAGGAGAAACAATGATGATCGCCCCAGAGGTTCTTTACATTATGGATGTCGGCGAGTTCACCAAGGATCTGTACCGGATGGGTAATACGACATGGCCTGCTTTTACGGAAGACAGGGCAAAAGTCGATGTGGTTATCACCAGGAAAGAGGGTATCGATACCGTCATAGCTAACGGCAACGGTTTTTCGGCGTTTGACCACATTACGAAGGTAATGCGTAAACCAGGAAAAAAGGTGTGGAGAATCAAGAAAGGTGTCCCTTTGCCAGAGGAGTTGAAACTCGTTAAGGATAAGCGTCCCGGCCATGAAGGGCATTATATGATCGCTCCCTCGAAGAATATGCCACTAAAAAAGTATCTTGGCATTCTCGAGGAATTGGGATTGGATCGATCCAAGGTTCAACTAGTGACAACCCTGGAGTTAGCAAATGCCGGCTAAAGGTATACAGCCTATCGTCAATGAATATCACATTTTATGGGAAGCCTTGAAACATTATGAGGAAAGGCTCGAGAAACTGTCTTCCATGTCTACTGATGAAGATCAACAGTTGAAATATGATGAAAAACTGCAGGACATCGAGGGAATACTCAAGTCCATTAAAATAGCTGCCATGAATGATTACGACTTAAATTTGGGCTAATGAACCTCTGATTACTAGAGCCCCATGGCTGAAAAGAAGGGAAGGATCTCGAACCGTGCACCCTATGCCAAAATAACGAGGTACCCCCAGATGCGTGTCAAGGCCGCGTATTCTTCATTGATAATATGCATAGCCCTCACCCCCGCTTATCTCAAGGCTGAATCAAGCGGTGAAGATGCTTTGATGCTGCTCTATGAAGATGAAGAAATCATCAGCATCGCCACCGGCACACGCAAGCCTATCCACCTTGCACCGTCTGTAGCCAGCGTCATCACGGCGGAGGATATCAAGGCCATGGGGGCGACCAGCCTGGACGAAGCACTGGAGTTTGTCCCTGGTTTGCATGTCGCTAGATCGTTCAACCGCCTTAATGCGTTTTACTCCATCCGCGGCATACACTCCGGAGAAAATCCGCAAGTCTTGCTGTTAATCAATGGCCAGCCCATCCGAGATAACGCAACCGGTGGCCGCCCACCGTTATTCAGGCTCCCTGTCGCAAACATATCCAGAATCGAGGTCATCCGAGGTCCCGGATCAGCGGTTTATGGCGCAGATGCCTTTGCGGGCGTGATCAACGTCATCACCAAAGAAGTAACCGATATCGATGGCACAATATTGGGGGTCCGCGCCGGATCCTTTGATACCAAAGATGCGTGGATCCAGCATGGTGCCCAATATAGCGGCTGGGACATGGCATTTAGCCTTGAATACGCCAAGAGTGACGGCGATGCTGGCCGCATCGTCAACTCCGACCAACAGACAACCTTCGATACCTTCTTTGGCACCAATGCCAGTTTGGCGCCAGGCCCGCTTCAAACCCAATATGAAGTCTTCAATACCTCCCTGGATATTAGTCGGGGTAATTGGAAGTTATGGTTCAACAGCTGGAATCTCCGCGATAGCGGACTTGGTCCAGGTGGCGCTCAGGCGCTCGACACAGTTGGCCATCAAGAAGTGGATCATTACATCGCCAAGCTCTCCTATATCGACAACAATTTCTCTAAGAATTGGAAAGTTGACAGCCATTTAGTTTATCGTGAAATGAACCAGGATGCCTTCTTCCAATTATTGCCCCCAGGCACCACCATCCCCATCGGAAGCGATGGAAATATCAATTTTTCCTGCGTACCAACCTGCATGGTAACCTTCACTGATGGGCTGCTGGGGAATCCCGGAGGGGACTTGGTGGAAACCTCTTTTGAGGCCGCCCTTACCTACGATGGCTGGGCCAAACATCACATGCGCATCGCGCTGGGCACAGAGCATGACTCGGTACAAACACGCGAGTCGAAGAACTTTGGCCCTGGCGTCATCGATGGCTCAGTGACCCCCATTGACGGCACCTTGACCGACGTAACAGACACGGCCAACGTATTCATGCCTGACAAATCAAGAACCTTGTATTACCTCTCCCTGCAGGACGAATGGAAATTTGCTGCCGATTGGGAGCTGACGGGCGGCGTACGCTACGATAATTACTCAGACTTTGGCAGCACCGTCAACCCTCGTCTTGCCTTGGTATGGGCCACCGACTACAACCTCACGACCAAACTCCTGTATGGCCGGGCCTTCAGGGCTCCGGCCTTTAATGAACTCTATTTTCAAAATAATCCATATCTCATTGGCAATGAGAACTTAGATCCTGAAACCATTGATATGCTAGAACTGGCATTCGACTATCGCCCCAATTTTGACCTTGAAACCATTTTCAACATCTATACGTATCAAATCCATGATCTGATCGATTTCATCAACAATGAGGCTAGAAATGCCAAGGATCAGCGAGGTTATGGTTTTGAAGCCGAGGCAAACTGGAAACTAAGCAAAACGCTACAGATACTTGGCAATGTTGCTTGGCAAAAATCAGAAAATGCTGACACAAACGAAACGGTCGCCGCAGCACCCGGCCATCAACTCTCCGTGGGCGCACGCTGGAAATTCAAACCTAACTGGAGTTTAAATCCACGCTTCAACTGGGTGGCAGCACGCAAAAGAGCCGCGAGTGATACACGAGAAGACATCAAAGACTACACCATAGTTGACCTCATTTTACGATATAACATCCCCAATAATCCGTTGGAATTCGCCGCAGCCATTCGAAATGCCCTTGACGAGGATGCCCGCGAACCCAGCAATGGCCCAATAGCCGGAGACTACCCATTGGAAGGCCGCAGCGTATATATCGAAGCCATCTATCATTTCAATAAATAGCCACCGCGTCATGTCCAAGTCCTCCTCCAAGGTCGAAAAACGCAACGAAACCTTTGTTGAACGTGCAGCCTCCCGTATTTGGCAAGAAGTGCCCACATCGGACAACCCCTACATCACCGCCACTGCACGTTGTCATGGTTATGATTTAATGGAGCTGGTGAAAAAACGCAGCTATGTGGATGTACTCTATCTGTTGTTTCGCGGCGAATTGCCCAACAATGAAGAAGCGGAACTTTTAGAGCAGCTGATGATAGGCTTGATTAATCCAGGACCACGCCATCCGGCCACACGCGCCGCGATGAATGCTGGTGTCGGAAAAACAGATCCGGCACACATTCTACCAATCGCCATTACCGTCTATGGCGGGGAGCATCTTGGCGCAGGCGCTATTGAACCAGCAATGCGGTTTTTCCGACAAAATCGCAATCTCGATCCACAACAAGTAGCCAACACCCTGTTATCGAGCTCGCACCCGCCAAATGTAGGCGATTGGCATATTGCGCCTGGTTTTGGATCTCGATTTGGCGGGATCGATATCCTTTCTTGGCAACTTGCGTCTCAGTTGGCCAAACTCAACGGCGCTGGCAAAAGCTTGGCGTGGGGATGCCGGCTGGCAGAGGCGTTAGCGCAACACACCCAAGGTTGGTTGAGTACCGGCGTTGCTGCTGCCGTATTTACGGATCTTGGTTTCAATCCACGCGCGGGCACTGGGCTATTTCAGATCATGGCCGCCCCCGGCTTGCTTGCGCATGGTATAGAGCTAAGCAACAAACCCATCACCGCCATGCCTTTCATCACAGAGGAAAATTATGTCATCGAATACTAGACATACCAACACCTCGGTCTGGGATGAAAACAGGGGGCGCATTCGCAGCAGCAAAGGCGGCTGGATTATTGGAAAAGGGGTATTCAACCACGGCTATTCGATGTTGGACGATTTGGTAGGCAAGTTTTCCTACATGCAAGTGCTTATACTGAACGCCATCGGCAAAATCCCTGATCGAAAAATCGCTGATTGGTTTGAAGCCGCCCATATCTGCCTTAGTTGGCCAGATCCCCGTATTTGGTGCAATCAAATCGGCGCTCTTGCTGGCACAAATCAAACATCGGTGATAGCTGCTACTGTTTCGGGAATATTGGCCAATGACTCGCGCATATACGGCTCCAGGACGATCATTGAAGGAATGCACTTCATCCAAAGAGCCTACGAGGCTTATTCACGTGGGGTCACAGTTGATGACATCGTCAAACAGGCATGCGATCTCCACGGCGGCAAACCCCACATAATGGGCTATGCTCGACCCATTGCCAAAGGCGATGAAAGAATCGCCGCAATGGAACGGACCCAAAAAGAGCTAGGCATACCTATCGGAAAGCATCAAAGACTAGCATACGAGATCGAGGAAATATTGCTGCGCAATTTTGATGAAAGTATGAACATCAATGGCTACATGTCTTCTTTTCTGTCCGACCATGGATTCACCTCCGAAGAGGTATATCGCTGTTTGGCGATTTTAGTAAATAGTGGTGTTACTGCTTGTTACGTCGACACAAGAGACAAACCCGCCGAATCCTTCCTGCCGCTGCGCTGCGATGACATCGACTACCAGGGGCCGCCTCCGCGTGAGGTTCCGTAACAAGGTCAGGTCAGCTGGCTGCTGATCTTGATCTCTGCCAGCAGTTTTTCCAGCGGCTCCGGCTTGGAAATCGCATACCCTTGCACATAATCGATACCGACCTTGCGCAGTTCCTCGGCGATGGCGGGGGTTTCGACATATTCGGCGATAGTTTTCAAGCCAAACACGTGGCCGATATCGTTGATGGAATTTACCATCGCGCGATCGAAGGAATCGATCAGGATATCCTTCACGAACAGGCCGTCGATCTTCAGGAAATCAATCGGCAGGCGCTTGAGGTAAGCGAAGGAGGACATACCGCTGCCGAAATCATCCAGAGCGAAGGAGCAGCCCAGGCTTCTGATGTGATGAATGAATTCGCTCGCCAGAGCAATGTTGCCGATTGCGGCGGTTTCCGTGATCTCGAAACATATCTTTCGCGGCGGGATGCCGAAGATCTCGAATTGCCGCTGGACGAAATCCGCGAAGGTCTCATCACAAAAACTGAGCCCGGAGAGATTGATGGCGCAGATATTGAGGCGCGACAAATACTCTTCGTGCTCAGAGAGCGTTCGCAGCGTGGCGGCCAGCACCCAGCGATCGAGCTTGGGCGAGAGATTGTAACGTTCGGCGGCGGACAGGAAAAAACCCGGCGCGAGATAGCCGCCATTGCCGTCGTGCATCCTGATCAATATCTCGATGTGGTCGCCGACGTTATTGATTTCATCCAGCGCCTGGATGCGCTGATAAAACAGGGAGAAACCGCCCGACTCAAAGGCTTCGTTGATTTTTGAGACGATCTGCATCTCACCACGGCGCTGGATCAGCTCCTTGTCATCGGTTTGCAGGATATGGACACGGCCTCTTCCCTTTTCCTTGGCGATATAACAGGCGCTGTCGGCCATGCTCAGCAGATCATGCACTGTCAGCACATCCCGGGTCAGGGGAACGACCCCAATGCTTGCGCCAATCACGAAGGTTTTATTTTCGTAGATGAAACGATACTCTTGCACGGCCTCGCAAATTTGTTCAGCCACGCGCGTGGCTTGATCCAGCGGGCAGTCTTCGAGCAAGAGCACGAATTCATCCCCGCCGAAGCGGGCCAAAGTATCACTGTGCTTGCGGATCTTATGCAGCATTACCCTTGAAACATGTTGCAACAACTGGTCCCCGGCGCCGTGCCCGCATGTATCGTTGATGACCTTGAACTGATCGAGATCGATATAACAAAGGGTGTACTCAGCCTGATGATGCAGCCTGGTCTCCAGCACCAGCTTGAGTCGCTCCTCGAACGCGGCGCGATTGGTCAGGCCGGTGAGCATGTCATGGCTGGCCTGATATTCAAGCTTCAACTCAAGCTCATGCGACTCGGTAACATCACGAAACACCATGACGGCCCCGACCAAGTCACCTTTTTGATTGGAAATGGGCGATGTCACATGATCAATTTTCAGTTCGTGCCCGTCACGATTGCGATAGCTGATCGGCCGTTCATTTTGAATGGGCGCGCCGGCGCGCAAGCATTGCTCCAGGGGATCGTCAATTTCTATCAACGTGGACTCCTGATAGACATTGAGAATTTTTGATGAATACAAACCCCTTACCTCGGCGATAGACCAGCCGGTCATGTGTTCCGCCGTGGGATTCAAATACTCCACCTTCCCCTGCGCATCGGTGGTGATCACCCCGTCGGCGATCGCCTGCAAGGTCTTTTGCGCCAATTCCTTTTCATGGAACAGCTCCGCCTGACGCTGAGAAAATTGCCGGTTGCTGACAATAAAATCTTCGCGTCGCGCGGCGATCTCGCACACCTGCCGCAATTGCTCGGCACGAAACGGTTTGGGCAGAAAATCGACGGCGCCAGCCAATATCAGCTCGCCTGCGCGTTTGGGGCTGGAATGGGCTGTCATCATTACGATCGACTGAGTGGGCTTGATCGCCAGGATCTCTTTCAACACCTCTTGCCCGGACATCTCGGGTAGCATCACATCCAACAAGACCAGCTCGTGGCGCCCCTTTTTCCATGCCTCCAAGCCGTCGCGACCGTTGTAACTCACTTCGATATCGAAGCGGTTGCCCAGTACCCGCTTGATCAGGTTGACCGTATCGTGAAAATCCTCGATCACCAGCAGCTTCGACTTCAGTGCATGCCATTGTTCGATTCCTGCGTGCTCCCTGACGACGGCGGGTAAGTTGTCCACTTCTTGGAAGGTCATGAAATGATTGACCTCGTATTCCTTCGAAGTCGCCTCCGCAATGCGTTCACTGTAGACCGTCGAGACCATGATCACCGGCGTGTCTGGAGAAACCGAAAGCGCGCCCGACCGAATCAAACGCGTCAAACGCCAGCCATCCAAGTCGCCCAGATCTACGTCGGTGATCACGAGATTAATAACGTTATTGACGAGGGCGGAGATGGCTTGCCTGCTGTCAGATGCCTCGACAAGACTGGTATATCCTGCTTCCCTCAAGACAGTGCAGACAGCAGCACGTTGTGCGCCATGGAGATTGAAGACAAGAATGTTAAGATTCGTCACGGATAGTACCATTTCAAATTGTGAAAACTGTTCATGCCATGTTCATGGCATCATGGTCTATCCCTGACGAAATCCCGATGTATCGAAGCCGACCTCGCCCAACAATGTCCTCAGGCTTTGGCATAGGGTATCGAAACATAAAACTGAGTGCCCACCCCAAGCTTGCTCTCTACCCAGATATCCCCGCCCAGCGCCTGCGCGAACTGTTTGCTGATCGCCAACCCAAGCCCAGTGCCTTGAAAGCGCCGGGTAAGCCCGCCTTCTGCTTGATAAAACGGCTCGAAAATACGCGTCAGTTGCTCCTCGTTCATACCGATCCCGGTATCGGCCACAATCATCTCGACACCTTTTCCGGTCGTGGCGACCTCGAATCGGATCGTACCTTTATGAGTGAATTTTGTCGCATTGCTGATCAGGTTCAGCATGATCTGACGGACCTTGGCCTCATCTGTCAAGATCTGCCGTTGATCGATCACCAGATGGGTCTCCAACTGATTACCGTTCTCCGTCATCAACGGCTTGATGGTCTCTATCGCTTGAGTGGCCACATTCTGTAGATTCACCATGCTTAAGGAAACGTCCATATTTCCCGATTCGATTTTCGCCATATCGAGAATCGAATTGATCATGTTCAACAGGTTGGTTGCGTTTCTCAGAATGGTTTCGAGATCATGCCGGATCTGGTCATCGCCGTCTGTCAGGCCGTCCAAAATAAGATCGCTATAGCCGATGATCGATTGCAGCGGGGTGCGCAGCTCGTGACTGACGCTTGATAAAAAATATGACTTATTTCGGTTCGCCTGCACGGCCATCTCTAGCGCGTATGACAACTCCTGGGTGCGCTGCGCGACTTGATGTTCCAGCACCACGTTATGCTGCCGCAGCTGCTGATCGCGCTCATCCAAGGCCGCCTTCATCTTGTTGAACGCCGCCGCGATACGCAAGACTTCCTTCGGTCCTTCAAGTTTGGCGTAGGCCTCTTTTCCCTCTTCAGCGCGCCCCATGACCTCGGATAGATCGTTCAACGGGCGCGTCAAGCGACTGAATGATCGGCGCAGGACCAAGAGCAATAGCACCGAGCTCACAATGGTGATTCCGAGATTATTCAGCACGGTGTAGGACTGCACCCTGTGCAAGCCGCTTTTCCGTTTGCCGACCATGACGTATCCCAGTACTTCATGTTCGGGCTGGTTCTGCAGGAACATCTTGCTCTCTTCGGAAAGCAGTTGTGTTTCCGCATAAACCGGGGCGATAAAATACCAGTGATTAAGAGTTTCTCGCACGATGGCGGGGGTCCGGCCGCTCCAATTCTCGGCTTCCCATTCTAGAGAGTTTTTACCCTTTTTCAGCAACACCCGATGATCCGCCGCAACGATCATGACGTTTTCGATCTCCGGGAACCCCATCGCCGCTCGCACGGCATCCTCCGCGTTGTCGCCGCTGTCATACAACAGCGCCAGCACCGATTGCCGCGCCAGCGACTCCGTTACTTGCAGCCCCTCACCGATCATTTGGCCGCGGAGATTCCAGGCAGTCACATATGCGGTGCTCAACGAGGAGGCGATCGCCATTGTCAACAGACCGATACTGACAAGCAGCATCAGTTGCTGTCGAAAGCTGCGAAGTTTTTTGTCCTCGGTTTCCTCAGTCACGCATGCGCCGATTGTTATCTGCTCGGGTAAACCAAATCGAATTGCTGGTAATCTTCTTTACCCAAACTCAAGCCCAGATGCGATGCCGTCCTCTCATTGACCGCCACCTTCAAATCAGACAATGGCAGGAGCTCGGCTTTGGCCGGGTTTTTCAATTGACTCAACAGCATGTTCCCGAGACTCTCGCCCATGCGCCGATTATCCGGGTACAACGAAAACAATGCCCCACGCTTGGTATGAAGCGGATTGTTCGAGAACACAACGACGCGACGTTCCCAGGACACTTCCAGCACCAAGGGCAATACCGTCTTGTCGGGAATCACACTGTCTAGCGTAAGCCAAATGGCATCGCTTGAATCACGCGCCTCATCGAAGATAAGTTTGAATTTCAACATGGCATCACGCAAATCCTCTGCCGCATAGGCTCGCAATTCCAAGCCTCGCTTGCTCGCGGCGCGTTTTGACCGTTCGATCAGCCAACCACTGTTTTGCTCATTGTAGACGGTAAATACCCTCTTAACTTTAGGTGCAAGCCGCTTCAGTTTGGTGAAAAACAATTCCGGATCGCCCATTAGGCTGATGCCGTTTTGGTAGCCGGGGATGATCACGCCACCGCCGTAGACCACGGGCACGACGGTTTGCGCCGCTTGCGGATCGTATGTGGTTTGACCTAGCGCTATTACGCCTTTTACATTCTTCTTCGTGAACTCCTCGGACAAAGCCTGATTGGAGCTCGCTTCAGGCACGGGAAAACGCACCACCTCGATCGACGAGGCAGCGCTGATGCCTTCGATGATTTCATCGAAGATTTTCTCGTACGTACCCGACGACAGTGGGTAGAGTACCGCGATGCGGCCAGATTCCTCGGTAACGCCATTGGCGACGGGGGCCAACATTAAAAGCGCGGCGAGCAGACAAAAAACCGAGCGTTTATTCACCCTAAACCCACACTGTGGAATGTTATTCGTTAATATTAGTTTTCTATTAAATAAGGCAATTTTAACTTTATCGGCGGACTGCACCCAAGGCAACATTTAAATTTTTATTTTTCGACTTGTGATCTTACAGAAATGTCTGTGAAAGAGAGACTGAATTTTTAGAGTCTGTCGATTGTTGAATCATGAAACAAAAAAGCCGATGGGTATCTACACCCATCGGCCACCCCCTACGGCGAGTCACAGCTCGCCCATTTGCCCCATCCAGTATTTGTATTTCTCATAATCCATCGGCAGGCCAAACCATCCTTCGCGATACCCCGCCGCTAAAAACTGTTGCGCCTCCCGGACACCGAGCTTTGCCGCTTCCTGATAGAGTTCCACAGCCTTTTTCTCATCGAATTCCACGAACAGGCCCGCGTGATACATGAGCGCCACATTGAAGATCGCGCGAGGATCCCCCTTGTCCGACAGCGGTTTTAACAAGGCATACGCCTCCTTGTAATCCTGCTTGAGTGCGGACATCACGCCGGTGTAGTACTCATCGGCATGCGCCTGCGCTGTGGAGCAGCCCAGGAGCGCCAGGAGCAAGACTGATTTCGTGAATTTCATGGAACCCCTCGCTTGCGCAATTTGAAAACCGTTACAGGGGTTATCGACAATACATCACTAAACTTGTGTGATATGGGTCACATTATTGCAACTACATTCTGTTTGCGGCGTTAAAGAATGAACGGAGAGGACGGTCGCAGAGTAAGGCGCACGCGTCGCAATACTGACTTCAACCTTTTGTTTTAGTGGTGTTTTGTTGTGATCTACACTCGCAACACATCGGGGACACCCGATATTTGCCAGCATTCGATGAATTGAGGGGGAATGATGAGAACGGAAATTACTAGAGGTTTTTCATAGCCTCACTGCAGACGGCCAACTCGCGCACTACCGCAGTCGCGTATTCGCCCCGACCTAGGCCGAACCTCAACTCCAGGGTAGTGGCCTCCGGCCAAGTCCACTCCAGGTCGCTCACCTGTAACCGAAGCGCGCGGCGCTCCTGCCGCAGATCCGCCTTCTCCAAGCCTTCACAGAATTCCGCGTAGTCCGCGGCAGTGCGGCGTTCGAACTCTGCCGCTTGCCCCTTGCAGGGCAAATCTCCGCGCCCCCACAAGGGACCCGAGGGGTGAATATCCATGCGCTGAAGGCGTTGCTGGAGCTCATCGTTGATCTCGTCGGCGACGAAAAAACTATGACTGCCAGCCAGGATGACGGCCTCGCCGGGCAGGATCCGATCCCAGCTGCCTTGTTCGACGCGGCGCGAGAGGACTTGATTGAACAGATAGGAGCGTGCGGCGGAAAGATACATGCTGCGTTTGTGCCGATCCTTGATCCGCCACCCGCCGAACATCTTGCGCGCCTGCTCCAGGTTGCCGCCCTGATGACCAAAACGTTGCTCGCCGAAATAATTCGGCACGCCGCTGCGCATGATCAGCGCCAGCCGCGCCTCGAGCGCGGCACGATCACCGGCAATGTCACGGATGCGGATGACGAATCGATTGGAGCGATGGGTACCGCGCCGCAATTTGCTGCGGTGGCGCACCGCTTCCAACACGGTGAACTGCTCGGAGTTCAGGGTCGACCAATCGGGCGCGGCCTTGCCCGGCAAATGCACGGAAAACCACTGACGGGTCACGGCAATCCGGTCCTTGAGACCGGAATAACTCACCGCGCCGTGTTCTACGCCCGCCAGACGCGTGAGTTGGTCGGCCACCCACTCGGTATTGCAGTTGCGCTTCTCGATCCACAGCCAGACATGCTCGCCCTCGCCTTCTGGACTGAAGCCCAGCACTTCTTCGACGAAAAAATCCTCCGGCGTGCGGCGCAGAATTCCGGACGCCTCGGGTTTGCCGAAGGCATAAGGGAGTTCAAGGGAGAAGGTTACTGACATGGCGTGAGTCATTCGTTTAACAGCACCACGGCGTGGGCGGCGATACCTTCCTTGCGGCCGACGAAGCCCATCCGCTCCGTGGTGGTGGCCTTGACGTTGATCCGGCTCACATCGACCTGAAGGTCTTCGGCGATGTTGGCGCGCATCGCATCGATATGCGGCGCCATCTTCGGGGCCTGCGCCAGGATGGTGAGATCGGCATTGCCCACCGTCAGGCCGCGCTCGTGCAATTGCGCCACCACCCGGCGCAACAGCAGACGGCTGTCGATGCCGGCGAACTCCTGGCTGGTATCGGGAAAGTGCCGGCCGATATCGCCAAGCCCCGCCGCGCCGAGCAAGGCATCGCACAAGGCGTGCAATAGCACATCGCCATCGGAGTGCGCCTCCATCCCCTGCTCATACGGGATGTGTACGCCGCCGAGGATCAACGGTCGGTTGGGTGTGAAACGGTGGGCGTCATAGCCGTGGCCGATGCGCATCAGGATGCTTCCTTCTGTTGCTGCAAGAACAACGCCGCCAGTTGCAGATCCTGCGGGCGGGTGATCTTGATGTTGTCGGCGTGGCCTTCGACCATGCGCGGACGATAACCGGCCCACTCGATCGCGGCGGCCTCGTCGGTGACCAGTTCCTCGGCGCGCACCGCCTCGGACAGCGACTGGATCAGCATCCCGTACCGGAACATCTGCGGGGTCAGCGCGCGCCAGAGATTGGTGCGCGGCACGGTCTGCTGGATGGTACCGCTGGCATCTGTGCGCTTCATGGTATCGGTTACCGGCAACCCGAGCAGGCCGCCGACCGGATGTTCGGCAAGCGTGGTGATCAGATGATCGATGTCCGCCACGCGCACGCAGGGGCGCGCGGCATCGTGCACCAGCACCCAATCGTGCTTGGCGGCGAGTCCGCGCAGGCCTTCCAAGGCATTGAGCACCGAATTGCAACGCTCGCGCCCGCCGTAGACCACTTTCACCGGAAGATTCGCCGGCAGTTGCACCGCAGACCAATACGGATCCCCCGGAGCGATCGCGACCATGATGCCCTTGATCCTGGGATGCGCGGCCAGCCGCGCCAGCGTGTGCTCGATGATCGGCGCGCCTGCGAGCGTGAGGTATTGTTTGGGCTTGTCACCGCCCATGCGTTTGCCCACACCTGCGGCGGGAATTACCGCCCAATAAGCGGGCTCTGAGTTGGTTTGGGGATTCACGTTATGCTCTCGTTGCGTGTGATGCGCGATGGGCGCAATCCCGCGTCGCGGGACTATTCCTTCACTACCTGATAAAAGGTCTCGCCCTTCTTGATCATGCCCAGATCCAGCCGGGCGCGGCCCTCGATGGCCTCCAGGCCATCCTTCAGATCGCGCACCTCCGCGGACAGGGAATCATTGCGCTCCTTGCGCTGGGCGTTTTCCTCCTTGGCCGCCGCAACCTCGTGCGACAAGCCCCAGATGGTCTGCACGCTGCCCTCGCCGAACCAGATCTTGAATTGCAGCACCGCGGTCAGAACCAAGAGCGCCGCCATGAATATCTTGATCTTCATTTCAGAACGCGCGCTCCACCCTCCGGGAACCGGTGACCATCACCGGCAAAAACAAGGCGGGACCGACGCGCACATCGATCCCGCCCTGAATGCATCGCCCGCATGGACTCACGCCAATCGGCGATAGGCCGACTTGCCCGGATAGACCGCCTTGCCGCCGAGCTCTTCCGCGATGCGGATCAGCTGGTTGTACTTGGCGATGCGATCCGAGCGCGACAGCGAGCCGGTCTTGATCTGGCCGGCGTTGGTGGCCACGGCCAGGTCGGCGATGGTGGCGTCCTCGGTCTCGCCCGAACGGTGCGAGATCACCGCGGTGTAGCCGTTTTCCTTGGCCAGACGGATGGCGTCGAGCGTCTCGGTGAGCGTGCCGATCTGATTGACCTTGATCAGGATCGAGTTGGCGATGCCCTTGTCGATCCCTTCGCGCAGGATCTTGGAATTGGTCACGAACAAGTCATCACCAACCAACTGCACCTTCTTGCCGACCTTGTCGGTGAGCAGCTTCCAGCCCGCCCAGTCGTCCTCGGCCATGCCGTCTTCGATGGAGATGATCGGATACTTGTCGACCCACGCGGCCAGGAAATCGACGAACTCGGCCGAGCTCAAGGTCTTGCCCTCGGACTCCAGCACGTATTTGCCGTTCTTGTAGAACTCGGAACTCGCCGCGTCGATGGCGATGAAGACATCCTTGCCGGCCTGGTAACCGGCCTTGGCGATGGCCTCCAGGATCACCTCGATCGCCGCCTCGTTCGACGGCAGATCGGGGGCGAAGCCGCCTTCGTCGCCCACCGCGGTATTCAAGCCGCGGCTGTGCAGCACCTTCTTCAGCGCATGAAAGACTTCGGCGCCATAGCGCAGCGCCTCGTTGAAATTCGGCGCGCCCGCCGGTACGATCATGAATTCCTGCAGGTCGACGCTATTATCCGCATGGGCGCCGCCGTTGATGATGTTCATCATCGGCACCGGCAGGGTCACGGCCTTGTCGCCGCCGAGATATTTGAACAAGGACTGCTTGGCGTCGGCCGCCGCCGCCTTGGCCACGGCCATGGAGACGGCCAGCAGCGCATTGGCGCCGAGGCGTTGCTTGGTTTCGGTGCCGTCGAGCTTGATCATGAGCTGGTCGATGCCGGTCTGATCCTTGGCATCTTTGCCGAGCAGGGCCTGGCGGATCTCGCCATTGACGTTGGCCACGGCCTTGGTCACGCCCTTGCCGAGGAAACGGCCTTTGTCGTCATCGCGCAGCTCGATCGCCTCGCGTGAACCGGTGGATGCGCCGGAGGGCACCGCTGCGCGCCCCATGGCGCCGGAGGCCAGGATCACATCGGCCTCGACCGTGGGATTACCGCGCGAATCGATGATCTGACGCGCCTTGATATCAATGATCTGTGTTTTTGAAGCTGACATTTCTTTTCTTTCTCTTCCGTTGGAATGTAACAAAAACTCTTAGAGCGTGGACTCGATGAATCCCCGCGCCTTCACCGCCGCGTCGATCACCTTGAGCGTCTCCAGCAATTCTTCCATCCGCCCGAGCGGCCACGAATTCGGGCCGTCGCTCAGGGCCTCGGCCGGATTGGGATGGGTCTCCATGAACAGCCCGCTGATGCCAACGGCAACGGCCGCGCGCGCCAGCACCGGCACGTGCTCGCGCTGGCCGCCGGAGGCACTGCCCTGCCCGCCGGGCTGCTGCACCGAATGCGTGGCATCGAACACCACCGGGCAGCCGGTTTCGCGCATGACCGCGAGGCCGCGCATGTCCGAGATCAGCGTATTATAGCCAAACGAAACGCCGCGCTCGCAGACCATGATCTGGTCATTGCCGACCTCGCGCGCCTTGGCGACGACGTTCTTCATGTCCCAGGGCGCCAGGAACTGGCCCTTCTTGATGTTCACCGGCTTGCCCTGGCGCGCCACCTCTTGAATGAAATTGGTCTGGCGGCAGAGAAACGCCGGGGTCTGCAACACATCGACCACCGCGGCCACTTCATCGAGCGGCGTGTCTTCGTGCACATCGGTCAGCACCGGCACGCCGATCTGGTCCTTGACCTTCTGTAGGATGCGCAGGCCTTGCTCCAGGCCCGGCCCGCGGAAGCTCTGGGAGGAGGTGCGGTTGGCCTTGTCGAACGAGGCCTTGAAGATGTAGGGGATGCCGAGGCGCGCCGTCATCTCCTTCATCCGCGCCGCCGTGTCGAGGCACAACCGCTCGCTTTCGATGACGCAGGGTCCGGCGATCAGGAAAAACGGCTGATCCAGCCCGGCGTGAAATCCGCAAATCTTCATCATTTGGCTCCGTGGTGCGTGCGCGCCGCCATGACGAAACTGCTGAACAGCGGGTGCCCGTCACGCGGCGTGGAGGTGAATTCCGGATGGAACTGGCAGGCGACGAACCACGGATGATCGGGGATTTCGATCACCTCGACCAGGTTGCCGTCGATGGATTTGCCCGAGAAGCGCAAGCCCGCCTCTTCCAGGGTCTTCAGATAGGCGTTATTGAATTCATAGCGATGGCGATGACGCTCGGTGATCGTGTCCTTGCCGTAGATCTCGCGGATCAGGCTGCCCGTCTCCAGCCGGCACGCCTGACCGCCCAGGCGCATGGTGCCGCCGAGATCGGAGTTCTGATCGCGCCGTTCGATGGCGCCCTGGGTGCTCGTCCACTCCGTGATCAGCGCGATCACCGGATGCGGGGTTTCTGGCTTGAACTCGGTGCTGTGCGCCCCGGTCAGGCCCGCCACATCGCGGGCGTATTCGATCACCGCCACCTGCATACCCAGGCAGATGCCCAGATACGGAATGCGATGCTCGCGGGCGTAGCGCACGGTCTTGATCTTGCCTTCCACGCCGCGCTCGCCGAAGCCGCCGGGCACCAGGATGGCGTCCATCCCGGCCAGGCGATCGGTGCCTTCGGTGTAGATGTCTTCGGAATCGATGTAGTGGATCTTCACCTTGGTGCGGGTGCGGATGCCGGCATGGATCAAAGATTCGCTGAGCGATTTGTACGACTCGGTCAGGTCGATGTATTTCCCCACCATCGCCACCTTGACCTCGGCGGTGGGGTGATTGAGGGCATCGATCACCTGGCGCCACTCGCTCAGATCCGCGGGCTTGGCCTGGATGCGCAGTTTGTCGACCACGATATCGTCGAGGTGCTGCTCGTGCAGGATCAGCGGAATCTTGTAGATGGTGTCGACATCGATCGCCGAGATGACGGCGCGCTCTTCCACATTGGTGAAGAGCGAGATCTTGCGTTTTTCGTCTTCCGGCAGCGGGCGGTCGGAGCGGCACAGCAGCACATCGGGCTGGATCCCGATGGAGCGCAGCTCCTTGACCGAATGCTGGGTCGGCTTGGTCTTCAGTTCGCCGGAGGTCGCCACGTAGGGCAGCAAGGTGAGGTGCATGTAGAGCGCGTGGTCATGCCCCAGCTCCACGCCCATCTGGCGGATCGCCTCCAGGAACGGCAGCGATTCGATGTCGCCGACCGTACCGCCGATCTCGACCAGGGCGACATCCGCGCCCTTGGCGCCGAGCTTGATCTTGCTCTTGATCTCATCGGTGATGTGCGGGATCACCTGCACGGTGCCGCCCAGATAATCCCCGCGGCGCTCCTTGCGGATCACGCTCTCGTAGATGCGCCCGGTGGTGAAGTTGTTGTTGCGCGTCATGGTGGTGCGCACAAAGCGTTCGTAATGTCCGAGATCCAGATCGGTCTCGGCGCCATCCTGCGTGACAAACACCTCGCCGTGCTGGAACGGGCTCATGGTCCCGGGATCGACATTGATGTACGGATCGAGCTTGAGCAGGGTGACCTTCAGCCCGCGCGCCTCCAGGATGGCCGCCAGCGACGCGGAAGCGATGCCTTTGCCCAGGGAAGACACAACGCCGCCGGTGATAAATATGTACTTCGTCATGATCGAGGCCGGATGGGGGATGGATTCAAAGCGCATAAGGTACCAGATTCACCACCTTTGCTCAATCGCGCGCACGCGGCGCCGGCGGAAAATCCGCGCATAATCAACTCACTCTGGAAAGGCTGCTAAGAGTCGAAATCCGCAAGCCAGCGGCTCAGCTCTGCGGCCGGCACCGGACGGCTGAACAGATAGCCCTGCCCCAGATCACAGCCCATCTCGCTCAGCAGCCGCAGCTGGCCTTCGGTTTCGATCCCCTCGGCCAAGACCACCAGGTTCAGGCTGTGCCCCATGGAAATAATCGAGGCCACAATGGCCTTGTCGTCGTCGTCATGCTCGATGTCTATGATGAATGAGCGGTCGATCTTCAAGACATGCAAAGGGAGCTTTTTCAGATAGCTCAGAGAGGAATAACCGGTGCCGAAGTCATCCACGGAGATGAGCACCCCCATTTCCCGCAACCTGCTCAGCACCTGGGCCGCCGCCTTGGCATCTTTCATGATCACACCCTCGGTGATCTCCAGCTCGAGCAGCTCCGGAGCCACCCGCGCATCACCGAGCGCGCGCTCCACACTGCTTACCAAACCGGCGTGCTCGAACTGCCGGGCGGAGAGATTCACCGACACCCGCGGCGCCCGCCCCGCCTGGGCGTGCCATTGCCTGAGCTGGCGGGTCGCCGTTTCCAGCACCCACTGATCGATCTGCAGGATGAACCCCGTTTCCTCCGCCACCGGGATGAACTCCGCAGGGGAAACGATCCCCTTGAAGGGATGCACCCAGCGGATCAGCGCTTCCAAGCCAACCAACCGGCGGTTCTTGAGCGCGAACTTGGGCTGGTAATACAAAGTGAACTCCTGATCGGCAATCGCCTTGCGCAGATCATTCTCCAGCTCGGCGCGCCGTTGACTAGAGGTATTCAACTCAGGCGTGAAGAATTTGTAATTGCCGCGGCCGGCCAACTTCGCCTGATACATCGCGATGTCCGCATTTTTCACCAAGCCCTCGAGCTCCGCGCCATCCTCCGGATAAATCGCAATCCCTACGCTTGCGCCGACGTAGATCTCATGACCGGCGATGTCAAACTTCCGCTGTAATGCAGCGATGATATTCTGCGCGACATTTTCAACGTTCGCGCTTCGCAGAATCTCGGTCAGTATCACAGTGAATTCATCCCCTCCCAAACGCGCGACGGTATCGGATTTACGCAGGCATTGTGTGATGCGTTCGGCCACCTCGACCAACAGCAGATCGCCGATGTTGTGTCCCAGGGTGTCATTCACGTATTTGAAGCGATCGAGATCGATGAACAGCAAGGCCATCCTGGTTGATTTGCGCCGCGCCAGTTCCAGCGCCTGACGCAGACGATCGAAGAACAAGGCGCGGTTCGGTAGCCGGGTCAGCGGATCGTAGTAGGCCAGTTGCTCGAGCTTGTTCTCGGCGGCCTTCAATTGCGTGATATCACTGAAGATCCCGACGTAATGGGTGATCTCGCCGAATCTGTTTTTGATGGCATTGATGGTCAGCCACTTGGGAAAGACCTCGCCGCCTTTGCGCCGGTCCCAGATCTCGCCGGCCCAAGAGCCGGTGGCATTCACGCTCTGCCACATGGCCTGGTAGAAATCCTTGCCGTGGCGCCCGGAACGCGTAATATTCGGATTGCGCCCAACCACCTCATGCTTGGCGTAGCCGGTGATCGCCTCATAGGCCTGGTTGACATCGATGATCCGCGCATCCTTGTCGGTGATCAGGATCGCTTCATTGGTGTTTTCGAAGACCCGTTGCGCCAGCAGCAATCCTTCCTCGGCCTTCTTGCGCTCGGTGATGTCGCGGATCAGTCCCACCGCCAGACAGACGTCCTGCTCCTTGATTGCCGTCACCGTCAACTCGATCGGGAACACCTC
This sequence comes from uncultured Chromatiales bacterium, assembly GCA_964557295.1. GTDB lineage: Bacteria > Pseudomonadota > Gammaproteobacteria > RBG-16-57-12 > RBG-16-57-12 > JBFMHP01. The sequence continues at coordinate 46,836 of CAZKZP010000001.1, read as the reverse complement.
GCCGCTCTTTCTCACGGCCATCAGCTGACGCTCCTTGCCAAACACGCTTGGATCGAGCTCACCACGCGCCTGGCAGCGCGCCAGATAACCATCATGGGCGGAGCGATCGGGTTCGGGCATGAGCATCTTCACGTTTTGCCCAACAACCTCATCCAGGGTATAGCCGAAGACCTTTTCCGCGGATGCGTTGAATCCGGAGATGATCCCGGCCTGATCGATGATGACGATGGGATCGGCCACCGTATTGAATATGGCGCTCAAGCGGGCCTCGCGCTCCTGCAACTCCCGCTCGTCACGCACGAGCTTATCGAGCATATCGTCGATCGATGCGCCGACCAGCGACAACTCATCCTCGCCCCGCATCCGCGAGCGCATGGCCCGATCACCGGCCGCATACGCTTGGACCGTGGCCGCCAGACGATCCGCGCGCCGAGTCAACGTATGATGCAGGATGGTCCACAACAGCAGCGAGAGCACGATCAGGCCGGCGAAATCAATCGCCGCCTGATAGCGCACCGAATCCAGCGCCTGTTTCCGGAACGGGGCCAGCTCGATCTGGTAGTACAAGAAGCCGCAGTTCTGCGCGCGCAGCGTGGTGCCGGCGCCCTGATAACACACGCTGGTATAACCGTGCACGAGATCGGGATCGCGCGTCACCTCCACCTTGATGCCGCGCGAATTCTTGATGTGGGTGATGATTTCGTGTTTGATGCCGTAATCCAGCATCGACCAATGTTTATCGATATCCTGATAGCGCGTGGAAGCCCGCACCTGTTCGTTGCTGTCGCCAAACAGCATGACGCTTACGCCCATAAATGAACCGAATGTCGACACGGCGCTCGACACCGCGCTCGTTTGGCCGGTATTCATGAACTGCTCGACGGTACCTTGAGCCTGGGTAAGTTCGGCGCGCATCTTGCGGATCACGTATTCTTCGCTATCGCGCAACACGGTCGTGGTGCTGGCCGTGATCGAAAGAATCGTGATCAACACGGCAAAGATGCCGATGGTGACCGGCAAGACAATGCGAAGTTTCAAACTGAATTTCATCGCCCGGGAGATTGCTGGATAAAGTTGGCGTTGAACAGTCCGGCCGTCGGCACGCTGCGCAGCAGCAGCGCTTGCTTGAGCATGATCGCTTGCAGCTTGTCGGTCACCGCGGCAAGCCGCGGCGCGGCCGTGCCGATCATGGAAAGGTTCTCGGCGCGATCCGGCAGTTTGAGCCCATCAAAACTCGCCAGCGCCTCGGCGGGTGATATCTTCAAGCGCTCCGCCATGATTTGCGCGGCGTCGTGCGGCTGTTCGTGCAGGTAGTCGAGGGCGCTGAACCATCCCCGGACCAGCGCGGCGATATTCCGCTGATGCTGCTGCACCACATCCTGGTGCACCACCAGCACATCCACGATCTCGCCTGGAATCTCCCGGCTGGTGAAGATTTCGTGCGCGCCCGCCTGCAATAGCTTGGTGCGCACCGGCTCAAAGGTCACCGCGGCGTCCACCGCGCCGTCTTTATAGGCCTGCTCATGCGCATTGACCTCGAGTGGCACCACCGCGATCTCCTCAAGCGCCACCCCATTTTTCTCCAAGGCGCGTGTCAGCACATAGGCGCCCAGCGCGGAGCTTTCAACGGCCACACGTTTGTGCCGCAAGTGGGAGAATTCAGCGATCTCGGGCCGTGCCATGATCACATCGCCACCGTGTGACACATCCGCCACCAGGATCACCTGAACCGGGATGCCCGCCTCGAGCAGCAGCAGCGCTTCGTCCAAGGTCAATGCCGCGGCCTCGATCGACTTATTGCGGAACGCGCGCAGCACCTCGCTGGCCGAGGGTTGCGACACCAGTTGCACCTGATCCTGCCCCCAGTACCGCAGCGACTGCGCCAGATACAGGGGCTCGTATCCCGGCCAGACATTGGTGCCCACGCGCAGGGCCGGAAGATCGCTGGACCCGCAGGCCGCCAGCAACAGACATGCCGGGATACATATGATCTTCAGCCAAGTCCAGATGTTCAGGATTTTCTTGCCGGTGCCGCTCACAAACGCCTCCTCATCACTTGCCCAGAGTTGCCGACATAGTATTCGGCAGACTTTTGACACACCGGGCGGTAACATTATGGTGATTTGCATCAGAGTGGTGATTCATGCAGTCTGTTATCGGCCAATCCGCAGGGCCATTCACTGTCGCGATTAAAATTTACATTGTTTTATGCATAATTTAATCTTCTGAATCCATTTCCAGAGTCAACGCCGTGGAAGACGATAACAAAATAAATACCTGCTATGCCTATAACGTGGCGGACACCTTCAAGTTCGACACCCTGCAAAAGCATCTCGGCAACCGCTACCGCCTCACGGCGCACAAAGACGTAATCCGCATCGAACGCCAAGCGGGTGATGCCTTCGTTTTCCAGTACGGGGTCATCGTCTCCTGGGGGCTGGCCTTCGACGACTTGCAGGCCTTGCTGGTGGAGACGCGCACGTTTCTCGAAGGCGAGCACACCCCGCCGCTGGTGGATGAATTCACCTTCAGCATCGGCCACGCCGCCTACCGCATCCACGAGGACCACATCTCGCTGAAATCGGACGACCCGCTGGAGCGCATCGCGGTCGCGCACGGCATCGCTCAGTCGCTCAAACTCGGCAAGCTGGAGCGCAGCGCGCAAACGTCCATCGAGGATACCGCGCACATCCCCAAGCGCATCGCCACGCGCGGCGACTCGTACCTGAGCCGGCGCGAACTCTCGCGCATCCGCGGCAATCTGTTCTTGGTGAAAAGCGAGATCAATCTGCAATTCGACCTGCTGGACACGCCGGATTTCTTCTGGGACTACCCGGAATATCAGGACATCTACGACGCCACCGCGAACTATCTTGAGGTGAAACAGCGCATCGACATCCTCAACAAGAAGCTCGGCGTGATCCAGGAACTGTTCAACATGCTCTCCGATGAGCAGAAGCACAAACATTCCTCCAAGCTGGAATGGATCATCATCTGGCTGATCGCCATCGAGATCGTCTTCTTCCTGGTCCACGACAT
>CAZKZP010000001.1:40490-43787 GCA_964557295.1 uncultured Chromatiales bacterium | reverse complement strand
AATCATCTGATGCCGCCTGGGTCGAGCGGTTTTTGCGAACCCCGCGGCTCACTTCAGTCACGTTTTAAAGAATTCCCCCGGTCCGACGATAATGCTAGGATGCCACCAGCCAAGCAAAATCAAGATCAGCAACTGACAATCTGTAGTATGGGGGGTAGATTGAAGCAGTCAGAGCTGGCGCTGTCGAAGCCGAAGAACCAGAGCACGGTTCTCGTCGTTGACGATAGCCGTGCGATACGCGCCCTGCTAGCCGCTTATATGGAAGCGGAAGGCTACTCCGTAGTCACCGCCGAAAATGGCGTTGAAGCCCTGCAAGCCGTGGTGGCGCACGCCCCTGATCTGATCTTGCTCGATATCGTCATGCCCGAGATGGACGGTTATCGGACCGCCCGATATCTCAAATCCAACGCGACCACACGCCATATCCCCATCATCTTCATTACCGCCATGGACGACCCGCAATCCCGGCTCAAGGGCCTGCAGGCCGGGGCGGAGGATTTCATCAACAAGCCGATCGATCCGAACGAGTTGATGGCGCGCAGCCGTAATCTGATACGCATGAAGGTCTACGGCGATCTGTTGCGGGATAACAACCGCACCCTGGAGCAACAAATCGCCGACAAGACCCGCGAGATCCAACACCATTGCATCGAAACCGTCGCCACCCTGATGCGCATCGCCGAATTCCGTGACGAGGGCACCGGCCAGCACGTCAATCGCATCAGTTATTACAGCTCCGAACTCGCAGCCCAGCTGGGGATGGACGGGGACTTCCAGCGCGAGATCTTCTACGCCAGCCCGATGCACGACATCGGCAAGCTCGCCATCCCGGATCACATCCTGCTCAAGAATGGCGGGCTCAGCCAAAGCGAATGGACGGTCATGAAGACGCACACCACCTTGGGTGTGAAGATGCTGGAGGGCAATCGCTCGCCGTTTCTGGAAATGGGCAAAGATATCGCCCTGTGCCACCACGAATGCTGGGACGGCAGCGGCTATCCCAACGGACTGAAGGGGGAAGAGATCCCGGTCTCGGCGCGCATCATGGCCATCTGCGATGTATATGACGCGCTGCGCAGCCACCGACCCTACAAAAAACCGCTGTCACACGCCTCGACCATGTATGTCATCCGCAACGGCGACGATCGCATCCAGCCGGAGAAATTCGATCCGGAGATACTCGATACCTTTGTTCAACACCACGATACCTTCGCCGACATCTTCGCCCAGAGCCGGACTCGCGCCGAAGCGGCCCCGCGACTTGCATAACGGATCGCACCCTCTCCCGCCTGCGGGAGAGGGTACCAATCGATCCCTCCGTCTCCGTTCTGGGGCACGTCATAAGATAACCCCTCACCCCTACCCCTCTCCCGCCTGCGGGAGAGGGGATCGACGAGATTTTCCACCCGATCAAAACTGTGCGTCACACTTGTGCGCTGTGAGTGCAATCGAAGGCTCACCGGGCCTGGCGGCAAAGGCCTCATCCACCCAGTAGCCCACGACCTGGGCGAGTTGATCCTCGACAAAGATCAAGGGGATGCGATCGCGCTGCCAGGGCGGCACGCCAGCCTCCTGAAACAGCTTCTTCAATTCATGACGGTGCCGCCTACCCACCGGCTGGCAATGTTCCCCGCCCTGACGAAATCGTACGGTGATTCGCGCGCCGCTGAGCTGCGCTTGCGCCATCCCCTCCCCCACCCCGGTCTTCGCCACCAACGCCAGATCGAGTTGTGGCAGGGAGAGCGGCTGGGTCATGTCCCAGGCGAGGCGCTGCGCGGGATCATGAACCGGTAAGGCCTTCATCAGATACAGACCATCGCGGTAACGCCGCACCTCGGCCTCGCCGCAGCGCACGCACGGCGTGGCATCCCAGGCGGAGTGCAACACCTTGCGCTGGATCTGTTCCAGCTGCGCGGTTTCCGGCCGGCGAAAGCCCGCCGCGGCCATCCAGCAGCGCAAGGCATTGCGCTGCCGCGCCGCGCTCAAGGCCAGCAGCGCGGGGATGTGCAAGGTCCGGGCGTCTCCGGCCAGAATGGCTTGTAGATCGATCCGGGCCAGCTCATCGAGCAGCGTGGCGGCCTCGCCGCAATGCCGCGCCGCGCGCGCGAGCACCTCTTGCGCGGCCGGCCAGCGCTGCCGCAGCCGCGGCAAAAGTTCATGACGGAGAAGATTGCGATCGTAGCCGCGATGCAGATTGCTTTCATCTTCCACCCAGTGCAGGCCCTGGGCGCGGGCGTATGCCTCCAGGTCGGCGCGGGAGAAGTCGAGCAGCGGACGCACCAGCACCCCCTTTGCGAACTCGCTACGCGCGGGCATGCCGGCCAGCCCTTTGACCCCTGCCCCGCGCAACAGCTGCAACAGCAGGGTTTCGGCCTGATCATCCTGATGATGCGCCGTGACCAGCCAGTCCCCCGGTTGCACGATCCCGCGCAGCGCGGCGTAGCGCGCCTCGCGGGCCGCCGCTTCCGGGCTTTGGCCGGGGCCGGCCTGGGCATCGACATGGATCAGCTGAAAGGGGATCTGTAATTGCGCGCATGCCGCGCGGCAATGCGCCGCCCAGGCATCGGCATGGGGACTGAGGCCGTGGTGGACATGCACGGCCATTAATTCAAGATGGGGATGGCGCGAGCGCAGCGCGGCCAAGGCGTGCAGCAGGCAATGGGAATCCACGCCGCCGCTGTAGGCCACCCAGATGCGCTGCGGGGCATCGGGCAGAACGAGGTGTTGCGCTAGGAGTTCCGGCGTGAATCCCATGTGTTCACATGTCCTCGGCTGGGCAAGGTTCACCGCGCCCACCCTGTAGGTGTTAGGGTGTAGGAGCGAGCCCTGCTCGCGAATTGGATCGAAACCCTTTATCGCGAGCAGGGCTCTCTCCTACGGCACCAGTGGAATCGGAAACCGTTATCGCGAGACACCGGTGGAATCGACAAACCGTTATCGCGAGGCACCGGTGGAATCGGAAACCGTTATCGCGAGCAGGGCTCGCTCCTACGGGCCGTTCTTGTTAACGGCTATTCCTTGAAGTTGCCCTGCGCCATCAAGCGGGTGTAACGCCGCTCCAGCAGCTGCTTGGTGGAGATCCCGGTCAGTTGGGCCAGGGAATCGATCAGGGCGGTCTTGAGATTCTGCGCCATTTCGTCCACATCGCGATGCGCCCCGCCGAGCGGCTCCGGGATGATCTCGTCGATCAGTCCCAGCTTGGCGATGCGGGCAGAGGTGATGCCCAGGGCCTCGGCGGCCTCGGCGGCGCGTTCGGCGCTTTTCCACAGGATCGAGGCGCAGCCCTCGGGCGAGATC
>CAZKZP010000001.1:40247-40480 GCA_964557295.1 uncultured Chromatiales bacterium | reverse complement strand
CATCTGCACCGTGATCGGTGAGGGCGGCTCGGGCGAGATCACCGAATAGGTGCTGTATTCGAGCATCAGGTTGCGGTCGCCCACGCCGATGGCGAGCGCCCCGCCCGAGCCGCCCTCACCGATCACGGTGCAGATGATGCGGGTCTTGAGCCGGGCCATGACGAACAGGTTGCGGGCGATGGCCTCGGATTGGCCGCGCTCCTCGGCGTCGATTCCGGGATAGGCCCCGGGGG
>CAZKZP010000001.1:26508-40237 GCA_964557295.1 uncultured Chromatiales bacterium | reverse complement strand
AGGTCAGGATCGGCATCTTGAAGCGCTCGGCCATCTCCATCAGGCGCAGCGCCTTGCGGTAGCCTTCCGGGTGCGGCATGCCGAAGTTGCGGCGTAGCTTTTCCTTGGTATCCCGCCCCTTCTGTTGCCCGATCAGCATGACCGGCTTGCCGTCGAGACGGGCGACGCCGCCGACGATGGCCGGATCATCGGCGAAGGCGCGATCGCCGTGCAATTCCTCGAAGTCGGTGAAGATGCGCTCGACGTAATCGAGCATATAGGGGCGCTGCGGGTGGCGCGCCAGCTGCGAGATCTGCCAGGAATCGAGCTTGGAGAAGATGTCCTTGGTCATCTTCCTGCTCTTTTGCTGGAGCTTGGTGATCTCGGCGGAGATATTGAGTTCGTTGTCGTTGCCGACGTAACGCAACTCCTCGATCTTGGCCTCCAGCTCCGCGATCGGCCGCTCAAAATCCAAAAAGTTAATCTTCATGCACGTTGTCTCGGATCCACTGCCATTCGATGAGGGCGTATTTTACGGGTTTTGCGGAAAAAGTTCATTTATATAGCACGTTCACGTTCTGGTTCCCGACCAGATCCCGCAGCCGGTGCAGCAGCTCCTCGGCGGGATTGACGCGCCACTCCGGCCCCAGGGTCAGCTGGGCCACGGCCTGGGCGTTGCGGTATTCGATCCCGATCGGGCAGCCGCCGTTGCGGTAGGGTTGCAGCGTGTCGGCCAGCGATTTCATGAAGCCGTTGCCGGCCTTGAGATGGTCGACCCGCAGCAGCAGCCGCTTGGCGAAGTGCTCGCGCGCCCGGCCGATATCATAGAGCTGCCGGGCGCTCATGCGCATGCCGCCGCTGTATTCGTCGATGCTGACCTCCCCTTCCACCACCAGCAGCGTGTCCTTGATGACGATGTCGCGGTAGAGCTGGTAGACATCGGAGAACAGCGCCAGCTCCACCCGGCCGCTGCGGTCGTCCAGGGTGACGAAGGCGATCTTGTCGCCGCGCTTGGTGTTCATGGTGCGCAGCCCGACCACCAGCCCGGCGACGACGATGCTCTGATTCTTGGTCGGCTTGAGATCGACGATGCGCGCGGTGCAGATCTTTTTCAGTTCCTCGACGAAGGGCTCGATCGGGTGGCCGGTGAGGAACAGGCCCAGGGTCTCCTTCTCCAGCTGCAGACGTTGCAGCTCCGCCCATTCCGGCACCACGTCGTAATGCGTGACCTCGGTGACGCCGCTCTCCGCCGGCAGCTCGAAGCCGAACATATCCTGCACGCCCTTCTGCTGGTCGGCGTGATGCTGCTCGGCCATCTGCAAGGCGGTGCCGAGGTTGTGGACCAGGGTGGCGCGGTTGGGGCCGAGGGTGTCCATGGCCCCGCCGCGGATCAGGGCCTCGATCACCCGGCGGTTGACCTTGCGCAGGTCCACGCGCTTGCAGAAATCAAACAGATCCTTGAAGGGGCCGTGCTGCTGGCGCTCGGCCAGCACGCCCTCGATCGCCGCCTCGCCCACGCCCTTGATCGCGCCCAGGCCGTAGAGCACGGTCTTCTCATCGAGCACGGTGAACTTGTGGGTACACTGGTTGATGTCCGGCGGCACCACCTTGAGCTTCATGCTGTTGCATTCGTCGATCAGCGTGACCACCTTGTCGGTGTTGTCCATATCCGCCGAGAGCACGGCGGCCATGAAGGCGGCCGGGTAATGCGCCTTGAGCCAGGCGGTCTGGAACGAGACCAGCGCATAGGCGGCGGAATGCGATTTGTTGAAGCCGTAGCCGGCGAACTTCTCCACCAGGTCGAAGATCTTGGTCGCCAGCTCGGGATCGATGCCGTTTTTCTGCGCACCGGCGGCGAAGCCTTCGCGCTGCTTGGCCATCTCCTCAGGCTTTTTCTTGCCCATGGCGCGGCGCAGCATGTCGGCGCCGCCGAGGGTGTAACCGGCCAGCACCTGGGCGATCTGCATGACCTGTTCCTGGTAGAGGATGATGCCGTAGGTCGGCTCCAGGATGGGCTTGAGCGAGGCGTGCTGGTATTGCGCATCGGGATAAGAGACCCTCTCGCGCCCGTGCTTGCGGTTGATGAAGTTGTCCACCATGCCCGATTGCAGCGGACCGGGGCGGAACAGCGCCACCAGCGCGATGATGTCCTCGAAGCAATCGGGTTGGAGGCGGCGGATCAAGTCCTTCATGCCGCGCGATTCGAGCTGGAAGACGGCGGTGGTCTCGCAGTTCTTGAGCAGCTTGAAGGTCGCCGGATCTTCGAGCGGGATGCGCGCGATGTCCACCTGCTCGCCGCAGGCCTGCGCGATGTTCTTCAGCGCCCAGTCGATGATGGTGAGCGTGCGCAGGCCGAGGAAGTCGAACTTGACCAGGCCGGCCTGCTCGACGTCGTCCTTGTCCAGTTGCGTGACCAGACCGCCGCCGCCCTGCTCGCAATACAGCGGGGTGAAATCGGTGAGCTGCGAGGGCGCGATCACCACGCCCCCGGCGTGCTTACCGGCGTTGCGCGCCAGACCTTCGAGCGAGAGGGCCATGTCCAGCAGGTCGCGCACCTCCTCGTCCTTCTCGTAGAGTTCGCGCAGCTGCTCTTCCTGCTCCATCGCCTTGGTCAACGTCATGCCGACCTCGAACGGGATCAGCTTGGCGATGCGGTCGACGAAGCCGTAGGGATGGCCCATGACGCGCCCGACATCGCGCACCACCGCCTTGGCCGCCATGGAACCATAGGTGATGATCTGCGAGACCTTCTCACGCCCGTAGCGCTGGGCCACGTAGTCGATGACCCGGTCGCGGCCCTCCATGCAGAAGTCGACGTCGAAGTCGGGCATGGAGACGCGCTCGGGGTTGAGAAAGCGCTCGAACAGCAGGTCGTATTGCAGCGGATCGAGATCGGTGATGGTCAGCGCATAGGCCACCAAGGAGCCCGCCCCGGAACCGCGCCCCGGCCCGACCGGCACGCCGTTGTTCTTGGCCCATTGGATGAAGTCGGCCACGATCAGGAAGTAGCCGGGGAAGCCCATGTTGATGATGACCTCGAGCTCGATGTTCAGGCGTTCATCATACGGTTGGCGCTTCGCGGCGAAATCGGGCGCGTTGCGGTCGAAGAGGAAGCTCAGGCGCTGCTCCAGCCCCGCGCGCGAGACCTGGCGGAAATAGTCCGCCTCGGTCATGCCCGCGGGGATGGGGAAATCGGGCAGATAATAGGTGCCGAGTTTCAGCTCGATATTGCAGCGCTGGGCGATCTCGACGCTGTTCTCCAGCGCCTCGGGCAGATCGGCGAAGAGCTCGGCCATCTCCTGCGGGCTGCGCAGATATTGCTGTTCGCTGTACACCCGCGGGCGGCGCGCGTCGTCCAGCACCCGGCCGTCGTGGATGCAGACGCGCACCTCGTGGGCGTCGAAGTCCGCCGGCTGGATGAAGCGCACGTCATTGGTCGCCACCACGGGGACATGCTGCGCGATGGCCAGCGCCACGGCGGCATGCAGATGCTCCTCGTCGCCCGGCCGCCCGCAGCGTTGGATCTCCAGATAGAACCGGTTCGGGAACAGGTGCAGGTATTCCGCGAGCAGTTGCTCGGCCACCTCGGGATGGCCCGCGAGCAAGGCCTGGCCGATCTCGCCCTCCCGCGCGGCGGAGAGGGCGATCAGCCCATCGCTCTGGCCGCTGAGCCACGATTTGTGCACGATGGGCCGGCCGAGATGCTGGCCCTCGGCATAGCTGCGCGAGATCAGGCGCGAGAGATTGAGAAAGCCGTCGTAGTTCTGGCACAGCAGCACCAGTCGATAAGGCTTGAGCGGATCGGCCTCGTTGTGCAGCAGCAGATCCACCCCGAGGATGGGCTTGATCCCCGCCCCCATGGCGGCCTTGTAGAACTTGACCATGGCGAACAGATTGCTCTGGTCGGTGAGCGCCACCGCCGGCATGCCGGCGCCGGCCAACGCCTTCATCAAGGGTTTGATGCGAACCAGACCGTCGGCCAGGGAATATTCGGTGTGCAGGTGCAGATGTACGAAGGTGGGTTTCATGGCCCAGAGTATCAGGCTTTGACCGGGGGCTTTCAAGACTTGACATGAGGCCGGTGAGCACGGCTCCGGTTGCTTCCAATGAGTTGCGACTCGCAGCCTCCATCCAGCAGTTTTTTTGAATCTTAGCAGCTTGCTGAAAAACTCCCTCTCCCTGTGGGATAAGGGACTTGCGAGCGTTTTTCAGCAGGCTGTCAATGTCTTGAAGTTCTCCTCTGCCCACAACACGCTTTCCAGGTAGCAGCCGCGGATCTCGCTGCTTTTCAGGCCAGCGAATTCGACCTTGGCCCAATCGCATTGCTCGTAGGCCAGCACGCATTTCAAAACCTTGCCCGGCTCACCGGCCTGTTTCAACAGGGCGAGACCGATGTCCTGCGCCAGCGGCAGGTGGCTCAGAATCTCTTGCATGGGCTGTTCGAGCAGATTGGGCAAGGTGGAGAACAGGCCCACGGTGAAGTACCGCTGGGCGTCCGCGCGCGCGGCGCTGCGCGCCAGCGCCTCGCACATCCTGGCGCGCACCAGCGCGATCTTGATCAGTTCCGGCGGTTTGCTGTCCATTTGCGTCAGCGCCACCAGGCTGACCAGCTGTTTTACCTGATTCAAGCCGAGCAGCATGATCGCATTCTGGACCGATTCCATTTTGCGGGTGAGCGCAAAACTGGCGGAATTGATATAGCGCAGCAACCGATAGGACAGGGTGACGTCCTGGCTCACCAGGGAGCTCAGTTCATCGAGGGTGATCTTCGGATCCTGCATCCGGGACAACAGCCGCAGGATCGACATGCGGTTGTCCGGGATCCCCTTCCCGCGCACGATATGCGGGCGTGAGAGGAAAAACCCCTGATAATAATCAAACCCCAGGGCGCGGCAGCGGTCCACCTCCTCCTGGGTCTCCACCTTTTCGGCCAGCAATTTCACGCCGGGACGCTTGAGCCGAGCCACATGCTCCGTCACGGCGGCTTGATCCAGCTGCTGGATATCGATCTTGATGATCGTCGCATACTCCACCATCGGACGGAGCCGATCATGAAAAATGAAATCATCCAGGGCGATGGCATAACCCGCGTCCGTCAATGCCGCCAGCGCCGCCAGCACCTCTTGCGTGACCGGCACATGCTCGAGCACCTCCAGCACTACCTTGTCCTGGGGCAATTGGCTTGGCAGATCGCTGAGCAGCCCTTTCTCGTCGAAATTGATAAAGGCGCGATGCTCCCCGATCAGCGGGGCGAGACCGATCTCGATCAGACTATTGAGGACCACCTGCGTGGTCGCGCGGGCCTGATCCGTGATCTTCGCCGCCTGGCTCGCGCCATCGCGATAGAGGAGTTCATAGGCGTAGATGTTCAAGCATCGGTCATAAATCGGCTGGCGACCGATGAAGACTTCTTTCATAACCTGATCCTTCGGACTAGACTTTGGATTGTTAACGGTTTTCCTATGAAATAGTTAAGGACGCCTCATGCAGGGATGTGAACCGGCAGGCAGGCCGCACGACGGCACACTGTAAAAAGAACAAATGCGAAGCCCATGCACAGAGGCCGCCGCTCGCTCAGGCGGATGGTCGTGCGGGAGCGGGGGACGACGGGTGAAGGATCTGGCCAATCAGAACAAATTCGACCCCGTCCGAGGATGCCAGAATCAATCGACCGGCATCTTCGGCGGACTGTTCATCTTGTCGCTGACCATCGCCTTCGGCATCTTTCAGGCCAAGGTCCTGCCCGGCGCCGGTCCGCGGGTCCCGGACGTCTTCGCCTGGTTCCCGGCCTGGTTCCCGGAGGCCTTCCAGTTCGCGGGGATCAATCGCAACTATTACGACATCCTCGCCATCGTGGTGCTGGGCTTTCTCGGCATGGTCTGCTGGGAGTTTCTGCGCCGCCCGCTCTGGCGCGCCTACATCCTGGGTCTGGCGCTGCTCACCGTCTTCGGCGCCTTCGGCGTGGCCAATCACGCCGAGTGGTTTTTCACGGGTAGCACCCACACCGCGCTGGGATGGAACTGGAACCGTTTCGAGGTGGTGCTGGCCCTGTGCACCCTGGGCTATACCCTGCCCTGGCTGCTCTATCCCATCGTCAACCGTGAAGCACTGGTGATCACGCCCTTCGCCCAGGCCTGGCGCAGCGCCTTCTTTCGCTGGGTGAGCGGTCTGGCGGTGTTCACCCTGCTGGTCTTCATCACCTTCCAGCACCCGTTCTACGGCAACGCCTATTATGAAAACTGGCGCATCACCTGCGGGTATCTCTACAGCATCTATCTGCTGTTCGGATTCACCTACGCCTTGATCACCTGTCTGCTGCGCGGGCACCGCTTCGAGGACCGCAGCGATCCGAATTTCGTCTTTCTGATGCTGTTTCGCCGCGCCCTGCGCCGGATCTTCGGCATCCCTCCGGCCCGGCTGCACTGGAAGATCACCAACAAACGCATCGGGATCACGTTGCGCGATCTGTGCGTGAAGCTGTTCTGGATCCCGCTGATGATCACCTTCCTCTATCTCGAATGCAACGGCCTGTTCGCCAATGCCCCGCAGTTCTGGGAGGCCGTGATGAGCGGCGATCAGTGGCGGCGCGCCTTCGATCATTTCTACGGCAGTTATTTTCACGGGCTGTTCGTGATGGATGTCTCGATCGGGCTGATCGGCTATCTCGCCGCCTCGCGCTGGCTGAACAACAAATCCAAGAGCGTCGATCCGACGCTGTTCGGCTGGTTCATCACCCTGGCCTGTTATCCGCCGTTCAACGGCGTGGTGTCGAACTACCTTCCTTACGGCAATAGCCTGGGCAACGCGCCCTACGCGCTCTTCCAGCCGGAGTGGGTGGACATCCTGCTGAAGTCCCTCACGCTGGCGTGTTTCACCGTCTACGTCTGGGCCACCCTGGTGTTTGGTTTGCGTTTCAGCAATCTCACCAACCGCGGCATCATCACCACCGGCCCCTTCTCGATCATCCGCCACCCGGCCTACACCATGAAGAACATCGCCTGGTGGCTGGAAAACATCCGCAACTTCGGCACACCGTGGCAGTTCTTCTTTCTCGCGATGTGGAATGTCATCTACTACCTGCGCGCCATCACCGAGGAACGCCACCTGCGCCGCGATCCGGATTACCTGGCCTATTGCCAGCGGGTGAAATACAAGTTCATTCCCGGGGTGTGGTGAAAGCGTGTGGGGCAATAACCGAAGGGCATTGCGCCGGATGTATCTACGAGGGACTCAACCCATCGCGGCCAACACGTCTTTCACCGGTTTGAAGGAGCGGCGGTGGATGGGCGTGACGCCCAGCGTGGTCAGGGCGTGCAGGTGAGTCGGCGCGGGATAGCCCTTGTGTTGCGCGAGTCCATAGCCGGGATAGACGGCATCCAGCGCCGTCATCTCGCGATCACGCGTGACCTTGGCGAGGATCGACGCCGCGCTGATCGCCGGCACCTTGTCATCGCCCTTGATAATGGCCTGTGCGGTGCAGCGCAACACCGGGCAGCGGTTGCCGTCGATCAAGGCATGATCGGGCGCGGGATCAAGCCCGGCCACCGCGCGCTGCATCGCCAGCAGGCTGGCGTGCAGGATGTTGAGCCGGTCGATCTCGTCGACCTCGGCGCGCCCGATCGCCCAGGCCAGGGCCTTGCGCTGGATTTCATCGAACAGCAGTTCGCGTTTTTTTTCGCTGAGTTTTTTTGAATCCGCCAAACCCGCGATCGGATGGCGCGGATCGAGGATCACCGCGGCGGCGACCACCGGACCGGCGAGCGGACCGCGGCCGACCTCGTCCACGCCCGCGATGAGCCCCTCCGGCAGCGAAAAATCCAGTTCAACTTGCACGGGGATGGCTCAGTAATGCCAGCACGGCACGGGCCGCTTGCTCACCGGCATTGCAGCGCAGGGAGTGATGGATCTCTGCGAAGCGGGCGATCAAGCGTTGCGCCGCCGCGGGCTGTTGCAGCAGGCGTTCGACGGCAACGGCGAGATGCTCCGGTGTGGCGCGTTCCTGGAGATATTCCTCCACCAGCATCTCGCCGGCCAGATTGTTCGGCAGCGAGACATACGGCACCTTGATCAAGCGCCGCAGCAGCCAGGCGCTCAGGGGCGCGACCTTGGCCGAGACCACCATCGGCCGCTTCAGCAACATGCACTCCAGCGCGGCAGTCCCGGAGGCCAGCAGCACCACATCCGCCGCGGCCATCGCCTGATGCGATTGACCATCCAGCAGCAACAGATGCTTCACCGCGCGATTGCGCAGCAGCGCCTGCTCGAACATCCCGCGGATGCGTGGGTTGACCAAGGGCACGACGAAACTCAGCTCGGGCGCGCGCTCCTGACACAGCAGCATGGTCTTGATGAAGACATCGGCGAGATATTTCAGTTCGCTGCCACGGCTGCCGGGCAGCACCGCCACCACGCGTGCAGCGGACGGCAGCGCCAGTTGCGCGCGCGCACCCTGCTGGTCCGTCTCCAAGGGGATCTGATCGGCCAGCGGATGACCGACATATTTCACCGGCATCTGGTATTTGCGGTAGAACGCCGCCTCGAACGGAAACAGGGTCAGCATCAGATCCGTGCTCTTGACGATCTTGCGCACGCGGTACTGGCGCCAGGCCCAGACCGAGGGACTGACGAAATGCACCGTCGGAATGCCGGCGGCCTTGAGCGCCTTTTCCAAACCCAAATTGAAATCCGGCGCATCGACGCCGATGAAGACATCGGGCGGATTAGCGATGAAATGACGGATGAGCTGGCGGCGGATCGAGAGCAATTGCGGCAGACGCCCGAGCACCTCGACGAGCCCCATCACCGACAGGTACTCCATCGCAAACAGCGAACGGCAACCCTCGGCCATCATTCGGGGTCCGCCGATGCCTTCGATCTGCATGTCGGGAACTTGCTGCTTGAGTGAGCGCAGCAGAGACGCGCCGAGGATGTCTCCGGAGGCCTCGCCAGCGACGATACCGATGCGCATCGTCCTGGACTAACGCACGATGCCGCGCGTGACGCGCTCGAGGAATTCGCTCATGACTGCCACTTCGGGGTGGGTTTGCGCCAACTCGGCGATCGCCGCCTTGGCCTGATCGATGGTGAGATTCTCACGATACAGCAGCTTATAGGCGCGCTTGAGCGCGCTCAGGGCCTCGGGCGAAAAGCCGCGCCGCTTCAGTCCCTCGGTGTTCAAACCGTGCGGCTCGGCCATATGGCCGGACACCATCACATACGGCGGCACATCCTTGGAGATCACGCTGTTCATCGCGGTGAAGCAATGCGCCCCGATCTGACAGAACTGATGGACCAGGGTGAACCCGCCGAGGATCGCATAGTCATCGACAGTGACGTGCCCCGCCAGCGAGGTATTGTTGGCGAGGATGGTCTTGTCACCGATGACACAATCGTGGGCGATGTGGACGTAGGCCATGATCCAGTTGTCGCTGCCGATCACGGTACTGCCCCGATCCTGCACCGTGCCGCGATTGATGGTGCAGCACTCACGGATGGTGTTGCGGTCGCCGATGATCAAGGTGGTCGGCTCGCCGGCGTATTTCTTGTCCTGCGGGATATCGCCGACCGAGGCGAACTGGAAGATCCGGTTCTCGCGCCCGATCCGGGTCGGCCCCTGGATCACGACATGCGGTCCGACGACGGTGCCGGCGCCGATCTCGACATCCGCGCCGATAATGCTGTAGGGGCCGACCTTGACGTCCGGCGCCAACCGGGCGCCGGGGTCGATGATTGCGGTTGGATGAATCAAGCGTCTACTTCACTCTCGGCACACATTAATTCAGCGCTGGCCACCACCTTGCCGTCGACCTTGGCCACCGCGTCGAACTTCCAGATATTGCGGATGGTGCGCTTCACTTCGACCTCCAGGCGCAACTGATCGCCCGGCACCACCTGGGATTTGAAGCGTGCGTTGTCGATGCCGACGAACAGATAAAGCGATTTGCCCGATGGTTCTTTGTTCATGGTGCGAAAGCCGAGGATGCCTGTCGCCTGGGCCAGGGCTTCGAGAATCAAGACCCCCGGCATCACCGGCCGGCCTGGGAAATGGCCGGGGAAGAAATGCTCGTTGATTGTGACATTCTTGATCGCCACCAGCGACTTGCCCGGCACGCATTCCAACACGCGATCCACCAGCAAAAAAGGATAGCGATGCGGAAGTAGTTTGACGATCTGATTGATATCGATGGTTTCCAATTGACTCACGCCTTCTTGTTATCGAGCTGCTGCTCGAGCTGTTTGACGCGCTGCTCCAGTTGCTCGAGGCGGCGCAGTCGAACCAGGGTCTTGTTCCACTCGTTGTGGGGCATCGCCGGGATGACGGAAGAATAAGTGTCGGACTTATCGATCGACTTGGTCACGGAGGTCTTGCCCAGAATGACGGCATTATCGCAGATTTCGATATGCCCGACGATACCCGCCTGGCCGCCGAACGCGCAATGGCGGCCGACGTGCGTGCTGCCGGCGAACCCTACCTGCGCCGCGAGCGCGGAATGCGCCCCGATATGCACGTTATGCGCGAGGTGAACCAGGTTATCGAGCTTCGCGCCTTCTTCGATAACGGTGTCTTCCAAGGCGCCGCGATCCAGCGCGACGTTCGCCCCGATCTCCACATCATCGCCGATGAGCACGCGGCCGATCTGCATGATCTTCACCCAGCGGCCTTTCTCGTTGGCGAAACCAAAACCGTCGGAGCCGATGACCGCGCCGGAATGGATGATCACGCGCTGTCCGATCTCACAGGCATGATAGATCGTCACATTGGCATGCAGGCGGGTGTCCGCGCCGACCCGCGCGTCATCGCCCACGACACAACCGGGGCCGAGCTGCGCCCGCGCCCCGATCTCAGCGCGTTCACCCACCACGCAATTCGCGCCGACCCATGCCTGCGCATCAATCCGCGCGGAGGCCGCCACCACCGCGCTCGGGTGGATGCCGCCTTCGTGCACGGGAGACGGATAGAGCCATTGCGTAACCTTGGCATAAGCGACATAGGGATCGGCCACCACGATGGCCGCAACCGGACAGGCATCGGCGTCATCCGCCCGCAGCAGCACCGCGCCGGCGCGCGTCCGGGCCAAGTCCTTTTTATAACTGGCATTGGCCAGAAACGTGACCGCACGCGCCTCGGCATGCAATAGGCTCGCAATGGACTCCACCTGGCGCGCGGCATCGCCGTGCAATTCCCCGCCGAGCCGTGCCGCCAGTTCCCCCAGTGTCATAGCCATGGGCGCCCTGCCGATTATTTCTTGGCCGGCGCCGGCGACTCTTGAGGCAGCTTCTTCAGGCGATCAATCACCTTCTGGCTGAGATCCACCTTGCCGCTGGCGAAGATCACGCCTTCACTGAGGATCAGATCATAACCCTCTTCTTCCGCGAGGGCGTTGATCACCGTGAGGATCTCGCGTTGCAGCTTGCCGAATTCTTCATTGCGACGGATATTCAGATCATCCCTGAATTCCTCTTGCGCCCGCTTGGCGTCGCGTTTCAGCGCGAGGATATCGCGCTCAAGTCGCTGGCGCTGTTCTTCACTCATCACCGCGGCATCGCGTCCCATCTTTTCTTCCATCGACTGGAGTTCACGCTGCATCTCGACGATCTTCTTGTCACGCGGGGCGAACTCGCGCTCGATCTTAGCGCGTGCGGATTCCGCCTGCGGCGCATCTTGCATCACCTTCGCCGCGATCACGACGCCGATCTTGAGATCCGCCGCCTGTGCGACGCCGCCTGCCGCGAATGCAGCCGCCAACAAGATGGATCGGATTATGTTCATATTCATGCTCATCTTCATCATTTATTGTCATCCTAGAAGGGGGCTCCAATGGTAAATTGGAAGCGTTGCAACTCGTCTCCCTCTTCTTTGCGAAGAGGCCAACCCAAACTGAATGTCAGCACACCGACGGGGGTGACCCACTTGGCCGCCACGCCGTGCGCGAGGCGGATTTCACCCAGGTCAACGGACTCGTCGGCCCCGAATACATTACCCGCATCGATAAAATAACTCCAGCGGAAACTTTGTGCGTATTCCTCGGAAGGAGGCGGAAAAACAACTTCGAGACTGCCCTGCAACTTTTTGTTGCCGCCGAGCACACGTGAGCCTTCGCGCGGTCCAAGCGAATTGTTTTCGAACCCGCGCAGGGAATTCACGCCACCGAGATAATAGTGCTCGAAAAACGGCAGATCCTCCGTGCCGCCATAACCTCCGCCGTAGCCCAGCGTGGAGGACAATGACAGGATTGAAGTGTTGATGAACGGGAACAGCCACAACTGTTTGTGTTCGACCTTGAAATATTCGATGTCACTGCCGGGCACCGCCAATTCGAGCGAGAGATTCTGCAACAATCCTTCATCGGCAAATAACAGGCGGTTGCGCTTGTCATGCGACCATGTGGCGTTGACCTTGTAAGTATCGAAATTCGAGCCGTAGATGTCGACCCAATCGAGAATGGAGGTCGGCGTCGACGAGGTCGTCCCCAAATCCGTCGTCTCGTAACTGAAGCCGAGCCGCGCGGTGTTGAATTCGGACAGAGGGAAACCATAGGTCAGGCTGGCACCCAGCACATCGGTAAAATACGCCGCCACATTGGCCGCCCCGGCGTCGGTGCTCTTGGAATACAGGCTGATGCCGCGACTGACGCCCTCCAGGGTGTAATACGGATCGGTGTAAGAGAGGGTGTAGACCGTGGTGGCGCGGCTGTTGTCGAAATCGAGCTTCAAGTGCTTGCCGGTGCCGAGGAAATTCTGTTCGGTGACCGATATATTGAAAATCGCGCCGTTGGTGCCATAACCCGCGCCGGCCTGCAGGCTGCCCGAGGGACCCTCGGAGACCTTGAAGTTCACATCCATCTGATCCGACGTGCCGGGAACCGCGGGCGTTTCCACATTGACCTCCTGCAGATACCCCAGGCGTTGCAGACGTGTCTTGGATCGATTGATCCGTTGCGTGTCCACCCAGCCGCCTTCCATCTGGCGGATTTCGCGGCGGATGACCTCATCCTGCGTCTTGGTGTTGCCCTCGATGTTGACGCGCCGGACGTAGACGCGCTTGCCTGGATCGATGAAGAAGGTCAGCGCGACCTCTTTTTTCTCGCGATTGATCTCCGGGACGGCGTTCACGTTGGCGAAGGCATATCCTTCGAAACTCAGGCGTTCGTTGATCTTGGCGCTGCTTTCGGTCACGGCCTTGCGCGAGAAGATCGCGCCGGGCTTGATCTGCAACAGCGCGCGCAGTTCGGCTTCCGCCACCATCAACTCACCGGCGAGCTTGACGTCCTTGACGGTGAACTGTTCGCCTTCCGACAGATTGATCGTGACGTACACGCCTTTCTTGTCGGGAGTGACCGAGACCTGCGTGGATTCGATGGTGAAATCGATGTAGCCGTGATCCATGTAGAATGAACGCAGCACTTCGAGATCACCGACCAACTTTGGTTTGGAATATTTGTCGCGGCTGCTGAACAGCCCGATCAGCCCCGGCTCGCCGGATTCGAAGCGGCCCAGCAAATCGTCCTCGGAATAGGCCTTGTTGCCGATGATCTTGACCTGATAGATCCGCGCCGCATCCCCTTCATCGATCTTGATGTCAACGCTGACGCGGTTACGCGACTCGTCTTTCAAGGTCGTCTTGATCTCGACGCCGTACTTGCCCTGGCTGTAATACTGGCGCTCCAGTTCGGCCACGATGCGATCGAGCAGGGATTTGTTGAAGATGCGTCCCTCGATCAACCCCACATCCTTGAGCACGGTATTGAGC
>CAZKZP010000001.1:11307-26498 GCA_964557295.1 uncultured Chromatiales bacterium | reverse complement strand
CGGCCTTGATCTCCTCGTTGCCGGAAAACGTGATCTTGGCGATGGACGGACGCTCGACGAAACGCAGCACCAGCACATCGCCTTCGCGCCCCAGCTGCACATCCTTGAAGAAGCCGGTCTTGTACAAGGCATGGATGATCTCGGCGCTGCGCTCATCACCCAGCGTATCGCCGACCTTGACCGGCAAGTAAGTGAACACCGTGCCGGCCGCGATCCGCTGCAACCCTTCGAGCCGGATGTCCTTCACTTCAAACGCCGCCACACCGCGCGCGAGCGTCAGCAACAGGAGCACAAATAGAATCTTGGTGGAAATAGCTTTCACGTACACAACCACTATTCGAGTAACCGCGCGAAATCGTTATACAAGGCCAGACTCATCAGCATCATGAGCAAGGCAATCCCGATGCGCTGCCCCAGCATTTGCGCCTCTTCCGACAAGGGACTGCCTTTGACCAACTCAATGCCGTAATACAACAGGTGTCCGCCGTCGAGCATCGGGATCGGCAGCAGATTCAGGACGCCAAGACTCAAGCTGACAATGGCCAGAAACGCCAGAAACGTCGCCACGCCGCCTTGCGCGGAATAACCGGCGTACTGCGCAATGGTAATCGGTCCGCTGATATTATCAAGCGAGACCTGCCCGACCACCATCTTGCCCAGCACCTGCAAGGTGAGCACGCTCATGTCCCACGTCTTGGCGAGCGCCTCGGATACCGCCGCCAACATCCCGTAACGCTCCTTGGCCAGCAGCTCCGGCGGCAACGCGCCGATGGAACGCGCTGCGGCGCCGATGCGGCCGATTTCCCGTCCGTCGGCGCTCACCCGCTCGGGGATCACCGTCAGCTGCATGCGCGCGCCGGCGCGTTCGATCTCCGTGCGGATTTCCTGCGCGGGATGCCGCTGCACCAGCTCGACCCACTGCGGCCAATCCTTGATTGCGATATCGTTGGCGCTGATGATGGCATCACCCGGCTGGAACCCGGCCTGGGCCGCGGGACTCTCCGGCTTGATTTCACCGACGACCGCCGGGATGCGCGGCATCTTCGGGCGCAGCCCCAGGGTGAGCAGCCCGTCCTTCTTCCCGAATTCCTCATCCAGCACCGGCGCATCGAGCACAACGTCGCGGATATGGCCGTCCGGGTCCTTGATGCGCATCACAACATCGCCCTGTTCCAGTGTTTTGCCAATCACAGCAAGACTGGCCATGCCCCAGGTCGATACGGTCTTCGTATCGACGGCGATGACCTCGGAACCCGCGACGATGCCCGCCCGGGCCGCGCTGGAATCCTCGATCACCTCGCCGACCACCGGCTTGAGGCCTGGAATGCCGATGACGAACATCAGCCAGTATGCCAGGACCGCGAGGGCGAAATTGCAGATCGGCCCCGCCGCCACGATGGCGGCGCGGGTGCCCAAGGATTGACGATTGAAGGCGCGATGCCGCTCTTCCGCAGCCACCTCTCCCTCGCGCTCATCGAGCATCTTGACGTAACCGCCCAGGGGAATCGCCGCGAGGACGAATTCGGTACGGTCGGCGCCGCGCCGCCAGGCCAGCAGCGGACGTCCGAAACCAACGGAGAAGCGCAGCACCTTCACGCCCAGGCGCCGCGCCACCCAGAAATGACCGAACTCATGGATCGTGACCAGCATCCCAAGGGCGATGATAAAGGCGATGATCGAGGTCAATACACTGTTCATAGGCTTCAGCAATACCGTCTGACGATGTAGTCGTGGGCCAGCGCGCGCGCGGCGGCGTCCTGCCGCAGGATCACCTCGAGATTATCGGCCGCGGCCGCCGGCAGGGCGGTCAAGGCGTATTCGATCACGGTGGGAACAGCGGTAAAGGGGATTTTGCGGTCGAGAAACGCCTGCACGGCGATTTCGTTGGCGGCGTTCAACACCGCCGGGGCGGTGCCGCCGGTTTCAATCGCCTCGCGCGCAAGGCGCAGGCATGGAAACCGCTCCAGATCAGGGCCCTCGAAATCCAGCCGCGCCACGGCGAAGACATCCAAGGCCCCCGCACCCGAATCGATGCGCGCGGGCCAGGCCAGGGCGTGTGCGATGGGGATGCGCATGTCCGGATTTCCCATCTGCGCCAGCACCGAGCCATCGACATATTCGACCATGGAATGAATCACGCTTTGCGGATGCACGACGATCTGCACCTGATCGGGACGGGCGTCGAACAGCCAGCAGGCCTCGATCAGTTCGAGTCCCTTGTTCATCATGGTGGCCGAGTCGACCGAGATCTTCCGCCCCATCACCCAGTTGGGATGCGCGCAGGCCTGCTCCGGGGTGACATGCGCCAGATCCGCCAGTGCCATGCGCCGGAACGGGCCGCCCGAGGCGGTCAACAGGATGCGGCGCACGCCGGTATGCTCCAGGCCGCGACTGTAGTCCGCCGGCATGCATTGAAAGATCGCATTGTGTTCGCTGTCGATCGGCAATAGCTCGGCGCCGCTGCGTTTGATCTCGTCCATGAAGACCTTGCCCGAGAGCACCAACGCCTCCTTGTTCGCCAGCAGCACGCGCTTGCCCGCGCGCGCGGCGGCCAGCGTGGGACGCAGTCCGGCGGCGCCGACGATGGCGGCCATCACGTAGTCCACCTCATCGAGCGCGGCGACAAACTCCAGACCGGCCACCCCGGAGAGCACCTCGATCTGCGGCGCGGTCTCCGCCAGGGCCGCGCGCAACTGCGCCGCCGCGCGCTCCTCGGTCATCACCGCATAACGCGGCCGGTGCACCAGACACAGCGGCAGCATCTTGTCGACCTGGGAATTCGCGGTCAAGGCGACGACGTGATAACGGGAGGGGTGGCGCGCCACGACATCCAGGGTGTTGACGCCGATCGAACCCGTGGCGCCCAGGACGCAGATACCCTTCATAGGCCATGCTCCAGCAGGATCACGCCCAGGGTATAAATCGGCGCGGCGGCGGTCAGGCTGTCGATGCGATCGAGGACACCGCCATGCCCCGGCAATATCTGACTGCTGTCTTTCAGGCCCGCGTGGCGCTTGTACATGCTCTCCACCAGATCACCCAGCACCGAAGCGCACATGACGATCACACAAAGCAAGACAAACAGCGCGACCCGCTCCGGCTCGAGCCAATAGACGCCGACCACCGAACAGACCAGCGTACCCAACAGGGCACCGGCAAAGCCCTCGATCGTCTTGCCCGGACTGACGTTGGGCGCGAGCTTGTGTTTACCAAAACGGCGGCCGACAAAATAGGCGCCGCTGTCGGCGACCCAGATCAGGGTCAACAGAAACAATACATGCTTGGGTCCCGCGACATCGGGATGCTGCAATGCCGTCAACGCCATCCAAGACGGCAGGAGAATACAGATCCCGGCCAAGAAGCGGTTCGCGGCGCCATAGTGTGTTGCCGCGGAGAAGCGCGCCACCATGACCAAGGCGAGGCCCCACCACAGCAGCGCGGCCAGCAGCACGGGCAGCACGGCAGAGGTCTCCCACACCGGCAGCCGCCACAGCAGTAGCATCGCCAAGATCACCAGGGTCAGATACCCTGCGCGCATCAGGAGGGAGTGGATGCCGGCGAGGTGCGTCCATTCCCAGCTGCCTGCCAGGATCACAATGGCAAAAATCACCGCGAAGGCGGGAATCGACAGAGACAGCACTCCCCAGACGACCAGGGGAATCAGGATCGCAGCCGTGATCAACCGTTGTTTCAGCACTCGACCAGCTCCTGCGCGATCTGCTCAGCCGTCTGACCAAAACGACGTTGACGGTTAGCAAACGAGTGCAGGGCTTCATCCACGGCCTTATCATCGAAATCTGGCCAGAGGGTTTCGGTGAAATAGAGTTCGGTGTAGGCCAACTGCCAGATCAGAAAGTTGCTGATGCGCTGTTCGCCGCTGCTGCGAATCAGCAGATCGGGCTCCGGCAGGTCCGCGAGCGCGACGTGGCGGTTCAACAGCTCCGGCGTGATATCGGATGGCTGCAACAACCCTTCCCGCACCTTCTCGGCCAATTGCTGGGCCGCCTGGGCCACATCCCAGCGTCCGCCATAATTGGCCGCGATCACCAGCGTCATCCCGGTGTTGCCCTTGGTCAATGCCTCGGCCTCACGGATGCGTTGCTGCAAGCCTTCGCCAAACGCGCTTCGATCGCCGATGATCCGCAGCCGCACATTGTTCTTGTGCAAGCGTTTGACCTCTTTGTCCAGGGTCGCCACGAACAACTCCATCAGCAGGCCGACCTCTTTGGCCGGCCGCTGCCAGTTCTCGCTGCTGAAGGCGAACAAGGTCAACACGGAGATGCCTCGATTGATGCAGGCACGCACCACGTTGCGCACCGCCTCGACCCCGGCTCGGTGGCCGAGAAACCGCGGCAACCCGCGTTTTTTTGCCCAGCGTCCGTTGCCGTCCATGATGATGGCGATATGTCGGGGCACCTTGTCAGGGGATATTAAATTACTGGTATCTGCCATCGCCAACGGTCTATCCGCATTGGTTGTTTTGGAACGTACTGCAAGGAAAAGGCTTAGATTTCCATCAAATCCTTTTCTTTGTGCTCGATGAGCTTATCGATCTCGTGGACATACTTGTCCGTCAACTTCTGGATATCCTCCCCCGCGCGACGCTCCTCGTCCTCCGTGATTTTCTTGTCCTTCAACAGGGCCTTGAATTCGTTCATCATGTCACGGCGAATATTGCGGATCGACACGCGCGCCGCCTCGCCCTCACTGCGCAGCACCTTGATCAGCTCCTTGCGGCGCTGCTCGGTCAACGCCGGCATCGGCACGCGGATCACGGTGCCGGAGGTCACGGGATTCAAGCCGAGATCGGAGGTCATGATCGCCTTTTCGATCGCCGGGATCATGTTCTTGTCCCAGGGCGTGACCGTCAAGGTACGCGAATCGGAAGCCGTCACCGACGCCACTTGGGCGATCGGCGTGACATTGCCGTAGTAATCCACATGCACATGATCCAGCAAACTCGGATGCGCACGCCCGGTGCGCAGCTTGCTGAATTCCACTCCTGCCGCTTCCACGCTCTTTTTCATGCGTTTCTCGGCGTCTTTTTTCATATCATTGATCATCGCGGATCCCCCTGGTAGATCAAAGTGCCTTCATCTTCGCCTCGGATGATGCGCATCAGCGCGCCCTGCTTGTGCATGTCGAATACCCGCAGCGGCATGGAATAGTCACGGCACAAGGCAATCGCCGTCGCATCCATGACCTTGAGATTACGCTCCAATACCTCATCATAAGTCAGACGGGAATACCGTGTCGCGGTCGGATCTTTCATCGGATCGCTGGAATACACGCCGTCGACCTTGGTCGCCTTCAAGACCACCTCGGCGCCGACCTCGATGCCGCGCAGACTCGCGGCCGAATCCGTGGTGAAAAAGGGATTGCCGGTGCCCGCGGCGAAAATCACCACCCGGCCTTTTTCCATATGCCGGATCGCCCGGCGGCGGATGTATTCCTCGCAGACCTGGTTGATCGGCAGCGCCGACATCACGCGGCAATACGTGCCGGTACGCTCGACGGCATCCTGCAGCGACAAGGCGTTCATCACCGTGGCCAGCATGCCCATGTAATCGGCGGTGGCGCGATCCATGCCACCGGCCGACAGACTCACACCGCGGAAGATATTCCCGCCGCCGACCACCAGCCCCAGCTCGAGACCGGAGGCCGAGAGCTCGGCGACATCTTCGGCCACGCGCTTGATGATGACTGGATCGATGCCGAATTCCAGGTCGCCCATCAGCGCCTCGCCGCTCAACTTGAGCAGCACGCGCTTGTAGGCGTTCTTATTTTTCTTGTCGGTTCCCGTCATGGGCTTCAGCCCCCGCGAACCTGGGCCATCACCTCTTCGGCGAAATTACCGGTCTGCTTCTCGATGCCCTCGCCCACTTCGATGCGGACGAACCCCAGCACCGTGGCGCCTTTTTCATTCAACAGCTGCGCAACGGTTTGATCCGGATTCTTGACGAACGGCTGGCCGAGCAGGGTCACTTCTTTGAGGAACTTGTTCACGCGGCCGACGACCATCTTCTGAATGATCTCCATGGGCTTGCCGCTTTCCGCCGCCTGCGCGGTGAAGATCTCTTTTTCCTTCTCGATCAGTTCGGCCGGCACCTGCTCTTCGGAGACACACACCGGCTTGTTGGCCGCCACATGCATCGCGATATCGCGCGCCAGATTCACATCGCCGCCTTCGAGCTCGACCAGCACGCCGATGCGTCCGCCATGCAGATAGCTGCCGACCACGCCGTTTTCTGCCGCCGCAGCCACGATGCGCCGCAGATTGATATTCTCACCAATCTTGGCGATCAAGGCCTGGCGCGCTTCGTTGACCTTGGCGCCGCTCGGCAGCTTCATGGTCGAAAGCGCATCGACGTCGGTGATCTTTTCATTCAGCGCCAGCTCGGCGACGGTGTTGGAAAAACTGATGAAGTCTTCGTTCTTGGCCACGAAGTCGGTTTCGCTGTTGACTTCGACCATGACCGCACGCTTGCCGTTGCCGGAAATCTTGATGACGATGGCGCCCTCGGCCGCGGTGCGGCCCGCCTTCTTGTCCGCCTTGGCCAGGCCGCTCTTGCGCATGTTTTCGACCGCCAGTTCGATATCGCCGTTGGCTTCAACCAAGGCCTTCTTGCATTCCATCATGCCCGAGCCGGTACGCTCGCGCAGTTCTTTAACCAATGCAGCAGAAATGTTCATAACCTCATCCTCTTCTGATTCTGTAACTTCGCCAGCTATGCGGAAATTTCCGGGCTGCGCCTTGGAAAAAGGGGGCAGCGCCCCCTCTTTCTCTTCAGCCCGTCATCGCCCTCAGGCATTCGCCTTGGCTGCTTCCGTGACTTCGACAAACTCATCCTTCATCGCGCCCGCCTGAAGCAGGCTGGAGCTGCGACCTTCGGTCACGGCGTCGGCGGCGCCGCGCACGTAGAGCTTGATGGCGCGCATCGCATCGTCGTTGCCCGGAATGATATAGTCGACATTCTTCGGCGTGTTGTTGGTGTCCACCACGCCCACCACCGGGATGCCGAGCTTGTTGGCTTCGCTGATGGCGATCTTTTCAAATCCGGTGTCGACCACGAAGATCGCATCCGGAAGACCGTTCATGTTCTTGATGCCGCCCAGGCTGCGCTCGAGCTTCTCCAGCTCGCGGCTGCACATCAGGGCTTCTTTCTTGCTCAAGCGGGCAAAGCTGCCGTCGGAGGCTTGTTGCTCGAGCGCTTTGAGGCGGTTGATCGATTGCTTGACCGTCTGAAAGTTGGTCAGCATGCCGCCGAGCCAGCGATGGTTGACGTAAGGCATGCCGCAACGCTCGGCTTCTTCCTTCATGACTTCCTGCGCGGCACGCTTGGTGCCTACGAACAGGATCTTACCGCCCTTGGCGGCAACGCCGGAGACAAAGCTCATGGCCTCTTTATAGAGCGGCAGCGTTTTTTCCAGGTTGATGATGTGGATCTTGTTGCGCGCACCGAAGATAAACGGTGCCATTTGGGGATTCCAGAAGCGTGTTTGGTGGCCGAAGTGCACACCCGCTTCCAGCATGTTACGCATGGTGACAGTGCTCATAGTAACTCCTAAAGTTTGGGTTAAGCCTCCATAAATCCCATACACCAACCGTGCAGGCACCCGGTGTATGTGACGATTTATGTGGGTATTTAACAAAACCTGATGGTAAGAATCAGGAAATCATTGCGCGTAAAGCGGGCGATTTTATACCATAAATACCCGCTGACAACAAACAATTAGCCTCCATTGCTCATGTAAAGCACCAAACCCCGGCGAGGCATCGCTGTTGTCAAACACAATCATTACAAGGACTTATCAGTGACAGTACATATCAAGACCCCTGCCGAGATCGACAAAATGCGCGTTGCCGGGCGCCTGGCCGCCGAGGTCCTGGAGATGATCGTCGAACACGTGCAGCCGGGGATCACGACGGATGAGCTCGATGCAATCTGTCACAAGTATATCACCGAGCAGCAAGGGGCGATTCCCGCCCCGCTCAATTACCACGGCTTTCCCAAGTCCATCTGCACCTCGGTCAATCATGTGGTCTGTCACGGCATTCCGGGGGATAAGCAGTTGAAGAACGGCGATATCGTCAATGTGGACATCACGGTCATCAAGGATAATTATCACGGCGACACCAGCATGATGTTCGGCGTCGGCAAGCCGTCGATCCTCGCCGAGCGCCTGATGCGCATCAGTCACGAGTGCCTGTGGATCGGCATCGACATGGTCCGGCCGGGGGTGCGCCTGGGGGACATCGGCCACGCCATCCAGCGTCATGCGGAGAAGCACGGCTTTTCCGTGGTGCGCGATTATTGCGGCCATGGCATCGGGCGCAACTTCCACGAAGAGCCGCAAGTCCTCCATTACGGCCAGCCCAACACCGGCATGGTGCTGGAGCCGGGCATGACCTTCACCATCGAGCCGATGATCAACGCCGGCAAGGCGGCGGTGACGCTGCTGCCGGACAAATGGACCGTCATCACCAAGGACCGCAGCCTGTCCGCGCAATGGGAGCACACCCTGCTGGTCACCGACACGGGCGTGGAAATACTGACCATGCGCCGCGAGGAAGCCGCCGCCAGATGACCCACCCCGGACCCGAGATCTTCGACCACGCCGGCTTTGCCGCCCGCCTTGCCGTCACGGACAAGCCGATCCCCGTCTTCCGCGAGGCCTTGAAAGAATCCAATCAACGCCTGCGCAAGGAATTCGAGACGGGCGTCAGTCCGGGCGCGCTGGTGCAGCAACACGCCTGGCTGATCGATCAACTCTTGATGCAGGCCTGGCGCCAGTTCGTCACCCCGCAGATGGAAGACCAGGTCGCCCTGGTGGCGGTGGGCGGTTACGGCCGCGGCGAACTGCTGCCGCGCTCGGACATCGACATCATGATCCTGCTCGCCGATGAACAGGATCCGGCACTGTGCGCTGCGCTGGAACGGTTTCTAACCATGCTGTGGGATATCGGGCTGGAGGTCGGCCACAGTGTGCGCACGATCGCCGAATGCGAAGCCCAAGCCTTGAGCGATATCACCGTCGCCACCAACCTGATGGAGGCCCGGTTGCTGCACGGTTCGCGCGCACTGTTTGACACCATGCGCCGGCGCACCGGCCCCGATAGCATCTGGCCGGGCGACGAATTTTTCGCCGCCAAGCTCCAGGAACAGGTCACGCGCCACCACAAGTTCCACGACACCGCCTACAATCTCGAACCCAACATCAAGGAAGGCCCCGGCGGGCTGCGCGACATCCAGGTCATCGGCTGGGTGGCCAAGCGTCATTTCGGCGCGGATACGCTGCATGATCTGGTCGCGCACCATTTTCTCACCGCGGCGGAATATCAGATGCTCCATGATGGACAGGAGTTTCTCTGGCGCATCCGCATCGCGCTGCATAACATCACGGGGCGGCGCGAAGACCGCCTGCTGTTCGATCATCAGCGCACCCTCGCCCGGATGTTCGGCTACACCGATCACGACCATCGTCTGGCGGTGGAACATTTCATGATGGATTATTACCGCAACATCATGGAGCTGAGCCGGCTCAATGAAATGTTATTGCAGTTGTTCAAGGAAGAGATCCTCTACGCCGCCACGTCGGACGAAGCCAAACCGATCAACGCGCGTTTTCAGATCCGCAAGGGCTTTCTTGAAGCGGCCCGCGCCGACATCTTCGCTACTACCCCGAGCGCGCTGCTGGAGATCTTTCTGATCCTGTGCCAGAACCCGCAGATCAAAGGCGTGCGCGCCGGCACGATCCGCCAGATCCGCAACCATTGCTATCTGATCGACGCGGCATTCCGCGCCGATCGCGCCAATCAGCAACTGTTCATCGAGATCCTGCGCCAACCCGTGGGCGTGACCCATGAACTGCGTCGCATGCATCGTTATGGCGTGTTGGCGGCCTATCTGCCAGTGTTCAACCGCATCGTCGGCCAGATGCAGCATGATCTGTTTCATGTCTACACCGTGGACGAACACATCCTGCGCGCGCTGCGCAACGTCCGCCGCTTCTCGGTGCCGGAATACACCCACGAGTTTCCGCTGTGCAGCAGCCGTTTCCACTATCTGAAAAAACCAGAGCTGCTCTATATCGCGGCCATCTTCCACGACATCGCCAAAGGCCGCGGCGGGGATCACTCGGTGCTCGGCGAAGTCACGGCGCGGGAATTCTGTGAACAGCACGGTCTCGGCTCCGAAGACACCGATCTGGTGCGCTGGCTGGTGCGCCATCACTTGCTGATGTCGGTCACCGCGCAAAGCAACGATCTGAGCGACACCAAGGTCATCAACCAGTTCGCCACGGAGATCAAAACCGTGGAGCGGCTCGATTACCTCTATCTGCTCACCGTCGCCGACATCCGCGCCACCAGCCCCGCGGTGTGGAACTCCTGGAAGGATGCGCTGCTCAAAGAGCTCTATCACGCCGCCTCGCGCGCACTCAAGCGCGGTTTGGACAATCCGCTGGAGCAGATTGAACGGCTCCAGCACAACCAGCAAATGGCCCACGAAGAACTGCGCTTGCACCGCATCGGCAAGGAGCAGGCGGAGGCGGTCTGGAGCCGGCTCAACGAAGAATATTTTCTCGTGCATTCCTCCGATGAAATCGCCTGGCAGACTCGCCACATCGTCACTGCCAAACCGGAGCAGCTCCCGCTGGTCGTCATCCGCCAGATGACGCGGCGCGGCGGCAGCGAGATCTTCATCTATACCCGCGATCGCGACTATCTGTTCGCCCGGGTGACCGCCGCGCTCGGGCAGCTCGACCTCAACATCGTGGAGGCGCGCATCATCACCTCGGCCGACGGTTTTGTCCTCGATACCTTCATCGTGCTCGACAGCGAGGGCGAACCGATCTCCGACCAGCGCGCCCTGCGCGAAATCGAACACTGTGTGAAAAAATTCCTGGCGATGGATGCGAGCCAGCCGCCGCGCATCGTCAAACACGTCTCGCGCGCGCTGAAACACTTCCCGATCCCCACGCAGGTCAGCTTCCAGGACGACAACATCAGCCGCCACACGGTGATGAAGGTCACCACCTCGGACCGTCCAGGGCTGCTGGCGCGCATCGGCGCGGCGTTATGGGAGTGTCACGTGAAACTGCAAAAGGCCAAGATCGGCACCTTCGGCGAGCGGGTGGAAGACACCTTCTTCATCACTGGGCAGGACAACAAAAAACTCGTCGACGCCGAACAGCTCAGGCGGCTGGAGCAGGCGATCATCCGACAACTGGATCAGTGACAACACCGTAGCCTGGGTGGAGCGAAGCGGAACCCGGGTTTCGCTGACACTCCACCCAGGCTACGTTTTCATAATTGATAGCGCTCGGCGAGCACCGCGCGATACTCGGCCTTGATCTCGTCCCACAGATCATCCGCAAGGCCCGCCAGCGCTTCGAGCGCGGACTTTTTCTCTCGCACCATCTGCAACGGGCGCAGCCCTCCCTCCTCCCTGAGCTCATTGTCCAGGATGTGCGCCAGCGACAAGACCGCGTGATGCAATTTCGTCTCGCGCTTGGCCGCAGGCACCTCGATGCCGTGAAACAGCTTCAGTGCCTGCATCGATATCGGCGGCAGATGCAGATTCGTCTCGGCCCAGTCGATGAATTCCGCGCGCGAGAACTCGAACAGCTTCTCTTCCATGACATTGACGGGCATGGCCTCGGCCTCGGCCTTGGCCAGCAAGGCGTCATACTCCCGGGGATAATTCGCGGCGATGGTCAAGGGGCCGAGATCGTGAATGATGCCGGTGAATTCGAAATCATCGGCCAGCGCGCGACTGACCTTGGTCCCGATCAGCTTGCTGGCGACAGAGATATTGAAACTATGCTCCCAAAACGCTTCGATCGCCTTGCACGGCACCATGGTGAAGGCGCGCATCGCCGCCACCGTCACGGTGAGCTTCACGTTCTTCATGCCGAGCAGATTGATCGCCTTGCGCACGTTGGTGATCTCGACATAACGCCGGTAGAGCGGCGAGTTGGCGTATTTGATCAGGATGCCGGTCAGCGCCGGATCCTGGAGCACGAGTTCGGCCACGTCGTTGAGATTGAAATCCTCCTTGGAGAGCGACTCCAGCACCTGGATGCCGATATGCGAGATCTTCGGCAGTTTCAGTTTATGAATCTCGACACGCATCCTCTACCTCCGCAGCATCACTGTGGCCACTGCACGAATTCAAGGGCGTTGCCGTCCGGGTCGCGACAGAACAGCGCCGCCCGCCCGGACATGCTTCGAGTGAACGGTACGCTGGCCGCCTTGAGTTCTGCTTCGAGTCCGGCAAGATCGGCCACCGTCAGCGCGATATGACGATCCCGCCCCCCGTGCGCCGGCCGGCCAATGCTCGGATCGGGATTGGGCAGCTCCATGAGGTGAATCTGCTGCCCGCCGACCGCCAGCCAGGCGCCGGGGTATCCCAGCTCGGGCCGTTCCAGCAAACTTAGCTGCAAAACACCGCAGTAAAAATCCAGGGCGCGCCGGGTATCACTGACCAGCACCCCGATATGCGCGATATGTTCAATGACTGGCTTGTTGTTCATTGAGATGATCCCGTGTGGATAGATACGCCGCCAGCATGATCAGTGCCCCGCCGATCCATTCGCGCCATAACACAACCTCGCTGGTCAGCAACAGGGATGACACCGCCCCGACCACGATTTCAAACAGCAGGATCACCGACGAGCGGTGCACCGGCATATAGCTCACGCCGTAGAGCACCGCCAGGGTCATACTGACGATCCCCAGCACCCCGAGCAGGGCCGCCGAGGCGATCACCGGAGGCTCCACCGCAGGCAGCGCGGTGTCGCTCACGATGATCCAGACCAAGGCCAGAACGCTGACCCCGAGCCAGGTCGAGGCCGCCTTGACCCTGATCGAAACATGCGCGAGCTTGCGCACCAGCACATTGGAGAAGGCAAAGCCGACACCCGCCGACAGCGCCAGCCAATCGGCACGATCCTTGGGCCAGGGCATGCCGAGCTCCGGCTCCCAGAGCATCACCAGGGCGCCGAACATCGCCAGCACCAGGGTCAGCATGGCAGTGCGGTTCAGACGCTCGTCGAGCAGCAGCATCCCCAGCAACGTCGCCCACACCGGAGAGAGGTAGAACAACAGCAGCACGCGCACGACCGTGCCATCGAGCACCGCCAGGATGAACGCCACATTGCACCAGGCGTTACCCAGGGCGATGAGCAGCAGCAACCCCGGGTGTTGCGCGAATTCGCGACAGCGCCCGGAGAGCAGAAACAGCGCCGGCAGCAGCGCCGCGCCATACATGATGAGCGTCGCCCAGAGACCGGAGAGGCCGTGATGTTCCAGGACGCGCAGCGGATACCAGATCAGTCCCCACATGCTGGCACTGAACAGCAGCAAGAACACTGGCAACAAATCGGACTTCGCCAGCATTGGGTGATGCACTATAATAGGCCCTTCGTGTTTTGTCCTTACTTCAGCTTATCGCCAAAGCAGAAATAAAACTTAACATATTCGATATTTTTCAGACAGACGCCCGATGAATCCAGATCTAGACAAATTACAGCCCTACCCCTTCGAGCGTCTGGCCAAGCTCAAGGCGGCCGTCACCGCTCCGCGCGACGTGCCGCATATCACCCTGTCGATCGGCGAACCGCAGCATCCCACGCCGGGGGTGATCACCGAGGCCTTGATCGGGCATACCCACGGCCTGTCCAGCTACCCCACCACCAAGGGCCTGCCCGCCTTGCGTCAGACCATCGCCCGGTGGCTCATGCGGCGCTTCGAACTCCCACAAAACAGCGTCGACCCCGAGACCCAGGTCATCCCGGTCAACGGCACCCGCGAGGCGCTGTTCGCCTTCGCCCAGGCGGTGATCGATCGGCGCCGGCCGGCCACGGTGGTCATGCCGAATCCGTTTTATCAGATCTACGAAGGCGCGGCCCTGCTGGCCGGTGCCGATCCGTATTTCGTGAACATCAACGCCGGGGGGCTGGCCGACTTCGACACCGTGCCGGACGAGGTGTGGCAACAGTGCCAGTTGCTGTACATCTGCTCGCCCGGCAATCCGAGCGGCGCGGTCATCGGGCTCGAACAATTGCAGCGCCTGATCCGGCTGGCGGATGAATATGACTTCATCGTCGCGGGCGATGAATGCTATTCGGAGATCTATCCCGACGAGCAGAATCCCCCCCCGCCCGGTCTGTTGCAGGCCGCCGCACTGATGGGGCGCGCCGACTTCAAACGCTGCGTGGTCTTTCACAGCCTTTCCAAACGCTCCAACGCGCCGGGGCTGCGCTCCGGCTTTGTCGCCGGCGATGCCCAGGTGCTGGAGCAATTCCTCAAGTATCGCACCTATCACGGCTGCGCCATGTCCACCACCGTGCAGGCGGCCAGCAGCGCCGCGTGGGCGGATGAGGCGCACGTCATCGAAAACCGCCGGCTGTACCGCGAGAAGTTCGACGCGGTATTGAACATCCTCCAGCCGGTGCTGGATGTGCAGCGCCCGGAGGCCGCGTTTTATCTTTGGGCGCGCACGCCGCTCGACGGCGAGTCATTCGCGCAAGGGCTGTTCGCGCAGCAGAATGTGACCGTGCTGCCGGGAGTGTATCTGTCGCGCTTGGCAGATGGTATCGTGCCCGGCGCCGATCGCGTGCGCATCGCCCTGGTCGCACCGCTCGATGAGTGCATCGAGGCCGCCGGGCGCATCCGCGACTTCGTTACCCGTTTATAAACCTTTCTATCTTGTATCAGCAGTGGAGCTAATGATGAGCGATTTGAAAAGTATCATTGAAGCGGCCTTCGAACGCCGCGCCGAGATCACCCCGCGCAATGTCGACACCCATGTCAAGGAAGCCGTGTATGAGGCGATGACCTTGCTGGACAGCGGCAAGATGCGCGTGGCCGAACGCCGCGGCGTGGGCGACTGGGTCGTCAATGAATGGCTGAAGAAAGCCGTGCTGCTGTCCTTCCGCATCGAGGACAATCAATTCATGAAAGGCGGCTTCACCAATTATTACGACAAGGTCCCGTCGAAATATGCCGATTGCAGCACGCGCGACTTCCGCGAAGGCGGCGTGCGCGTCGTGCCCCCGGCCACGGCCCGGCGCGGCTCCTACATCGCCTCCGGCGTGGTGTTGATGCCCTCTTATGTCAATATCGGCGCCTACGTCGACAGCGGCACCATGGTCGACACCTGGGCCACCGTCGGCTCCTGCGCCCA
>CAZKZP010000001.1:9864-11297 GCA_964557295.1 uncultured Chromatiales bacterium | reverse complement strand
CCACCATCATCGAAGACAACTGCTTCATCGGCGCGCGCTCCGAGGTCGTCGAGGGCGTGATCGTCGAGGAAGGCTCGGTCATCTCCATGGGCGTGTACATCGGCCAGAGCACCAAGATCTACCACCGCGAGACCGGCGAGATCACCTACGGCCGCATCCCGGCTGGCTCGGTGGTCGTCTCCGGCAACCTGCCCTCCAAGGATGGCAAATACAGCCTCTACTGCGCGGTCATCGTCAAACAGGTCGACGAAAAGACCCGCGGCAAGGTCGGCATCAACGAACTGCTGCGCGGCATTTAATGCATCCCATTCGGGGGCGCACTGCGCCCCCACCCTCTGCACCGGACACGCCAACACACCATGATCACCGTCTACGGCATCAAGGAATGCGACACCGTCAAGAAATGCCTGAAGTGGCTGGGCGCGCAACAGCTCCCTTATCACTTTCACGACCTGCGCCGCGATGGCCTGGACCAGGCCCTGTTGCAACGCTGGATCGATGTGCTTGGCTGGGAAACCCTGGTGAATAAACGCAGCACCACTTGGCGCGGCCTGCCCGAGGAAACAAAATCGCGTTTGTCTGAGTCAACCGCGGCGGACATACTCCTCGCCCATCCCACCCTCATCAAACGCCCTGTCATCGACGCCGGTAGAACCCTGCTGATCGGATTCAGCGAGGCTGGCCATACCTGCCGATTGCTTGCAAGCATCTAACGAAGCCATTGTCATAGCTCGTCTTGGCTCCCTCTGCTTCAGCATGACCGTCGATTAACTTTACAGTCGCACACTGCAACGGTCGTGGTGCACGCCCAACCTTATGGTCTTAATAATTATTTAATTTTTGGCACAATTCTTGTATGCCATTCAATTCGCAACAAAAACTCAATAATAATCTAGGAGAGAAACATCGTGAAAAGTGTAAATCGCGCATTACTGGCCAGCCTGGTCATCATGGGGGCAACCGCGGGCACGGCCAACGCCAACCTGGTCGTCAACGGTGGTTTTGAAGATCCGTCACTGGCCAATGGCACCTGGAATGTTTACAGCTCTATCACCGGCTGGACCACCGTCTCCGGTTCAGGCATCGAGATCCAAAACAATGTGGCGGGCTCACCTTTTGAAGGCAGCCAGCACGTTGAACTGGACTCTTATTCCAACAGCGCCATGGCGCAAACCATCACCACCGTCGCGGGTCAGAACTACAACCTGAGTTTTGCGTATTCTCCCCGCCCCAGCGTGGACGCGAGCAGCAACTACATCAATGTGTTCTGGAATGGCACCTTGTTGGCCTCGCCCACCGGGACCACCTCGGGTGACACCTCCTGGACCGTCTACAACTATCTGGTCACCGCCGCTGGCGCGGCCTCCGTATTGGAATTCAGCGCCGCCGGCGCCAGCGATTCACTGGGTGGCTACATCGATGACGTAAGACTG
>CAZKZP010000001.1:0-9854 GCA_964557295.1 uncultured Chromatiales bacterium | reverse complement strand
GTTCCGGCACCTGCCTCATTGGCATTGCTGGGTCTGGGTCTGCTGGGATTCAGTGCCGCTCGTCGCAAAAAGTAATCGCTTCCCTGCCGGTAACAATAAGCCCCGCGCAATGCGGGGCTTATTTTTTATCAAAGCAAAAACATTGTCGCGAGACCGAGGAAACTCAGGAATCCGACCACATCGGTGACGGTGGTCAGAATGACCGCGCCGGAGATCGCCGGGTCGATGCCCATGCGATGCAGGATGACGGGGATGAAGACACCCGAGGCGGCGGCCGCGATCAGGTTGACCACGATGGCCGCGGCGATGACCATGGAGATCTCGATGTCCTGGAACCAGAGCAAGGTCACCGCGGCGATCACCAATGACCAGATCAGTCCATTGATCACCCCGATCGCCAGTTCCTTGTTGACCAGCCAGCTGAGATTCGAGCTTCCGACCTGTCCCAGGGTGAGTCCGCGCATGGTCAAGGCCAGCGTCTGACTGCCGGCGATACCGCCCATGCTCGCGACCACCGGCATCAGGATCGCCAGCGCGACGATCTTATCCAGCACTTCCTCGAAGCGGCCGATGACCCAGGCGGCGAGAAACACCGTCGCCAGATTGATGCCCAGCCAGATCGCGCGGCTCTTGGCGCTGAACAGCACGGGGGCGAACAGGTCTTCCTCTTCCTTCAAACCGCCGCGCGCGAGCATGGCGCGATCGGCCTCGTCGCGCACGATCTCCAGGGCGTCATCGACGGTGATGCGGCCCAACAACTTGCCGTCATCGTCGACCACGGCGATCGAGGCAAATCTACGCTTTTCGAACGAGGCGGCGATCTCGCGCTCGTTATCATTGACATGCGCCCGCTCGGCCTCGCTGTTCATCACCTCGGCCACCAGGGTCTCGGGCGACCAAGTGAGGACATCGGCCAGCGCAAGCTTGCCGAGATAGCGGCCCGTGTCGTCGGTCACCATCAAGGCATCGGTGTGCGCCGGCAGAGCCTTCAGACGGCGCAGGTAACGCAGCACCACGCCGAGCGAGACATCCTTGCGGACACTGATCACATCGGGACTCATCCAGCGCCCGGCGGCATCCTCGGCGAAACTCAGGGTGGTTTCCAGGCGCCGGCGCCGGTCCTCATCGAGCGATTCCAGCACCGCCTCGCCGACGTCCTCCGGCAGATCCTCCATGATGTCGGCCAGATCCTCGGCCTCCATCTCCTCGGTGACCGCCAGCACTTCTTTCTGATCCATGCGGTCGAGGATGCTGATGCGCGCGTCTTCGCGCAGATGCGGGAGGATCTCGCCCTGGCGGGCGGCGGGGATCAAGGACCAGAGGCGGCGGCGGTATTCGAGGCGCAGGGACTCCAGCAGGGTCGCGATCTCCGCCTCATGCACCTGGCCCAGCAGGAGGCTGAGTTCTTCATCGCGGTCTTCTTGCAGATGCTGAACGACGAGCTTGACCAGCTGGACGGTTTCCTCCGGGATCTCGGGTATCAGCTCTTCATTCATCACTGCACACTCTTGCGTCGAACATTGCGAGGCGCCCGCGTTGCTGGATCAACGGGGATTTCATCCATGCAGGCGAAAGGCAGGATATACAAGCCCCACGACTCTGACAAGAAAACTATCGCAACTTGTATGATCTTTTACAACACGTAACGCATCGCCAAGCAACCACCGCTTCACCACGAACGTAGAACGCACCCACTCGGCTGGCGAGCCATCGCGGCGCGACGAGAAAAAGTGATATCCTTGGCGACTCCCGTGACCACGAAAATGTAAGACACGACATGACCTCAGCCACCCTCGACCTTGCCAAAAAACTGATCGCCTGCCCCTCGGTGACCCCGGATGACGCCGGCTGCCATGACTTGATGATCCAACGCCTTCAGGCGATCGGTTTTACCGTCGAACCCCTACCCTTCGGCGAGGTGAATAATTTCTGGGCGCGCCGGGGCGATACCGCCCCCTTGTTCGTCTTTGCCGGGCACAGCGATGTCGTGCCCCCCGGTCCGGCCTCGGCCTGGGCAACGCCGCCCTTCGAACCGACGATCCGCAACGGCCTGCTCTACGGGCGCGGCGCGGCCGACATGAAGGGCAGCCTCGCCGCCATGGTGGTAGCCTGCGAGGCGTTCATCGCCCACCATCCGGACCACCGCGGCTCGATCGGCTTTCTGATCACCAGCGACGAGGAAGGCCCGTCGATCAACGGCACCGTCAAGGTGGTGGAGCATCTCAGCGCGCACAACATCAGGATCGACGCCTGCCTGGTCGGCGAACCCACCAGCACCGCGCGGGTCGGCGATGTCATCAAGAACGGTCGGCGCGGCTCCCTGGGCGGGCGGCTCATCGTCAAGGGCGTGCAAGGCCATGTCGCCTACCCGCACCTGGCCGTCAACCCCATCCATCGCGCCGCCCCGGCGCTGGCCGAACTCGCCGGCATCGAGTGGGATCGCGGCAATGAATTCTTCCCCGCCACCTCGTTTCAGATCTCCAACATCAAGGGCGGCACCGGCGCCACGAATGTGATCCCCGGCGAGGTCGAGGTCATCTTCAACTTCCGCTACTCCACCGAGACCACCCATGAGCAACTCAAGCAGCGCATGACGGCCATCCTGGACAAGCACAATCTGGACTACGATCTGGAGTGGAGTCTCTCCGGCAAACCGTTCCTTACCGCAAAAGGCACGTTGGTGGACGCCGTCAGCCGGGCGATTTTGGGCGTGACCGGCCTCACCACCGAGCTTTCCACCTCGGGCGGCACCTCGGACGGCCGCTTCATCGCCCCCACCGGGGCGCAAGTGGTGGAGCTCGGCCCGGTCAACGCCACCATCCACAAGGTCAACGAGTGCGTGGCGGTCGCCGACCTCGACCTGCTCACGGATATATACCGGCGGATTTTAGAAAATCTCCTAACGGCCGATGAATAATCCTAATTGAACCCAGCATAACCAACGGTGAGCCCCATGAGCGCGACAGAACGACGGAAATTTACCCGCATCCCTTTCCATGTCACGGCCCATCTGGTGAACGCCTCGGGCAGCTGGCACACCCCGCTATTGGACCTCTCGCTCAAGGGCGCCCTGATCGAACGGCCCCGGAGCTGGTCCGCCGGAACAGGAGATCACTTCCTCATCGAACTCGACCTGGGCGATCACGACACGATCATCCGCATGGAAGCCGAAGTCGCCCACGTCGAAGCAGACCACGTCGGCCTGCATTGCCTGCACATCGGCCTCGACAGCATCACCCACCTGCGCCGGCTGATCGAACTGAATCTGGGAGATGAAGCCCTGCTCGACCGCGAATTGACCGCGCTGATCGAAGAGCACCGGCAACAGCTTAAGTAAGGCCTGACCAATGCCTCATTCCGGACGCGGCGCGGAGATTATTGCAGTCACCGGCAGCGCCGGCAGGTAGACGCATCGTCCTACGGCAGATTGGTCACCACCGCAACGCCGTTCCCCATGGTGATGTAAAGTGAAGTGCCATGCACAGCCACGCCCCTCGGTTCTGACAATATTCCGGG
The DNA here is from genome assembly GCA_964557295.1 of uncultured Chromatiales bacterium. Lineage (GTDB taxonomy): Bacteria > Pseudomonadota > Gammaproteobacteria > RBG-16-57-12 > RBG-16-57-12 > JBFMHP01. The sequence continues at coordinate 6,338 of CAZKZP010000001.1, read as the reverse complement.
CAATGCCCCCGGCACAAAGTTGGCTCTTCCTGCTTCACCCACGACAGTGCTCACCGCGCCCGCCGGGGTGATCTTGCGGATGGTGTGATTTCCCGTATCCGCGACATAGATGTTATCCGCACTGAGCGTTTCCGGCGCCGTTCAGGTTTCCAGCGAAGAGTGCGAGTGTCGGCGTTCCACCGCCGCCGTCACCATCCCCGCCTCCCCCACAAGCAGCCAGGATGAGAAGGTCAGGCAAACAACGGCCATTAGGTGTTTATAGAAACTGAACAAGGTAGTGTTGGTAAACATATCGCCCCCTTAACAATCGTTGAGTTTGAGTGGCGTACGCAAGGAACTCCGTGGCCGATCATGCGCTCCATCTCAATGACCGCTTCCTGCAGCGACCAAGCTTTGTCATGGTTAGGGTTAGTATGTGGCTATCTCAATCAAACCTGAATTCGTAGGCATCTCGGATTAAGAGTGTCCGTGAATTGGGCGGCCCACCCCTCACTCACCCCGCCCTGTTTCGCCGATATGCCCCGGGGGCGATCCCCAGCTCCCTCTTGAAGGCCTTGCTGAAGGCGGCTTCGGAGCTGTAGCCAACCTCCGCAGCAATCTGCGCCATGCTTGCCCCGGGCTTGTGCAATCGCTGTTGTGCTTGGTAGAGACGATAGCGGGTCAGGTACGCCATGGGAGAGGTTCCCAGTTTCTCGGTAAACCGGGCAGAAAACACCGCGCGTGACATGCCCGCCTGTTTAGCCAGTCCGGCGACGCTCCACTCCCGTTGGAACTGCTGGTGGATCAAACGGATTGCACAGACGAGTTTGTCATCCGCCACTGCGCCCAACCAGCCCACCCCTCGCTGGGCATCGGAGAGCCAGTAGGCCCGCAGGGTTTGGATGAAGAAGATATCCGCCAGCCGGTCGACCATCATGGCGGAACCCAGGCTGGGCTGATCGGTCTCGTTGGCGAGCAGTTCGATGGTGGCCACCAGAGCGCCAAGCTCCTTGTCGCTCACCTTGAAATGGATCAGCGGCGGCAACAGATCCAGCACGGGCGGATAGCTGTTCCCGGCGAAGATAAAACGCCCGCCGACGAGGGTGGTCTGCTCACCACCGCCACCATAGCGCAGCAGGCGGCCATCCAAGTACTGGAGCGCATCTGCAAAATCAATCGTCGCGCTGAGGCTGGTATCCCGCAACCGAAAGGCGTCACCCCGGGTCAACAGGTAGCAGCAACCCTGCTCCAATTTGATGGGCGCTTCGCCATCATTCAAATCAAAATAACAGGCCCCTTGGGTGACGATACCGAACTTGGTGTGGCGATAGGGCATGAAGTCAAAGCCCCAGGGGGCACTCACCTCAACGCGGGTATACACCGCTTGTTTCACCTGCAATGTTGGAAAAAATGTCTGTAGTGAATCCATAACAAAGACGCTCGCACAAAAACTCAAGAGGCTGGGAAATGGCGCGGCTGACGCCCCGCCCGTATCGTAAGCCCACAGCTTAACAACAAACGGGAGCAACCAATATGGAACTGGGCTTAACAGGGAAAAAGGTACTGATCACCGGCGGGACGCGGGGCATTGGGCGCGCCACGGCCATGGCCTTTGCCTACGAGGGCGCGGACATTGCGTTGTGTGCCCGCAATGCGCAGCAAGTGCGCGCCACGCTGGAACAGTTGCAGCGCCTCGGCATCGATGCCTATGGCAATGCGGTGGATGTGAGTGACCCGGCCGCACTGCGGCGCTGGATTGAACAATCGGCGCAGCAACTAGGCGGCATCGATATCGTGATGGCCAATCCCAGCGCCTTTGGTGCCGGCACCACGGCGGGAGACTGGCAGGCGGGTTACGCGGTGGACCTGATGGGCACCGTCAACACCATCGAGACGGCCATGCCCTACCTGAAACAGGCCGCCGCGGAAAGAGGGGAAGCCGCCATTCTGATCTTATCCAGCGCCGCCATCGCCGAAACCGACATGGAGAGCGCCTACGCCGCCTTCAAGGCCGGATTGGTCCACTACGCCAAGGGGCTGGCGCGCCGCCTGGCGCCGCAGAAGATTCGGGTGAACACCCTGTCACCGGGCACCATCTATGTAGAGGATGGGTTCTGGGGCAATGCCAAACGCCAGATGCCGGAACTCTATCAACACTTCTTCGCCCGCAACCCGATGGGACGCATGGGCGAACCGACCGAAGTGGCCAAACCTGCCGTGTTCCTCTGCTCACCCGCGGCATCGTTTATCACCGGCAGCAATCTGGTGGTAGAGGGCGGCTGGACCAGCCGGGTGAATTATTGAGGGGATAACGGGGCAGGGCCATGCGATACAGTTCGTTCTCGGCACCCTGCCCCGCCATGTAGCATCGCCCCCAATTACCGATGCGAAATTGCGGCACTAGCTGCTCCACAACCCCGCGACGCTGATCGCGGCCATCACCCCGCCGATGATCTGTTTGAACAGCCGGTCGTTGCGCAAAATCATATCGTGAAACTTGAGGCCGATGACATGGCCGATCGCCGCGGCGGGCAACAGCAGCAGCGAGGACTGCCAGTGCAGCGGCACGCCGAGCGCGACGAAGGTGCTCATCTTCAGGCTCACGAGCACGAACCACAACACAAACAGCGTATTGCGCAATTGCGCGGCGGCGATATTACGCATATATACCGCGACCATCAGCGGCGCGCCGGTGAGCGAAGTGCCCGCCACGTAGCCTCCGAGCGCGAGCAGCACCTTGTCGCTCCAACCGCCTTTGCTGCTGATCGACAGATTGAACATCCACATCACGGCGTAAAACAGCGTGATGCCATAGATAAACGTCACCAGTATCCGCGTGGGCAGATTGATCAAGCCGAACACCCCCACCACGGCGGCGGGGATGATATAGAGGCTGGTCGCCTTCAGATAGGACCAGTCGACATTGTCGATGCGCGTGCGCAGCGTCAGCGCGGAGAAAAACAGCAGATGCAAGCCGATCACCGGCAGCCAGAACAGCGGTTGATCGAGGATGAACAGCATCAGCGGCAGGCCCAGCGCCGCACCGCCAAAACCCAGACCGCTACGGACAAACCCGGTCCAGACGAAAAGCAGCGCCGTCAGCAGCAATTGCGTCGCGGTAAAATCGAATAAGAGACTATGCATTGCGTTGTAGTCGCCGGGACTTGTTAAAAACTGATGGGCGGGCTCATGGTAGGTTGGGCTGAACAAAGTGAAGCCCAACATCGCGCTGCTCACCGCAACCACCTATCCAGTCATTCATGGCATACCAAGCTTGGCGCACCATTCCGCGTTCAATGTAACAGCAGCGCTCGTGTTGGACTTCATAAAAAACATTCAGCCCAACCTTGTATCTTTCCTTCCGTCACTTTGCCCGCGGGTCGCGCATCGCACCCTGATCCACCAAATCCCATTGGCCGCTATTGCGGTACAGACGTTTGCCTTGGTTGGGATAATCGGATACATCCTGCAACAGTCGCTGCCCCGTCACCAGGCAGACCAGCGTCTCGCTGCCGTCATTGATGATCGTGTGCGCCACGGTATTGCGCGGCAGACCGATGAAATCGCCTGGCCCGAGCGTGTACCGATCATTGCCGATGATCGCCGTCGCGTTGCCCGACAACACATACACACATTCTTCTTCGTAATGGTGGATGTGGTACTCGGTGGCCTCTCGCCCCGGCTCGACATAAATCATGTGCACGCCGATCTGGCTCAGGCCCACGGCATCGCCCAGCGACTTATTGAGGCGCACCGCATTGGGGTTGAGAAAATGCACCTTGCATTCACCGGGCATCTGCTCGATATCGCTCGCCGTTAAAAGCAATTTTCGGGTATCCATCTTTGTCCTTCCTGTTATCGCTGCACAATCGTCATCCGGCGGCCCATCGCCACCGTCACCACCACCGCACATGCAAACCCTAGCATGCTGGAGGTCACCGTTTCATCCAGCAACAGCGCGGCCACCAGCAAGGTCATGAACGGTTGAAGCAGTTGCATCTGACTCACCCGCACCACCCCCGCCAGCGCCATGCCTTGGTACCAGAGAAAAAACGCAGTGAACTGGCTCACCAAACTCACATAAGCAAACGCCAGCCAGCCCGACAGCGGCGCCTCGAGTCCATGGCGATACACCGCCCAGCCCACCGGCGCCAGCAGAAACGGCGCGGTCAGGACCAGCGCCCAGCAAATCACCTGCCAGCCACCCATCTCTCCAGCCAAGCGACCGCCCTCGGCATAACCAACCGCCGCCGCCAGACACGCCAGCAATAGTACGCCATCCGCCGCCTGCAGACCCGCCACCCCGTTGCTCAGCGCAAACATCAGCACCAGCGCGCTCCCCGCCATGCTCATCAACCAGAATCCGGCCGAGGGTCGCTGACGCATGCGCAACGCCCCCACTATCGCGGTCAGCATGGGCAGGATCGCCACGATTATCGCCCCATGGGCGGCGGGCAAACTCTGCAACGCAATGGCAGACAGGAGCGGAAACCCGATGATCACCCCCAGCGCTACGATGGCCAGCCCGCGCACCTGATCCCGCGTCGGGCGCGGCTGACGTGTCATCCACAACAACGCCAAGGCGCACACTGCCGCCACCAGGGCGCGCCCCAGCCCGACCGTGGTTGGATCGAGGTAATTCACTGCCACGCGCGTCGCCGGCAGGGTCACACTAAACCCCGCCACGCCCAGCACACCGAACATGAGGCCAAGGGTGTCGTTGGATACCCTGCCTTCATTACTCCGCACGCCGTCCGCCATGTCGCACCTCCTGCAAAACATCACAGTAGTGGACCTTGTCCTGACAATACAGGTACAGTTTTGCGGATACCTCAAACACCTGTACCGGGGCGACCACCATGACAGTACCGACCAAACTCATCAGCCTGGATGCCAACAGTCCCAACCCGCTGGTCGATCAAATCGTCAACGCCGTGCAAAAACGCATCGACGACCGGGTGCTGCGCGGCGGCATGCGTATGCCATCGATCCGGGCCTTTGCCATCCATCATGAGGTCAGCCGCTTCACCGTGGTGACGGCCTACGACCGCCTGGTTGCCATGGGCTACCTGCAATCGCGCCAAGGCTCGGGCTTTTACATCGCGCCCCGCCCGCGTGCCCATGCCGCGCACCACACCACCATCAAGCTCGATGCCGCCACCGATGTGCTGTGGCTGCTGCGCAATGCGCTGACACAGCCGGCCAGCAAACCCATCCCCGGCGCCGGCTGGCTGCCCTGTGACTGGATGGACGAGGCCGGGATCCAGCGCAGCCTGCGCACGCTATCGAAGCGCAGCGGCAGCTTTCTCACCAGCTACGGCCAGCCGGCAGGCTATGCGCCACTGCGCGACTGGCTGCAACACCGGCTGTCGGAAATCGGCATCAGCGCCGACAGCGCGCAAATCCTGCTCACCCGCAGCGCCACGCACGCGCTCGACCTGCTCGCGCGTTACCTGGTGCGCCCCGGCGATGCCGTGCTGGTCGACGATCCCGGCTATTTCCTGCTGTTTGGCGCGCTCAAGTCGCTCGGCGCGCGCGTCATCGGCGTGCCCTGGAATCACGACGGCCCCGACACCGCCCAGATGGAAGCCCTGATCAAAGAACACAAGCCCCGGGTATTCTTCACCAACTCCATCCTGCACAACCCCACCGGCGCCAGCATCAGCCAGGCCACGGCCTACCGCGTGCTGCAACTCGCCGAGCGCCACGGCCTCACCATCGTCGAAGACGATATCTACGGCGACTTCCACCCCGGCCCGGCGACCCGCCTCGCCACCCTCGACCAGCTCCAGCGCGTGATCTATCTCAGCAGCTATTCCAAAACCATCTCCGCCAGCCTGCGCGTCGGTTACATCGCCTGCTCCCGCGATCTCACCCAACAACTCACCGACCTCAAACTGCTCACCGGCATGACCACCTCGGAGATCGACGAACGCCTGATCTACCAGATGCTCACCGACGGTTATTACCGCAAACACCTGGACAAGACCCGTCGCAAACTGCAACAGGGCCGCGAACAAGCCATCACAACCTTCGAACGGCTGAATCTACCGCTCTATGTCGAACCCGAAGGGGGCATGTTTATCTGGGTGAAGATACCCGAGCACATCAACGTCGTGGCGCTGGCCAGCCAAGCCGCCACGCAAGGCATCACACTCGCGCCAGGGAATCTGTTCCGACCCCATCAGGAGCCTACGCCCTGGATGCGGTTTAATGTGGCCTCATGTCATGGGGCGGAGGTGGTGGAATTTTTGGCGGGGATCACTTAGGAAGGACTGATTATTAACTTGGCGGATAAAGATATCTGCTGTAGGAGCAAGCTTTAGCTTGCGATCAGCCACCGCTGCGATGATCGCCAT